>NZ_JBHLUE010000017.1:144229-388194 GCF_042434095.1 Plantactinospora siamensis
TGCCCGGCCTGGTCCTCGGCCCGGTGCTCGGCCTGGTCCTGGGGCGTCGCGGCGGGGCCGGTCCGGTCGTTGGAGCTCATGTCGGCTCTTCGCTGCGCTCGCTCATGACGAGGAGCGAGCCTACGCCCCGGCCCGGCAAGCGGCTGTGCCGCACCCGTCGGAGATGAGAAGATTTCCGGGTACGGCGGAGTGGATGGGGCGACCCGGCCCGCGTTGCCTGGAGGTGACCATGCTGTCCTCGCGGCTTCGCATGACCGGCTGGCCCGCGGTGCTGCTCGGCCTCGTCCTGGGGGTCCTCGGGGTGCTGCCGGGGGCCGCGCCCGCTCTGGCGGCCGACGTCTTCGTGCAGCTCAACCCGGACACGGTCCAGGCCGGCAATCTCGTCGGCATCCGGGCCAGTTGCCAGGACAACACCCAGCCGGCCACCGTCGAATCCGGCGCCTTCGGCACCCTGACCGTCCAGCCCCAGCAGAACGTGCTCACCGCGGCCGCGCTGGTGCCCGCGAACACCAGGGCCGGCACGTACCGGGTGAAGCTCAACTGCCCGGGCGGCCCGGACGCCACCGCGAGCCTCATGGTGCTGACGGGCGGGCAACCCAGCCGGGGGCCGGCCACCGGATTCGGCGGCACGGCGGGGGAGCGGCCCGGCGGCGGCCTCCTGCTGGTCGGCCTGACCGCGCTCGTGCTGGGCGCCGTGTTCGGTGTGCTGGCCCTGCGTCGGCGCCCCGCGGTGGTCGGGCTCCGTCTCGACGGCGGCCGCGGCCGCCTCGCGGATCGGGGACCGGACCGCCGGCCGGAAGGCGGTCCCGACGGCCGGGCGGATCGCGGGCTCGACGGCCGGGCCGATCGCGGTCCCGACGGCCGGGCGGATCGCGGTCCCGACGGCCGGGCGGATCGCGGGCTCGACGGCCGGGCCGATCGCGGCCCGGACCGCCGGCCGGTCCGCCACTGACCCGGTCCCGGCGCCGTGGCCACGCTGCACCACACCCACCGCCCGGCGCTGCGACCGCGCCGGCCCGACCGGCCGATGCGCCGGTACGACCGGCCCCGGTCGCGGCGGCGGTGGTTCGGGCCGGCCGCGGTGGTGCTGCTGCTGTTCGGCGTGTTCGCCACCGGCGCCGGCCTCGGCCAGGCCGCGAGCGGCCCGTGGGCCTGGCTCAGCGGCCGTAGCAAGCCGCCGCCCCGATCCTTCCCGGTGCTCGCGCCCAGCCGCCCGGTGCGGGTGGTGGTGAAATCGATCAAGGTGGCGGCGCCGGTCATGCGGGTGGGGCTCGCGGCCGACGGCTCCGTGGCCGTGCCCGACCTGGCCAACCACAACCAGATCGGCTGGTACGACCGTGGGCCGACGCCGGGACAGTTCGGCCCGGCCATCATGGTGGGGCACGCCGACACCAAGACCGGGCCGTCGGTCTTCCACGACCTGGTCCGGCTCCGCCCCGGAGCGCGGATCGAGGTGACCCGCGCCGACCGGTCGGTGGCGCTCTTCGAGGTCAACTCGGTGGAGCACTTCGACAAGGGCAAGCTGCCCGCCCAGCGGGTCTACGGCGACTTCACCCGGCCGCAGCTCCGGCTGATCACCTGCGGCGGCGACTGGCTGGGCGGCAGCGTCGGCTACTCGGACAACGTCGTGGCGTTCGCCTCGCTGATCGGCTCCCGCAGGTTGTAGCCGGGCAAGCTCAAGATCATTGCGTGGGATCGGCGCGCGCCGCCGGCAGGTCGACACCGAAAACCGGCAACGATCATGGCGTCGCCCTCGCCCTCGCCCTCAGCCGGTCAGCGGGACCACCTCGAACTCCAGCAGCGTCGCGCCGCTGGCCACCGGGCGCTGCCCACCGCCATCCCGCCCGCCGCCGTGCGCCTCGCGGGCCGGGCCGGCCGCCCAGGCCCGGTAGGCCTTCTCGGTCTCCCAGCGCGTGTAGACGAAGTATCGGCTCTCGCCGGCCACCGGTCGCAGCAGCTCGAAGCCGAGGAAGCCGGGCACGCCCACCATGGCGGACCGGCGGGCGGCGAACCGCCGTTCCAGCTCGGTTCCGGCGCCCGGCGGGATCTCGATCGCGTTGATCTTTACCACAGCCATGGATCCCACCCTACGCAGCGCCGGCCGGCTCCACGTCGATCACGATGGGGGCATGGTCCGAGGGGCCCTTGCCCTTCCGCGCCTCCCGATCGACGTACGCCGACCGCACGCCGTCGGCGAGCGAGGGGGTGGCGTACACGAGGTCGATCCGCATGCCCTTGTTCTGGTGGAACATCCCGGCCCGGTAGTCCCAGTAGGTGTAGGGGTGCGGCCCCTTCATGGGGGTGGGCACCACGTCCACGAGGCCGAGGTCGCGCAGGTCGGCGAGGGCCTGCCGCTCGGCCGGGGTGACGTGGGTGGACTCGGCGAACAGGCTGGGGTCCCACACGTCCGCGTCGGTGGGCGCGACGTTGAAGTCCCCGCAGACGGCCAGCGGCGCGCCGCCGCCCAGCTCGGTGGCGAGCGCGTCGCGCAGCCCGGCGAACCAGTCCAGCTTGTAGCGGTAGTGCGGCGAGTCCGGGGTCCGCCCGTTCGGCACGTAGATCGACCAGACGCGCGTCCCGGCGCACGTGGCCGCGATGGCCCGGGCCTCCGGTTGGGGGAAACCCGGCTCGCCGGGGAACCCGACGGCGACGTCGGTGAGGCCGATCCGGGACAGCACGGCCACCCCGTTCCACCGGCCGTCGCTGTGGCTGGCCACCGCATAGCCCAGCTCGCCGACCTCGTCGGCCGGGAAGGAACCGTCTGGGCACTTGGTCTCCTGCAGGCACACCACGTCCGGGCCGGTGCCGGCCAGCCAGTCCAGCAGCCGGGGCAGGCGTGCCTTTACCGAGTTCACGTTCCAGGTGGCCAGGCGCATGTCAGCTCCCCGGGTTCTCGCCGCGGTTCTGCTCGGCCAGGAACCGTTCCAGCTCCGCGCCGAGCTCGTCGGCGGTGGGCAGCGGGCCGCCCTGGGAGGCCAGCAGGTTGCTGCCGGTGCGGCCGCGGGTGAACGCGTCGTACTGCTCCTCGAGCGCGCGTACCAGCGTGGCCGCCTCGGCGGTCTCGGCGATCTGCCGGTCGATGTCCGACCGGACCTCCTCCGCGGCGCCGCGCAGCGCGTCGGTTGGCAGCAGCAGCCCGGTGCTGCCGGACACCGAGCCGAGCAGCAGCTCGGCCGCGGCCGGGTAGTCGGTCTGGGCGACGTAGTGCGGCACGTGCGCGGCGAAGCCGAGCGCGTCCCGGCCGCGCTGACCGAGCCGGTATTCCAGCAGGTGGCCGGCGCTGCCCGGCACCTGTACCCGCTGCAACCACGGCTCGTGCCCGACGAGCAGGTCCGGCCGGGTGGCGTGTGCGGTCACCCCGCCGGGGCGGGTGTGCGGCACCGCCATGGGGATCGAGTTGAGCCCCACGGTCAGCCGCACGTCGAGCCGCTCGATCAGGGCGATCACGGCCGCCACGAACCGTTCCCACTGGCTGTCCGGCTCCGGGCCGGTGAGCAGCAGGAAGTCCACGCCGCCGGAGTCGGTGAGGGCCCGCAGCTCCAGCCGGGGATCCTCGTAGCTCTGCCAGTGGTCCTCCACGAAGATCATGGGTGGCCGCCGGGAGCGATAGTCGATCAACTGGTCGACGTCGAAGGTCGCGACGAGCCGTCCGTCGAGGGTCGAGGTGAGGTGTTCCCGGGCCAGCCGGCTGGCGTGCCCGGCGTCCACGAACCCGGTGAGCGCCTGGATCAGCACCGGCTGACCCAGCTCCGGCAGGTCGTCGGCAAGTTCGTACAGCTCGTGCGGATCACGCACCGGTCCAGACCTCCTCAACGCGGCGGCTCGCGCCGGCCGAAACGCCCCCATGGCACAACGCTGCCGTCATCTTCGTCCATCCCAGCCAACCACCCCGACCCGCGGTGCCCGAACGGCGCGGGTGGTGATGTGCGTCTCCGCCGTACCGGCTCGCCCGGGCCGCCGGCCGGCGCGGGCCGGGCGGCGGCCGGCGCGGGCCGGGCCCGGGGGCGGCCGGCGCGGGCCGGGCCGGCGGCATCCGGTTGGCGCGCGGGCGGTTTGGGTAAGGATGGCGGCAACGCCCCGCCCGGGGACGGACAGGAGGAGCGACGATGTCGGTTATCCAGCGGCTCACCGCGTTCCTGCAGTCGCCGCGTGGCCAGCGGATGGTCGCGCGGGGCCGGCAGGAGCTGGCCAAGCCGGAAAACCAGGCCAAGCTGCGCCAGCTTGCGGGCCGGTTCACCAACCGCCGCCGGTAGCGGCGCGGCGCGGCCCCGAGACGACCGGGGGCCGCGCGGCGCCGGCCGCACGCACCCACCCCATCTTCAGGAGGTCCGCGTGACCGACACCGCCCGGCCCGATGACGGTGCCACCCGCGGCGCGGACCCGGCCGGCGGCGACGATCCGGTCGACGGCATCGATCCGGCCGGCCCGGCGGCGCTGCCAGCGAACCTGTGGGACCGGATGCGCGACGATCCGCAGTACGCGCCCGAGCACCTCGCGCTGGAGGCGGTCCGCCGGCTCGGCCCGGAGGCCGCCCGGTGGGCCGAGCGGGCCCGCGCCGCCGGGCCCGAGGTGGCCGGCGACGAGCTGGCCCAGCGGGTGATCCGCAAGTTCCTCAACCTGGCCCGGCTCTCGGGCGCGGTCTCCGGCGCGGCCGGCCTGCCCGGCGCCATCATCGACGTCGGGGTGCTGGCCTGGACCCAGGCCCGCATGGTGCTGCACATCGCCGCCGCGTACGGGGTGGACCCGACGCAGTCCGAACGGGCCACCGACCTGCTGGTGCTGCAACGGGTGCACAAGGTCGCCGAGAGCGCCCGGCTGGCGCTCGGGGTGGCCGCCGGTCGGGAGCGGGCCGGCGAGCTGTTCGCCCGGACCGACACCCCGCTGCGGCAGGCGCTGCTCCGGCTCGGCGTGCGGCTGGCCCGGATGGCCGGTGTCCGGGCGGCCAAGCGGATGCTGGCCAAGGCGGTGCCGGGCGCCGGGGTGCTGCTCGGCACCTGGGCCAACTCCTCGGCCACGGCCGAGCTGGCCCGCCGGGCCCAGGACATGTACCGGCCGGAGCCCGGTCGGGTGCCGGCGCAACGCCAGCCCTGAGCGCCGCCTGCCCATGAGCCCCGCCTGCCCCTGAGCGCCGCCTGCCCCTGAGCCCCGCCTGCCCCTGAGCGCCGCCCCGCCTGGACGCCGGTCGCGGCTGGCCGGTCAGCCGCCGAGCCGCCAGGCCCGCCAGGCCGTGGCGGCGAGGGCTTGCTGCCCGTCCACGTCCGGATGGAAGAAGTCCAGCGGGTTCACCATGTCCTTCGAGAAGGCCACCCGGTGCACGGCGCCGCCGTCGTACCGGCATCGCCTGCCGTAGCCGGAACACGCGGCCGCGAGCTGGTCGTCGTACGCGTCGATCCGGGCCGCGAACGCGGCCCGGCGCCGGACGTCGGTGGCGGACGTCGAGGTCGGGTTGGCCAGCAGCGCCGGGCACACGCCGTGCGCCCACACCCGTACGGCCAGCCGGTCGGTGTGCCCGACGGACCACAGCCGGTTCAGATCGGGGACGCTGGCGACCAGGACCTGCGCCCGGGGGCGGCCGTCGCGCAGGACCCGCAGCGCCCGGTCGACGTCGGCGCGGAACTCGGCGACCGGGGTCATCTGGTCGATGTCCGGACGGCAGGCGTCGTTGGCCCCCACCAGCAGCGTCACGTAGTCGGCCCGGTGCCGCACCGCGGCGCCGGCCTGGTCCGGCAGCGCGGCCGCCCGGGCCCCGGCCACGGCCTCGTTGTGCGGGGTCAGGTCGAGCCCGGGGTCGTCGGCCATCAGCCGGCTGCGGATGCTGTCCACCCGGGTGCTGCTGCCGGTCGACCAGGAGTTGCGCGGGCAGGAGATCAGGCTCAGGCACGAGCCGAAGGCCGTGCTGATGGAGTCGCCCAGCGCCGCGATCGAGGCCGCGTGCCGGTGCGTCGGGGATCGGCTCGGGCCGGGGTGGCCGGTCCCGCCACCCTCGCAGGCGATGCCCACGGCGGCGACGGCGGCCGCGGCCACGGCGGCGATCCAACGGCGAGGCATCCGGCTCCCGAGACGTCGACGGACGGCGATGGCCGGGTAACTCTACGGTGCTTCCGGGCTCCGGGGTAAGGGTCCCGTCGGCGGCCCGACAGGTTAGCCGCCCGCGGGCCCGGGTAGTTGGATCAGATGGCAGCCAGGCAGCAGCCGCGCGGGGCCCGCGGAACGGTCGGGCACGCGTACAGTGCCCTCAACCTGCGGTTGGCCCTGGCCTCGTTCGGCCTGGTGGTCAGCGTCGTCCTCGGGATCCTGGTGCTCCGGGCCGGCTACCGGGTGCCCGCCGCGGTGCTGTTCCTGCTCGCCGCGGTCGCGGTCGTCGACCTGGTCGTCGTGCAACGGCGGCGGGCCGCCCGCCGCCGGGCCGAGCCGCCGGGCTCGCGCCACTCGCTCTTCGAATGAACGGGAGTACGCCGATGACCATGGCCAGCGTCAACCCCGCGACCGGCCAGACCGTGCAGACCTTCGACGAGGCCACCGACGAGCAGGTCGACGCCGCGATCGGCCGCGCCCACGACGCCTATCGGGCGCTGCGCGGCACCACATTCGCCCAGCGCGCCGGCTGGATGAACGCCGCGGCCGACCTGCTGGAGGGCGGCGCCGACGACACCGCCCGGATGATGACCACCGAGATGGGCAAGACACTGGCGGCCGCGAAGGCCGAGGTGACCAAGTGCGCCACGGCCTGCCGCTTCTACGCCGAACACGCCGAGGAGTTCCTGGCCGACGAGCCGGCCGACGCCGACGCCGTGAACCCGACCCGGGCGTTCACCCGCTACCAGCCGATCGGCCCGGTGCTCGCGGTGATGCCGTGGAACTTCCCGCTCTGGCAGGTGATCCGGTTCGCCGCCCCGGCCCTGATGGCCGGGAACACCGGCCTGCTCAAGCACGCCTCCAACGTGCCGCAGACGGCGCTGTTCCTCGAGGACCTGTTCACCCGCGCCGGCTACCCGGCCGGGTCGTTCCAGGCCCTGCTGATCGACTCCAAGAAGGTGGAGCGGGTGCTCACCGATCCGCGGGTCCGGGCCGCCACGCTGACCGGCAGCGAGCGGGCCGGCCGGTCGGTCGCCGAGATCGCCGGCCGGGAGCTCAAGAAGACCGTGCTCGAGCTCGGCGGCAGCGACCCGTTCGTGGTGATGCCGTCGGCCGACCTGGACCGGGCCGCCCAGGTGGCCACCACCGCGCGCTGCCAGAACAACGGCCAGTCGTGCATCGCCGCCAAGCGGTTCATCGTGCACGCCGACGTGTACGACGCGTTCGCCGAGAAGTTCGTGGCGGCCATGTCCGCCCTGCGGGTGGGCGACCCGATGGCGGACGGGACCGACGTCGGCCCGCTGGCCACCGAAAAGGGCAGGGAGGACATCGAGGAGCAGGTGCGGGACGCGGTCGACAAGGGCGCCCGGGTGCTCTGCGGCGGGCAGCGGCCGGACGGGCCGGGCTGGTACTACCCGCCGACGGTGGTGGCCGAGCTGACGCCGCAGATGCGGATGTACGCCGAGGAGGTCTTCGGCCCGGTCGCCGGCCTCTACCGGGTCTCCTCCTACGCCGAGGCTATCGAGCTGGCCAACGGCACGCCGTTCGGGCTGGGCTCGAACGCGTGGACCCGGGACGAGGCCGAGCAGCAGCGGTTCGCCGCGGACCTGGACGCCGGCAGCGTCTTCGTCAACGGCATGACAACCTCGTACCCGCAGCTGCCGTTCGGCGGGGTGAAGAACTCCGGCTACGGGCGCGAGCTGTCGGCCTGGGGCATCCGGGAGTTCTGCAACGTCAAGACGGTGTGGGTCGGCGAGGGCGCGGCGCCGGGCGGCACCGCACACGCCGAATGATCGAGGCCGCCGGGCGACGCGGTTGACCGCGTCGCCCGGCGGGTACCGATCGGCGGCATGACGACGTACGGAATCCACGCCTCCCACGAGCAGATCCACCCCGCCGCCCTCCTGTCCGCGATGGTCCGGGCCGAGCAGGCCGGGTTCGACGCCGCCATGTCCTCCGACCACTTCTCGCCGTGGAGCACCCGGCAGGGCCACTCCGGCTTTGCCTGGTCCTGGCTGGGGTCGGCGCTGCAGGCCACCTCGCTGCCGTTCGGTGTGGTCAACGCGCCCGGCCAGCGCTACCACCCGGCGGTCATCGCCCAGGCCATCGGCACCCTCGCGGCCATGTACCCCGGTCGGTTCTGGGCGGCGCTCGGCACCGGTGAGGCCAGCAACGAGCACATCACCGGCGGCGGGTGGCCGCGCAAGGCGGTACGCACCGCCCGGCTGCGCGAGTGCGTCGGGGTGATCCGCGCGCTGCTGGCCGGCGAGGAGGTCAGCCACGACGGGCTGGTCACCGTCGACCGGGCCCGGCTGTGGACGCTGCCCGAGCAGCCGCCCGCGCTGGTCGGCGCGGCCGTGAGCCCGGCCACCGCGCGCTGGTGCGCGGAGTGGGCGGACGGGTTGATCACGGTGAACGCGCCGGTCGACCGGCTGCGCCGGATCATCGAGGCCTACCGCGAGGCCGGCGGCCGGGGCCGGCTCCACCTGCAGGTGCACCTGAGCTGGGCGCCGGACGAGGCCGAGGCCGCCCGCATCGCCCATGACCAGTGGCGCAGCAACGTCTTCCCGCCGCCGGTGTGCTGGGACCTGGAGCTGCCCGAGCACTTCGACGCGGTCTCCGACCGGGTCCCGCTGGAACAGGTGGCCGACGTCGTGGAGATCTCCGCCGACCTGGACCGGCACGCCGAGAAGCTGCACGGGTACGCCGAACTCGGCTTCGACGAGATCTACCTGCACCATGTCGGGCAGCGGCTGGACCGGTTCATCGACGCGTTCGGCGCAGAGGTGCTGCCGAAGCTGCGGACTGCGTGATCGGGACCAGACCCGGGACCTTCTAGGCTTGCTTCCATGCATGGCTTGTTGGACGTCGTCCTGCTGCTCGCCGTGGCGGTGCTCGGGGCGGCGTTGGCCCGCCGGCTGGGCATGTTGTCGCCCATCGTGCTGGTCGTGGTCGGGCTCGTTCTGTCGTTCGTTCCGGGGATCCTCAACGTTCACCTCGAACCCGAGGTCGTCCTGATCGGGATCCTGCCGCCGCTGCTGTACGTCTCGGCGCTGGAGACCTCGGTGCCGGCGTTCCGCACCAACATCCGGCCCATCCTGCTGCTCGCGGTCGGTTTGGTGATCTTCACGGCGATCGTCGTTGGTGTGGTCGTCCACCTGTTGCTGCCGGCGCTGCCGCTGTCGATCTGCGTGGCCCTCGGCGCGGTGGTGGCGCCGCCGGACGCCGTGGCGGCCACCGCGGTGGCCCGGCGGATCGGGCTGCCCCGCCGGCTGGTGACCATTCTCGAGGGCGAGAGCCTGATCAACGACGCCACCTCGCTGGTGCTGCTGCGGGTGGCGGTGGCCGCGGCCACCGGGCCGGCCCTGAACGCCCTGCAGGTCGGCCGCGAGGTGCTGGTGGCCGCCGGTGGCGGGGTGGTGATCGGGCTGCTCGGGTTCCTGCTGTTCGGCTTCCTGCACAAGCGCGTCCGGGACCCGCTGCTGGACAACGCGCTGTCGCTGATCGCCCCGTTCGCGGTGGTGGCCGCGGCCGAACCGATCGGCGCCTCCAGCGTGGTGGCCGTGGTGGTCACCGGCCTGGGCCTGGGGCACAAGCTGCCGGTGCTGATGTCGGCCGCCTCCCGGCTGCAGATGAGCGCCTTCTGGCGGCTGGTCCGGTTCCTGCTGGAGGGCCTGGTCTTCGTGCTGGTCGGTCTGCAACTGCGTGAGGTGGTGACCGGGCTGGACCGGCCGGTCGCCATCGTGGCCGGGGTCACCGCCGCCGTGCTCGGCACGGTGTTCCTGACCCGGTACGTCTGGGTCTTCCCGGCCACGTACCTGGCTCGGCTGGTGCCCCGGGTCCGTCGCCGCGACCCGTCGCCGCCGGCCAACTTCCCCGCGGTGATCGGCTGGGCCGGCATGCGCGGCGTGGTCACGCTGGCCGCGGCGCTCGCGCTGCCGCTGACCGTGCCGGGCGTGCCGACCTACTCCCGCAACCTGTTCGTCTGGATCGCCTTCGCGGTCATCGTCTTCACCCTGGTCGTCCAGGGCGCGACGCTGCCGGCGGTGGCCCGGCGGCTGCGGCTGCCCTCCGACGACCCGGCGCAGGACGCGCTGGCCGAGGCCGGCATCCAGCAACAGGCCGGCCGGGCCGCGCGGGAGCGGCTGGAGGCGGCCGCCGACGGGGCGCCGGAGGCGGTCGTGAAGCGTCTCCGCCGGTTGGTCGAGGACCGCACCAACTCGGCCTGGGAACGGCTCGGCGGCGACGAGCGGGAGACCCCCTCCCAGGCGTACGGTCGGATCCGGCAGGAGATGATCGACGCCGAACGTGAGGTCTTCCGCAGGGCCCGGGACGACGGCCGGATCGCCGAGGAGGTGCTGGTTCGCGCCTACCGCGACCTGGACCTGGAGGAGTCGATGTTGAGACGGAGTGAGGAATGAGCTGCACCCACCTGGCCGAGGCGGGCACGGTCGAGCCGGAGACGACCGGCGAGTGCCCGGAGTGCGTGGCCGCGGGCGACGACTGGGTACACCTGCGGGCGTGCCTGAGCTGCGGGCACGTCGGCTGCTGCGACTCGTCGCCGAACCGGCACGCCACCAAGCATTTCCAGGCCACCGGGCACCCGGTCATGCGATCCATCCAGCCCGGCGAGAACTGGCGGTGGTGCTTTGTGGACGAGGCCATCGGCTGATCCGCCGGACGCCGCCGTCGCCCGGCCCCGGGGCGCGGCCGTCACCCCGGCGCCGGGGGCCGCCGTCACCCGGCCGCGGGGTGTCGTGGTTTGCCCTCGATCCGCCACAATGAGTGGCCCGGACCGCAGCGGGCGGTTCGGGAGGCGGGAGGCGGCGTGGGCCAGGACAGCGAGCCGGCGGCCGGTCCGGCGATCCCGCCGCCCCGGGTGGTGTGGTTCCGCCGGCTGCGCCTGGTGGCGCTGCTCGTGGTGCTGGTGGTCGCCGGGGTCGCGGTGGCCCGGGTGGTCACCGCCGGCGGGCCGCCGACCCGCCAGGACCTGCTGCGCCGGGCCGGCCTGGCCGGCAAGCAGCAACTGCTCATCGGCGTGAAGGACGACCAGCCGGGGATCGCCCAGGTGGCCCCCGACGGCAGCTACGCCGGATTCGACATCGACATCGCCCTGATGATCGCCGCCGACCTGGGCTTCGCGCCCGGTTCGGTCCGGCTGCTGCCGATCGAGAGCGAGGACCGGATCCGGCGGCAGGCCCGCGACGGCGACCGGTTCGTCACGGTGGACATGGTGGTGGCCTCGTTCAGCATCACCGACGAGCGGGTCCGGCAGGGCGCCACCTTCTCGGCGCCATATCTGAGCACCGAGCAGTCGGTGCTCACGCTCAAGACCGATGAGCGGCCGGTGGACAGCCTGCGCGACCTGCGCGGCCGGAAGGTCTGCACGCTGGCCACCTCCACCGCCGAGCCCAACCTGCGCGACCTGGGCGCGCTGGTGGGCACCCGCAAGCGGGTCAGCGAGTGCGTGCAGGACCTGTACGACGGCCACGTCGACTCGGTGGTCACCGACGCGGCCATCCTGGCCGGCTTCGTGGCGCACCGGCCCGGCGATCCGTGGTCGGTCCAGCGGGCCCGACCGCTGCGGCTGTGGGACATCGGCGAGGCCGGCCAGGAGCTGTACGGGGTGAACACCGGCTCGAACGTGGCCCTGCGCGACCTGGTCGACCTGTCGCTGTACCGCTCGGCGACCGACCCGGAGGACCGGCGGTGGGAGGACGCGTTCGACCGCAACCTGCGCTGGGAGCAGCCGGCCAGCCTGCCCCAACAGGTGGCGGTGGACCAGCAGCCCGCGGCCCGGAAGGTGGAGGTGCGGCAGTGGCCGTGGGAGACGGTGGCCCTGCCACCTCCGGCCCCGTGGCGGCGGGCGGCCCGGAGCGGCGCCCGCGGGCGCGGACGGCCCAGCAGTGGCTGCTGACGCTGCTGCCGGCGTTCCCGGTCCTGCTGCTGGTGCTGCGTCTGTGGCAGCTCAGCCGGCAGGACATGTCCACCATGCTGCTGCTGGTGCAGTACGTCAGCCCGCTGGGCATGCTGAGCGCGCTGCTGATCGCGCTGGTCTGGGCGTTCCCGTTCGGCGTGCTGGTCCTCGGCGTGCTCGGCTGGCTGCTGCGGGTCAGCGCGCCCGACCGGTTCGACCCCGAGCGGTCGCTGCTGGCCTCGGCCGCGGCGCGCACCCCGGGCTGGGTGTTCGGCGCGGCCACCGCGCTGGCCGCCCTCACCTGGCAGCTCCGCTTCCTGCCGGCGCTGCTCATGCTCGCCCTGTGGCTGGCCGGCCTGCGGGCCCGGTACCGGTGGCCGGGGCGGCCGGACCGGCTGCTGGCGGTGGGCGTCGCCGTGCCGGTCCTGGCCGCGGTGCTGGCGTACGGCTGGCTCGGGCCGGCCATCGTGTCGGCCGTGCGGCTGGGTGAGCTGGTCACGGCCGTGCTGCTGGCCCTGCCGCCGGCCGGCGCCGTCGTCCTCACCGGTCCGGTCCCGCGCCGGGCCGCGCCGGCGGTCACGCACGGCACGGCGTACGCGGTGGCCGTGATCGCGCCGCTGGTAATGGGTACGGTGTTCCTTCGGGTCTCGGTGCTGCCCACGGCGGCCGTCGAGGTCGGCCCGGCGCCACCCGCGACCGGTCCGGTCGAGGTGGTGGTCGGGCAGGTGGTGACGGTGACCGACCGGATGACGATCGTGTTGGACCAGCGGGGGAGCGTACGGTTCGTGCCGAACGAGGAGGTGCGAGGTCAGGTGCTCTGCCCCGAGACCGCCCGGATCCCGACCAGCGCCGTGCGGGCGCACGGCTGGCCGGTGGAGGAATCCGCCCTCAACTGGGTGATGCCCCACCGGCCGTTGGCCCCGCCCGATCCACGGTGTTCGGGCCGGGTCGTCCCGGCCCGGGGGCCGGAGGCGCCCCGATGACCCCGGAGATGCCGGCCGAGGTGTCCACCGGACCGGCGGCCGGCGGCCCGGCCATCCCGGCGGGGCCGGCCGGGGCGGAACGCCGGGCAACCCGCGGTGATCTAGTAGAGACAACGGGGCCCGGTGATGGCAGGCTGCCTGCCATGACCCTCAAGCTGCGTTCCGCGGCGGTGAGCGACCAGGGGCTGGTGCGCAGCAGCAACCAGGACTCGGTGCACGCCGGAGAATGGTTGGTGGCCGTGGCCGACGGCATGGGCGGGATGGCCGCCGGCGACCTGGCCAGCGAGATCACCATCGAGGCGATCTCGGGTCTGGACGTGCCCACCGCGGACGACGCCATGGTGGTGGCGCTGCAGGGCGCCATCGAGGTGGCCAGCGGGCGGATCCGGGAGGCGGTCGAGGAGGACCCGACCCGGCAGGGCATGGGTACGACCCTCACCGCGCTGTTGATGTCGGTGAGCGGCACCTGTCTGGCCGTGGCCCACGTCGGCGACTCGCGGGCCTACCTCTTCCGAGACGGCGCCTTCGCCCAGGTCACCCGGGACGACACGTTCGTGCAGATGCTCGTCGACGAGGGCGTGATCACCGCGGAGGAGGCGAGCAGCCACCCGCGCCGGGCGGTGGTGACCCAGGCGCTGCAGGGCGACACGGTACGGGCCGCCTACCTGACCGTCGAGCCGCGCCCCGGCGACCGGTGGCTGCTGTGCAGCGACGGCCTCACCAACGTGGTCCGGGCCGACACCCTCGCCGAGGTGGTGAGCGGGTACGCCGACCGGGAGGCGTGCGCCCGGCGGCTCGTCGACCTGGCCCTGCGCGCCGGCGGACCGGACAACATCACCGTCGTCGTGGCGGACGTGGTCCCGGACGACGAGGTCTGAACCTGTTCGTATCCGGCTTCGCTGGCCCTGCGGGTCCGCGGTGGTGGGTTTCCGCCGGAGCCCGCCCACTCTGGGCGGTCAGGCTTGATCCCGACGTGGGCGGGCTCCGGCGGAAACCCTGTGGTGGTCCGGGTGAGCCCATGGGTCCGGGTTGGGTCCGACGACGCGGAAGGGCCCGGACCGACCGGTCCGGGCCCTTCCGCTGGTGGCTTTGGTGGCTTGCTTTGTTGCTTGTGTTCTCGGGTGCTCGGTGGGGCTCAGTAGGTGTCGACGAGCTGGCCGCGGAGCTTGGTGAGGGCGCGGGCCAGCAGCCGGGAGACGTGCATCTGCGAGACGCCGATCTGGTCGGCGATCTGCGACTGCGTCAGGTTGCCGTAGAACCGGAGGGTGAGGATCTTCTGCTCACGCTCGTCGAGGGTGGCGAGCGCCGGCCCGAGGGCGACACGCAGCTCGGCCAGCTCGAACTCGCCGTCCTCACCGCCCAGCATGTCGCCGAGCTCGGTGGCCCGCTCACCGTCGCCGGTCGGGGTGGACAGCGACACGGCGTTGTACGCCCGGGCGCCCTCCAGGCCCTCCAGGACCTCTTCCTCGGTGACCTTGAGGTGGGCGGCGATGTCGGCCACCGTCGGCGAGCGGCCGAGCGACTGCAGGAGCGAGCTGTTCGCCTCGGAGATCGCGAGCCGCAGCTCCTGGAGGCGGCGGGGAACCCGGATGTCCCAGGTGCGGTCCCGGAAGTGCCGCTTGAGCTCGCCGATGATCGTCGGGATGGCGTAACCGGCGAAGTCGACGCCGCGGCTCGGGTCGAACTTGTCGACGGCCTTGATCAGGCCGACCGACGCGGTCTGGATCAGGTCGTCGCTGGGCTCGCCGCGGCCGCTGTAGCGGTGGGCGAGGTGCTGCGCCAGCGGCAGCCACGCCTCGATCGCCTTCGCCCGCAGGGTGGCCCGGGACGGGTGCCCGGCCGGCAGCGCCGCCATGGCCTCCAGCAGCTCGGTGGCGCTGTCGGTCGACGTTCCGGCGACGCTCGTGGTGCCTGTCGGAGCGGTGGACTGCTTGGTCATCGTCGCGGTCATGGTGGTCCTCCCTGCACCTCGTCCGCGGGCAAAAGACAAGTTGTGCATTTGTGTGTGTCAGTTGGGCCGTTCGAGGGCAACCCTAACCTGATCGGCTCTGAGAAATCTAGCCGAAAGGCCGATGGAGAAAGCTCGCGTAACGGGAGCTTTCCGGACATCGTGCCAAGAATATTTGCGGCAGGGCCACGATCTCAGCGCGGCCGGGTGCGACGAGGGTCACCAGGTCCGCCGGAGCCGGGCCCGGATCGGCCGGCCGTCCGGGTCGTAGATCAGCCGGTAGGCCGGCACCGCCCACAGCTTGGTGGCCGGTCCCAGGTGCTCGGGCCGGTGCGGGCGCAGCCGGCCGGGCGGCCGCGGACCACGCTGGCCGCCGTCGTACCACTCCTGCACCGCCTGCGCGCTGGCGGTGATGGCCGCGACCGCGTCCGCCGGATCCAGCAGGTCGGCGTCCTCGCTGCCGTCCGGCGCCCGGTCCAGATGCTCACGCCACAGCCGCAGGCGCAGGTCCCGGGCGTACCGCCGGGCGCCGTCGCCGAGCCCGGCGGGGTCGGTCGGCGCCCGCTCGTCGCGGGTGTCGTCCAGCACGGCGCAGGACAGCTCGCTGTCGTGCGTCCAGGAGCGCCGGTTGAGGTTGTCGCTGCCCACCGTCGCCCAGACGTCATCGACCACGCAGACCTTGGCGTGCACGTACACCGGGTTGCCGGCGCGGTTCTCCAGGTCGAACACGTGCACCCGGTCCGGGTCGGCGCGCTGGCAGACCTCCAGGGCTATCTCCCGGCCCACCTGGTTGGGTGGCAGGGCGAACCGGCCGTCCACGTCCGGGTACCGCGGCACCACGGCGACCAGATGCAGCTCCGGCTGCTCCCGAAGCGCCGCGGCGAACAACTCGGCCACGTCCTTCGACCACAGGTACTGGTCCTCCACGTAGATCAGCCGCCGGGCCCGGCGGATCACCTTCGTGTAGCCGCGCGCGATGCTCCGCTCGCCGTCCGGCGCGAACCGGTACGCCGGCTTGACCGACGGGTACGTCCGCAGCACCTGGATCCGGTGTGGCCCGGCCGGCGGCGGCTCCGGCGGCTGGTCCGGCAGCGGATCCGGGCGCAGGTCCGCGCCGCGCAGCCGGTCCCGCACGTACGCCACCGGGTTCTCCGAGTCCAGCGGCATCGGGTCGGTCCAGCGCTCCCGGAACAGCGTGTCCAGCGCCCCGACCACCGGCCCGCGCAGCTCCAGCTGGACGTCGTGCCACGGCGGGTGCTCGCCGTACCGCTTGTTCATCTGCAGCGGCTGCGGGTCGCCGTCGTGCGTCGCGTCGTCCCGCCGGCTGTGGCACAGGTCGATGCCACCGGCGAACGCCACGTCCCGCTCGGGCGCGTTGGGGTGGCGCAGCACCACCAGCTTCTGGTGGTGCGAGCCCAGCCGGCGTACCCGCTGGTCGAGCAGCACCTCGCCGCCGGCCGCGCGGACCTGGTCGCTGAGGTTGCGGTTCTCCTCCTCGCTGAACTGGAGCTTGTCGACGTGCGAGCGCCAGATCAACCCCTTGACCACCACGCCCCGCTGCGCCGCCGCGGCGAACAGCTCGGCCACGGTCGGCCCGTCCGGGCGCAACCGTTCGTCCGGGTCGCCCCGCCAGTCCGTGAAGAACAGGTGGTCACCGCGTTCCAGGCCGCTCACCTCGGTGACCAGCCGGTCGAAGTACGCCGAACCGTGCACCAGCGGCTCGGCTCGGTTTCCCGCGCACCAGATGGGTAATCCGGTTGCGGGGTTGGCACGTTCCCGCTCGGTCAGGAACCACTCCTCGATCGACACGTACCGCCCCTTCGAGGTCGACGTCGCCCACACGGTAGGACGCTCGTCATGTTTGCGCATGTCGGGGCCGGTATGCGGGAAGCGATACCGGGCGGGCGCGGACGGCCGCGGACACGAGACGCCAGACCTGGGGAGGTCACGATGACGACGGACACGGCACACACCGACACCGGCAACGACCAGCATCCCGAGGGCGAGCGGGGAATGCTGCTGGCCATGCTCGTGATGGTGCTGCTGGGCGTGGCCGGCATCTTCGTCGCCACCTGAGCCGTTCGCGCCGTCAGGGGCGCTCCGTCCAGAACGACCGGAACGCGGTGAACGGCGGATCATCGCCCGGCTCGGGCACCCGGAAGGCCGCGCAGCGATCCACCAGCGCGGCCCCGGGATCGTTCCCGATGTGCTGCCGGCTCCCGCCCGGGAAGGGATCCGGGATCCGCTCCCAGCCGAGGTTCCGCTCGTAGTACGCCACCGCCGTGCGCACGGACGGGGCCCAGTGGTCGTCGAGCACCACCAGGCCGCCCGGCCGGACGATCCGGCGCAGGAAGTACAGGTCGACGAAGACCTCGTGGAACCGGTGGCTGCCGTCCACGAACGCCGCGTCGGCGACCAGGCCCTCGGCCAGCAGGCCGGGCAGGGCGGTGGAGGACTCCGCCTCGATCTGCGTCGCCACCCGGTCCAGGCCGGCGTCGCGCAACAGGTCCCACCCGACGTTCGACCAGATGCTCTGCTGGAACGGGTCGATGACGACCTGCCGGGGACGCGCCGACCCGACGGTGCTCAGCGCCTCGCCGATGGCCAGGGCGGAGCTGCCGTACGCGAGCCCGATCTCGACCACCGTCTCGGCGCGCTCCGCGACCAGCAGGTCCCGGAGCAGGTCGCAGTCGGGCCGGGGGAGACTCACGGTCTCGAAGTCCAGGCCCTGGCCGCGGGTCCAGGGCGGGCCGTCCCGGTGCAGCCGCCGGCGGACCTCGTCGATCCGGGCGGCGCGTTCGCCATTCGTCATGCGACCAGTCTTCCGGGGTCCACCCCGTGATACGGCGCGGCGGCGGGGCCGCGCGAGGAGGACCGGCTCTGTTACCGTCCTGGAGTTGCGATCGACCGGAGGAGGTGAGTCCCATTACCGCGGTGAACGGTTGGACGCTCCCCTCCGATCCGGCAGCACGGTCCCTCTGACGCGGGCAACCCGCGGGGACGGCCGAGACGGGCGTCCGGAAGCAACCTCACCCCAAACGGCATGACTGGCGTGTTTCGGTTCCCGGCCGGTGCCACCGCGGTCCAGGTCGTGTTCCGGACGTCGTGCGGAACGCGGCCCATTCTCCGCACACCGTCCGCGAGGAGGGCCGAACCATGTCTACCTTCACCGGCTCCGATGGAGCCCACCTTTACTACGAGGACCGGAACCCCGAAAGCGGGCCGCCGATCGTGGCGCTCGCCGGCGGGCCGACGCTGCACCCGCGCTACCTGGGCGACCTGGCCGGACTCGGCCGGGACCGGCGGCTCATCGTCCCGCACCCGCGCGGGGTGGGCGAGTCGCCGTTGCCGGCGGACACCGAGCGGGCGTCCTTCTGGCACCAGGCCGAGGACCTCGAACACCTCCGGGTAGCACTCGGGCTCGACCGGCTGCTGTTGCTGGGCCACTCGGCCGGCACCCGGCTGGCGATCAGCTACGCGGCACGGTATCCGGAGCGGGTGGCCGGGCTGATCCTGGTCGGGCCGCCGGCCGGTTACCTGGTCGACGTCCCGTCCGATGCCAAGGATCTGCTCGACCGCCGCCGCCAAACTCCCGAGCTCGAGGCCGCCGTCGCCGCCTGGGGGGCCGGGCCGGAGACCGAGGATGATCCCGGGTTCAACGCCTGGCAGCAACGGATCGCCCCGATCGGGTACGCCAGCTGGGGGGAGCGGGAGCGGGCGCACGCGGCGGACGGATGGTACAGCTTCGCCGCGTACTGGCCGTTCTTCAGCGTCGATCCGCCTGCGGACCTGGCGGCCCGGCTCGACGCGGTCACCGCTCCGGTCCTGGTCGTGTCCGGCGCGGTGGACTGCAGCGTCGGGGTGGCCCCGGCGCTCGCGGTGGCGGAACTCTTCCCGGCGGGGGAGTCCACGGTGATCCCGGACAGCGGTCACTTCCCCTGGGTCGAGCAGCCGGCGGCCTTCCGCCGCGCGGTCGACGGCTTCCTGGACCGCCTGCCGCTGGCCTGACTCGCCGGTGACGGATACGCCAGCCACCGCATCCGGTCGGGGTGGGGTGGCTGGCGTATCCGCGAGCGGGCCTGGGCCCGTCGCCGGCCGGTGGCGGGGGCGACGGGCGCGTTCAGGGACGGTCGGGTTGGCCGCCGGTGTGCGGGAGGCGCTCGGCCGGCACCACGCCGAACCGTCCGGCCTGGTAGTCCTCGAACGCCTGGATCAGCTCGGCGCGGGTGTTCATCACGAACGGCCCGTAGTGTGCCACCGGCTCGCGGATCGGCTGACCACCCATGACGTACAGCTCGAGGGCGGGCGTGTTGGCGTCCTGGCTCGCCTCGGCGGCGAACCGGATGACGTCGCCGGGCCCGTAGACGGCGAGCTGACCGGTGTGCACGGGCCGCCGGTCGGTGCCGACGGTGCCGCGCCCGGCCAGCACGTACACCAGGGCGTTGAAGTCGGGCCGCCAGGGCAGGTCGACCTGCGCGCCCGGCTGGACCGTCACGTGGCTGATGGTGATCGGCGTGTGCGTCGACCCCGGGCCGCGGTGCCCGGCGATCTCCCCGGCGATCACCCGCAGCAGCGCGCCGCCGTCGGCGGTGGTGAGCAGCGCCGCCTCCTTGCCGCGGATGTCCTGGTAGCGCGGCGGGTTCAGCTTGGCCACCCGGGGCAGATTCACCCAGAGCTGGAGGCCGTGGAACAGACCGCCGCTGACGACCAGGTGCTCCGGCGGCTTCTCGATGTGCAGGATGCCGCGCGCGGCGGTCATCCACTGGGTGTCGCCGTTGGTGATGGTGCCGCCGCCACCGTTGGAGTCCTGGTGGTCGAAGATGCCGTCGATGATGTACGTGACGGTCTCGAAGCCGCGGTGCGGGTGCCAGGCCGTGCCCCTCGGCTCGCCCGGCGCGTAGTCCACCTCGCCCATCTGGTCGAGGTGGATGAACGGGTCCAGCTCGCTCATCGGCACCCCGGCGAAGGCCCGGCGCACCGGGAAGCCCTCGCCCTCGTACCCGCTGGGGGCGGTGACCAGCCGGCGGACCGGCCGGTAGCTGGTGGTGGCGGGGTCCTGCCGGGGCAGGCGGGGCAGGACCAGGACGTCGTCGACGGTGATCGCGGGCATCGGATGCTCCTTATCGAGCCAGGGGTGCGGTGCGGTCGGCGCGCAGCCGGGCGCCGAGCCGCTGGAAGACGCGGGTGAGGCAGGCGATCTCGGCGTCGTCGAGGTCGTCCATGAGGTAGGCGCGGACCGCGGCCAGGTGCGCCGGCGCGGCCTCGCGCAGCGCCAGCAGCCCGGCCGCGGTGAGCACGGCCTCCTGGCCGCGCCGGTCGCCCGGGCAGGTCTGCCGGGCCACCAGGCCGCGGCGCTGCATGGCCGAGATCTGGTACGTCAGGCGGCTCGGCGAGAAGACGAGCCGGTTGGCCAGCTCGCCCATCCGCAGCCGCTGGCCCGGCGTCTCGGAAAGCAGCACCAGCACGTGGTAGTCGGCGAAGCTCAGCGCGCTGCCGGCCCGCAGGTCCTCCTCCAGCCGGGTGAGCAGCAGCTGGCTGGACTCGATGTAGGCCCGCCAGCCGGCCAGCTCCGCCGCGCTCAGGCTCTCCGTCATGCCGCCACGATAGCAGTCATTCAAATTTTAAACAAACCCTTGAGCTTGTGCGGATGCCTACGTCAGAACGGCTCCTTGGAAATTGAAGTTCCGCCCCCGAACCGGCGGTCCGGGCCCCGCGGTGCGAGGATCTTGTGGTGGGCCGGGCGCTACCGGCCCGACGCGTGAGAGGGGACGCAATGCGCTACCGCACCCTGGGCGCCACCGGCACGGTGGTCTCCACCCAGTGTCTCGGCACGATGACCTTCGGGGCCGAGACCGACCAGGAGGGCAGCTTCGCCCAGCTCGACCGGTTCGTCGAACGCGGCGGCACGTTCCTGGACACCGCCGACGTGTACTCGGCCGGCACCTCCGAGGAGATCGTCGGGCGCTGGCTGGCCGACCGCCCCGGAATGCGGGACTCCCTGGTCATCGCCACCAAGGGCCGCTTCGCGATGGGTCCCGGCGGCAACGACGTCGGGCTGTCCCGGGTGCACCTCACCCGGGCCCTGGAGGCCAGCCTGCGCCGGCTCGGCGTGGAGGCCGTCGACCTCTACCAGGCGCACGCCTGGGACCCGCTGACCCCGATCGAGGAGACGCTGCGGTTCTTCGACGACGCTGTACGGGCCGGGAAGATCCGGTACGCGGGCGTCAGCAACTTCACCGGCTGGCAGCTGCAGAAGGCCGCCCTGCTCACCGCGCACCGCGGCCTGAGCCCGATCGTCACCCTGCAGCCGCAGTACAACCTCCTGGTCCGGGACATCGAGTTCGAGCTCGTGCCGGTCTGCCAGAACGAGGGGATCGGGATCCTGCCCTGGTCGCCGCTGGGCGGGGGATGGCTCACCGGCAAGTACCGCCGGGACTCGGCGCCGAGCGGCGCCACCCGGCTCGGCGAGAACCCCGACCGCGGCGTCGAGGCGTATGCCGGGCGCAACGCCGAGGAACGGACGTGGCGGGTGCTCGACGAGGTCGGCCGGATCGCCGAGGCCCACGGCGTCACCATGGCCGCCGTGGCGCTCGCGTGGCTCACCGACCGGCCCGCGGTGACCTCGGTCATCCTGGGCGCCCGCACGCTTGAGCAGCTCGACCAGAACCTCGACGCGGCCGACCTGCGGCTCGACGACGCGGAGATCGGGCGGCTGGACGAGGCCAGCGCTCCGGCCGTGGCCGACTACCCGTACGGCGTGCCCGGGGTCAACCAGCGGGCCCGCGACCTGCCCGCCTGAGGGTCCCCGGCCGGATACCGTGGCCGGGTGGATGATCTCGACCTGCTCGACTGGCGCGAGCGCGTGGCCCGGCTCTACCTCTCGGACCTGGACCTGGCCGGCTTCCGGGCCGCCCGGGACCGGCTGTTCGCCGAACATCCGGCGTCACCGGTCGCCGGGCAGCCCGGATTCGGTGGGCTGAGCTACTTCCCGGCGAACCCGGACGCGGTCCTCGACGTGCCGCTGGAACCGGCCGAGGGAACGGAATCGATCGACACGGGCGGCCCCGACGGGGTGGTGACGTACCGCCGGGTCGGGGTCGCCCGGACGCCGTGGGGCAACCTCACGCTGTGGTGGATCACGGCGTACGGGGGCGGCCTGTTCGTGCCGTTCCGCGACGCGACCTGCGGCCGGGAGAGCTACGGCGGCGGGCGCTACCTGACCGACACCGTGAAGGGCACCTTCGGGCGCGGCCTCACGCTGCTGCCCGGCCGGCGGGTCCGGCTCGACTTCAACTATGCGTACAACCCGAGCTGCTGCTACTCCGCCGACTGGGCCTGCCCGCTCGCGCCGCCGGAGAACCGGCTCACCGGTCCCGTCCGGGCCGGCGAGCAAACGTACGGCTGATCGCCTGGTGGGACGATCGATGCATTGACTTATATCGAATGAAAGACTGTGCCTCAATCATCGCGACCAGGCGCCTGAGGGGTGGCCGATGCTTCGATCAGTCGTCACCGTGTTGACGGCCGCCGGCCTGTCGCTCGCCGCCGCCGGCGCCGCCGCCGCCGCAGCGTCCCCGGCGGGCGCAGGGTCCGCGGCGGGCGTGTTGGCCCCGGCGGGCGGGCCGGCGCTGCCGGCGGCGTCGCCCACCGTCATCGTCACCTGCCCGCCGGCGCTGCCGATCGGCGGTCAGGTGACGGGGACGACCGCCACCAGCGTCACGGTGAGCTACTACATGCTGCTCACCCCGCCCTGCGGCTACGACACCCCGATCACGGTCAGCCTGTTCGCCAGCCGGGAGGACGCCGCGCAGTGGCGGGCCCCGGTGGCCGAGGCTCTCTCCGGGCCGGAGCGGAACGGGTCCGTCACTATCGGCGGCCTGACCCCGGACACCGACTACTGGTTCCGGTTCACCGGCGCGGGCGGGCAGCGCGACCCGTACGTGATCGGCGGCCCGGCCCACACCGCGGCGCTGTCGGCGTGCGCCGCGACGTTCGCCGTCGACTCGCGGTGGGGGAGCGGCTTCGTCGCCACGGTCACCGTCCGCAACTCCGGAACCCAGCCGCTGTCGGGCTGGCAGGTCTCCTGGCGGTGGCCCGGCGACGAGCGCGTCCAAGGCGTCTGGGGCGGCGTGGCCACCGGGTCCGGCGCCGACGTGACGGTCCGGAACGCCCCGTACAACGGGAGGCTCGGCGTGGGCGCCTCGACCACCTTCGGCCTGCTGGTGTCCACCACGGCGGCGCCCGCCGCCATCGCGCCGACCTGTCAGCCGTCGGTCGGCTGACCCGGTGGCCAAGCGTTAAGAAGGGGCCCCTTCCTATACAGAAAGCGATAAGAAGGGGCCCTTCCTTCCAGACCGGCACCGTTAGTGGGCGGTCTGGGGTGGGCGCATGGGTTGCCAGTTGAGGCGGCTCAGCATCTGCCTCGCCTGCTCGGCGAAGTCCGCGTCCGCGGTCACCGCGTACTCGCTGGCCTGCAGGGAGCTCGCCGAGCTGAAGTCCCGGCGGCCGCCGCTCATGGCGTGCGCGATGGCGCCGAAGATGGCGCCCCAGATCGCGCCGATGATCAGCGCGATCACGATGATGGCGAGCCAGTTGCCCCCGGTGAAGATCCCGAAGAGCAGGCCGATGAACAGACCGAACCAGGCGCCCGTGCCGGCGCCGGCCAGCGCGGCCCGTCCGGTCGTCATGCGGCCGAGGACGCTCTCCACCAGCCGAAGGTTCGTCCCGACGATCGCCGTGTGCTCCACCGGGAACCGGTTGTCCGCCAGGTAGTCGACCGCCCGCTGCGCCGACGCGTAGTCCGGGTACGACCCGATCGTGACGCTCGGTCGGCCGGTCTCCGGACCGCCGTCGCCGCTCGGCGGGCTGGCCGGCCGGCCGGCGGGTCCGGGCGGGAAGGTGTTCTCGCTGGTCCTGGTGCCCGTCGTCGGCACCCAGCCCGGGCTGGTACTCCTGGTCATGAGCTGCCTCCTTCGTCAATCTCGGGGTTCCCGATCGGGCGGACGGTAACCACGCGTCACGGCCCCGAGGGCCCGGTCAGGTCGAGCGGGGCCCGGTCAGGTCGAGCGGCGTTCCGGCCCGACTGGGTGGTTCCGCCACGGCTCCCACCCGGCCCGCGTTCCGTTGGGGGGCTGCGGCCGGCCGGACCGTCCGGGTGCACAATTCCTGGAATGCGCCTGGTCATCACCGCCGACACGCACGTACCGAAGCGGGCCCGGGACCTGCCGCCCGCGCTCTGGACGGCCGTCGAGGCGGCCGACGTGGTCGTACACGCGGGGGACTGGGTGGACGAGGCGCTGCTGGCCGCCATGACCGCGCGCAGCCGCCGGCTCATCGGGGTGTACGGCAACAACGACGGGCCGCCGCTGCGGGCCCGGCTGCCCGAGGTGGCCCGGGTCGAGCTGGCGGGGCTGCGGCTGGCCGTCGTGCACGAGACCGGGCCCAGGCAGCGTCGCGAGGAGCGCTGCGCGGCCCGCTTCCCGGACACGGATCTGCTGGTCTTCGGGCACTCGCACATCCCATGGGACACGGTGGCGCCCGGCGGGCTCCGGCTGCTCAACCCCGGCTCACCCACCGACCGCCGCGCGCAGCCGCACGCGACGTACCTCACGGCCGAGATCTCCGCCGGCCGTCTGACGGGGGTACGGCTGCACCGGCTCCCGCCGCGCTGACGCCGATCCGCGTCCCGCGCGGCCGGAGCCGGTGCCCCGGGCTACTGGCCGCGGCCGGTCTGCTCCTGCAGATCCTCGATCCGCTTGGCCGCGTCGGCCTTGGTCATCTCCCCCGGAAGCTCGCTGCCCGCCTCGCGGGACAGCGTTTCCAGGTACGACCGCTGGGCGGCCGTCCACGGCTCCTCGCCGGTCACCCACTCGTCCGGGTCCTTGATGGCACCCGCCGGGTTGGCCTGCGGGCTGTTCTGGTCGCTCATCGTCTCCACCCTCTCTCGAACGGGCGTACCAATACCCGGGGTGATCGCCGGCCATGCGTGCCCGGCTGCCCGAATTCGTGCCCGCGGAGTGGATTAAGACGCTGGCGCATATACGCGTAGGACGTATATGCTCCGGACATGAGCGACCGAGGCCTGCGCGAGCCGGCATTCCTGGTTCTGACGTCCCTGGCGGCCGAGCCGCAGCACGGCTACGCGATCATCGAGGACGTCCTGCGGATCTCCGACGATCGCGTACGGCTGCACACCGGCTCGCTGTACGCGATCCTCGACCGGCTGCGCGAGACCGGCCTCATCGAGGTCGACCGCGAGGAGGTGGTCGCCTCCCGGCTGCGCCGCTACTACCGGATCACCGCCGCCGGCGCCGAACGGCTGGCCGAGGAGACCCGGGCGCTGCGCCGGCACGCCGACGCGGCCGCGCTGCGCCTGCGCCGGCTGGGCGGCCTAGCGCAGGGCGGTGCGGCATGAGCGAGCGCAGCGAGCGAATCATCAAGCTCAGTGCGCCGGAGCCTCATGCCGGGGCCGGAGCGCAGCGAGAGGCCGGCATGAGCGGCGGGGGGCTGGAGCGTCGCTACCGCCGCCTGCTGTCGAGCTACCCGGTCGCCCACCGGGCCGCCTACGGCGAGGAGATGCTCGGCGTGCTGATGGCCGGGGCGGCGCCCGGGCAACGCCAGCCGGGCCTACGGGAGTCGCTCGACCTGGTGGTCTCCGGGCTGCGCGCCCGGCTGCGGGTGCCGGTCCGGGCCGCCGGCTCCGCGCCCTGGCGGGAGGCGTCCGCGGTCTTCGGCTACGGGGCCGCCGTGCTGCTGGCCGCCATCCCCGCGTACCAGCTGAGCCCCGGGATCTTCGCGCGCGGGCTGCCCGGACTGTCCCGGACCGGCCTGGTGCTGGCGCTGGTCTGGACCCTGGTTGCCGGCACGGCCGCGCTCGGCTGGCGGCGGGCCGCCGCGGCCTGCGCGATTGTTGCTGCCGCCGGACAGGGCGTCGCGGTCGCGCGGACCTATGTCGGCTTTCCCGACGACGCGGTCACCTCGTGGTGGCGACTGGTGGTGGCGATCACCGCGGCGGCGTCGCTGATCGCGTTGTTGCCGTCCGCGACCCGACCGGAAGCGGCCCCCGCGCTCCTGACGCGCTCGAGGCTCGCCATCGCGGTGGCCGCGGCGGTGCCGCTCGTGGCCGTTCCCCTGTTGACGGGGGCCGCCATCCGGGCGGGCTTCTACCTGAGGGAGGGCGATCCCGGGGTGCTGGCCGGGGACACCGTGCTGCTGGCGGCCCTGGCGATCGTCACGCTGCGGCTGCGGCCCTCGCTCCGCCGGCGGGTGCTGGTGCTGACCGCGCCCGCCGTGGCCACCATGCTGGTGGTCAAGCAGACCTTCGGTGGCTTCCTGGCCTCGTCACCCCGGTTCGACCCGCCGGTGTACCTCGTCGCGCCGCAGTGGGCCGGCCTCGTCCTCACCCCGCTGCTGGTCTTCGTGGGAGGCTGCTGGGTGCTCGCCCGCTACGAGCGCCGGCTGGCCTCGGGAGCGCTGCTGGGCTGAGGCCGTGGCGGGCCCGGCCCGCCCACCGGCGGCGTCGCGGACGGGGGCCGCCGGCGGGCGCGCCGCGGGACGCCCTCGGCTGGCGCCGGCGCGTCGCCCGTCGGCGCGCCGCGGTAGCACGCCGCCCCGGCGCGACCTGCCGGCGTGGCGCGACCTGCCGGCGTGGCGCGATCCGCCGGCGTGGCGCGATCCGCCGGCGTGGCGCGGCCCGCTGGCGCGGCGCTGCCGGCCGGTCGGGGCGGGTGCTCGTTAGGATCCGCCGGTGAACGATGGCGAAGGTGTGACGGTCGTCGGAGCCGGCATCGCGGGACTGTCCTGCGCCCGCGAGCTTGCCACGGCGGGCGTGCCGGTCCGGGTCCGGGAGCGGGCCCGGGTCCCGGGCGGACGGATGGCCAGCCGGCGGTTCGACGGGCGGCCCGTCGACCTGGGCGCCGCGTACTTCACGGTCAGCGACCCGGACTTCGCCGCCACGGTCCGCCGGTGGGCGGCCGCCGGCCTGGCCCGGGAATGGACCGACACCTTCGTGGCCTACGACTCAGGGGGCCGGACGGCCCGGCCCGGCCCGATGCGCTGGGCCGCGCCTGACGGGCTGCGCAGCCTGGTCACCGACCTCGCCGTCGGGCTGGACGTGACGACCGACCGGCTCGTGACGATGGTCGAGCCCGGGCCGCTGGTGGACGGCGACCGGGCGTCGGCCGTCGTGCTCGCCATGCCCGGCCCGCAGGCGGCCCGGCTGCTCGACACCCCACTCGCGGCGGCCCTGCGGGCGGCCCAGGCGCAGCGTTGGGCGCCCAGCCTGGCGGCCGTGCTGCGCTATCCCGAGCGCTGCTGGGCCGACTTCGCCGGCGCCTTCGTGAACGACCACCCGGTGCTGCGTACCGTCTGCGACGACGGCGACCGGCGCGGCGACCGGGCGCCGGTCCTGGTGGCGCACACCACCGACCGCTTCGCCGGGGGGTACCTGCCGCAGCCGACGCTGGCCGGCCCGGCCATCGAGGTCGCGGTCCGGGAACTGCTGGGCCTGCCCGATCCGGCCGCCGAGGTCTTCGTGCACCGCTGGACGTACGCCCATCCGGCGGACGGGGCCGGCGGCGGGCCGGCGTACCACCTGGACGACGACGGGATCGGCCTGGCCGGGGACGCGTTTGGCAAGCCCCGGGTGCAGACGGCCTGGCGCTCCGGCCGCGCCCTCGGCCGCGCCCTCGCCACCCGCCTCTCCCACCCCTAACCACCCCCCCGGACCCCCACCCCCGGGCATCCCCACTCCCCGGACCCCGCCCCGGCATCCCCCCGGACCCCACCCCCGGCATCCCGACGATCTTGCACTTTGGCCCCGACAAAGAAGGCTTTAAGCCGCAAAAAGGGGGCCCAAAGTGCAAGATCGCCGGGGCGGAGCGGGGCGGGGCGGGCTGGGGCGGGGCGGGGCGGGGGAGGGGGCAGTTAGGCCGCGGATTGGGCGGGCTGGTGGTCCGGGACCGACGGGGAGCGCTCGCCGCGGCGGTCCAGGCGCCGCATCACCGGGGTGGCGGCCACCCCGTGCACGACCACCGAGACCACCACGACCAGCCCCACGGTGGCCCAGAGCAGGTCCGCCTGCGGGAAGTGCGCGTGCGCGGTGGCGTACGCGAGGTAATAGAACGAGCCGACGCCGCGGATGCCGAACAGGGCGATCACCCAGTGCTCGGCCGGCCGCCCGGGCGCCCCGCGCAGCGACAGCCAACCGGTGAGCGGCCGGATGACCAGCACCAGCGCCAGGCCGACGGCCGCGGCCGGCCAGGTCAGCGGGCCGAGCAGCCCGCCGACCACCGCGCCACCGAACAGCAGCAGCAACAGCACGGTCAGCA
The DNA here is from genome assembly GCF_042434095.1 of Plantactinospora siamensis. Classification (NCBI taxonomy): domain Bacteria; kingdom Bacillati; phylum Actinomycetota; class Actinomycetes; order Micromonosporales; family Micromonosporaceae; genus Plantactinospora; species Plantactinospora siamensis. Next base: position 172,481 of record NZ_JBHLUE010000017.1, read on the forward strand.
GCCGTTCGATCTGCTCGGCGAAGTCGTGCAGCACCTGGTGGAACTCGTGCGAGCGCTCCGCCGCCCGGATCGCCCGGGCCGCCATGAACACGGCCACGAAGCCGTACCCGCCGGCGACCTCCACCAGCCCGTACGCCAGGAACGTGGCGGCCAGCGCCAGGAAGCCCTCGGCGTGCTTGGCCAGCCGCAGCTTCTCCGACGGTGCCCGGAAGAACAGCTTGCCCAGCAGCCAGCCGATCAGCAGGCCGCCGCCCACCCCGACGGTTAGCTTGTAGAGCACGTCGACGGCGAACCAGTGGGCGAGCCAGCCGGAGGGCGCGAGGCCGACCGAGGCGATCGCGATGGCCGCGTACACGAACGGGAAGGCGAGCCCGTCGTTCAGGCCGGCCTCGGAGGTGAGCGCGAACCGCACCTCGTCCTCGGAGTCCTCCACGTCGGTGGGCTCACCCACCTGCACGTCGGAGGCCAGCACCGGGTCGGTGGGCGCCAGCGCGGAGCCCAGCAGCAGGGCGGCGGCCGGCAGCAGGCCGGCCCACCACCAGCCGAGCAGCGCCACCGCGCCGATGCACAGCGGCATGGCCACGGCCAGCAGCCGGGCGGTGGACGACCAGCGCCGCCGGCCGAACGGCCGGTCGATCTTGAGGCCGGCGCCCATCAGCGCGACGATCACGCCGACCTCGGTGAGGTGCTGGGTCAGCGTCGGGCTGGCCAGCGGGTCGGGCCGGGGCAGTCCGGTCGGCAGCAGGAACAGCAGCATGCCCAGGCCGAGAAACGCGATCGGCATGGACAGCGGGCGGTGCTCCAGCAGCCGGGGCAACGCGCCGGCCAGCAACGCGGCCAGGTTGGCGAGCGCGAACACCAGATCGACAGCGTCCACGCCGTACGACTCCTTTGCGGTTGTGTGGGGGATGCGTGCGGGTCCCGACGGCCGTCGGACCGGCGGGCGGGGAGCGGACCCGGCCGTGGTCCGCGGCCGGGTCGAGGGTCGGTGGGCGGGTCGAGGGTCGGCGGGCGGGTCGAGGGTCGGGGGGCGGTCGAAGGCGGGTCAGGTGGGGTGGGGCGCCGGCGGGCGCCGAGCGGCGGCGGGGAGGCCCGCCCGGTCAGGCCAGCCGGCCCAGCGGCGACTCGTCCAGCGCGGCCAGCAGGGCGGCCGGGTCGTCGTACACCGCCACGGCGCCGGCGCCGGCCAGCTCCTCGCGGCTGGTGCCGCCACAGGTCAGGCCGATACACGCCACATCGAGCTTGCCGGCCGCCACCACGTCCCAGACGGAGTCGCCGACGAACAGCACGCGGTCGGCGTCCAGCCCGGCCCGCTCGAGCGCGGTCGCCACGATGTCCGGCGCCGGCTTGCTGGCCTCCGCGTCGGCCGAGGAGGTGACCGTGTGCACCACGTCGTCCACGCCGAGGGTCGCCCGCAGCGCGGCCAGCTCCGGCTTGCCCGCCGAGGAGGCCAGCACCACCCGCAGGCCGCGGTCCGCGCAGGCGCGTACCAGGTCCTGCGCCCCGCGCAGCGGCCGCAGCCGTTCCCAGTACGTCGCGAAGAGGGTCCCGTGGGCGGTCACCATCTTCTCGTCGGCGTCCCGGTCCCGCTCGGACCCGAGCAGATGATCGAGCAGCTGGTCGGAGCCCATCCCGATGGCCCGGTGGATTTGGGCCATCGACACGTCGTGGTCGAACTGCCGGAACGCCTCCCACCAGGCGACGGTGTGCAGGTACGTCGTGTCCACGAGGGTGCCGTCGAGGTCGAAGAGCACGCCGGCGGGGCGGTTGGCGTCCATGGCCCCCTGTTACCCCACGCCCCCTGGGCTGACGCGTGACGTGGGCGACGGGATCAACATCTCGAACCACACGGTGGAGCCGCGTACCGTCGGGTCGGTCCCCCAGGCGTCGCTGAGCTGCTCGATCAGGCCGATCCCGCGCCCCCGGCTGCTCAGCGCGTCGGTCTGGGCCCGGACCACCCGCCCGCGGTTGCCGCTGTCGGCCACCGAGACCAGCAACCGCTCCGGGGTCAGGTCGATCTCCACCCGCGCCGCCGTGCCGGCGTGCAGCAGGGCGTTGGTGGTCAGCTCGCTGGTGCACAGCACGGCCGCGCCGATCACCTGCTCGGGCACCTGCCACTCGGTGAGCTGGTCGGTCATCCAGTGCCGCACCCGGCCCGGCGCGGTGGGCTCGGCCGGCACCTCCATGGCGGCCGACCGGCTCGGCGAGATCGCGTGTTCCACCGCGAGCACGGCCACGTCGTCCTCGGTGGCGCCCGGCACGGCGGTGCTGGCCACCGCGCACAGCGTGCGGGGGTCGCCCGCCGGCGCCCCGGCCACCACCGTCGCCAACCGGTCGAACCCGGCGGTCAGGCCCTGCTGGCGGCGTTCCACCACGCCGTCGCTGTAGAGCAGCAGGGTGTCGCCGGGCGCGAGCTGCAGGGTGGCCGCCGACCGCCGGCCACCGAGCCCGAGCGGGGCGCCGGTGGGTACCTCCAGATAGTCGGCGCTGGCCCGGCCGTCCGGTCCGACCCGCCGCAGCAGCGGGGCCGGGTGGCCGGCGCTGGTGATCCGCATCCGGCCGTCGCCCGGTTCGATCACCCCGTACACGACCGTCACGAACAGCTCGTCGCTGCTCGCCTCGGCGCCGAGGCTGGTCACCAACCGGTCCAGCCCGCGCAGCACCACGGCCGGGTCGGGGTCGTTCAGCGCCAGCGCCCGCAGCGCGGCCCGGACCTGGCCCATCACCGCCGCCGCCTGCACGTCGTGGCCGGCCACGTCGCCCAGGACGACGGCCAGTTCGCCGTCGGAGAGCCGGAACGCGTCGTAGAAGTCCCCGCCTGCAGCGTTGCCGTCGACGCCGGGCTCGTACCGGGCGGCGAGCCGCAGGCGGGGCAGATCGGGCAGGTTGTCCGGCAGCATGCTGCGCTGGAGCAGTTGCGCCGTGCCGTGCTGGTTCTCGAACCGGCGGGCCCGCTCGGCGGCCTGGGCCAGCAGCTCGGCCGCCGCGGCCAGCAGCGCCCGTTCGGCGGGCGCCCAGGTGTGCGGGACGCGGTAGCCGACCGTGATCGCGCCGCGCAGCGACGGCGTCCGCAGCGGCAGCGCGGCCAGCGCCCGGACCAGTTGGTCGTGCCGGTCCACGGCGGTCGACCGGAGCGGCTGGCCGTCCGACACGAACGTCGGCTGCCCGCTGCGGGCGGCGACCACCAGCGGGGCCGTCGAGTCCTCGGCCTGGCGGCGCCACAGCGGCGGGAGCCGCTCGTCGACCTCGTCCAGCTGATCGCTGCGGACCCGGCGCACCGCCCGCCAGGCCGTTCCGTCGTCCACCCCGAAGGCCACCTGCTCGGCGTCGAAGGACGCCAGGGCGTACCGGAGCGCCACCCGGGCGACGTCGTTGAGGGTGAGGCTGCCGGCCAGCGCCGAGGTGAGCTCGCTGAGGTTGCGCAGCCGCTGGGTCATCTGCGCGGTCTCGACCGCGATGATGAGGACGCCCAGGATGTCGCCCCGGTCGTCCCGTACCGCCGAGTAGCCGCGGGAGAAGACGCGGTACTCGGCGCGGCCGGGGTCGACCGGGCCGACCGGAAAGACCGTCTCGGGCTCCTGCCAGGGCGTACCGGTGCGGTAGACCCGCTCCACCACGTCGCCGATGCCGGGCTGTCGCCACGCCTCGGCGATGGCCTCCGCGGCCGGCCGGCCGAACGCGGCCGGGTGCGCGGCGCCGATGAGCCCCGCGAACGGCTCGTTGTAGACCAGCCGGTGCTCCGGGCCGCACGCCACGGCCATCGGCATGGCGGCGTCGAGCACCAGGTCCACGGCGGTACGCAGCGCCGGCGGCCACTGCGCGGCCGGCCCGAGCTGGGCCTCCGGCCAGGCACGGGCGGCCGGCGGGGTCGCCTCGGCCCGCTCCGGCGCGGGCGCGGGAGCGGGCGGCGCCGGTATCCGCCCAGCCGTACCTGCCATGTATGCAGCGTAACGGGACGACACCCGTCGTTCATGATCGGCGGCCGGGACCGGCCGGATCTGCCGGTCCCGGCCGCTGGATCCGCCGGTCGCGGCCGGCCGTCCGGTTCCGGCCCGTCCGTGGGGATTATCAACGCAAAGGGGGAATTTCACCCCGGCGGCGGCCGGTTGCCCGCTCGGGCACCGGGTAAGCCGCGGGCGCGAAAGTCCAGGTCAAACGGGAGGTATGCCATGACCGGCGCGGTCGCGCTCCGGCAGGTCGACGTAACTGCCGGCTGGAACGAATTCACGAGGTGGGTGGTGCTGTTCGTGCCGCGGGTGATCGGGTCCATCCTGATCATCATCGTCGGATGGCTGGTCGCCAAGGCGGTGCTCAAGCTCGTCGACCGGGTGCTGGAACGGGTCGGCTTCGACCGGGCCGTCGAGCGCGGCGGGGTGGGACGGGCGCTCGAACGCAGCCGGTACGACGCGAGCGACATCCTCGCCCGGGTGGCCTACTACGCGGTGCTGCTGTTCACCCTGCAGGCGGCGTTCGGCATCTGGGGGTCCAACCCGATCAGCAACGTGATCGGGAACATCGTCGGCTGGCTCCCGCGGGCCTTCGTGGCGATCATCATCGTGGTGGTGGCCGCGGCCTTCGCCAGCGCCATCCGGGACCTGATCACCGGGGCGCTCGGCGGGCTGTCGTACGGCCGGCTGCTGGCCGATGTGGCCTCGATCTTCGTGATCGCGCTCGGCATCATCGCGGCGCTGAACCAGGTCGGCGTGGCCACCACGGTCACCACGCCGGTGCTCATCGCGGCGCTGGCCACCGTGGCGGGCATCCTGATCGTGGGCGTCGGCGGCGGTCTGGTGCGGCCCATGCAGAGCCGGCTGGACGGCTGGCTGACCCGGGTCGAGCAGGAGACGCGGCAGCGCCGGGGCCAGGCGTACGCGGCGGGCCGGGGCGACGTCGAGCGCGAGATGGCCGACCGGGGCGGGGCCACGACCCGGCAGCCGGCGGGTTCGTCGAGCGGCGGGGTGTACCGGGCCGGTCCGGAGGACGAGCCGGGCCGGGGTCGCTGACCGGTCGAACGCGGACCGGCTCAGCCGCGGGCCGCCAGCAGCGATCGTGGCCGGCGGTCGGGGCTGGCGGCGGCGGTCAGCAGCGGATGCCGGTGGCGGCCCGGGCTGACGCGGTCAGCAGCGGATGCCGGTGGCGTGCGCCAGCGCGCAGACGGCCACCAGCCGGACCAGCACCCAGTCGGGCTCCGACCAGTCCACCGGGTCGGCCGGCGGCTGCCAGCCGTGCTCCACCGCGGCCGCCCGCACGCCCTCGGCGTACGCCTCGAGCAGCGCCGGGGGCGGCGGTCCCGCCGCGATCCCGCCGATGCCGTCCCGTACCGCGGCCGCGTGCTGGTCGACGGCGGCCAGCAGGCCGGGCCGGCCGGCGGCGGCCGCCAGCCCGGTCGCGCCGTACGACGACAGCAGCGCGGCCAGCACCGGTGGCGCGGTCCGGCGGCGGGACCGGCGGCCGGTCCCGGCGAACGGGGCTCTCATGTCCGCCGAGGCTACCTGTCGGTAGCGCCGGCCACCCTCGGCCGGTCGGCTGAGGACCTCGCCGCGACCGTTCCGACCCGGGGGTCGTCGCGGGTACCGAACCGGACAACCGGCGCCGCGGCCGACCGGTCGACGCGGTGGAGTGACGAGCCCCGCTCGGGGGTACCGACCGGACGGTTCAGCACCGACGGGAGGCGGCATGGCCGGGCTGGGACGTACGGACACCGCACCGGACGGCGACGGTCCGGACGCGGCCCATCGGCGGCCGCCGGGCCTGGACGACCGGACCGTGGCGGCGCTCGGCAGGCTCAGCGAGGCGCTGGAGACGGTGGAGCGGGTACGCGGGCACCTCTACTCGCTGCACCAGCTCACCGGGCAGGCCGACCTGATGCTGGACGAGGCCGTCGAGCTGTTCCGCTCGGCCGGGCACGACGCGCTCGCCGACCGGATCGAGCGGGAGCTGATCGGGCGGAACGTGATCGCCGGCCGGTGGACCTTCCAGATCGTCGAGGACTACGACGACGGGTACTACGCGGTCTTCCGGAACGTGGAGGCGGCGGCCCGTGACGACCTGGCCGGCGGCCGCCGGCACCTGCACGAGGCGGAGCTCAAGGAGCGGCGGCGCACCCGCGGCCAGCCGGGGCACGAGGCCCGGCCGGCGCAGCGGTGACGACTGGCCGGCGAGGCCGTGCCCACGGCACGGTGTTCGGCGAGGTCGTGCCGGCGGCGCGGTGTTCGGCGAGGCCGGATCCGCGGCGCGGCGCTAGTCGCCGATCTCGACGTTGGCCGGACGGCGCCGCCGGGCGTCGTCCGCGATGATGACCGTGGCCACGAGCAGCGCCACGCAGACGCTGAACAGCCAGGACTGGTCCGGCAGCACTCGGGCGGCCACCGGCGCCTGGAACGCGGCGAGCAGGAAGCCCACCCAGGCGAGGCGGCGCTGACGCATGCTGAGGAATCCCGAATCCTGATGCATTCGGCAAGTCTTCCCGCTGTGCGCGCCGACGCCCTCAGCCGATCGGACCATTTTTCCGGTGGGTAATTGTCGCATTCGGACTGCTTCGTGAGAAGCCGGTCCGTTCCCTCCGGGGTCGACTCGGCGAGGCGTCGCGGCTAGGCTCTGGACCGGTAAAGGTGACGGGTACGGGGAGGGGATCGGCATGGCCAACGCGGCACCGAGCGGCACGATCCGGACCCCGGCGGAGCCGCCCCGCGCCCGCCCCCTGCGGCCGGGAGCCGCGCTGTTGCTGCTGGCGTACCTGGCCTTCGTGAGCCTCGGGCTGCCGGACGGCCTGCTCGGCGTCGGATGGCCCTCCATCGCCCGCGACTTCGGCGTCCCGGCCGCGTCCGTCGGCCTGCTGCTCACCGCGGGCACCGCCGGGTACCTCACCTCGAGCGTGGTGGCCGGCTTCACGGTCGCCCGGCTCGGCGTCGGCTGGCTGCTGGCCGGCAGCACCGGGCTGGTGAGCCTCGCGCTGGCCGGCTATGCGGGCGCGCCGTTCCTCGCCGTGATGGTCGGCTGCGCCCTGCTGGCGGGGCTCGGCTCGGGCGCCATCGACAGCGGCCTGAACGCGTACGCCGCTGCGGCCTTCGGGCCCCGGCACATGAACTGGATGCACGCCTTCTTCGGGCTGGGCGTGGCGCTCGGCCCGATGATCATGACAGCGGCGCTCGACCGGGGCCTCGGCTGGCGCTGGGGGTACGGCGCGGTGGCGATCGCCCAGGCCGGGCTCGCGCTGGCGTTCGTGCTGAGCGCGCGGCGCTGGGCCGCCAGCCGGCAGCCAGGGGCCACCGGCGGCGCGGCCCCGGCCATGCCGATCGGCCGGACGCTGCGGCTGCCGGCCGTCTGGCTCGGCGCGGCGTCCTTCGCCGTGTACGTGGCCGTCGAGGTGGGCGCGGGGCTCTGGGCGTACTCCGTGCTGACCACCGGCCGCCACCTCGGTACGACGGCGGCCGGCATGGTCGTGGCGCTGTACTGGGGCAGCCTCTTCGCCGGCCGGGTGGTGCAGGGCCTGGTGGCCGAGCGGGTCGGCAGCCGGTCGGTGCTGCGGGCCAGCCTGCTCGGCATGGTGGCCGGCGCGGCGCTGGTGGCCGTGCCCGGTCCGGGCTGGCTGGCCGCGACCGGTCTGGCCGTGCTGGGCTTCGCGGCCGCGCCGGTCTTCCCGCTGCTCACCCTGACCACCAAGGACCGGGTGGGCGCCGAACATGCCGACCGGGTGATCGGGGTGCAGATCGGCGCGGCGGGCCTGGGCGGCGCGCTCATCCCGGCGGGGATCGGCGTGCTGCTCGGCCGGTACGGGCCGCCGGCCCTGGGGCCCGCCCTGCTGGTGCTGACCGCCCTGCTGACCGGCCTGTCCCTGGCCGCCGAACGCCGCGGCGCGGCCGCCGTTGCGGGCGTCCCGAAGCCCGACCAGGGCGGCCGGGCACCCGACCATGGCGGCCCGGCGTCCGACGGCGGCCCGGCGTCCGACGGCGGCCCGGCGTCCGACGGCGGCCCGGCGTCCGACGGCGGCCCGGCGCCCGACGGCGGCCCGGCGCCCGACGGCGCTCCGGCCGCGGGCGTGGAGAAGGGTCCCCTGCGCTACCGGGAGCGATGACAGGGGACCCTTCCCTTCGGCCTGGGTCAGTGCGGACCGGTGCGGCCCGTCGTGGACGGGCGGAACGGGCGGTCCCGGTCTGTCGGGTCGCGGCCCGAATCGTCCTGGGCGTCCGGCTCGGTCGAGCTGGTGTGCTCCTCGTCGGTGGCCACGGGTCCGTGGCCGAACGCCGACTCCTCGCCCGCGTCGTTGCCCGTCGCGTCATCGACCTGCCCGTCGCCGGGGGAGGTGGCGATCGCCTGATCCAGCTCGCTGAGCGGCAGGCGTTCCTCGTCGCGCCACACGCGCGGATCGTTGTCGGTCATGCCCCCAGCCGTACCCAGCCGGCTGTGCGCCAAACGATCCGCCACCCGTGCCGGACGCTGCCCGACCGCGGCGAAATCGGATTTTTATTGTCACAGCCACCTGGCATGGTCGGACGCGTGATCGAGGTGACCGGATTGGCCAAGCATTTCCGCGTGCACCGTCGACAACCCGGGCTCGGCGCTGCGCTGCGCTCGCTCGTCCGGCGGGAGCACGTCACGGTGCGCGCCGTGAACGACGTCAGCTTCAGCATCGGCGAGGGCGAGGTGATCGGCTTCCTCGGCCCGAACGGCGCCGGCAAGACCACCACGCTCAAGTGCCTCACCGGCCTGCTGCACCCGACGGCCGGCGCCGTCACGGTGCTCGGGCACACCCCGCACCGCCGCGAGTCCGCGTTTCTGCGCCGGATCTCCCTGGTGATGGGGCAGCGCAACTCGCTGTTCTGGGACCTGCCGCCCGCCGACGCGTTCGAGGTGAACCGGGCCATCTACGGGCTCGCCGCCGGTCCCTACCGGTCGGCGCTGGAGGAGCTGGTCGAGCTGCTCGACCTCGAGCCCCTGCTGGGCCGGCAGGTCCGGGTGCTCAGCCTCGGCGAGCGGATGCGGTGCGAGCTGGCGGCCGCCCTGCTGCACCGGCCGAGCGTGCTCTTCCTGGACGAGCCGACCCTCGGCCTGGACGTCAACGGGCAGGCCGCGGTGCGGTCGTTTCTCGCCGGCTACAACGCCCGGCACGGCGCCACGGTGCTGCTGACCAGCCACTACATGGGCGACGTGACCGCGCTGGCCCGCCGGGTGCTGGTGATCGACGGTGGCACCCTGCGCTTCGACGGCGACCTCGCCGCGCTGGTGGAGGCACACTCGCCGCACCGCCTGGTCCGGGTGACCCTGCGCTCGCCCGTGCCGGTCGAGACCTGGACCGGCTACGGCCGGGTGTCCGAGGTGGACGGCGCCATGGTGACCCTCCAGGTCCCCCGCGCCGACACCGCCGCCGTGGCGGCCCGGCTGCTCGCCGACCTGCCCGTCGAGGACGTGGCCATCGAGGACCCGCCGGTCGAGCAGATCATCCAGGCGGTGTTCGCGCATGCGTGAGACGCTGACCGCCTATCCCTCGCTGGTGCGCAGCGCCACCCTGGTGGCCCTGACCTACCGCGGCCGGATGGCGCTCTGGGTGCTCGCCGGCACCTTCCCGCTGCTCACGATGGCGGTCTGGCTCACCGTCGTCGCCGAGGGCGGACCGCCGCAGGGGTGGACCAGCGGCGACTTCCTCTCCTACTACGCCGCCGCGACGGTGCTGTGGAACCTCTCCGGCCAGCACGTGGTGTGGGAGTGGGACGCCGACATGCGCAGCGGCGACCTGTCCGTGCGGCTGCTGCGGCCGGTGCACCCCTTCCACCAGTACGCCGCCGGCGACCTCGGTCACCGGGTGCTGTTCCTGGTGACGCTGGTGCCGGCGCTGGTGCTGGTGGCGCTGCTCGTGCCGGGCGTCGACTATCCGATGAGTCCGGTCCGGGCGCTCGCCGCGGCCGCCGCGCTGGTGCTGGCGTACGTGCTGAGCCTGGTGATGGCCGCGACGTTCGCGCTGATCGGCTTCTGGAGCACCCAGACCTCGAACGCCTGGATGCTGTGGTGGGGGCTCGGCTCGTTCGCCTCCGGCTGGGTGGCGCCGCTGGCCCTGATGCCGGACTGGCTGCGCACGGCCGCCCTGGTGCTGCCGTTCCGGGCCACCATGGGCTTTCCGGCCGAGCTGCTGATGGGTCGCCTCGACGCCGCGCAGACCGGGTACGGGTTCGCGGTCGGCCTCGGCTGGCTCGCCGGGTTCGCCCTGCTCTACCGCGTCTGCTGGCGGTACGGCGTCCGCCGCTACCAGGCGGTGGCCGGATGAGTCGGCTCGGTCGGCAGCTCCGGATCATCGGCATCTGCTGGCGGGCCGCGATCGCCACCGACCTGGAATACCGGCTGAACTTCGCCGCCAACATGGCGGTCAGCGCCTTCTGGATGCTCTGGGCGGTGGCCGGCGCCTCGGTCTACTTCCGGTTCACCGGCTCGGTGGCCGGCTGGTCGCACGCCGAGGTCCTCGTGGTGATCGGCCTGTTCTTCGCCCTGAACGGGCTGCGCCAGGCGCTGCTGGCGCCCAACCTGGAGCGGATGAACGAGTACGTGCGCCGCGGCACCCTGGACTTCCTGCTCACCAAGCCGTTCGACGCGCAGCTGCTGGTCAGCCTGCGCCAGCTCAACGTCGGCAACCTGCTCGACCCGGTGCTCGGCCTGATCCTGGTCGGGGTGGGCGTCGGGCTGGCCGGCCACGGGCTGCCGATCGGCGCGCTGGCCGCGTTTCTGCTGCTGTTCGCCGTCGCCCTGCTGCTGCTCTACGCGCTCACCGTGCTGCTGATGGCGTTCGGGGTGGTGTTCATGGCCGCCGAGGAGCTGGGCATCCTGTCGTTCGGGCTGGTCGAGCTGTCCCGCTTCCCGGTGCAGCTCTACCGCAATCCGCTGCGCGCGGTGCTGACCGTGGTGCCGGTGGCGTTCCTGACCACCTTCCCCGCCGAGGCGCTGCTCGGCCGGCTGGACCCCGGCCTGCTGCTGATCGGCCCGGCGGTGGCGGTCGGCGCGGTGCTGCTGGCCACGCTGGCCTGGCGCCGGGCCCTGTGCTCGTACAGCGGCGCGAGCGCCTGACCGACGGGCTGCGAGCGCGAGCGCCTGACCGACGGGCTGCGAGCGCGAGCGCCGGACCGACGGGCTGCGAGCGCGAGCGCCGGACCGCCGGACGAGCCGCGAGTCCGGTCCCGCCACGCGGGACCGGACTCTGGACGGCACGTTCCGCAGAAAGCCCGCCGGGCTACCAGCGCTTGGTCTCGTTGTTGTGGCCCAGCGCGGCCCAGACCTCGTTGATGGTCTGATAGACCACCCCGTCGGGCAACTGGTCGAGCTGCTCCAGGATCCGGTCCGGGGCCTCGTTCTCCTCGGCGCTCGCGCGCAGCGCCGCCCGGTCGCCCGGCAACGCCGAGAGGTTGACGAACCGGCCGATCTGGCTGCGCTCCTCGACCTCCTCGGTCGTCATGCCCTGCGGGACCCCGGCCCGGGTGTCCCCGGCGGGCACGGTCGTCGGTTCCGGCTGGTCCTCACCGGCCGGCTCCGGGGTGTGCCACTCCTCGACCCGCGCGCCGGCGTTGTTGGCCACCTGCTCGTTGGCCTCCCGGCTCATCTGGTCGTCGATCCGGGGCCCGTGCTTGCTGCTGCCACGTTCCATGCCAACTGCGCTACCCGGCGGTATGCCCGCTAAACGCCACCGCGCGCCACCCGGACACCGCGTCGTTCGGCCCCGGTCGGGCCGGAAGTCGTTCGGCCCCGGTCGTGCTGGAAGTCGTTCGGCCCCGTCGGGCCGGAAGTCGTTCGGCCCGGTCGGGCCGGAAGTCTTTTGGCGCGGTGGGGGCGGGCAGCCGTTTGGCGCGGCCGGAGCGGCCAGTCGTTGGGCGCGGCCGGGGCGGCCAGTCGTTTGGGCCCGACCGGGGCGGGAACCCGAGGCGCCGCAGAGGGAGGGGAACGGCATGCCCGGACGCGAGGTGCTGCCCAGCACGCTGCGCCGATCCGACCGGAAGGCGCAGGACACCTGGGCGGAGACACATGACTCGGCGGTGCAGACGTACGGCGAGGGGGAGCGGGCGCACCGCGTCGCCTTCGCCGCCGTCAAGAACACCCACGAGAAGGTCGGCGACCACTGGGAACCGAAGGCGCGCCGGGGGCCCAGCGACCGGCAGGCCGCCGGCGGCGGCCCGGCCCGGCGAGCGCCCACGGCCGGCGGCGTGGACGCCAACGCGCCCAAGGCTCACCTGATGGCGGTGGCGCAGAAGCTGGACGTGCCCGGGCGGTCCCGGATGACCAAGCCGGAGCTGGTCAAGGCGATCCAGAAGGCCAACAACCGCCGCACCACCGCGGCCCGCACCGGCGGTCGCACCGGCAACCAACCGCGCCGGGCGCGCTGACCGCCGTCACCGCCCTCGACCGCTGTCGATCATGGAGTTGTGGTGGGGATAGATGCCCGTCCGTCGCGTTTGCCGACACCACGACTCCATGATCGACAAGGGGCTCTCACCAGGAGGCGGGTGGGGCGTTCAGGTGGACCACCTTGGTGACGGTCATCTCGTCCAGCAGCTCCGGCCCGTACCCGAAGCCGTCCCCGCTGCCGCGGCGCGGCTGCGCGGCGCCGCCCGGCGCGCCCCCGAACACCGCGTTGATTTTCACCGTGCCGACCGGCAGCTCCCGCCAGGCCCGCTGGGCCCGGGACATCGAACCGGTGAGCACGGTGGCCGCGAGCCCGTACCGGGAGCTGGCCGCCCGGGACACCGCCTCGTCGAACGACTCCACGACCATCACCGGGGCGACCGGCCCGAAGGTCTCCTCGCGCATCACGGCCATCCCGTCGGCGCAGTCGGCCAGCACGGTCGCCGGGTAGAACGCCCCCGGCCCGTCCGGGAGCTCGCCGCCGATCAACACCCGCGCCCCGTCGGCCACCGCCGCCCGGACCTGCCCGTGTACGTGGTCGCGCTGCCGGCGGTCGACCAGCGGGCCGAGCTCGGTCAGCGGGTCGCGGCCCGGGCCCATCCGCAGGGCGTCGGCCCGTTCCACCAGCGCGGTGAGGAACCGGCTGGCCAGGTCGCGCAGCACGTAGATCCGTTCCACCGCCACGCAGAGCTGACCGGAGTTGGCGAAGGCGCCCAGCGCGGCCTGCTCGGCGGCCCAGTGCGGGTCGACGTCGGAGTCCACGATCAGCGGGTCGCTGCCGCCGTTCTCCAGCAGCGGCTTGGCGCAGGTGCGCGCGCAGGCGGCGGCGATCGACCGGCCGGTGGCGGTGGAACCGACGTGCGCCACCAGGTCGACCTCCTCGGCCGCCAGCGCGGCGCCGACCTGGCCGTCCCCGGTGAGCAGCGACAACACCCCGGGCGGCAGGTGCTCGTCCAGCAGCCGGGCCAGCAGCCACCCCGTGCCGGGGGTCCGCTCGCTCGGCTTGTAGACCACCGTGTTGCCGGTGACCAGGGCCGCGCCGAGCAACCCGCAGGAGACGGCCACCGGGTCGTTCCACGGGGTCAGCACGGCCACCACGCCCCGCGGCTGCGGGACCATCACGTCGATGGCGTCCGGGTCGCCCAGCAGGGAGCGGCCGCGGTGCAGCGGGCCCAGCTCGGCGTACTGGCGCAGCGTGGCCACCCCGGCCGCGACGCCGCCCCGGGCGGCCCCGATCGGCCGGCCCATCTCGGCCGTCTCCGCCTGGGCGAGCTCCTCGGCCGCGGCCTCCACCGCGTCGGCGGCCCGGTGCAGGGCCGCGGCCCGCTCGGCGGCGGGCGTTCCGGCCCAGCCCGGCGCGGCCGTCCTGGCCCCCTTCACGGCCGCGGCCACCGCGTCGGCCATTGCGGTGGGCGCCGTGCTGACCGGCGTATCGTCGGCCGGGTCGTGTACCACGAATTGATCCGGTCCGCTCCCGGCGCCCCATGCGCCCGCAATCAGTTGCTGCACGGTGTACATGTGCGCTTGGGTGCCCCGGTCCGGGCCGAACAAACGCCGCCGAGCGCCGCTCCGGGCGCCGGCCGGAGCGCGGGGGAGGCTGATCGGTGTCCGTGACCACGGTGGACGCGGTGGTGATCGGCGCCGGACACAACGGGCTGGTGGCCGCCAACCTGCTCGCCGACGCAGGCTGGACGGTGGCGGTGCTGGAGGCCACCGGCCAGCCGGGCGGGGCCGTCCGGTCCGCCGAGGTCACCGCCCCCGGCTACCTCAGCGACCTGTACAGCTCGTTCTATCCCCTCGGGATCGCCTCGCCGGTGCTGCGCGGTCTCGACCTGGACCGCTACGGCCTCGGCTGGCGGCACGCCCCCGCGGTGCTCGCCCACGTCCTGCCGGACGACCGCGCGGCCGTGCTGCACCGCGATCCCGCGGACACCGCCGGCTCGCTGGACCGGTTCGCCACCGGGGACGGGGAGCGCTGGCTGAGCCTGTACGACGAGTGGCGATCGATCTCCGAGCCGCTGCTCGACGCGCTGTTCACCCCGTTCCCGCCGATGCGCGCCGGCGCCGCGCTGCTGGCCCGGCTGCGCACCGCCGGCAGCCTGCGGCTGGCCCGCCGGGGAGTCCTGCCGGTGGACCGGCTCGGCGCCGAGCTCTTCCGGGGTGCGGGCGGGCCGCTGCTGCTGACCGGCTGCGCGCTGCACACCGACCTGGCGCCGGGTGAGGCCGGCTCCGGAATGTACGGCTGGCTGCTGGCCATGCTCGGCCAGCAGGTGGGCTGGCCGGTCGCCGCCGGTGGCGCGGGCCGGATCACCGACGCGCTGCTGACCCGCCTCGCCGGGCGGGGCGGGCGGGTGCACCTGGGCCAGCGGGTGGACCGGGTGCTGATCGCCCGGGGCCGGGCCATGGGCGTACGCGCCGCCGGCGGCACCTGGCGGGCCCGCCGGGCGGTGCTGGCCGACGTGCCGGCCCCGGCGCTGCTGCTCGATCTGGTCGGTCCGCGCTGGCTGCCGCCCCGGCTGGTGGCCGACCTGGAGCACTTCCGCTGGGACGGATCCACCGTCAAGGTCGACTGGGCGCTGTCCGGGCCGATGCCGTGGACCAACCGGGAGGTGGGCGGCGCCGGGACCGTGCACCTCGGCGGCGCCGACGCGGCGGGGCTGCGCCGGTACGCCGCGGCGCTGGCCGACGGCGAGCTGCCGCCCGAACCGTTCCTGCTGGTGGGGCAGCCCGCGACGGCCGATTCCGGGCGGGTGCCGCCCGGCGGGGAGGCGCTGTGGGCGTACACCCACCTGCCGTTCCGGCGGGACTGGCCGGCGGCGGCGGTGGCCGAGGTGGTGCGCCGGATGGAGGCGGTGCTCGAACGGCACGCGCCGGGCTTCGGCGCCCTGGTCCGGGGCCGGCACGTGGCCGGGCCGGGTGACCTTGAGCGGGCCGAGCCGAGCCTGGTGGGCGGGGCGGTCGGCGGCGGCAGCTCGGCGGCGTACCAGCAGCTCGTGCTGCGCCCGGTGCCCGGCCTGGGCCGGGCGGACACCCCGATCGACCGGCTCTTCCTGGCCAGCTCCTCGGCGCACCCCGGCGGCGGCGTGCACGGCGGGCCGGGCTCGAACGCGGCCCGGGCCGCGCTGGCCCGGGACCGGCCGGTGGCCGGCGGCCTCTACGCCCGCGCGGTGGGCGCGGCGCAGCGGGCCGTCTACCGACCGTCCTGACCCACCGAACCGCAGGGCGACCGGCTAGCCGTTCAGGCCCCGGTGCCGGCTGCGCAGCTTGAACGGCATGAGCGCGCTCTCGACCTTGGTGGCCGTGGTCATCTTCGACAGGCCGTCCCGGCGCTCCTCGAAGCGGATCGGCACCTCGACGATCGTGTGGCCCAGCTTGGTGGCCAGGTAGTGCATCTCCACCTGGAAGCTGTAGCCGTTGGACTGCACGCGCTGCAGGCCGATGTCCCGCAGGGTGGCGGCGTCCCAGATCTTGAAGCCCGCGGTCAGGTCCCGGATCCGGACCCGGAGCAGGGTGTGCACGTACAGGTTGGCCCAGCCGCTCAGCGCGCGGCGGTAGATCGGCCACGCCTCGTCGAGCTGGCCGCCGGGCACGTACCGGGAGCCGATCACCACGCCCGCCTGGGTGGACAGCAGCGCGCCCAGCATCCCCGGCAGCGCCTCCGGCGGGTGGGACAGGTCGGCGTCCATCTGCGCCACGTACTCGGCGCCGGCGTCCAGCGCCCGGCCGATCCCGTCGATGTACGCCCGCCCCAGCCCCTCCTTGCCCGGCCGGTGCACCACCTGGATCCGCTCCGGGTGCTCGATGGCGAGCTTGTCGGCGACCTCGCCGGTGCCGTCCGGCGAGTTGTCGTCGGCGATCAGGATGCTCATTCCGGGCAACGGCAGCGCCAGCAGCCGCTCGACCAGCACCGGCAGGTTACCGGCCTCGTTGTAGGTCGGAACGACGACGGTGAGGCGTGCGTCCCGCCACGGGGAGGGCAGCTGCACGGGTTCGGTCATGCGGATCATCCTTGGCTCGCCGACAGCGGTTTAGGGGAGAGGGTACCCAGTCGGCCCGGAAGCGCGGCACCGGGTACGCGGCGTATCGGGTGGGCCGCCGGTCGGTTAGCTTCTCCGGGACGCCGGGTATCGCAGGCGGGGCTACGGCAGGTCGCGCGGCGAGGTGGGCCGGGTTTACTTCTCCTACCCCCGGGAACGCGCCGCCCGTGCACAACGACCGGGTTGACCCGCATCAGTGCAGGTCAGGCGCTCACGGTGCCGGCAACGAGGCGGCGTCGTGAACATCCTGCTCTGGCACGTGCACGGCTCCTGGACCACGGCGTTTGTCCAGGGCAAGCACCGCTACCTGGTGCCGGTGACCGCGGACCGCGGTCCGTACGGGCTGGGCCGGGCCCGCACGTACCCGTGGCCGGACACGGCCGTCGAGGTCACTCCGGCCGAGCTGGCGGACGAGGACGTCGACCTGGTGGTGCTGCAGCGGCCGGAGGAGGAGGAGCTGGCCGCCCGGTGGCTGCGCCGGCGCCCGGGCCGGGACCTGCCGGCCGTGTACGTCGAGCACAACACCCCGAAGGGGGACGTGCCGAACTCCCGGCATCCGGCGGCCGACCGGGACGACCTGCTGATCGCGCACGTGACGCACTTCAACGACCTGTTCTGGGACGCCGGCCGCACCCGTACGACGGTGGTCGAGCACGGCATCGTCCCGCCCGCCGCCACCTGGACCGGTGAGCTGGACCGGCTGGGCGTGGTGGTCAACGAGCCGGTCCGGCGCGGCCGCGTCACCGGCACCGACCTGCTGCCGCGGTTCGCCGCGCTCGCCCCGCTGGACGTGTACGGGATGGGTGTGGCCGGGCTGCCGGCGCACCTGGGCCTGACCGACCGGATCACCCCGTACGACGACCCGCCGCAGGCCCGGATGCACGCCGAGCTGGCCCGCCGACGGCTCTATCTGCACCCCTGCCGGTGGACCTCGCTCGGGCTCAGCCTCATCGAGGCGATGGCCATGGGCATGCCGGTGGTGGCGCTGGCGGTGACCGAGGCGCCGCTCGCGGTGCCGCCCGACGCCGGAATCCTGTCCAGCCGCGTCGGCGACCTGGTGGACGCCACCCGTTGGCTGCTCGACGAGCCGGAGCAGGCGCGCCGGCTGGGCGAGCGGGCCCGGGCGGCCGCCCGCGCCCGGTACGGCCTGGACCGGTTCCTGGCCGACTGGGACCGGCTGCTGGAGGAGGAGCTATGCGCATCGCGATGATCTCGGAGCACGCCAGCCCGCTCGCGGTGCTCGGCGGCCAGGACGCCGGTGGGCAGAACACCCACGTGGCCGAGCTGGCGACGGCGCTCGCCGAGGCCGGCCACGACGTGCGGGTGTACACCCGGCGGGACGACCCGACGCTGGCGCCGGCCGTCCCGGTGCGGCCCGGCGTGACGGTGGCGCACGTGCCGGCGGGTCCGGCGGTGCCGGTGGCCAAGGACGAGCTGCTGCCGCACATGGCGGAGTTCAGCCGCTGGCTCACCCGGGAGTGGGGCGAGGGCTGGCGGCCGGACGTCGTGCACGCGCACTTCTGGATGAGCGGGCTGGCCGGGATCACCGCCGGTCGGCGGCGCGGGGTGCCGGTGGTGCTCACGTACCACGCGCTGGGCACGGTGAAGCGCCGGCACCAGGGCGCGCAGGACACCAGCCCGCGGGGCCGGATCGACTACGAGCGGGCGCTGGGCCGGGCCGTCGACCGGGTGATCGTGCAGAGCCGGGACGAGGTACGGGAGCTGGCCCTGCTCGGCGTGCCGCGCAGCCAGCTCACGGTGATCCCGTCCGGGGTCAACCTCGCGGCGTTCGCCCCCACCGGTGCGGCCGCGCCGCGGGAACCGGACCGCCCCCGGCTGCTGACGGTCGGCCGGCTCGTCGAGCGCAAGGGCTTCGGCGAGGTGGTCGAGGCCATGCGGCTGGTGCCGGACGCCGAGTGCCTGATCATCGGAGGCCCGCCGGCCGAGGGGTTGGCCGCGGACCCGCAGGCGCGGCGGTTGACCGAGCTGATTCACCGGCACGGCCTGGCCGACCGGGTCCGGCTGATCGGTGCGGTGCCCCGGGAGCGGATGCCCTACTGGTACCGCTCCGCGGACCTGCTCGTGGCGGCGCCGTGGTACGAGCCGTTCGGCCTCACCCCGCTGGAGGCGATGGCGTGCGGCGTACCGGTGGTGGGCACCGCCGTGGGCGGGCTCACCGACACGGTCGTACCGGGGCTGACCGGCGACCTCGTGCCGCCGCGCGATCCGGCGGCCCTCGGCCGGGCCGTGGCCGGCCTGCTCGCCGACCCGGTGCGCCGGTACGCGTACGCGACGGCCGCGCTGGACCGGGCCCGTACCCGGTACTCCTGGCAGCGCGCCGCGGACCAGCTCGGCGAGGTCTACGCGGCCGTGGGCCGGGTGCGCGAGCCGAGCCGGGTGGGGGCGTGATGTCCGACGCGGTGGGGGTGCTGGACAGCCACCTCGCCGGCCTCGCCGCCACGCTGCTGCCCTACCGGGAGCAGGCGGCCCGGCTCGGCCAGTGGGGCGGCGAGCTGGCGTGGCGGCTCGGCCACGGCGGCCGGCTGCTGGTCGCGGGCAACGGCGGCAGCGCCGCCGAGGCGCAGCACCTCGCCGCGGAGCTGGTGGGCAAGCTGCGCGGCGACCGGGTGCCGCTGTCCGCGATCGTGCTCGGCGGGGACGCGTGCGGCCTCACCGCCATCGGCAACGACTACGGGTACGCCGACGTCTTCGCCCGCCAGGTGCGCGCGCACGGCCGCCAGGACGACGTCCTGCTGCTGATGTCGACCAGCGGGCGCAGCGCCAACCTGCTGAGCGCCGCACGGGCCGGGACCGAGATCGGCATGCGCTGCTGGGCGTTCACCGGCCCGGCGCCGAACCCGCTGGCCGAGATGTGTGCGGACGTGCTCGCCGTACCGTCGTCCGACCCGCAGGTGGTCCAGGAGCTGCATCTGGTCTCGGTGCACGTGCTCTGCGAGTACCTGGAGGAGGCGCTGCTCACCGTCCTCGGGTCGGCGGGCTTCCTCGGCCCGACCACCCGGTCCGCGCCGTCGGCCATGCGGGCGGCGGCCCCGGCCACCCCGCCGCCGGTCGAGCCGCCCCCGGCGGTGCCGGTGGAGCCGCCCCCGGCGGTGCCGGTGGAGCCACCCCCGGCGGTGCCGGTCGGGACGCCGTCGGCGACGCCGGTCGGGACGCCGCTGGGTGGCCCGGGCGGGGCGCCGCCGCCGGCCCCGGTGCCGCCGGACGCCGAACCGGTCGTCCCGCCGGCCGGGGTCGAGGTCACCGTCGCCGATCCCGGCGGAGCCGAACCGGGCGCGGTCCGATGAGGGGCGCCGGCCCGCTGGTGGTGCTCGGCGACACGCTGCTCGACCGGGACGTCGAGGGGGTGGTCAACCGGCTCTGCCCCGACTCCCCGGTGCCGGTGCTCGACGAGGGGGAGGCGGCCGACCGGCCCGGCGGGGCCGGCCTGGCGGCGCTGTTCGCGGCCGGGCAGGGCTTCGAGGTGGCGCTGGTGACCGCGCTCGCCGACGACGCCGGCGGCGCCCGGCTGGCGAAGCTGCTGACCGCGGCCGGGGTCCGGGTGTACGCGCTGCCGCTGCGGGGCAGCACGCCCGAGAAGATCCGGCTGCGGACCCGGGGCCAGGTGCTGCTGCGGCACGACCGTGGCGGGCCCGCCGGCCCGCTGGGGGAGCCGGCCGACGCGGTGCTCGAGTTGCTCGCCGACGCGGCGGCCGTGCTGGTGGCCGACTACGGCCGGGGGGTGGCCCGGCACCCGGCGCTGCGCGCCGCGCTGGCCGCCACCCGGGCGCCCGTGGTCTGGGACCCGCATCCGCGCGGGCCGGCCGCGGTTGCCGGGACGCGGCTGGTCACCCCGAACGAGAACGAGGTACGAGAGCTGGCCGGGGCCGCTCCGGGCCGGTCCCGGCTGTCGGCCGCGGCGCACGGCGCGCAGTCGCTGCGGCAACGCTGGCGCGCCGCGGCCGTGGCCGTCACGCTGGGCGGCGACGGTGCCCTGCTCAGCCACGTCGACTCGACGCCGCTGGTGGTGCGGGCGCCGATGGCGGCGCCCGGCGACACCTGCGGGGCGGGTGACCGGTTCGCCGCCACCGCGACCGTGGCGCTGGCCAGCGGGGCGCTCGTCTCCGAGGCGGTGGAGCGGGCCGTCGCCGAGGCGTCCGCGTACGTGGCGCGGGGCGGCGTCGCGGTCGCCGTACCGGCCGCGCCGGCCGGTCGCGCGGTGGCGCCGGCGCCGGACCGGGCCGCGTCGACGCCGGTGGACGCCGCGGCGGCGGACGACCGGATCGGGGTGAGCGCGGCGGGCGCCGTGGTGGCCGGGGTGCGCGGCCGTGGCGGCACCGTGGTAGCCACCGGTGGCTGCTTCGACCTGCTGCACGCGGGGCACGTGGCCACCCTGGAGGCGGCCCGCCGGCTCGGTGATTGCCTGGTCGTGTGCCTGAACTCCGACGAGAGCGTGGCCGGGCTCAAGGGACCGGGCCGGCCGGTGGTGCCGCAGGCCGACCGGGCCCGGCTGCTGGCGGCTCTCGGCTGCGTGGACGCCGTGCTGGTCTTCGACGAGGGCACGCCGCACGGGGCGCTGTCCTGGCTGCGGCCGGACATCTGGGTCAAGGGCGGCGACTACGCGACCGGCGCGGGCGACGAGCCGCAACTGCCGGAGGCGGAGATCCTGCACCGGTGGGGCGGCCAGACCGTCGTGGTGCCGTACCTGGACGGCCGCTCGACCACCGGCATGATCGCGGCGGCGCGCGCCCAGGAGGCGGCCGGGTGACCGCGACCGGGCCATCGGTGCTGGTGACGGGCGGTTCCAGCGGGTTGGGCGCCGCCGTGGTGGCCGGCGTGCTGGCCGCCGGCGGCCGGCCGTGCGTGCTGGACCGGCAGCCGCCGGCCGACGGGTTGCCATTCGTCCGGTGCGACCTGGCCGACACCCGGGCAGCCGAGGCCGCCACCCGGCAGCTGGCCGAGCAGGTGGGCGGGCTGGACGGGCTGGTCACGGCGGCCGGGATGGACGTGCCGGGCCGGCTGGCGGACGTGCCGGCGGAGATCTGGGAACGGATCGTGACGGTGGACCTGCTGGCCACCGCGGCCGTGGTCCGGGCGGCGCTGCCGTACCTGGAACGCTCGGCCGGCCGGATCGTGACGGTGGCCTCCACGCTCGGGGTCAAGGCGGTGAGCGACGCCACCGCGTACTGCGCCGCCAAGTTCGGCGTGGTCGGCTTCACCCGGGCCCTGGCGGCCGAACTCGCCGGCTCGGTCGGGGTGACCCTGCTGGTGCCCGGTGGCATGCGGACGGCCTTCTTCGACGAGCGCGACCCGGAGTACCGGCCGGGCCCGGACGCCCAGCTCAGCGACCCGGCGCAGGTGGCCAAGGCGGTGCTGTACGCGCTGGGTCAGCCGCCGGGCTGCTCGATCCGGGAACTGGTGGTGTGCGCCGACCGGGAAACCTCGTACCCGTGATCCTGGTGCTGCGGGCGCTCGGGATCGGTGACCTGGCCACCGCCGTGCCGGCGCTGCGCGGGCTGCGGGGGGCCTGGCCGGACCGTCCGCTGGCGCTCGCCGCGCCCGGCTGGCTGGCGCCGCTGGTCGAGCTGACCGGCTGCGTCGACCGGCTGATCCCCGTCGACGGGCTGGCGGGGGAGGGACTCGACGGCGTCGGAATGGGTGCTGACGGCGCGGCCGGCGACGCTGACGGCGCGGCCGGCGACGGGCGACGCGGCCGGTCGCCCGGCGAGCACCGGCCCGGCCCGTCGCCCGGCTACCCCCGGCGCGGGCCGGTGGCGGGTGGGGCCGGGCCGTACCGCGCGGTGAACCTGCATGGGCGGGGACCGGAGTCGCACCGCCTGCTCCGCCGGGCCACGTCGGCGCCGCTGCTGGCGTTCGCCTGTCCGGCGGCCGGGCACGCCGACGGTCCGCAGTGGCGCGCCGACGAGCACGAGGTCCGCCGCTGGTGCCGGCTGCTCGACTGGTACGGCGTACCGGCCGATCCGGCCGACCTGGAGCTGGACCGGCCCGACCCGTCCCGGTGCCCGGTCGGGGTGACGGTGGTGCACCCGGGCGGCAAGGAGCCGGCCCGGCGCTGGTCGGCCGGGCGGTTCGCGGCGGTGGCCCGGGAGCTGGACCGGAGCGGGCACCGGGTGGTGGTGACCGGCTCGCCGGCCGAGCGGGAGCTGACCGCCCGGGTGGCGGCCGCGGCTGGCCTGCCGGCCACTTCCGCGCTCACCGGGCTCGGCCTGGCCGGGCTGGCCGCGCTGGTGGCGCACGCGCGGCTGGTGGTGAGCGCCGACACCGGGGTGGCGCACCTGGCCACCGCGTACCGGACGCCCTCGGTCGTGCTGTTCGGACCGGTCCGTCCCGAGCACTGGGGCCCGCCCCCGGATCGTCCCTGGCACCGCGCCCTCTGGGCCGGTCCCGTCACGGAGGCCGCCTCGGCGGACGCGGCCAGCTCGGCGGAGGCGGTCGGCTGGGCGAGCGTGCCCGGTCCGGCGGGCACGGTTGGTCCGGCGGACGCGGACCCGGACGGTGCGCACTCCGGGCTGCATCCGGCGCTGGCGGCCATCGGCGTGGACGAGGTGTTGGCGGCGGCCGTGGCGGTCGACCGGCTCGGCCGAGCCGGGGAGGTCGGGTCGGTGCCGGCGTTCTCGCGTCCTTGACCCGTCGCCTCGCCCGGACCGTCCGGGCCGCTACTGCGCGGCTGCCGGGCCGGGACCGGGCTCGGGGTGCGCGGCCAGAAACGCCCGGGCCGCCCGGACGTCCCGCAGCACCAGCGCCGCACCGACGGCCAGGATCAGGATCAGGACGCCCGCGAAAATCAGCCGGACGATGGTGAAGCTGGTGAGCGCGCCGCCGAGCTGGAGCAGCGTCAGCCCCGCCATCAGCCACACCACCCAGCGTTGGCCGGCCATCTGCGCGGCCGTCCGGCGCAGGAACGGCAGGTCGGAATCCGCGAACGGAGCCCGACCGCGCAGCCGCGCCATCGCCTTCCGGCGGCTGCCCCAGCCGAGCACCGTCAGCGGGGAGCCCGGTCCGCCGCCGAGGGCACGCCTGATCCGCACCCCTCGGACGATCGCGGCGAGCTCGACCGCCAACCCAAGGACGGTGAGGACCCCGCCGGCGACCGACGCCCACTCCGGCCGGTGGACGGGCCGGGTCGGGTTGTGGCCGGTGGTGAGGCCGATGGCGAACGCGACGAGCAGCACCGTCACGGTGGCCACCACCACGATCAGCAGCAGCCGGCGGCGGAACGTTCGGTGCCGCCGGGCGATCGACGGGTCGTCCGGCCCACTCATACCCCTCCACAGCGGGCGCTCCTGCTCGGCAGCCACGGCATCCCCGTTCCCTGGTCCGATGTGGAGAACATTCCCTCGGGGCGTGACGGGGAACCATGGATCCGCGGGCGGATCGATCAGCCCTCGTCTGCGGAGTGTTGCCGGAGGAAGGCCGCGGCCCGGTGGGCGTCCCGGAGGATGAACGCGGCGCCCGCCCCGATCAGCAGGACAGCGGCGAGCACGAACCCAAACCCGGCAGCCGGGCGGGGGTCGCGGACCGCCGGGCCGAGGGCGATCAGCACGACGCCCACGGGGGGCAGGACCCGCCAGCGCTGCCGCACCACCCGCCGGGCCACCTCGCGCAGGAACGGCAGGTCAGCCGGGTCGACCGCGTCGGCCCGGCGGATCCGGCGCAGCGCCGCGCGGCACTCCTCGGCGGTCCGGTCACCGGCAGGCGAATCGGGTTCGGTCCGCAGCCGCCCGGTGGCGGCGGCGTATCCGATGGCGCCCAACCCTACGACCAGGCCGAGGGCCATGAGCAGGACCGGGATCACGCCGGTCATGCCGGCGCTCCGGTGCGCTGAGCGACCAGCGTGGCCACTCCGTCGAGGATGCGGTCCAGGCCGAAGTCGAAGTCCGCGTCGGGATCCGCTTCCTGCTCGGCGGCGAACAGGTCCCCGGCGATCAACCCGTGCAGCTCAGGGAACCGGCCCGCGTCCACCAGCAGCGCCAGCCGCTGCCCGTACCCGCTCATGGCCTCCTCGGCGGTCACCCCGCGGGCTCCGGCCGCCGCCGCGATGTCCAGGGTGACCTGCGCCCAGTAGCGCACGTAGCCGGCCAGCAACATGACGGTGGACAACTTCTCCGGGCCGGTGAGCCCGGTGGTCCGCAGCGCCACGAGAGCGTCCTCCATCCAGTGCATCTGGTTGGGCAGGATCGGTGGCGATTCGACCGGGACGTGGCGCAGCCACGGGTGGCGACGGTAGCCCTCGAGCACCCCGCGGGCCCATCGGGCCAGGCCCGTTCGCCAGTCCAGGTCCGGATCCGGCGCCGGCGGGAGGCCGTACGCGGCATCGGTCATCAGGGCGAGCAGTTCGCCCTTGGCGCCGACGTAGCGGTACAGCGCCATGGTGCCGGCGCCCAGCTCCTTGGCCACCCGCCCCATCGAGACCGCTGCCAGGCCGTCCGCCTCGGCCACCGTGATGGCGGCTTGGACGATGCGGTCCAGGCTGAGCGCCGGCCGGGGCCCCTTGGCCGGCCGCTCGCGCCGACCCCAGGCGGCCGCCAGGCTCGCCGGCAGGCCGGTCCCGGTGTCGTCTTCCATCACGTCGCTCCCTCGGGGTTGACGGCCATCCTATTACCGCGTGTATCTTACGCAGAAGAGCGTATGCCATACGCAAAAGGCGACGACGGGGAACGGCGGTGAGCGCGATGAGCGCGGAGAACGGTGCGGGGCACCGGGCGGTGACCAGCGCGGGGCACGGAGCGGTGAGCGGTGCCGAGCGCCGGGCGGGGCGCCGGGAATGGACCGGCTTCGGCGTGCTCATGCTGCCGCTGCTGCTGGTCTCGATGGACGTGTCGGTGCTCTACTTCGCGGTCCCGTTCCTCAGCCGGGAACTGCGGCCCACCGGCACCGAGCAGTTGTGGATCTTCGACATCTACGGGTTCGTGCTGGCCGGTCTCCTGATCACGATGGGCGCGCTGGGCGACCGCATCGGCCGGCGCCGGCTCCTGCTCATCGGCGCCGTGGCGTTCGGCGCCGCATCCCTGCTGGCCGCCTACGCCGGCAGCGCCGAGCTGCTCATCCTGGCCCGGGCGCTGCTCGGGGTGGGTGGCGCCACCCTCATGCCGTCCACGCTGGGCCTGATCCGGGCGATGTTCCGCGACGAGCGGGAACGGGGGAAGGCCATCGCGATCTGGACGGCCGCCATGACCGGCGGCATCGCGATCGGCCCGGTGCTCAGCGGGCTCCTGCTGGAGCACTTCTGGTGGGGCTCGGTCTTCCTGATCAATCTGCCCGCCATGGCCCTGCTGGTCCTGCTCGGGCCGGTCGTGCTGCCCGAACACCGCAGCCCCACGGCCGGCGGGTTCGACGTGCTGAGCTCGGTGCTGTCGCTGGCCACGATCCTGCCGGTGATCTACGGCATCAAGGAGCTGGCCCGCAACGGCCTCGCGGTGGTCCCCGTGCTGGCCATCGTGCTGGGCGTCGGCTTCGGCGCCGCCTTCCTGCGCCGGCAGCGCCGCCGGCCACAACCGATGCTCGACCTGGCGCTGTTCCGCCGCCCGGCGTTCGCCGGCTCGCTGCTGGTCAACGTGCTCGGCATGTTCGCGCTGGTCGGCTTCGCCATCTTCACCACCCAGTACCTGCAGCTGGTGGCCGGGATGAGCCCGTTGCGGGCCGCCCTGTGGAGCGTGCTGCCGACCGTCGTCGTGGGCGGGGTGGCGCCGCTGGCCGCCGCGCTCGCCGCCCGGACCAATCGCGCGTACGTCATGGCCGGCGGCTTCCTCGTCGCGGCGGGCGGGTTCGCCCTGCTGACCCGGGTGCCGGCCGAGGCGGGCCTGTGGGTCCTGCTGACCGGCGCGACCGGCTACGCGGCCGGCGTGGTGGCGGTGCTGTCCCTGGTCACCGACGTCGTGCTGGGTGAGGCCCCGCCCGACCGCGCCGGCACGGTCTCCGGCCTGCTGGAGTCGGCGACCGAGTTCGCCGGCGCCCTCGGGATGGCGCTGCTGGGCAGCGTGGGGACCGCGGTCTACCGGCGGGACATGGGCGGACCGCTGCCCGGGCTGCCGGCCGCGGCGGCGGCTCCGGCCCGCGAGACGCTGGCCGGCGCGTACACGGTGGCCGGCACGCTCCCGGCCGACGCGGCCGCGGCGCTGCTGCGCGCGGCCCGGTCGGCCTTCCTGGCCGGCCTGCACGCGGCGGCCGTGGTGGCCCTGCTGGTGATGCTGCTGGCCGCCGGGCTCTGCCTGTTGCTCCGCCGCGCCCACGCCGCCGGCCGGCCCGGCTCGCCGGCCCCCGCCGACACCCCTGCCGGCCGCGCCGGGTCGGCGGCGCCCGCCGACACCCCTGCCGGCCGCGCCGGGTCGCCGGCCCCCGCCGGCCGCGCCGGGTCGGCGGCGCCCGCCGACACAACCGCCGCGGCGGCTCCCACCGGGGCGGTTGCCGGGGAGGCGCCGGTCGACGCCGTCACCGAGCGGTAGCGCCGCCGAGGGTCCGTGCGGGTGGTGACTGCCTCGGCGAACGACGTACCTCTCGGTCATAGATGTGACCGAGAGGTATGTCGTTCGAGCCGTGTGTCATGGCGGCCGAGGTGTCGCTCCGTGGCAAGCCCTGAGACCCACCGGCCGGGCCGCGGCTGCGGTCGTCGCGGTCAGTCGTTGAGCACGTGCGACAGCTCGTCGCGGAACCGGCGCTCCGACTCGCTGACCGTCTCGCCGCCCAGGCCGAGGAAGCCGCCGCTGGGCGCCGCCGACACGACCTGCTCAGTGATCTTGAGGAGCCAGTCCTTGTACGCCCCGGTGTCGCCCTCGGGCGCCTTGCCCGCCAGCAGCTTCGCGGCCGTTCCGGCGCGGTGCAGCACGTCGGAGATCATCGCCTCCGGATCGCTGGGCTGGATCACCGGCAGTTCCTCACCGGCGTCCGGGTCGCCGGTCCGCTGTACCACCTCGCCGGCCACGGCCGCCACCAGCGGGCTCGCCGACTCGCGGCCGGCACCGATGGCGTCCAGCCCGGCGGCGTTCTCGGCCATGGTACGGCGGGTGCTGTCCGACTCGGCCGCGCTGGCCGCTGTCAACACCGCCTGCGGCAGGTTGACGAGCAGGCTCCACTCGTCGTCGGTGAAACCGAACTCGCTGTGCAACGGCTGATCCGTCACGGCATCGTCCCCCTGAATCTGTCCGACCTCAATCGTGGATGGCGGTCAGCGTAGGTCAACGCCCATCGGCGGTGAGCAGGCCCTGCTCGCTCACGACACGGACCGAGAGCGTCTTGTATCCGACCTCATCGAACAGCACGGTCATCTTGTCGTCCTCGTAATTGAGCACCAGCCCCGCGCCCCACTCGTTGTGCCGCACCTGGCTGTGCACCGGGAACGGCCCGCTGGCCCGGTCGTCCGGCTGGCTCCGGCCGGCGGCGCAGTTGTCGCAGTGCCCGCAGATGTCGGTCATCTGCTCGCCGAAGTACGCCAGCAGGGTCTGCCCGCGGCACCCGTTGGTTTCCGCGTACGCCCGCATCATGTCGGTGCGGGACCGCTGCACGGCCTGCTGCCGCTCCGCCTCCGCCACCGCGGCCCGGGCGGCCTCGGCCGGCTGCGGGGCGTAGCGGGGGCTGCCGATCATGTGGTTGTCGGTCGGCGCGGCCGCGCCCACGTGCTCCAGCAGCGCGAGCATGTTACCCAGCTTGCGCGGGCCGAGCCCGGACCGCTCCCGCAGCGTCACCTTGGTGGCCGGCTCCTTGCGCAGCAGCGCGGCAAGATTGCGCAGCTCCTTCTCGTCGGGCATGCCGCCGGAGAAGAACCGCTGCAACCCGATGTCCTCGGGCTGCCACAGCAGCAGCGCCCGGGCCGGCTCGCCGTCCCGACCGGCGCGGCCGATCTCCTGGAAGTAGCTGTCCGGTGAGTCCGGCAGCGCCATGTGCACCACCCAGGCGATGTTCGGCTTGTCGATGCCCATGCCGAAGGCCGAGGTGGCCACCATGATCGGTACGCGGTCGTCCAGGAACGCCTCGTGCAGCTCGTGCCGGGCGTTCGCGGGCATCCCGCCGTGGTAGAACTCGGCCGGGAAGCCCGCCTTGGTGAGCTTCTCCGCCAGTTCTTCGGCCGCCCGCCGGGTCGGCACGTAGATGATGCCCGGCCGGGTGTCCTCGCGCAGCAGCGCGATCAGCCGGCGCCATCGGTAGGGCTCGGTGGGGCAGAGTGCCGCCTCGACGAAGATGTTCGGCCGATCCAACCCGGACACCACGATGGTCGGGTCCTTGAGCCCGAGCCGCTCGATGATGTCGTCGCGGACCGGCGGCGAGGCCGTGGCCGTCAGCGCCACCACCGCCGGGCGGCCGATGCCGCGGATGAGGTGCCCCAGCGCCAGGTAGTCCGGGCGGAAGTCGTGGCCCCAGGCCGAGATGCAGTGCGCCTCGTCGATCGCCACCAGGGCCGGGCGCAGCGCGCGTACCTCGGCCATCCGGTCCGGGTTGCTCAGCTGCTCCGGCGTGATGAACAGGAACTCGGCGGAGCCGTCCCGGATGGCCTCGAGCGCCGCGGCCTGCTGGCTCGCCGACTCGTGCGAGCTGATCCGGACGGCCCGCAGCTCGGAGCGTTCGCGCTCGTTCAGCGAGGCGATCTGGTCCTGCTGCAACGCGAGCAGCGGGGAGATCACCACCGTGGGACCCGGGATCAGGCTGGCCGGGATCTGGTAGATCGCCGACTTGCCCGCGCCGGTCGGCAGCACGACCAGGGTGTCCCGACGCTTCATCACCGACCGCATGGCGGCGAGTTGGTTGGGGCGCAGTGTGTGCCAGCCGAAGAGGTTCTTGGCGGCGCGCCGCAACCGGCTGGAGTTCAGTGGCAGCTTCATCGAGGGGCTCTGCTACCCCGGGCCGATCACGCCGAAACGGCGCCCAGCCGGAGGTGCCGATCCGGGTCGTCCCGGAACCGCCGCACCAGGTCCGCGTCGGCCATGGTGCAGTGTCAGCCGTCGCCGGTCTTGCCGGCCCTCGGCGCTCGTGCTGTCATCGCGTGATGACCGTCTCCGGAACGCTGAACTCCGCCGGTCCCGACCCGATCGGCTACATGGACGCCGCCGCCCGCACGAGCGTCGGCGCCGACTACAAGCGGCGACTGGTCGAGGCGCTGGCCGTCGAGCCGGGCCACACGGCCCTTGACCTGGGCTGCGGCCCGGGCACCGATCTCGACCGGCTCGCCGACGCGGTCGGGCCGACCGGTCGGGTGCTGGGCGTCGATCCCGATCCGGCGATGCTGGCAGAGGCGCGCCGCCGGCTGACGGCGCGACCGACGGTACGCCTCTGCCACGGCGACGGGCACGCGCTGCCGCTCGCCGACGGCAGCGTCGAACGGGCCAAGGTGGACCGGGTCCTGCAACATCTGGCGGCGCCGGGCCGCGCGGTCGCCGAACTGCGCCGGGTGGTACGGCCGGGCGGGCTGTTCGGGATGGCCGAGCCGGACTGGGACACCCTCGCCGTGTCGCATCCGGACGTCGCCTTCAGCCGGACGTTTGCTCGGTTCGTGGCCGGCCAGGTCCGCAACCCCACGATCGGTCGGCAGCTGGTGCGGCTGGTGGTCGACTGTGGCGCCCGGGTGCGGTCGGTGACGCCGGTGGCCGTGGCGTTCGCCGACTTCGACGAGGGCGACCAGATCCTCGGGCTGCGCCGCAACGTGGCCCGGGCCATCGAGGCGGGTGTGCTGGCCCGGGCCGCCGCCGAACGGTGGCTCGCCGATCTCGCCGCGGGACCGTTCCTGGCCGGCTTCACGTTCTACCTGGTCATCGCCGAGTCCGTCTAGCCGGCGCGGATGGTCGATGCCGGCGCTCGCCGTTGAGCTTTCGGAATTCCGCTGCCCCGTGGGGACGGCGGGTGGGTCAGCGGGTGGCGCGGGCGGGGACGAACGGCTGCTTGAGGTGGGCGGTGGCCAGCAGCGCGTCGTGCCGGCGCGCGTCGGCCAGCAGCGCGCGCCGGGTCCGCCCGGCCACGTCCTGGTCGTCCTCGAACACGTATCCGACGTCCGGGTTCACCAGCTGCACGGCGTGCACCAGCACGTCGCCGGTGACCACCAGCCGGCGACGGCCCCGCTCGACCAGCACGGACTGGTGACCGGGGGTGTGTCCGGGGGTGGGCACGGCGGTGACCGCGCCGCCGGGCCGGTCCGCCAGCCGGGTCCGGCCGTCGACCTCCCAGAGCTGCCCGGTCCGGCGCAGCGGGTCGACCACGTAGGAAAGCATCGTCGTGGCGCCCGCGTTGGTGAGCGCCGCGATCTCGGCGTGCTGGATGGCGTACCGGGCGTTCGGGAAGGTCGGCACGCCGTCCGGCCCGACGGCCCAGCCCACGTGGTCGCTGTGCACATGGGTCAGCACCACCAGGTCCACGTCCCCCGCCGCGATGCCGGCGGCCCGCAGCCGCTCGGGCAGATGCCCGGGCACGGGCGCCCAGCTCGACGCCGGGCTGCCCGCCGGGCCCACGCCGGTGTCGACCAGGATGACCCGCCCGCCCGGCCGGCGGATCGCGTAGCACCGGAAGTCCAGGTTCCAGGCGTCGTTTGGGCCGAACGCCGCCGGGTCGAGCCGGGCCGCCCGCCGCCAGTCCGCGGCGGAGGCCGCCGGAAACGCCTCCTGCCGGCTGGTGAAGAACGGACCGGCCGCGTCGTACAGGGCCATGACCTCGTACGCCCCGACGCGCCGGGTCGCGGTCAGCGTCGCGGCGTGCCCGCCGGCGCCGGCCGGCCCGAGGTCGCCGGCCAGGCCGGCAGCGGGGTCGCCAGCTCGGCCGGCGGCCGGGTCGCGCGCGGGGTCGCCAGCAAGGTCGTCGGTCCGGTCGCCGGCCCTCGCGGCCGGTACGCCGGCCAGCTGTGCGACGCTCAGGCCGAGCGCGGCGGCACCGAGCAGAAGCCGCCGCCGGTCGATGGGATGATGCGTGTGGTCCACGTGAACTCCTTCGTCTCTGCCGGCGCGGCCCCGCCCCGGGCCCCCGCCCCGGGCGCCTCGCGCCGGTCAACCGGTGCCGGGGAGTCGACCAGCCGGCGCCGGCGCCGGACCAGGGATTCGAACGGATTCGAATGTTGAGGTGGGAGCCCTTGATCTCGCTCGCGGTCGACGCCAGCCGGCTCACCCGGTCCCGGTTTGCGCTCTCCCGGCTCGCCGAGCTGGGCAACGGGCTGGAGGTGCTGACCCATCCGGAGCGGGCGCCGTACGCCCACGACTGGGTGGTGGCCACCCGGCCGCGGGCCGCAGCCGCCGACCTGGCGGTGCTGCTCGCGGTGGTCGAGCGGGCGACCTGGTACGTGCCGGACTTCCTGGTTCCGGTGCCGGCCTCGTACGAGCCGACCCTGCGTACCGAACTCGACCAGGTCGCCGGCACCCCGCCCGAGGTGGTCCGGCAGCAGCTGGCCCGGGCGTTCCGGCTCGGACCACCCCCACCGGACCTGCCGCCGCGCCAACCGGCCGCGGCGGCGGATCGGGATGAGCCGGCCGCGTACCGGGCGGATCGGGACCCGTCTGTAGGGCGGCCGGCGGATCGGGACATCCGGCCGCCGCTGCCGGCGGTCGTGGCGGACGTGCTCGCCGCCGGCGAGGGCGCGCTGGCGGCCTGCCTGGCCGAGCAGCTCGAGCGGTGCTGGCGCCGGGCGATGGCGGGGTCGTGGCCCACCCTGCAGCGGATCCTCGACGAGGACGTCCGGCACCATTCGGCGGTGGCCGGCCGGGTCGGCTTCGGTGAGATCATCTCGGGTCTGCATCCCCAGCTGAGCTGGGACGGCAGCCGCGTCACACTGCCGATCCCGCTCACCGCGGAGGTCGACGCGGCGGCCGGGCTGGTGCTGGTCCCGTCGGTGTTCCTGCCCCGGCCGGCGCTCTGGGCGGGCAAGCCCGGTCAGCCCATGGTGGGCTACCCGGCGCGCGGACGGGGTCGGGTGTGGGCGGCCGTGTCGCCGCCCGGCGCCTCCGACGGCACCGACGTGCTCGGGCCGCGCCGGGCCGCGCTGCTCGCCGACCTGGACACCCCGCGATCCACCACCGACCTCGCGGCGCGGCACGGCCTCAGCGCGGCCACCGTCTCGTACCACCTCGGGCGGTTGCGGCGGGCCGGCCTGGTGGCGGGGGAGCAGGTCGGGCACGCGGTGCTCTACCAGCGCACCCCGCGGGCCAGGGCCCTCCTCGGCGCCGTTACGGGCGGCTGACCGCCTTCCTGTTCCTCAGGCGGCGGCCGCGGCGGTGGTTTCGGCGGGTAGGGCGGCGACGGGGACGCCCTGGTCCACGGCCCAGTCCAGCGCCCGCCGGATCTCCTCCACCGGCAGCGGCCGGCGCCGGGTCACCGCCACCACACAGGTGCCGGTCAGCGGCACGAACGGGTAGGTGCTGGCCAGCGCGGCGAGGTCCTTGCCGAGCCGGTACGCCACCTGCAGCGCGTCGTCGACCGGCAGGGCCGGCAGGATCAGCAGGAACTCGTCCTCGGCGAGCCGGGTGACCCGGTCGCTCGGGCGCAGCCCGCCGGTGAGCACCTGGAGCACCGCCTGGAGTTCCCGGGCCGCGCTGCGCCGGCCCAGCCGCTCCGGCGCGTTGGCCGGCTCGGCCACCCGCACCCCGACCAGCGCCACCGGCAGGGTGCCGGACGCCGTGGTGCCGTCCATCCCGGTCCACCGGCGCACCGCCGACTCGTCCGCCAGGCCGGCCAGCCCGGACTCGGCCGCCGGCCGGCGCGCCACGGTGAGCTGCCGGTGCAACTCGTCCTGCCGCTCCAGGCCGGTGGCCAGGCGCCGGACCAGCAGCCGCAGCGCGGCCTCGGCGCGGCTCTCGCCGGGGGTGGCCGGCAGCTCGCGGGCCCGGCTCAGCGTGTCGTCGATGCCGGCCAGCGCCGCCGGCGGCAGCCGGTCGGCGAGCACGTGACGCAGCCGGATCAGCTCGTGCAGCGCCTCGTCCCGGCGGAACCGCCAGCGGCCGTCGAACTGCCGTCCGGCCTCCAGGGTGGCCGAGGCGGGCGACACCTCCTCCAGGTCGCGGGCCGTGAGCACGGCCCCGAACCGCGGGGTGAGGGCCAGGACGGTCCACTCCCGGGCCAGGTCCTCGCCGGGCGACAGGCGTACCCCGTGGACACCGGCCGGCAGCGTGGGCGGCTGGTCGTCCACCAGGCCGACAACCGTGGTGACGGCGCGGCCGGCGATCCGCGCGTACGCGGCGCGTTCCCGCTCGAAGTACGGCATCCGCTGGAACAGCGCCACCACCACCAGCGGCCCGTCCTCGGCCGCGGCAAGCGCGGCCCGCTCGATGGCGTGCGACACCATGACCAGGGTGCGCTTGGCCAGGCGTTCGATCGGGTGTCCGCTGTCGACCACGGGCGGAGCCTACGGCACCGGGAATTCGCCGTCGCCCGGGCCGGTACCGGCGGTTACCATCGCGCGATGCGGGACGCGATCGAGGTACGTGAGCTGGCCGAGTCCGAGTTGGAGCCGGCGTGGCGGCTGGGCCGCCTGGCCTTCGGCGGCCCGCCCGACGCGCCGCCGTCCGCGCTCAAGCCGGCGGCCGGCTTCACCCGGTGGGGCGCCTTCGACGCCGCCGGCACCCTGCTGGGGAAGGCCACCGACCTGCACTACGGGCAGTGGTGGGGCGGCCGGCCGGTGCCGTCGGCCGACATCGGTGGGGTGGCCGTGCTGCCCGAGGCGCGCGGTCGGGGCGTGGCGCGGGCGTTGCTGACCGGCCTGCTGCGCGGCGCGCGCGAGCGGGGAGCGGCGGTGAGCGCGCTCTATCCGACCGTGGTGGCGCCGTACCGGGCCGCCGGGTGGGAGGTCTGCGGGGTGCTGCGGTCGGTCGACCTGGCCACCGCCGCGCTGCCCCGGGAGCGGCCGACCGGCTCGATCACCGTGCGGCCCGGCGCGGCCGGGGACCTGCCGGAGGTGCGACGGCGGTACGACGAGTACGCCCGGCGCCGGTGCGGGCTGCTGACCCGGCGCGGCGGCTGGTACGGCGAGGACTGGACGGCTAACCTGCTCGCCGACGCCGACGGCCTGACCGTGGCGGAGGAGGACGGCCGGCTGGTCGGCTACCTGGTCTGGCAGCGGGGCCGCGGCTACGGCGCCGACTCGGTGCTGACCGTCGAGGACATCGTGGCGGAGACCCCGGCCGCGGCCCGGGCGCTGGTGGGGGTGTTGAGCAGCTGGGTCAGCGTGGCGCCGACGCTGCGGCTGCCGGCGCCGGAGTTCGACGCCGTCACCGCGTGGCTGCCGCTGGCGACGGCCCGGGACCACAGCCGGCAGCCGTGGATGCACCGGCCCGTCGACGTGGTCCGCGCGGTGGCCGAGCGGGGCTGGCCGGCCCACGTGCGCGGCGCCGTCGAGTTCGGGCTGACCGACCCGGTGGCGCCGTGGAACACCGGCGCCTGGCGGCTGGACATCGCCGACGGGCGCGGTTCGCTGACGCCCGCCGGTGACCGCCGCGACCCGGGGCTGGTCCTCACCCCGGCCGGTTTCGGGCTGCTCTACTGCGCGGCGGCCGGGGCGGCGACGCTGCTGGAGGCCGGCCTGTTGC
The DNA here is from genome assembly GCF_042434095.1 of Plantactinospora siamensis. Taxonomy (NCBI): domain Bacteria; kingdom Bacillati; phylum Actinomycetota; class Actinomycetes; order Micromonosporales; family Micromonosporaceae; genus Plantactinospora; species Plantactinospora siamensis. The sequence continues at coordinate 207,390 of NZ_JBHLUE010000017.1, forward strand.
GGGCCTCCGCCGGCGCCGACCCGACCGCGCTGGACCTGTTGGCCTGCGGCCCCCGCGCCCAACTGCTCGACTACTTCTGACGCCGGGCCGATCCGGGGCACGGGTCGGGCCGCGCCGACCACATGCCCCGGATCGACGAGCGCTCAGCGGGTCAGCAGCTCGCGCGCCGCCCGCAGCTTCGACCAGGACTTCGGCTGGGCCGGTGCGGCCAGGGTACGGGCGGCCGCCCCGGTCAGGTCCGGCCGACCCCTGGTGAACAGCCAGGTGGTGAACAGCGCCGTCAGATCCCGCCCGGAGATCCGCTCGGCGAGCGCCTCGAACTGCTCGATGGTGCCGTTGCCGTACTGCCGGCTCGCGGTCCAGCGGCGCAGGATCCGGAAGAAGGCGTCGTCGCCGACGGCGAGCCGGAGCTGGTGCAGCGTCATGGCGCCCCGGTCGTAGACGGCGTCGTCGAACAGGTCGTCGGCGCCCGGGTCACCGGGCAGGACCTGCCAGAACGGGTCGTCGGCCGGGTAGTTCGCGTAGGTGTAGTCGAACACCTGCTGCGCCGTGCCCTCGCCCTGCTCATCCGACCACAGCCACTCGGCATAACTGGCGAAGCCCTCGTTGAGCCAGATGTTGCGCCAGTCGGCCACCGAGACCGAGTCGCCGAACCACTGGTGGGCGTTCTCGTGCGCGATCACGTACGTGTTGGCGCCGCGCCGCCAGAAGCCCGCCCCGTACACCGGCCGGGTCTGCGCCTCGAGCGCGAAGCGCACGCCGTCGGGCGCGCCGGCCACCCCGCCGCGGGCCTCGAACGGGTACGGGCCGAACAGCGTGCTCTCCCAGTCGACGATCTCCGAGGTCCGCTCGACGCTGGCCCGCGCCGCGCCCTCGAGGTCACCGAGCCGGGCGCTGTACGCGTTGATCACCGGCTGGCCGTCCGGGGACGTGTCGGTGACGATGTCGTACTGCCCGATCACCAGGTAGGTGAGGTAGGGGGCCTGCGGCTTGACGCTGCGCCAGCTCCACCGGGTCAGGCCCGCGGGGCCGGCCACCGGCGGCCGGGGCTGCACGCCGTTGCTGATCACCTCGACCCCGTTGGGCACCGCCACCGACACGTCGAAGGTGGCCTTGTCCCGCGGGTGGTCGTTGCTCGGGTACCACCACCAGGCGATCTCCGGCTCGTTCACCGCCTCCGCGCCGTCGGCCGTGCGGGTCCACGCCGTGTAGCCGTGGTATTTCACCGTGGATGGGATCCCGCTGTACGTCACGACCACGGTCATCCGCTGGTCCTTGCCGACCGCCCGCGCCGGCGTGATCACCAGCTCATGGTCGCCGGCCCGGGTGTGCGTGGCGGTCCAGCCGTTCACCCGGACCGAGGACACGTCCAGCAGGAAGTCGAGGTTGAACCGGGACAGGTCCTGAGTGGCCCGGGCCAGGATCGTGGTGGTGCCGCTCAACCGGTCGGTGGCCGGGTCGTAGCTGAGCCGGATGTCGTAGTGCTCGACGTCGTAACCGCTGTTGCCGTAGTCGGGGTAGTAGCTGTCGCCGAGGCCGGGACCGCCGGGCCGCGGCGTCTGGAGCCGGGTCGGGCCGCCGGGCCGGTGGTGCGCGCCGGCCGTCACCCCGCCGCCGGCGCGGTCGGGGGCGGCGGCTCGGTCGGGGGCGCCGGCCTGGGCCGGGGTGCCGGCTCCGGCCAGGGCGGCGGCGGACATGGTCAGGGCCGCGGTGGCGGCCACCAACGCTCGTCGCACGAGAGATCTCCCTCCGTCGGGTACTCGTACGATCGCCAACCTAATCGAAGTTCATGAACGCAGAAAGCGGGTTTGCCCGGCGGGACGGGAGGTCACTTCCGGCCGAACATGGCCCGGATGGCGGCCACCAGGAACAGCGCGCCGGCGATCGCGCCGACGAGCCGTACGCCGGGAATGTCGTACCAACTGGCGTCGGGCGCGGCGAGCGGGCTGGGCTGCATACCCGCACTCTGTCATGCCCGGGCGCGCCCGAGCCAGTGCCGCCGGCGCGGCCCGCCCGGCGCGGCCGGCCCGGCTCAGGCCTTCCGGTCCGGGTCGACCAGCAGCTCCCGGTAGTCGGGGTGGCGGTCGATGTACGCGGAGATGAACGGACACCGGGCCACCACCCGGTCGCCCCGGTTGCGAACCTGGTCGAGGGCCTCCCGGGCGAGCGTGCTGCCCACCCCGTGGCCCTCGTACGCCGGCTCCACCTCGGTGTGGGTGAAGACGACCACCCCGGGCCGCTGTTCGTACGCGGCGAAGCCGGCCAGGCTGTCGTCCACCAGGATCTCGAACTGGTGTGCCGCGGGGTTGTCCTCGACGAGCATGCTCATCGCGCCATTGTGCCCCGGTCCAACTCGTCCAGCAGCCGGTCCACCTCGTCCGCGGTGTTGTAGTGGTAGAGGCTGGCCCGCACCCCGCCGCCGCTGTCCCGCAGCCCGAGGGCGGTGAAGTACTCGTACGCGTAGTAGTCCCCGGCGGAGACGCAGATCCCCCGCCGGCCCAGCTCGGCGGCGGTGTCGGCGGGCGAGCGGCCGGCCACCCGGAAGGACACGGTGGGGCAGCGGTCCGCCGGGGCCGGCAGGACGGTGATCGCCGGCAGCTTGCCGAGCCCGGTCAGCAGCCGGTCCAGCAGCATCTCCTCGTGCCCCTGGGCCGCTGCCAGCCCGGCCCGCAGCCGGGCCCGCCGGTCGCCGCTCGCGGCCGGGTCCAGGCCGGCCAGGTGGTCGACGGCCGCGGTCACCCCGGCCAGCAGCGCGAAGCTCGGCGTCCCGGCCTCGAACCGGTCCGGCACGCCGTCGGGGGAGGGGATCAGCTTCTCCGGCCGCAGCGGCGCCCAGCGGTCCGGTTCGGCCACCACGGCGGCCAGGTGCGGGCCGGCCCACTTGTAGGCGCTCGTGACGTAGAAGTCGGCGCCGAGCGCGGTCACGTCGGTGGGCCCGTGCGGCGCCGCGTGCACCCCGTCCACGTACACCGGCGCCCCGACCGCGTGCGCCGCGGCCGCGATGGCCGGCACGTCGGGCCGGGTGCCCACGGCGTTGCTGGCGGCCGTCACGGCCACCAGCCGGGTGCGCTCGTTGACCAGGTCGGCGTACTGGCCGGCCGGCAGCTCGCCGGTCTCCCGGTCGAACTCGGCCCACCGGACCGTCGCCCCGGCCGCCTCGGCCAGCAGCACCCACGGCCGCACGTTGGCGTCGTGGTCGAGCCGGGAGACCACCACCTCGTCGCCGGGCCGCCAGGCGCCGGCCAGGGCCCGGGCCACCGTCCAGGTCAGGGCCGTGGCGCTGGGCCCGAGCACCACCCCGGCCGGGTCCGCGCCGACCAGGTCGGCCACCGCGGCCCGGGCGCCGGCCACCAGCTCGTACGCCCGGCGGCCGGGCTCGTGCCCGGTGGCGCGGTTGGCCACGGCTGTCCGCATGGCGCCGGCCACCGCGTCCGCCACCGGCCCCGCCACCTGGGTGCCGCCGGCCCCGTCCAGGTGGACGAAGCCCTCGCGCAGCGCGGGGTAGGCGGCCCGTACCCGGTCGATCTCGAAGGTCATCCGGGTACCGTAGCCGGCCGCCGGGCCCGGCGGCCGGTCGCCGCCGCGCGGTCCTGGGCATACCGTCGGCGGGCCTCGTACCCTTGCGCGATGATCCGAGGCAGCGACGGCCCGATGATCCGAGGCGGCAACGGCCCGATGATCCGGGGCGGCAACCCCCCGCTGCCGGGCCGCATCCCCCGGCAACGCCGCGCCGCCGGCGCCCTCGCCGCCGTGACGCTGGGGCTGGCCGGCCTGGCGGGCTGCGGCGCCCAGCACACCGAGCGCGAGTGCGGCCTGGACTACTGCCTCGTCACCTTCGACCGCGGCGTGGACGCCCGGACCAGCGTGCTGGGCGTGGACGCCCGGCTGATCGGCGCCTCCACCGACACGGTGACCGTGCAGCTGGGCGGCGAGCAGCTGGTGCTCTCCACCGAGGAGCAGGCGGCCCGGGTGGGCGGCCTGTACGTCTCGGTGGAGGCGGTCAACGACCAGCAGGCGGTGCTCCGCGTCGGCCGTACCCGCAGCTCCTGACCGCCCCCACCGGCGGCCCGGCGCATCCGGACAGGTTTGAGATCCGGGCCGATCGGTGATTCTGGGGGCCATGTCCGTCACCTCTGGAACCCACGCCACCGCATCTCGGGCGGCGAACAGCAAGCCGTTGGAGATGCTGGCCCGGGTGGGCTTCATCGGGTACGGCATCGTGCACCTGCTCTTCGCCTGGCTGGCCCTGCAGATCGCCTGGGGCGGCACGGGCCAGGAGGGCGACCAGACGGGCGCCATGCAGACGCTCGCGGACAAGCCGCTGGGCAAGACCCTGCTGGTGATCATCGGCATCGGCCTCGCCGCCATGGCGCTCTGGCAGCTGCTCGAAGCGGCCGTGGGACACCAGACCGAGCAGGGCCGGTCCCGGACCATGGAGCGGATCGGCTCGGCCGCCCGGACCGTGCTGTACGGCTGGTTCGCCTGGACCGCCTTCAAGGTGGTGGCCGACGCCCAGCAGTCCAGCGCCGGCAAGCAGCAGGCGCTCAGCGCCCAGCTCATGTCGAACGGCGCCGGCCGGGTGCTGGTCGGGTTGGTCGGTCTCGGGGTGCTCGCGCTGGGAGTTGGCCTGATCGTCTTCGGCTGGAAGAAGAAGTTCCAGGAGAAGCTCAAGACCGGTCAGATGAGCCCGCGCACCCGTAAGCTCGCCCGCCGGCTCGGCATGGCCGGGTACGTCGCCAAGGGCGTGGCCCTGGCGGTCGCCGGGGTGCTGGTCGTCACGGCCGCCGTGCAGTACGAGCCGAAGAAGGCGCGCGGCCTGGACGCCGCGCTGCGGACCCTCGCCGACAAGCCGTACGGGCCGTTCCTGCTCACCCTCGTGGCGCTGGGCATCGCCGCCTTCGCCGGGTACTGCGTGATCCAGGCGCGCTACCGAAAGGTGTGACCTGCGCCCGCGCCGGCGGGGCAGAACTGGACGAGACGGAAGAGGTCGGAGCATCCTTGGGTGCTGCCGACCTTTTCCGCTACCGACGGTAGGAGCAGGAGTTCGTGCAGCCCTATCTCTGGACGCTCGGAGCCGCCCTGGCGGCCGCCGCCCTCGCGCTGCTGACGGTGGAGATCATCCACCGCGTGATCCGCCGGCTCGGCCGGCGCCTTCAGCTGATGGCCGAGCTGGCCGACCACGCCCACCGGCCCTTCCAGGTGGCCGCCACGGTGTTCGCCGTGCAGGTGGCCGTCCGGATCGGCACGGGCCAGTTCGCCATCGGCACCAACTGGCGGCAGACCGTGCTGCACTTCCTCGTGCTGCTGGTCATCGCCACCACCGGCTGGCTGGTGGGCGCGCTGCTGCTGGCCGCCGAGGACACCGCGCTGTCCCGGTTCCGCACCGACGTCTCGGACAACCGGCAGGCCCGGCGGCTGCGTACCCAGGTGAACCTGCTGCGCCGGCTGACCGTGGCGATCATCGTCGTGCTCGCCCTCGGGGTCATGCTGATGACCTTCCCGGCGGTCCGGGCGATCGGCACCAGCGTGCTGGCCTCCGCCGGCGTGATCGGCGCGCTGGCCGCACTCGCCGCGCAGAGCGTGCTGGCCAACGTCTTCGCCGGGCTGCAACTGGCGTTCAGCGACGCCGTCCGGCTCGACGACGTGGTCGTCGTCGAGGGGGAGTGGGGCCGGGTCGAGGAGCTGACCCTCAGCTATGTGGTCGTGCACATCTGGGATGACCGCCGGCTGGTCCTGCCCACGTCGTACTTCACCACCAAGCCGTTCCAGAACTGGACCCGGACCCAGGCGGCCGTGCTCGGCACCGCGGAGTTCGACGTGGACTGGGCCGTGCCGGTGCAGGAGATGCGGGAGGAGTTGCGGCGCCTGGCCGAGGGGACCGACCTGTGGGACGGGCGGGTCTGCGTCCTGCAGGTCACCGACGCGGTGGGCGGCATGGTCCGGGTCCGGGCGTTGATCAGCGCGGCGGACGCCGGCCGGCTGTGGGACCTGCGCTGCCTGGTCCGCGAGCACCTGGTGGCGTGGATCCGGGACCGCCGGCCGGTCGCGCTGCCGCGCACCCGCACCGAGTACGGCGACGCCGGCGGCCACCTGCCGTGGCAGTGGGCGCAGCGCCGGCACCCGGCGGCGGCACGGGCCGACGCCGAGGAGGTGCCGGACGACGCCCGGGTCTTCGGCGGCAGCGACGACGGTGAGGCCCGCAGCAACGTCTTCGTCGGGCCGGAGGAGCCGGTGGACGCCGGAACCCGCCCGTAGGTCGGGCGGGCCCGTCCATTCCCTCCCGTCCGGTGCGGGTTCGCCGGTTCCGGCCCGCCGGAGTAGCCGGCGTGACCAGGATTGATCGGCGCGAACCCGGGGCATACAGCCCGTGGACGTGGAAAGGAGGGCATCATGGCGGAGGTCGTGGAGGGCAGCCGGTCCAGGCCCGGCGGTGAGCAGTCGACCGCGGAACTCGTGCAGCGGGCCACCGAACAGGTGTCGACGCTGATCCGGGACGAGCTGGCGTTGGCTCGCGCCGAGCTGACCGAGAAGGGTAAGCACGCGGGCATCGGCGTGGGGCTGTTCGGCGGGGGCGGGGCGCTGGCCCTGTACGGCCTGGGCGCGCTGGTGGCCGCGGTGATCATGCTGCTGGCGCTGGCCATTCCGGCGTGGTTGTCCGCGCTGATCGTGGCCGTGGTGCTCTTCGCCGTCGCCGGCGTGCTGGCGCTGATCGGACGGAAGCAGGTCCGCCGCGCGGTCCCGCCCGTACCATCGGCCGCAGCCGACAGCCTGCGGGCGGACGTCAACACGGTGAGTGCGGCGGTCAAGGATGGGAGGCGGGCATGACCGTCAACAACGGAAAGCAGGACCCCGAGGCGCTGCGGGCGGAGATCCAGGAGACCCGCGCCGCTCTCGGTGAGACGGTCCAGGCGCTGGCAGCCAAGGCCGACGTCAAGGCCCGGCTCAAGGAGTCGGCCGCGCAGACCAAGGACCGGGTCCGGGACGAGGCGCTGCAGCGGGTCGAGCGGGTGCGCGAGCAGGCCGGCCAGACCGCCGAGGCGGTCCGGCAGGACCCGGTGCCCTGGGCGGCCGTGGTGGGCGGCGTGCTCGTCGCGGTGGCCGTGGTGCTGGTGATTCGAGGGAGGCGTCGGTGAGCAAGGCGATCAACAAGGTTGCCTACAAGCCCGTCGGACTGCTGCTGGGCATGGGCGCCGGCCTGATCGCCGGCGCCGTGTTCAAGCAGGTCTGGAAGATCGCGGCCGGGGACGACGACGCTCCGGACGCCACCGACGAGCACCGCGGCTGGGGCGAGGTGCTGGCCGCCGCGGCCCTGCAGGGCGCGATCTTCGCGGTGGTCCGCGCGGCCGTCGACCGCAGCGGCGCCGTCGGGGTGAAGCGGCTGACCGGCTCCTGGCCCAAGTGAGGCGAACCGCCCGGCAGGCCCGTCCAGCGACGGGTCCGCCGGGCGGATCTGTCCCGTCCCGCGCACCCATCCCGGCGGACCGGCCGTCCTTCAGGTCACATGTCGGAGAATTTCGTCGGGTAGGCTGTGCGAAGTTTTTGCGTACGTGGTTTGCTGATCCACGCCGTTGCGAGATGGCGTGGTTTGAGAGAAGTCTCCTTCCTGGGAGGCCGACTCAAGCGCCGCTGCTCGAAAACGGCCAACCGGCCGCACGGCGTGCTCGGCCGCCAGTTTTAGAAGGAGATACACATGGCGCAGGGAACCGTGAAGTGGTTCAACGCAGACAAGGGCTTCGGCTTCATCACCGTCGACGGCGGGGGTGCTGACGTGTTCGTCCACTTCTCGGCCATCCAGTCCAGCGGCTACCGCACGCTGGAGGAGAACCAGCGGGTGGAGTTCGAGATCGCCCAGGGTCAGAAGGGCCCGCAGGCGGAGCAGGTCCGCCCCATCTGATCCGGGTCCCGGTCGCGGCCGGGCTTGGCACCACGGACCACCGAAAGGCCCCACATCCCTGCAGGATGCGGGGCCTTTTCGCGTCCCCCGACCGTCAGTCGATCATGGAGTTGTGGCGCCGGCGAAGGGCTGTCCATCCCTGCACCACAGGTCCATGGTCGACGGAGGTCACGGCAGGCCGCGGCGGCGCCGGCGCAGGCCGATCGCGATCAGCGCCAGCCCGACCAGGCTCACCACCGGGCCGGCGATCGCCCAGAACCGGTCGCCGGTCATCACGCTGCCGCCCACATAGCCCAGGCCCTGCACCGTCCAGAGCGCGCCGACCACGGTGGCCAGCAGCCCCAGCGCGAACACGAGCCACGCCCTCATCGGATCCCCCGTTCCATCGTCCGTTCCGTCCGCCCGTCCGCCCGTCCGCCCGTCCGGCGCGCCGGACGCGCCGGACGCGCCGGTCGAGCGCGCCGGACCCGCCGGTCGAGCCGCTCGGGCGCGCCGGACGCACCAGGGTCCCGCATCCTCGCGAGTCGGTCGAGTCGCCACCCCGGTTGTGCGGGATGGTCGCCGGTCGTAGTCTAACCAAGACGTACGTACGGTTTGGAGGCCGCCGTGTGGGACCCGAGCACCTATCAGCGCTACGCCGACGAGCGGTCGCGGCCGTTCGTCGACCTCCTCGCCCGGGTGGGCGCCGAGGATCCGCGCGAGGTGGTGGACCTCGGCTGCGGACCGGGCACCCAGACGGCCGCGCTGCCCGGCCGGTGGCCGCGGGCCCGGATCACCGGCCTGGACTCGTCGGCCGAGATGATCGATCGGGCGCGGCGGCTGGAGACACCCGTACGGTTCGAGGTGGCGGACGTCCGGGACTGGCGGCCGGGCCCCCGGACCGACGTGGTGGTGGCCAACGCGCTGCTGCAGTGGGTGCCCGGCCATGACGAGCTGCTCCGGTCCTGGGCGGCGGCGCTGCCGGCGGGCTCCTGGCTCGCCGTCCAGGTGCCCGGAAACTTCACGGCCCCGTCCCATCGCGCCCTGTACGAGGTGGCCGGCCGGCCGCGGTGGCGGGACCGGGTGCTGCCGGCGCTGCGCGTCGATCCGGTCTCCGAGCCCGCCGGCTATGCCGAGCTGCTGCTCGACGCGGGGTGCGACGTGCAGGCATGGGAAACCACGTACCTGCATCTGCTGCCGGCCGCGGGGGATGCGCATCCGGTGCTGTCCTGGATGGAGGGTACGGCGCTGCGGCCCGTCCGGGCGGTGCTCGGGGATGGTCCGGACTGGCTGACTTTCCGGCGGGAGCTGGTCGCGGAACTCGTCCGGGCGTATCCGGTCCGCGCGGGACGGGTGCTGTTCCCGTTCCGCCGGATCTTCTTCGTCGCCCGGCCCGGCGCGGAGGCCGGCTCGTGACCGGACGGTTGGCCACCGCCGCGCCGGCATGATCCACACAGGTCGGTAAGGTGGCTGGCCCGGCGCGGGGTGCTGCGGGCGGCCGCGCCGGGCCAGCGATCCGGGGCCGACAGGCGGCGGTGCGCGCGCGGCGGGACATGGTGTGGGGGACCGGGCCCCGCCGCGCGCACTCTGCTCCACCGCACCGGGGGTGGGACGCACTGGGGGGCGTTTTGGTCCGGTGGAGCGGGTTGGGATCCCCTGTGATGTTGCCAGCCCCGTCCGCGAACCGGTCCGACGTTAACCGAGACCTAAGCCAAACTTGCACCACCGCAGAAGATTGATCACTTAGTCAGCCGGCCCGGCGTCGGCCAGCTCGGCCAGTTGGCGGGCCAGCCGGGCCGCGGCCCGGCGCAGCTCGGGGGGCTCCAGCACCTCCGCCGGAAAGCCCAACCGGGCCACGTGCATGGCCAGCCAGCCCGGGTCGTCCCCGGCCACCACGAGCACGCACCACCCGTCCCGGTCGTCCTCGACCCGCCCGACCTGGGGCGGCACCCGCTCGCGTACCCGGTCGGCCGGCGCGCGCAGCCGGACCCGGGCCAGGTACCGGTACGGCGACTCGGCCACGGACCGCTGTACGTAGGCGACCGGATCGGGGTGCTCGCGGGGCTCGAACCGCCACGTCGTCGCCGCGGCCGCGCGCATCCGGTCCAACCGGAACGTGCGCCAGTCGTCGCGGTCGACGTCCCGGGCCATGAGGTACCAGCGGCGTCCGGTGGTGACCATCCGCACCGGCTCGACCGTGCGATCCGATTCCCCGCCGTCCCGGTCCGGATACCGGAACCGCACCCGCACGGCGTCCCGGCATGCCCGAGCCAGGGTCATGAGCAGCTCCGGGTCGATCTCGACGGCCGGTCCGAGCAGGGTCTCGGTGGCGCCGTGCACCGCCTGCACCGCGGCACGAAGCCGGGCCGGCATCACCTGGTCGAGCTTGGCCAGCGCGCGCAGCGCCGCCTCGCCGGCTCCGGTGACCGTCCCGCCGGCCGCCAGCCGGAGGGACACCGCCGTGGCGATCGCCTCCTCGTCGTCGAGCAGCAGCGGCGGGAGCCGGGCGCCCGCGCCCAGCCGGTAGCCGCCACCGACGCCGGCCGTGGCGGAAACCGGATAGCCGAGCGCGCGCAGCCGCTCCACGTCCCGCCGCACCGAGCGGTCCGTCACGCCGAGCTCGGCCGCGAGCTCGCCGGCGGTCCAGGATCGCCGGCGCTGCAGCAGCATCAGCAGCCGCAGCACCCGGCCGGCGGTCGCCTCCACGGTCACCGGCGAATTCTCTCATCATTCGCGGACCGTTCCTGTCCGCTATCGACGCGAGGATGCTGGACATGATCGTTGAACACCCGAACCGGATCGCCGGCCTCGACACCCGCCGGCGGAATGATCAGCGGATCCGACCGGAGGCGCACTGACATGACCCACGACGTACAGATCACGTTCGACTGCGCCGACCCGGGCCGGTTGGCGGCGTTCTGGGCCGAGGCGCTCGGTTACCGGTTGCAGGACCCGCCCGCGGGCTTCGCCTCGTGGGAGGAGGCCCTGTCCGCGCTCGGCGTGCCGGCCGAGCGGCACAACGACGCCTCGGCGCTGGTCGATCCCGAGGGCGCCCGACCGCGGCTGTTCTTCCAGCGGGTGCCCGAGCCGAAGCGGGCGAAGAACCGCGTGCACCTGGACGTACGCGCCGCCCCCGGGCTCGACGGCGAGGCCCGGATGGCGGCCCTGGAGGCGGCCGCCGCCCGGCTCGTCTCGCACGGCGCCACCCGGCTGCGTCGCCACGAGCCGGCGCCGCCGCTGGAGGCCGGGCACATCGTCCTGGCCGACCCGGAGGGCAACGAGTTCTGCCTCGACTGAGTTCGCTACTCCTGCCGGCCCCGGGGCCGGGGCCAGCGCCGCGTGGCCGAGTCCCGTTCCCGGGCCAGCCGACCGACCAGACCGAACCGGCTCACCTGCTTCGGCGTGGCGTCCGGGTCGGCCAGCAGCATGACCACGCTCGCGCCGCCCAACCGGGCCCGCGCGATGCTGACCGAGCCGTTGGCCTGCCGGGCCACCCGGTGGGCGATGTCCAGTCCCAGCCCCGTCGAGCCCTGATCGCTGGCGCCCCGCCGCAGCGCGCGGTCCGGGTTCGCGATGCCCGGGCCCGCGTCGTCGACCCGGATGGCCACGTATCCGTCCCGCCGGGAGACCGCGACCTCGAACGCGGTGCCCTGCGGCGTGTACCGGAAGACGTTGCCGAGCACGGCGTCCAGCGCCGCCGCGAGTTCGGCCCGGGGCACCGCCACCGGGATCCGCAGCTGCGCGCCGAGGACCTGGTACGTCCGGTTCTGGTCGCTGGCCAGTGCGGCCCAGAACACCATCCGGTCCCGCACCACCTCGCTGGCGTCGCACATGCCCGGCCCGGCCTCCTGGGCGGCCACGCTCTTGCGGGTGGTGTTGATCAGCACGTCGATCTCGCCCTCGAGCGTCACGATGGCCTGGCGGATCCGCCGGATGGTCCGGCGCCGGTCCAGCTCGGCCTCGGTGAAGAAGCCCACGCTGGTGTCGTCCGAGTCGAGGGCGTCGGCGTCCAACCGCAGCACGGTGAGCGGCGTGCGCAGCCGGTGTGACAGGTCGGCCACCAGCTCGCGCTCGTCGGTGCGGGACACGACCAGCCGGTCGGCCATCCGGTTGAACGCCCAGCCCGCCTCGGCCAGTTCGCGCGGCCCGCTGGGCTGGACCCGTACGTCGAGGTCACCGTCGCCGACCGCCACCGCGGCCTGGACGAGTTCCCGGGCCGAGGTGACCGCGCGGGCGGCGATCCGGTCCACCACCACCACGGAGGCCACCACCAGGCCGAGCGCGATGGCGACCAGGGCGAGCCAGCGGCCGCCGCTGCCGCGGTCCAGCTCCGAGTTGGGGACGAACACCTCCACCACGCCGATCTCCGGGCCGAGCGGCACGGGTTCCAGCCGGACCACCCCGTCCGACACCGGTACGACGATCGGCGCCCCCCGCTCCTTGGCCCGCTCCACGTCCTCGTCGCTGGCCCGCACGATGCCCCCGGTGTCCAGCCCGTGCACGACCGGACGCCGGGTCGGATCGTCCCCGATGGTGCCGAGCACCTTCTGCACGACCTTGGGGTCCCGGCTGACCGCCAGGGCGCCCTGCACCGTGGCGCTGCGCTGCGCCGCGTCGGCCAGCACCTCGCCGCGGACGGCGTCCTGCCAGGCCAACCCGAGGGGGATGAGAAACACCAGCGCGATGATCGTCGCCATGCCGGCGCCGAGATAGGCCAGCGCCAGTCTCAGTCCGGTGCCACCAACCGGAACCCGACCCCCCGCACGGTGCGCAGGTAGCGGGGCTTCGCTGCGGACTCGCCCATTTTGCGGCGTAGCCAGTAAAGATGTACGTCGATTGTCTGGTCCTCGCCGACCGATGGCTGCCGCCATACCTCCTCCAAGAGTTCCCGGCGGGAGACTACCCGGCCGGGTCGGGCCGCGAGATAGGCCAGCAGGTCGAACTCCTTCCGCGTCAGCGCCAGCGGCACGCCGTCCAGGGTGGCGCTGCGTTCGCCCACGTCGACCCGGAGCTCGCCCACCTGGTGCACGGCCGGCGTGGCCGCCCTGCTGGCCCGGCCGGCTCGGCGCAGCACGGTGGTGATCCGGGCGTCCAGGTGGGCGCCGGTGAACGGCTTGACCATGTAGTCGTCGGCGCCGGCCCGCAGCAGCCGGACGATCGCCTGCTCGTCGTCGCGGGCCGTGGCGATGATGATGGGGATGTCCGTGATGCCCCGCAGCATGCGCAGGGCGTCCGCGCCGTCCAGATCCGGCAGCCCCAGGTCGAGCACCACGAGATCCGGTGTCTCGGCCGCCACCCGACGCAGCGCGTCGAGCGCGGTGCCGACCGCGTGCACCGCGTGGCCCCGGTCGGCCAGGGAACGCAACATCGCGCCGCGGACGACGTGATCGTCTTCGACCAGAAGTACCGTCGCCACCCCCAGACCGTACTGCCCTTGGCAAGCCGACGGCCGATCCGGTCCGCCGGACACGCGGCCTTGCCCCCGTACGGGTGACCGGTCGATGTCCGTGCGTGCTCGCCGGGCCTCGAATGTGATCCATGTCGCCGTTCGGCGCCGCCCCGCTTTCGGGACCACCCCGGTTGACACTTGACGCTAATGTGTCGGCCACCCAGCGGTGCCGGCTGTGGTCACACGGGGGAGGTGTGGACATGGGCATCCATCGACGGCAGGTGGTGACCGGTGCGCTGCTGGCCGCCGGTGGCGCGGCGGCCGGGGCGGCGCTGGTGGCGCCGCGGTGGCCGTTGGGGCCCGATCGCCTGCCGATCAGCGGCGGGTACGCGCCGGCCGGGGTGGCCCGGGTCTGGTCGGCCCGCGGCGAGGTCCCGGTGGTGTGGCACGTCTCGACCACCGAACCGCTGGTGGCGCTCACCTTCGACGACGGTCCCGGCCCGCGCTGGACGCCGATGGTGCTCGACATCCTGGACCGGGCGGCGGCGCCGGCCACGTTCATGATGGTCGGCGAGCGGCTCACCCGGTACGCCGACCTGCTCCGCGGCCGGCTGGGCCGGCACGAGGTCGGCAACCACACCTGGGCGCACCGGGACCTGGCCGAGCTGGACGAGGCCGGGGTGCGGGACCAGCTGGAGCGCGCCGACGAGGCGATCCGCCGGCTGCTGGGCCGGACCCCGACCCTGATGCGGCCGCCGTGGGGACACCTGGGCGGCAGCACGCTCACCGTGGCGGACGAGTTCGGCTACGACGTGGTGATGTGGTCCCAGCAGATGCGCGAGGAGATGTTCCAGCACGACCCGCCGGCGCAGGTGACCGACATCGTCGACAACGCCCGGCGCGGATCCATCGTGCTGGCCCACGACGTCGGCGCGGACACCCGGCTGGTCGCCCTGCGGCAGCTCGGCGCCATGATCGACGGCCTGCGCGGCCGCGGCTTCCGCCTGGTCACCGTCTCCGAGCTCCTCGCCGCCGCCACCCCACCTTCCACCCCCCGCCTCTGACTCCACCCATCCCGCCCGGGCCTGGCTCCGGTCCCGGTCGCGGTCCCGGTCCCGGTCCCGGTCGCGGTCCCGGTCCCGGTCCCGGTCGCGGTCCCGGTCCCGGCCCCGGTCCCGGCCCCGGCCCCGGCCCCGGCCCCGGCCCTGGCCCCCCGGTCTCGGTCTGCGTTGATCATGGGATCCACGGCGCGGTTCCGCGCGGGGTGCGCAACAAGTCCCATGATCGACGGGCGAGGGTGCGGGCGACGGCGGGTGGAGGGGATGGGTGAGTGGGATGGGCGGAGGGGATGGGCGGGTGGACGGGGGCGGGCGACTAGCATCGCAGTGCGGCCGGGGCACGACCGGGCCGCCTGCGAATCCCGACCGGGTGCCCCGGTCCGGGTCCGTCCGGTCCGTTCCGACAATCGAGGAGCACCCAGTGTCCGCAGCGCAGCTCGCCGCCGCCCCGCCGATGGAGCCCATCGCCGTGCCGGCCGGGACGACGGCCGCCGCGGCCGTGGCCGCCGCGGGCCTGCCCGGCGCCGGACCGCGGGCCATCGTCGTGGTGCGCGAGACGACCGGCCCCGACGCCGGCCGGCTGCGCGACCTGGACTGGACCCCCGAGGCCGACGTCACCGTCGAGCCGGTGCCGCTGGACTCGCCGGACGGGTTGAACGTGCTGCGCCACTCGACGGCGCACGTGCTGGCCCAGGCGGTGCAGGACACCTTCCCGGAGGCCAAGCTCGGCATCGGGCCGCCCATCGAAAACGGCTTCTACTACGACTTCGACGTGCCCAAGCCGTTCCAGCCGGAGGACCTCGCCCGGATCGAGAAGCGGATGCAGGAGATCATCAAGTCGGGGCAGCGGTTCCGCCGGCGGCGGTACGACAGCACCGATCAGGCCCGGGCCGAGCTGGCCGAGGAGCCGTACAAGCTGGAGCTGATCGACGTCAAGGGCGAGGGCCTCGACTCGGCCGAGGTGATGGAGGTCGGTGGGGGCGAGCTCACCGTCTACGACAACCTTGCCGCGAACGAGGACAGGGTCTGCTGGTCGGACCTGTGCCGCGGGCCGCACCTGCCGAACACCCGGCTGATCGGCGCGTTCAAGCTCATGCGCTCGGCCGCCGCGTACTGGCGGGGCAGTGAGCGCAACCCGCAGCTGCAGCGGGTGTACGGCACGGCCTGGCCGACCCGCGACGCGCTGAAGGCGTACCTGAAGCTGTTGGAGGAGGCCGCGCGGCGCGACCACCGCAAGCTCGGCGCGGACCTGGACCTGTTCAGCTTCCCGGACGAGATCGGCTCGGGTCTGCCGGTCTTCCACCCGAAGGGTGGGATCATCCGCCGTGAGTTGGAGAACTACTCGCGGATCAAGCACGAGCAGGCGGGCTACTCGTTCGTCAACACCCCGCACATCACCAAGGAGCAGCTGTTCCTGACCTCGGGTCACCTGCCCTACTACGCGGACACGATGTTCCCGCCGATGCACCTTGAAGGTTCGGACTACTACCTCAAGGCGATGAACTGCCCGATGCACTGCCTGATCTTCCGGGCCCGGGGGCGGTCCTACCGGGAGCTGCCGCTGCGGCTGTTCGAGTTCGGCGCGGTCTACCGGTACGAGAAGTCCGGCGTGGTGCACGGGCTGACCCGGGTGCGCGGGCTCACCATGGACGACTCGCACATCTACTGCACCCGCGAGCAGATGGCCGGCGAGCTGAAGTCGCTGCTGAGCTTCGTGCTCGAGCTGCTCGGCGACTACGGCCTGGAGGACTTCTACCTGGAACTGTCCACCCGGGACGACTCGCCCAAGTTCATCGGCTCGGACGAGGACTGGGACGCGGCCACCGCGGCGCTGCAGGCCGCGGCCGACGAGTCGGGGCTGGAGCTGGTGCCCGACCCGGGCGGCGCGGCGTTCTACGGCCCGAAGATCTCGGTGCAGGCCCGGGACGCCATCGGACGGAGCTGGCAGATGTCGACCATCCAGGTCGACTTCAACTTCCCCAAGCGGTTCGACCTGGAATACCAGGCCGCGGACGGCAGCCGGCAGCGGCCCGTGATGATCCACCGGGCGCTGTTCGGCTCGATCGAGCGGTTCTTCGGGGTGCTCACCGAGCACTACGCGGGGGCGTTCCCGGCCTGGCTGTCGCCGGTGCAGGTGGTGGGCATCCCGATCCGGGACGAGCACGCGGCGCATCTGGACGAGTTCGTCGCCCAGCTGCGCGCCCAGGGGATCCGGGCCGAGGTGGACATGTCGGACGACCGGATGCAGAAGAAGATCCGGACGGCGCAGCAGCAGAAGATCCCGTTCATGGCGATCGCCGGCGACGCCGACGTGGCGGCCGGCGCGGTCTCGTTCCGCTACCGGGACGGCTCGCAGCGCAACGGCGTACCGCTGGACGAGGCCGTGGCGCACGTCGTGGAGATCGTCCGCTCGCGCACCAACGCCGGCCCCTCGGCCGAGGGCGGGGAAGCGTGACCGGGGGCGCGGACCGCGACGCGGACCTGGCCGACGGGCTCGAACGGCTCTGGACGCCGCACCGGATGACGTACATCTCCGGGGCGGACACGCCCGCCGGCGGGTACGAGAAGCCGGCCGGCTGCCCGTTCTGCCAGGCGCCCGGGCTGGGCGGGGACGACAGCCTGGTGGTCCACCGGGGCGAGTCGGTGTTCGCCCTGCTCAACCGGTACCCGTACAACCCGGGACACCTGCTGATCTGCCCGTACCGGCACGTGGCCGACTACACCGAGCTGTCGACGGAGGAGACCGCCGAGCTGGCCGACTTCACCCAGCGGGCCATGCGGCTGATCCGGAAGGTGAGCGGCGCGCACGGCTTCAACATCGGGCTGAACCAGGGCGCGGTGGCCGGGGCCGGGATCGCGGCGCACCTGCACCAGCACGTGGTGCCGCGCTGGGGCGGGGACGCCAACTTCATGCCCGTGATCGGCCGGACGAAGGTCCTGCCGCAGCTGCTCACCGACACCCGGGACCTGCTGGCCGGCGCCTGGTCCGAGGTCTGAGCGGCGTCGGCCGCCGGCGCCGGCTCCGGGCGCGGTCAGCCGGCGGTGAGGGCCGCGACCAGCTCGGGCCAGCTCTCCACCCGGCGCACCGCCGGCAGCTGCCCGGCGTGCGCGGCCACCTCCGGCTCGCGGGGCCGGAACAGGTAGCGGTGCGGCACCGAGGTCAGGTACGACAGCACCTCGAGCTTGTCGTCGACGAAGTGGGTCAGCGCCAGGTCCCGGGCGATCGGCGCCTTCGCCGGGCGGGTGCGGCAGAACCGCAGGTGCTCCGGGCGCAGCCCGGTCCGTCGGAAGGCGTCATGGTGCGAAAGCCACTGCCGGGTGCGCTCCTCGGTGCTCTCGCCGCACTTCGAAACGAGGAAGACGTTGTCCGGATCCGCCGTCCGGATCAGCGCGGCGAGGCCGTCGAGCGCGCCGGGAACGGCCGGGGTGTGCAGGAAGTTCGGGCCGAAGAACGAGGTGTCCTCGTCATCGTCGGACGGCTCGATCAGCACTCCACCCACGTCCACACCGATCCGCAGCACGCCGTCGATCCTAGGCCCACCGCCCGGCCGCCGCGTCCCGCCGCCGCCCGGGCCGGGAGGGTTAGGAAGGGGCCCCTCCTATACAGAAAGCGATAGGAAGGGGCCCTTCCTTCCTCGCTCAGTGGCCGGTGCGGGCGGCGTGTTCCTTGCGGACCTGTTCGGCGAGGTGCTGGGGCATCGGGTCGTGCCGGGCGAAGGTCCGCCGGAACGTGCCGGCGCCCGAGGTCATCGAGCGCAGCTCGACGGCGTACCGCACCAGCTCGGTGGCCGGCACCTCGGCGCGGACCAGGGTCCGCCCCGGGCTGGCCGGATCGGCCTCGGTGCCCAGCACCCGGCCGCGCCGTCCGGACATGTCGCTCATCACCGCGCCCACGAAGTCATCGGGGATCTTGATGGTCACCTCGTCCACCGGTTCGAGGAGGGTGACCTGCCCCTTCTCGGCGGCGTCGCGCAGGGCCAGCGAGCCGGCCGTCTGGAACGCCGCGTCGGACGAGTCGACGCTGTGCGCCTTGCCATCCACCAGCGTGACCCGCAGGTCCACCACCGGGTAGCCGGCCACCAGGCCGCGGTCCAGCTGGGTCCGCACGCCCTTCTCGACCGAGGGGATGTAGTTGTGCGGGACCGCCCCGCCGACCACCCGCTCGGCGAACTCGAAGCCGGAGCCGCGGGGCAGCGGCTCGACCTCGATGTCGCAGACGGCGTACTGGCCGTGCCCGCCGGACTGCTTGACATGCCGCCCGTGCCCCGTGGAGGCGACCGCGAGGGTCTCCCGCAGCGCCACCCGGACCGGCTCGGTGTCCAGGTCCACGCCGCCGCTGCGGAGCCGGTCGAGGACCACGTCGGCGTGCGCCTCGCCCATGCACCACAGCACCAGCTGGTGGGTCTCCGGGTTGCGCTCCAGCCGCAGCGTCGGGTCGCCGGCCACCAGCCGGGCCAGGTTCTTGGCCAGCGCGTCCTCGTCGGCCCGGCTGCGCGGCACGATGGCCACCGGCAGCAGCGGTTCGGGCATCTCCCAGGGCGCCACCAGCAGCGGCGTCTCCTTGGCCGAGATGGTGTCGCCGGTCTCGGCGGTGCCCGACTTGGTGATCGCGCAGATGTCGCCGGCCACGCACTCCGGCACCTCGCGCAGGGCGGCGCCGAGTGGGCTGTACACGTGCCCGATCCGCTCGTCGGCGTCGTGGTCCGGGTGACCGCGGTCGGCCATCCCGTGCCCGGCCACGTGGACGGTCGCGTCCGGTCGCAGCGTCCCGGAGAACACCCGGACCAGCGAGACGCGCCCGACGTGCCGGTCGACGGTGGTCTTGACCACCTCGGCCACCAACGGGCCGTCCGGATCGCAGATCAGCGGCGGTTGGGGGCTGCCGTCCACGCCGGTCACCACCGGCAGGTCGTGCTCCAGCGGCGACGGGAAGGCGGAGGTCAGCACCTCCAGCAGCGCGTCGACGCCGAGGCCGGTCTCGGCGCAGACGGGGACCACCGGGTAGAAATGTCCGCGCGCCACCGCCTTCTCCAGATCGGCGATCAGCACCTCGACCTCGATCTCCTCGCCGCCGAGGTAGCGGTCCATCAGGGTCTCGTCCTCGCTCTCCGCGATGACGCCCTCGATCAGCTCGTTCCGGGCCTCCGCGATGGCCGGCAGGTGCTCCGGGTCGGGCTCGCGGACCGCCGCCGGCAGTCCCTCGGTGTAGTCGAAGACCCGCCGGGTGATCAGCCCGAGCAGGCCGGCCACCGACTCGCCGTCGTCGCCCAGCATCGGCAGGTAGAGCGGCAGCACGTTGTCGCCGAAGACCCGCTGGCACAGCGCCACGGTCTCGTCGAAGTCGGCCCGCTGGTGATCCAGCCGGGTCACGGCCACGGCCCGCGGCATGTCGACGGCCGCGCACTCCTCCCACAGGGCCGCCGTGGCCGCGTCCATGCCGTCGACCGCGGAGACCACGAACAGCGCCGCGTCGGCCGCGCGCAGTCCGGCGCGCAGCTCACCGGTGAAGTCGGCGTACCCGGGGGTGTCCAGCAGGTTGACCTTGACGCCCTCGTGCAGCACCGGCGCGCAGGCCAGCGCGACCGACCGCTGCTGTCGGACGGCGGCCGGGTCGTGATCACAGGTCGTGGTGCCGTCGGTGACGGTGCCGGCACGGGATATCGCACCGGTCGCCGCGAGCAGTGCCTCCACCAGCGTGGTCTTTCCCGCTCCGGAGTGCCCGACCAGCACCACGTTGCGAACCCTGCCGGGGTCGGTCACCACCGGCGCCGCGCCGGTGACCCCCTTCTCCTGATTCTTCTGCGCCATGGGCGCACCTCCCTCGCGTGGGTGGCGACCGCCGCGCTGCGGGAGCGGCCCGGGCGATCCAGGGGCGACATCCTCCCCGGCCCGTTGCGCGCCGTTCACCCGAAGTGTTCTGTGGTGAGGTAGCTCACGTTCCTTATTCCGATCCCACACCTGTAATGAGCCCGACACAACCCTGCGGGCGTAACTGAGCACGACCGGCCATATCCGCCGGCCGGCGCCGACCGTTATCGTGGGACCCGCCATGGCAAAGATCTTCCAAGTGTCCGTACGCGGTGCCCTGACCCGCGTCGTCGAGCCGCTCGCCCGCCGGTTGCTTCGGGCCGGCGTCTCGCCCAACGCGGTGACCGTGACCGGCACCGCCGGCTGCCTGGTCGGAGCGCTGGGCTTCGGCGCCCGGGGCCAGCTGGTGCCGGCCGCCCTGATCGTCACCTTCTTCGCCCTCACCGACCTGCTGGACGGCACGATGGCCCGGCTGCGCGGCCGGTCGAGCCGGTTCGGGGCGTTTCTCGACTCGAGCATGGACCGGGTGGCCGACGGCGCGGTGTTCGGCGCCGTCACCTACCTGCTGGCCACCCGCGGCGATCACGCCGGGGTGGCGGCCGCCCTGCTCAGCCTGGTCCTCGGCCAGCTCGTCTCGTACGTCAAGGCGCGCGCCGAGGGGCTCGGGATGACCTGCAACGTGGGCATCGCCGAGCGCACCGAACGCCTCATCATCGTTGGCGTCGGCGGCCTGTTCACCGGCCTCGGGGTCGGCTGGGCGCTGCCGGCCGCGCTCTGGCTGCTGGCCGCCCTCTCCCTGATCACGGTGGGGCAGCGCATCGCGCACGTGTACCGGCAGGCGCAGCGGTCCGAGCTGGGTGCGGACGCGTGACCCATCGCCCCGGCCGGAAGCCGGGCGACCGGTCCGGGAGGTGGCCCGGCGTGAGCCTGGTGGATCTCGGCTACGCGGCCGGCTGGCGCCTGGTCCGTACGGTGCCCCGCCCGCTGGCCGCCGCCGCGTTCGCCGCGGGCGCCGATCGGATGTACCGGCGCGGCGGCCCCGGCGTGCGCCGGCTGCGTGACAACCTGCGGCGCGTCGTGGGGCCGGATGTCGCGCCGGCCGAGCTGGATGATCTGGTACGGCGGGGGCTGCGGTCGTACGCCCGGTATCTCATGGAGGCGTTCCGGCTGCCGAGGACGGACCGGGCCGGGATCCGGCGCCGGTTCCGGCTGGCCGGCGAGGAGGTGCTCGCCGCGGAGGTGGCCGCCGGCCGCGGCGTCGTGGTGGCGCTGCCGCACGGCGGCAACTGGGACGCGGCCGGCGCCTGGGTGACCGGCATGGGCTGGCCGCTCACCACGGTGGCCGAGCGGCTCAAGCCGGAGAGCGTTTACCGCCGGTTTGTCGAGTTCCGCGAGGGTCTCGGCATGGAGATCATCCCGCTCACCGGGGGCGAGCAGCACCCGCTGGGCATCCTCGCCGACCGGCTGGGTAAGGGGCATGTGGTGCCGCTGCTGGCCGACCGGGACCTCTCCCGCAGCGGCGTGCCGGTGACGTTCTTCGGCCAGGCGACCCGGATGCCGCCCGGTCCGGCGTTGCTCGCCCTGCGCACCGGGGCGCCGCTGTACACGGCGGACATGTGGTTCGAACCGGACGCCGCGTGCGGCCGGTTGGTGGGCCCGATCGAGCTGCCCGCGCCCGAGTCGGGCACCCTGTCCGAGCGGGTCGCCGTGGTGACCCAGCGCATCGCCGACCAGCTCGCCGCCGGCATCGCCCGGCACCCGCAGGACTGGCACATGCTGCAACGCATGTGGCTGGACGAGCCGACCGGGCGGCGCCGCGGGCCGGGCTCGCCGGCCGCGTCCGGGCCGGGTTCGCCGGCCGCGTCCGGGCCGGGTTCGCCGGCCGCGTCCGGGCCGGGTTCGCCGGCCGCGTCCGGGCCGGGTTCGCCGGCCGCGTCCGGGCCGGCCTGAGAGCGCGGGGGAGGGGGAGGGGTGCGGATCGGCATCGTGTGCCCGTACTCGTTCGACATACCCGGCGGCGTGCAGAACCACGTGACGGACCTGGCCGAGGCCCTCATCGGGCTCGGCCACCGGGTGAGCGTGCTGGCTCCGGCCGACGAGGACTCCCCGCTGCCGGAGTACGTGGTCCCGGCCGGCCGCGCCGTGCCGCTGCCGTACAACGGGTCGGTGGCCCGGATCGCGTTCGGGCCGGTCTCCACCGCCCGGGTCCGGCGGTGGCTTGCCCGGGGCGCCTTCGACGTGCTGCACGTGCACGAGCCGTTGACGCTGAGCATCTCGATGCTCGCCGTGCTGTCGGCCCGGGGGCCGGTGGTGGCCACCTTCCACACCGCGATGACCCGGTCCCGCGCGCTGTCCGCGGCGCAGGGGCTCCTGCAACTCGTGCTCGAGAAGATCACCGCGCGCATCGCGGTGAGCGCGCTGGCCCGCCGGGTCCAGGTGGAGCACCTGGACGGCGGTGCGGTGGAGATTCCCAACGGGGTGGCCGTGGCGAAGTTCGCCGGGGCCGAGCCGCTGCCCGGGTGGCCGGGACCGACCGGCGCCGGCAGCGGGGGCGCGCTGGGCTTCCTCGGCCGGTTCACCGAGCCCCGCAAGGGCTTTCCGGTGCTGCGCGACGCGTTCGTCCCGCTCGCCCGAAACCGGCCCGGGCTGCGCCTGCTGGTGGCCGGTCCGGGGGACCCGGACGAGCTGTTCGCCGGCGTGCCGGCCGAGCTGCACGGCCGGATCACCCACCTGGGCCTGGTCAGCGAGGCGGACAAGGC
The DNA here is from genome assembly GCF_042434095.1 of Plantactinospora siamensis. Classification (NCBI taxonomy): domain Bacteria; kingdom Bacillati; phylum Actinomycetota; class Actinomycetes; order Micromonosporales; family Micromonosporaceae; genus Plantactinospora; species Plantactinospora siamensis. Next base: position 230,277 of record NZ_JBHLUE010000017.1, read on the forward strand.
GCGGATGCTGCGCAGCGTCGACCTGTACGTGGCCCCGAACACCGGCGGCGAGTCCTTCGGCATGATCCTCACCGAGGCGATGGCGGCCGGAACCCCGGTGGTGGCCAGCGACCTGGACGCGTTTCGCCGGGTCCTCGACGGCGGCCGGGCCGGGCGGCTCTTCCCGACCGGGGACGCCGCCGGGCTGCGGGCAGCCCTGGCCGGGCTGCTCGACGACCCCGCCGAACGGGACCGGCTGGCCGGCTGCGCCACCGAGGTGGTGTCCCGGTACGACTGGCCGGTGGTGGCCCGCCGGGTGCTGGAGGTGTACGAGACGGCCATCGAGGCCACCGACGGCCGGGTGGTGGACGCGGGGTGGACCGCCTCGCGCTGACCGGCGTCGCAGCCTGCTGACCTGCGTCGCCGCGCGGCGGGCCGGTCGGCCGCTATCGTGACGGCGAGCAGCCGTGCCGGGTACGCGCGGTGGCGCCGGGTCGGTGCCGGGGGGAGGCCGCACTACGATGCCGGGAATGTGGTGGGTGCTGGGGACGGTCGTGCTGGTGGCGTTCGGCGCGGCGTACCTCGGATGGACCTCGGCCCGGGTGGACCGGCTGCATCACCGGGCGGCCGCGGCGGGCCGGGCCCTGGACGCCCACCTGCTGCGCCGGGCGGCGGCCGCGGCGGTGCTGGCCGAGGAGCGGGGGTACGCGACGGAGCTGTACGCGGCGGCGCGGCTGGCGCTGGACGCCGAGCCGAGTGAGCGGGAGGCCGCGGAGAACGACCTCACCCGGCAGCTGCGGCGCACCGCGCTCCGGCTGGACGATCCGCCGGCCGCGGCCGTGGTGGCGGCCAGCCGGCGGCTGGCGCTGGCCCGGCAGGTGCATACCGACCTGGTGCGCGATGCGCTTTTTGCCCGTAACAGGCGGATTGTGAGGTTGTTCCGGATGTCCCGCCGGCACGACCGGCCGGGCTACTTCGACATCGATGATCCGACCCTTGCCGTCCAGCCGGACGTCCCGGTGCGCTGACCCTCGGGGTAATCCGCGCCACAGGGCAGGCCACCGGGGTCTCGATTGGCCGTCGGACGGTGTTCGGACGGAACGTAAAATCGTTCCTGCCAGCACATCGCTCCCAGCAGCGCAGTCATGCCCCCGGACAGAGTGAGGACACCGTGTCGGAGACCAACGCCCAGCCCGCCGCAAGCCCCGTCGTCGGCACCGCCCGCGTCAAGCGCGGGATGGCCGAGATGCTCAAGGGCGGCGTGATCATGGATGTGGTCACCCCGGAGCAGGCGAAGATCGCCGAGGACGCCGGCGCCGTCGCGGTGATGGCGCTCGAGCGGGTCCCGGCGGACATCCGGGCGCAGGGCGGCGTGTCCCGGATGAGCGACCCGGACATGATCGACGGCATCATCAACGCCGTCTCGATCCCGGTGATGGCCAAGGCCCGGATCGGCCACTTCATGGAGGCGCGGATCCTCCAGGCCCTCGGCGTGGACTACGTCGACGAGTCCGAGGTGCTCACCCCGGCCGACTACGCCAACCACATCGACAAGTGGGCGTTCACCGTGCCGTTCGTGTGCGGCGCCACCAACCTGGGCGAGGCGCTGCGCCGGATCACCGAGGGCGCCGCCATGATCCGGTCCAAGGGTGAGGCCGGCACCGGGGACGTCTCCAACGCCACCACGCACATGCGGAAGATCCGCCAGGAGATCCGCCGGCTGCAGTCGCTGCCCGAGGATGAGCTGTTCGTCGCGGCCAAGGAGTTGCAGGCGCCGTACGAGCTGGTCAAGGAGGTGGCCGCGGCCGGCAAGCTGCCGGTGGTGCTGTTCACCGCGGGCGGCATCGCCACCCCGGCCGACGCGGCCATGATGATGCAGCTCGGCGCCGAGGGCGTCTTCGTCGGCTCCGGCATCTTCAAGTCCGGCAACCCCGCGCAGCGGGCCGCCGCGATCGTCAAGGCCACCACCTTCCACGACGACCCCGACATGCTCGCCAAGGTCTCCCGGGGCCTGGGCGAGGCGATGGTCGGGATCAACGTCGAGGACGTCCCCCAGCCCCACCGCCTCGCCGAACGCGGCTGGTGAGCTGGAAGGAAGGGCCCCTTCTTATCGCTTCTGGTATAGGAAGGGCCCCCTGTTAACGCCTCCGGAGGGGGACCGTTGCAAAACCGTGAGCCGGTGATCGGGGTGCTGGCGCTGCAGGGCGACGTCCGCGAGCATCTGCGGGCGCTCGCCGAGGCCGGCGCCCAGGCCGTACCGGTGCGCCGGCCGGCCGAGCTGGACGAGATCGACGCGCTGGTGATCCCCGGCGGGGAGTCGACCACCATCAGCAAGCTGGCCGAGACGTTCGAGCTGCTCGACCCGATCCGCAAGCGACTCGCCGACGGCATGCCGGCGTACGGCTCCTGCGCCGGCATGATCATGCTGGCCGACCGGGTCCTGGACGGCCGGCCGGATCAGCAGAGCTTCGCCGGCATCGACATGACGGTCCGGCGCAACGCCTTCGGCCGCCAGGTGGACTCCTTCGAGGTGCCGGTGCTGATCGACGGGATGCCCGGCCCGGAGTTCGCCGCGGTCTTCATCCGGGCGCCCTGGGTGGAGGACCTGGCCGAGGGCGTCCAGGTGCTCGGCCGGGTGACCGAGGGGCCGGCGGCCGGGCGGGTCGTGGCGGTCCGCCAGGGCAACCTGATGGCCACCTCATTCCACCCGGAACTGACCGGCGACCACCGGGTGCACGCGTACTTCGTGGAGCTGGTCCGGAAGGCGCTGGTGGAGTCGGCGGACCGCCCCTGACGCCCGACGGGCCGACCTCGGTAGGATTGATGGGTTCGGCAGGGCCTTCTGCCCGCCACGGCTGTCCACCCCGCACCGACGGGGATCTCCGCGTGGAGTCGGCGGGTCGTGCGGTGCGGCCGAGGCAGACGGCGGGAAGCGACGGAGGTAGCAGATGTCCGGCCACTCCAAGTGGGCGACGACCAAGCACAAGAAGGCGGTCATCGACGCCAAGCGCGGCAAGATGTTCGCCAAGCTGATCAAGAACGTCGAGGTGGCGGCCCGGACCGGCGGCGGCGACCCGGCCGGCAACCCGACGCTCTATGACGCCATCCAGAAGGCCAAGAAGAGCTCGGTCCCGAACGACAACATCGACCGCGCGGTCAAGCGCGGCTCCGGCCTGGAGGCCGGCGGCGCCGACTGGCAGACCGTGATGTACGAGGGGTACGGCCCGAACGGCGTCGCGCTGCTGATCGAGTGCCTCACCGACAACCGCAACCGGGCCGCCACCGAGGTGCGCACCGCGCTGACCCGCAACGGCGGTTCGCTGGCCGACGCCGGCTCGGTGTCGTACATGTTCACCCGCAAGGGCGTGGTGATCGTCCCCAAGGGGGAGCTGTCCGAGGACGACGTGCTGATGGCCGTCCTGGACGCGGGCGCCGAGGAGGTCAACGACCTGGACGAGGCGTACGAGGTGGTGAGCGAGCCGGGCGATCTGCTGGCCGTGCGGTCGGCGCTGCAGGACGCGGGCATCGAGTACGAGTCGGCCGAGTCGTCGCTCATCCCCAGCGTCAACGTTCCGCTGGACGAGGACGGCGCGCGCAAGATCTTCAAGCTGATCGACGTGCTCGAGGACTGCGACGACGTGCAGAACGTCTACGCCAACTTCGACGTCTCGGATGAGGTCATGGAGGCCGTCGGCTAGTCACACGAGATATACGCACCTCCCGGATATATCCTTGTCCGGGAGGTGTTTCATGGCCAAGACCCTGCTGGACCTCGATGAAGACCTGTTGGCGGAAGCGACCGCCGCGCTCGGCACCGGGACCAAGAAGGAAACCGTGACCGAGGCCCTGCGGCAGGCGGTGGAGACCAGTCGCGAGCGACGTCAGCGAGCGCTTGCCGATCTCCAGGAGGTCGCCGATGAGGGTGGCTTTCACTTCGACCGGCTGGACGAGATCGACCAGTGAAGTACCTGATCGACACCAGCGCCCTGGTCCGGATGGTCCGCCGCCAGGTGGGCAACGAGTGGTTCGATCTGGCTTCTCGTGGACTGATTGCGATCTGTGACCCGGTGCTGGTGGAGACACTCACTATTGCGGATGCGAAGGCGTACGAGCGGGTCGAGCGGGACCTGCGGGACATCTATCCATGGGTTCCGGTGCCGGAGGATGCCTGGCAGCTCGTGCGGGTGGTGCGGCAGGAACTTGCCGGTCAGAGCGCACACCAGGGACTGTCCGTGGCGGATCACCTGTTGATCGCCACCGCGATCCGCCTGAAGCTGGTGGTGCTGCACCAGGACGCTGACTTTGAAACAGTGGCCCGGCTGGTGCCGCAACTGAAGCAGGAGCGGATCACCTAGCGGGTTTCTCGCGGGTCGAGTTGTCCAGGTGTCTCCTCAGACGTCTCCGACGAGGTCATGGAGGCCGTCGGCTGACCCGCCGCCACACCGGATCCACATAGACGGATCTCGGGCCGTGACGACGTACCGCCGACGGTTCGATATCGGCACGACGGACGTCGGGCCGTCGGCGTAGCCTGCCCGGGTGCTGACCCCCGACTACCCGATCCGGACCGCGCGGCTGGACCTGCGTCCCTTCGAGCCCACCGACCTGGCCGCGCTGCACGCCTACCGGTCCCGGCCGGACGTGGTGCGCTACCTCTACGAGGAGCCCGACGACGAGGCGGCCACCCGGGCCTCCCTGGAGCGCCGGCTGCGCCGCACCGCGCTGCGGACCGGTGGCGACGCGCTGAACCTGGCCGTGGTGGTCCGGGAGACCGGCCGGCTGGTCGGGGACGTCATGCTGGCGTGGACCAGCGCGGAACACCGGCAGGGCGAGATCGGGTACGTCTTCCACCCGGCCGCGGCCGGGCGCGGGTACGCCACCGAGGCGGCCGCCGAGATGCTGCGACTCGGCTTCGAGTGGCTGGGCCTGCATCGCGTCGTCGGCCGGCTGGATGCCCGGAACACCGCGTCGGCGCGAGTGCTGGAGCGGCTGGGGATGCGACGCGAGGCGCACCTGGTGCAGAACGAGTTCGTCAAGGGCGAATGGACCGACGAGGCGATCTACGCGCTGCTCGCGGCCGAGTGGCGGGCGGCGGACGGCGCCGCCGACGTGGCATCGGCGCCGGACCACGCGATCGAGGCGGCGCTGGCGGCGGACCGCGGGGTCGACGTGGCGCCGGCGGCGGACCACGGGGACGGTCTGGCGCTTGCGGCGGACCACGGGGACGATGTGGCGCCGGCAACAGTTCGGCCAGGTATATAAGCTGCTTCTATAAGTCGCTGATATAAAGGCCGGGTGACGACATCCCCGGCCGACCGCGCGGGCGAGCGGCCGGCGGCCGACGCCGAGCTCGACCAGCTGGCCAGCGACTTCGAGCGATTGATGCGGCTGCTCCGCCGGGCCACCGCTCCGGACGGGCTGAGCCTCACCGCGGCGTCGGTGCTGTCCCGGCTGGACGACCTCGGCCCGCACCGCCTCTCCGACCTCGCGGTCGCCGAGGGGGTGACCCAACCGGCCATGACCCAGCTGGTCTCGCGGCTGGAACGCTGCGGGTTCGCCGAGCGGGCCGGTGACCCGGCCGACGGACGGGTGGTGCTGGTACGCGCCACGGCCGCCGGGCGGGACCGGATCCGGGAGCGCCGCCGGGCGCGCGCGGCGAAGCTGCGGGAGCTGCTGGCCGGGCTGCCGGACGAGGACCGCGCGGCGCTCGAACGGTCGCTGCGCACGGTCGACCGGCTGGCCGGGCCGGCGAATGATCGACCGGCCGGCCGGGTCGGCGAACACGAGGGGGGAACGACGACATGAGCGAGCGCAGCGAGCTCATCAACGGGCGCAGTGCGGTGGAGTCTCATGGCGGCTCCGAGCGAAGCGAGGAGCCGACATGAGCACGAGCTTCGACGTGTCGGGCTCGCCCGGGCGCGGCGGCGCCCGGGGCGCGCTCGCGGGCGGCGCCGAGCATCCGCACTACAAGTGGGTGGCGCTGTCCAACACCACCCTCGGCACCCTGCTGGCCACCATCAACTCGTCGATCGTGCTGATCTCGCTGCCGGCCATCTTCAACGGCGTACACCTGGATCCGCTCGAGCCCGGAAACGTCAGCTACCTGCTCTGGATGCTGATGGGCTACATGCTGGTCACCGCCGTGCTGGTGGTCACGCTCGGCCGGCTCGGTGACATGTACGGCCGGGTACGGATCTACAACGCCGGGTTCGCGCTGTTCACCATCACCTCCATCCTGCTCTCCGTCGACCCGCTCGACGGCGGTGGCGGCGCGCTCTGGCTGATCGGCTGGCGGGTGCTCCAGGCGGTCGGCGGCTCGATGCTGATGGCCAACTCGGCCGCCATCATCACCGACGTGTTCCCGGCTCGGCAGCGGGGCACCGCGCTGGGCATCAACATCGTGGCCGGCATCGCCGGCTCGTTCATCGGACTGGTCCTCGGCGGCGTGCTGGCCGAGTGGAACTGGCGCTCGGTGTTCTGGGTCAACGTGCCGATCGGGATCGTGGGCACCATCTGGGCGTACCGGTCGCTGCACGACACGGGGTTGCGCCGGCCGGCCCGGATCGACTGGTGGGGCAACCTCACCTTCGCGGTGGGCCTGACCGCGCTGCTCGCCGGCATCACCTACGGCATCCAGCCGTACGGGGGACACACCATGGGTTGGACGAGCCCGTGGGTGCTCGCCGGCCTGATCGGCGGGGTGGCCATGCTGGTGGCGTTCGGTCTGATCGAGGCTCGGGTGGCCGAGCCGATGTTCCCGCTCAGCCTGTTCCGCATCGCCGCCTTCAGCAGCGGCAACGCGGCCGGTCTGCTCGCCTCGGTGGCCCGCGGCGGGCTCCAGTTCATGCTGATCATCTGGCTGCAGGGCATCTGGCTGCCGCTGCACGGATACAACTACGAGCAGACCCCGTTGTGGGCCGGCATCTACCTGCTGCCCTTGACGGTCGGTTTCCTGGTTGCCGGGCCGCTGGCCGGCGCGCTGTCCGACCGGTTCGGCGCGCGGTTGTTCGCGGCCGGCGGCCTGGTGGTGATGGCCGGGTCGTTCGCGGGGCTGCTGCTGATCCCCAGCGACTTCAGCTATCCGGTCTTCGCGATCCTGGTGTTCCTCAACGGCCTGGGCGGTGGGCTGTTCTCCGCCCCCAACACCTCACTGGTGATGTCCAGCGTCCCGGCCCGGCTGCGCGGCGCGGCCTCCGGGATGCGCGCGACGTTCCAGAACGCCGGCATGGTGCTGTCGATCGGGGTGTTCTTCTCGCTCATGGTGGCCGGACTCGCCTCGTCGCTGCCGGGCACCCTCGACTCCGGACTGACCGCCCAGGGCGTACCGGCGTCGGCGGCGCACACGATCGCCCAGCTGCCGCCGGTGGGCACGCTGTTCGCCGCGTTCCTCGGTTACAACCCGATGGCCGCGCTGCTCGGCCCCGCGCTGCTCGGCGCGCTGCCGGCGGCGAACGCGCACACGCTCACCGGGCGGCAGTTCTTCCCGCACCTCATCTCCGGCCCGTTCCACGACGGACTGGTGATCGTGTTCTGGCTGGCCATCGTCATGGCCCTGATCGGCGCGGTGGCCTCGCTGCTCACGCCGCGCGGCCGTCCCACCGACGAACCGGACCTGATCAGCCGGGAGGCCGAGCTGGCCGACGAGGTGGCGGCCGTACCGCTGTCGCCGGCGTCCCGGTCCGCCGGTCCGCTCGCCGGCGAGGCCGGCTGAGCCGTCGCCCAAGATGGACGGCGAGGATGCCCCGCAGCCCGCGCGGGGCGGACACCGGATCGCCGCCGCCGGCCGGGCGGTCTCAGGCCGGCCTCCGGGCCCGGAACGCGAGCATGGTGGGCACGGGTGACCCGCCCTCGGCGAACCGGTCGAGGGTCAGCCCGGCGGCCAGGACGCCGTGCAGCAGCTCCGGCAGCGGCCAGTGGCTGGCGCCGACCTTGTCCCGCAGCCCCTGCGAACTCCACGACTCCATCGTCCAGTGACCGTCCAGATAGCCCGGCCGGATGACCACGGCCGCCGGGTCGGTCCGGTCGGCGAACCCGCCGCAGAAGCACGGATGCACGCCCACGTGCACGAACACGCCGCCCGGCGCCAGCACCCGGGCCACCTCGCGGAGCACGTCCGGGTACCGGGGCATGTCGGTGTGCGCCATCACGGCGGTCACGGCCGGCAGCGAGCCGTCCCGGAACGGCAGCCGCGCCGCGTCGGCGCGGACGGCGGGCAGCCGGTCCCGGGCGTGCTGGAGCATGCCGGCCGACAGATCCGCGCCGACCGGCGTCCAACCGAGCCCGCGCAGCTGCGCCGCGTACTCTCCGGTGCCGCAGCCCACCTCCAGGCAGGGGCCGCGGCCCGGGCCCAGCAGCCCGGCCAGCGCCGTCCGGATCCCCAGCGGGTCCCCGGCGGCCCGCTGTGCGGTCAGGAACTCATGCTCGTACCAGTCCGCGATGCCGTCGTACGCCGCCCGCCCCGCCGCGGCCCCGGCTCGTGTCTGCTCCATCACCCCATTCGACCGGTACGCCGGCCGGGCCGCGACCCGGAACCGGCCGCGTTCGCCGCGGGCTGAAGACCAGCCACACCTCGCCCGAAAGTCGGGGTACACCGGCCAACCAGGCAGAATAGCAGCGTTGAGTGCTGACTGGTGAGTAAGTCCACAATCAGTGGGCGGCGGCGAGAAACGCCGCCTAACGTCGCTGAGGTCCGCAATCGCGGGCACCGAGGTCGGTAACGCCTAATCCATGCCGCCGGCCGTCGGGACCCAGTCAAGGGGCATGGAGCGGGGGACCCAACGTTCCTCGGTGCACGTCACCTCGGGGTGAAGCCGCCAACGGCGGCCGGGCAACTCGGCCCGAACCCGACAGCTCACCTCGTCGGCGTGGAGGGCAACCACATGGCAACGCAGTACACCGCCCGGCACCGCCGGGTCACCGCCCGTCGGGTCGCCGTCGGCACGCTGGCCGTCGGCGCCGTCACCGGCGTCGCGGCGCTGTTCGGCCCGGCCGCTCCGGCGAGCGCCAGCGTCAACTGGGACGCCATCGCACAGTGCGAGTCCGGTGGCAACTGGCACATCAACACCGGCAACGGCTTCTACGGCGGCCTGCAGTTCACCAAGGGCACCTGGGCCGGTTACGGCGGGACCAAGTACGCCTCGCGCGCCGACCTGGCCTCCCGCGGCGAGCAGATCGCGGTGGCCGAGAAGGTGCTTCGCGGCCAGGGCATCGGCGCCTGGCCGGTGTGTGGCAAGAAGGGCGGCTCGACCAAGCACTACAGCTCGAAGTCGTCGAGCTCCGGCTCCTCGTCGGACCACCGGTCGGAGCGGGCAGCCTCGCGCGGCACCGTGCGGCACGCGCCGAAGAGCACCGTGCGGCACGCGCCGAAGAGCACCACCCGGCACAGCGCCCCGGCCGGGACCACCGCGCGCCGGGCCGCGGCCACCGGTGCGTACGTCGTCAAGCCGGGCGACACGCTGTCCACCATCGCCGAGGTGCAGCGCGTCTCCGGTGGCTGGCACGCGCTGTACGAGGAGAACAAGCGGACGGTCGGTGGCAACCCCAACCTGATCTTCCCGGGTCAGCGGCTCAGCCTCTGATCGACAGCTCCACGGCACCACGCGGACGCCCGGCCGGTTCGGCCGGGCGTCCGGCATGTCCGGGCCAAATCGGCGCGGTCCGGCCGGCCTGCGGGCCGGGGCCGCAGGGACCCGGGTCCCGGCCGGCATAGGGTGGCCGGCATGGATCTGGCCGAGGCGCAGCGGCTCTGGGAGCCGGAACCGGGCTGGCTCAACACGGCGAGCTACGGCCTGCCGCCCCGACCGGCCTGGGACGCGCTGCAGGCGGCCCTGGCCGACTGGCGGGTCGGCCGTACCTCCTGGGAGGGCTGGGGGGCGGCGAGCGAACGGTCCCGGGCCATCTTCGCCGAGCTGATCGGGGTGTCCGCGGCCGACGTCACCCTCAACGCGACCGTGTCCGCGTTGCTCGCGCCGGTCGCGTCGGCGCTCCCGTCCGGCGCCGTGGTCCTGGCGCCGGAGATCGAGTTCACGTCGAACCTCTTTCCCTGGCTGGCCCAGGCGGATCGCGGGGTGCGGGTGCGGACCGTCCCGGCGCCACGGCTCGCCGACGCGATCGACGCCGGGACGCACCTGGTGGCGTTCAGCCTGGTGCAATCCGCGGACGGGTCGGTGGCGCCGTACGACGAGATCGTGGCGGCCGCCCGACGGCACGGCGCCCTGGTGGTGGTCGATGCCAGCCAGGCCTGCGGCTGGCTGCCGTTCGACGCGCTGGCGGCGGACGCGGTGGTGGTCGCGGCATACAAGTGGTTGATGGCCCCGCGCGGCGCCGCCTTCGGCTATCTCGCGCCCGCGCTGCGCGAGCGGCTGATCCCCTCGGCCGCCGGCTGGTCCGCCGGCCGGGAGGTGTCCGAGTCGTACTACGGGCCGCCGCTGCGGCTGGCCGACGACGCCCGGCGGTTCGACACCTCGCCCGCCTGGTTCAGCTGGGTGGGCGCGGCCCCGGCGCTCGACATCCTGCGCCGGGTGGGCGTGGCGGCGGTGCAGCGGTACGACGTGGGGTTGGCCAACCGGTTCCTGGCCGGCCTCGGCCGCCCGCCCGGAAACAGCGCCATCGTCAGCGTGGACCTGCCGGACGCGGCGGACCGGCTGGCCGCGGCGAACATCCGGGCCGCCGTGCGGGCCGGGCGCCTCCGGGCGTCGTTCCACCTCTACACGACCGTCGACGACGTGGATCGGGCGGTGGCCGCGCTGACCCGCTGAGCCGGTCCCGGTCGCCGCCCGGCTACCCCGGCCGTCGCCCCGGCTGGCCCGGCCGTCGCCCCGGCTACCCCGCCGCCTCGGCGGACCGGCGCGCCGGTCCGCGGGCGCCCCCGGCCCGCCCGGCGCCTCGGCCCGTCCGGCGCGGCCGGTCCGCCGCCCCGGGCCACCCCGGCCGCCGGCGCGGCCCGTCCGGCGCGCCGGTCCGCCGCCCCGGGCCACCCCGGCTGCCGGCGCGGCCGGTCCGGCCGGCGGCAACGCTCCCGTGGTGGCGGCCGGCCACATGCCGTCGGCCCGACCGGGGCGGCGCCCACATGCGGCGCGCCGAACCGGCTGGGGACCGAGCATCATCGATGGCTGGGCGGGCCGGCCAGCGGCCGGAGCATATCGACCCGGCACGAGAAGAGCGGCCCGAATGTGTGGCGCGGCCCCATGGCCCGGCCCGCCGGACTGCCCGTACCTTTCCCCAGACACGAGGCCGGTTGTGACCGCGGTCACCGCGGCGCTGGCCGTGCGGGCGGCGGAGGAGGGGAGGGGCGATGACCGATCAGGCGGCGCTGTCCGTACGCGGGCTCACCCGGGACTTCCGCGGCTTCCGGGCCGTGGACGGGGTGGACCTGTCGGTGGCGCCGGGCACCGTCCACGCGCTCGTGGGTCCGAACGGCGCCGGCAAGACCACGCTGTTCAACCTGCTCACCGGCTTTCTGCGGCCGACCGGGGGCCGGATCGAGCTGGGCGGGCGGGACGTCACCGGGCTGCCGCCGGAGCGGATCGCCCGGCTGGGCGTGGCCAGGTCGTTCCAGATCACCAGCCTCTTCCCGCAGCTGTCCGGACGCGAGCACGTGGAGCTGGCGTTGGCCAGCGGCAGCGGGCTCGGCTGGCGGTTCTGGCGCTCGGCCCGGCTGATGCGCCGGTACACCCCCCGGGCCGCCGAGCTGCTCGATCTGGTGGGCCTGGCCGAGGTGGCCGACGTGCCGGCCGAGGCGCTGGCCTACGGCCGCAAGCGGGCGCTGGAGCTGGCCATCGCGCTGGCCCTCGAACCGACGGTGCTGCTGCTGGACGAGCCGACCGCCGGGATGGGGCTGGAGGACGTGGACCGGACGGTCGACCTCATCCAGCGGGTCCGCGAGGGCCGCACGGTGGTCATGGTCGAGCACAACATGAGCGTGGTCGGCCGGCTCGCCGACACGGTGACCGTGCTGCAGGCCGGCAAGGTGCTGGTCGAGGGGCCGTACGAGCAGGTCCGGGCGGACCAGCGAGTGATCAGCGCCTACCTGGGCGAGCCTCAGCGCGCCGGGGGAGAGGCGTTAACAGGGGGCCCTTCCTCTACAAAAAGCGATAACAAGGGGCCCTTCCTTGCACCGGAGGAGGCGGCGGATGCTGCGGATCGATGACCTGTGGGCCTGGTACGGGGAGGCGCAGGTGCTGCGCGGGGTCGGGCTGCGCGTCGACGCCGGCGAGGTGGTGACGCTGGTGGGCCGCAACGGCGCCGGCAAGTCCACCCTGCTGCGCTGTGTGATGGGTCTGCACCCGGGGCAGCGCGGCACGGTGGAGCTCGAGGGCCGGGACCTGGGGCGGCTGCCGGCGCACCGCCGGGCCCGGCTGGGCCTCGGCTGGGTGCCGGACGACCGGGGCAGCTACGCCAGCCTGTCGGTGGCCGAACAGCTCACCCTGCCGCCCGCGGTCGGGCCGCAGCCGTGGCCGCTGGAGCGGGTGTACGACGCCTTCCCGATCCTGTACGAGCGGCGCGCCGCCCCGGCCACCACGCTCTCCGGCGGCGAGCAGCAGATGCTGGCGCTGGCCCGGGTGCTCCGGATGGGCGCCCGGCTGCTGCTCTGCGACGAACCCACCGAGGGGCTGTCCCCGCTGCTGGTGCAGCGGGTCGGCGAGATCCTCGGCGAGGCCAAGCGGCACGGGGTGACCGTGCTGCTGGTCGAGCAGAACCTGCACTTCGCCACGAGCGTCGCCGACCGGCACTACCTGCTGGCGCAGGGCAGCGTCGTCGAGTCGATGGACAACTCCGAGGTCCGCTCGCGGGAGGGCGAGCTGCTGTCGTACCTCGGAATTTGAACGATCCGATCGCAACCGCGAGCCGCGCGCCGAGCGCGGACCTGGAGGGATGACAGATGCGCGCAACCGCAACGCTTGCGGTGGTGTCCGCCACGGCACTGCTGGTCGCCGGCTGTGGCGGCGGCGGGCCGAAGGGCTCGGGGGACAGCAAGCTGACCGACGACAAGATCGTGCTCGGCGTGCTGAACGACCAGTCCGGCGCGTACGCCGAGCTGTCGGGGAAGAACTCGGTGAAGGCCGTGGAGATGGCCATCGCCGACTTCAAGGCCAAGTACGGCGACAAGGCCATCACCAAGAACATCACGGTGGAGAGCGCGGACCACCAGAACAAGCCGGACGTGGCCAACAGCAAGGCCGCGGAGATGTACGACCGCAAGGGCGTGGACGCGATCCTCGACGTGCCCACCTCGTCGGCCGCGCTCAAGGTGGCCGACGTGGCCAAGCAGAAGAAGAAGCTGTATTTCAACATCTCCGGCGCCACCACCGACCTGACCGGCAAGGCGTGCAACAAATACACGTTCCACTACGCGTACGACACGTACATGCTGGCCAACGGCACCGGCCGGACCACCACCGAGCAGGGCGGCAAGAGCTGGTACCTGCTCTACCCGAACTACGCCTTCGGGCAGGACATGGCCAAGAGCTTCACCGCGGCCATCAAGCAGGCCGGCGGCACGGTGGTGGGCCAGGACGGCGCGCCGTTCCCGAACGAGTCCGGCGACTACTCGACGTACCTGCTCAAGGCCCCGACCATCAAGCCGAAGCCGACCGTGCTGGGCACCATGCAGGCCGGCGCCGAGCTGGTCAACGTGGTCAAGCAGTACAACGAGTTCAAGCTGCGGGAGAAGGGGATCGGGCTGGCGGTCGGGCTGATGTTCCTCACCGACATCCACTCGCTCACCCCGGCCGCCCTGGAGGGCACGACCTACACCGACGCCTGGTACTGGAACTTCGACGCGCAGAACCGGGCCTGGGCCGACAAGTTCCAGCAGCAGACCGGGACCCGGCCGACGTTCGCGCACGCGGCCAACTACTCGGCCGCCATGCAGTACCTGGAGGCGGTGCAAGCGGCCGGCACCGACGACGCGGACGCGGTGGTCAAGCAGCTGGAGGGCAAGTCCATCGAGGACGTCTTCCTGCGGCACGGCAAGATCCGCGCCGAGGACCACCGGGTGATCCACGACGCGTACCTGGCCCAGGTCAAGCCGGCCGCCGAGGTCAAGGAGCCGTGGGACTACGTGAAGATCCTCAAGACCATCCCGGCCGACCAGGCGTTCCGGGCGCCGAGCAGTGAGTGCACGATGTCATGACCGGGTTCCTGCAGAACACGTTCAACGGGTTGGTGAGCGGGGCGTTCTACGCCCTGCTCGCCCTCGGGCTGGCGGTCATCTTCGGGATGCTGCGGGTGGTCAACTTCGCGCACGGCGCGTTCTACATGCTCGGCGCGTTCGGCGCGTACGTGCTGCTGACCGAGGCGGGCGTGCCGTTCTGGTGGGCGCTGGTCATCGTGCCGGTTGTGCTGGGCGTGCTCGGGATGGCGCTGGAGCGGGCGTTCATCCACCGGCTCACCCGGCTGGACCCGCTCTACAACTTCCTGCTGACCTTCGGCCTCACGCTCATCCTGCAGGACGCGGTGAAGTCGCGGTACGGAGTGCAGTCCAGCCCGTACCCGATGCCGCGCGAGCTGGCCGGGTCGGTCGACCTGGGGCTGTTCGACTTCCCGGCGTACCGGGTCTTCATCCTGGCCTTCGCGGTCGTGGCCTGCGTGGCCGTGTGGTGGCTGCTCGGGCACACCCGGGTCGGCATGGTGATCCGGGCCGCCACCGAGCGGCCCGAGCTGACCCGGGCGTTCGGGATCAACGTCGGTCGTTGGGTGACGCCGGTGTTCGGGGTGGGCATCGCGCTGGCCGGCCTGGCCGGCGTGCTGGCCGCGCCGATGCGCGCGGTCAACCCGTTGATGGGCGCCGACCTGATCATCGTGGTCTTCGCGGTCGTGGTGATCGGCGGGCTGGGCTCGATCTTCGGCTCGGTGGCGGTGGGCTTCGCCATCGGCCTGGTGCAGTCCTGGACCCTGGTCTACCTGTCCGACTATCCGGTGATCGGGCAGACCGTGGTCTTCCTGGTGATGGCCGCCGTGCTGCTGTGGCGGCCGGCCGGCCTGTTCGGCCGCGAGGAGGCGCCGGCATGACGCAGGCATCCACCGCATCATCGTTCCCGACCGACCCGACCGACCCGACCGACCCGACCGGCCCGGCCGCCGGGTCCGCCGGCGGCTCCGGCCCGGCCGCGCCGATCCCCGGCTCCGCGCCGGCCGGTTCCGTCCCGGCCGCCGGCTCCGCGTCAGCCGCCGGATCCGCGTCGGCCGCCGGGTCCGTGTCGGCCGCCGGGTCCGCTGCCGGTTCCGGCCCGGGCGGTGGTACGGGCCGGCCGTCGTCGGCCCTGATCGCCGCCGCGGCCGCGCCGCCCTGGCTCCGGTACGTGCTGCTGGCGGTCGGCCTGGTGGTGCTGCTGTGGCTGCCGAACGGGCTCTATCCGGCGGTGGCCGTGGACATCCTCTGCTGGGGGCTGTTCGCGGTGGCCGTCGATTTGCTGCTCGGCTTCACCGGGTTGATGTCGTTCGGCCACGCCGCCTTCTGGGGCGGCTCGGCGTACGTCACCGGGCTGGTGGCCGTACACCTCGGGTTGCCCTTCCCGGCGGCGGTGCTGGCCGGCGCCCTGGCCGCGGCGCTGCTGGCGGTGCCGATCGGCTATCTCGCGGTCAAGCGGACCGGCATCTACTTCGCGATGGTGACGCTGGCCTTCGCCCAGATGGTGTACGCGATCGCCAACGTCTGGCGCGGGGTGACCGGCGGCGAGAACGGGCTGCAGAGCATCCCGCGCGAGCTGGGCGGGCTGGACCTGTCGGACGAATACTACTTCTACTACGCGGCGCTGCCGATCGTGCTCATCGGGCTGTTCCTGGCCTGGCGGGTGGTGCATTCGCCGTTCGGTCGGGTGCTGGTGGGGATCCGGGACAACCCCGCCCGGGCCCGCGCGCTCGGCTACCCGGTGCACCGCTACAAGCTCATCGCGTTCGTGCTGTCGGCGTTCCTGGCCGGGCTGGGCGGGGGCCTGTTCGCGGTCGGGCACCAGTTCGTCTCGCTGGACGTGCTGCACTGGACCACCTCAGGCCAGGCCGTGATCATGGTGGTGCTCGGCGGCATCGGCACGCTCTGGGGCGGCGTGCTCGGCGCGGCCATCCTGGTCCGGTTGTCGGACTGGCTGTCGTTCTCCGGCTTCGAGGAGATCGGGCTGGTCACCGGCGGCATCTTCGTGCTGGTGGTGCTGCTGTTCCGGCGCGGCCTCTGGGGCACCGTGGCCCTGCTCGCCCGCCGCTGGCTGTCCCGCCGCGCCGGCTGATCCTGCTGGCCGCAGATCTTGGAATTTTGGTGCCCTGGAGGGGGCACCAAAATTCCAAGATCTCCCCCGTGCGTGCCCGTCAGGAGATGCGGCGGCGGACGCGGTGGACGGCGTACCACAGGAGCAGGGCGGCGAGCGCCACGTAGATCCCCGTCTCGATCCACTGGAACGTCCAGAACCGCCCGACGGGCTGCACCAGCCACTGGTTGTACGCGCCCGCACCGAACTCGCGCAGGCACCGTCCCTCGCCCGGCGGGCAGCCGACCTGCCCGTCGCCCACCAGCAGGGTGCCGTCGGCCCGGTGCACGCCCATGCTGACGATCCAGTCGCCGTGCAGCCGGTTGAGTTCCCGGGGCTCGGTGATCAGCTCGGTGATCCGTCGCGCCGGTAGGAACCGCGGCCGGGCCAGCGCGGCGATCCCGACCCGGACCACGAGGAACGTCACCAGGGTGGCGGCCATGGCCGGCAGCCCCTTGCGCCAGAGCGCGCCGGCGGCCGTGCCGAGGGCCACCGCGAACAGCGTGTAGGCCGCCGGCACGATGCCGCGCTGGTCGAAGAAGAGGTAGTTGAAGCCCCGTCCGGTCGCCCGGGCCAGCGGGTCGATCCACCAGGTGGAGAGCGCGGCGAACGCGCCGGCGAGGGCCAGCGTGACCGCTCCGACCAGGCCGAACTTCACCAGCGCCCACCGCCGCCGGGTGATCCCCTGGGTCCAGACCAGCCGGTGGGTGCCCTGCTCCACCTCCCGGGCCACCAGGGGCGCCCCGAAGAACAGTCCAACGAACAGCGGCAGCATCGTGAACAGGATCGCCAGCACGCCGGTGACGGTCTCGTACCGGTCGGAGAGCTGGCGCGCGAGCCCGACGCAGTTCGCCACCGTGTAGTCGCCCTGCGTGCCCGGCGGCGGAGCGGTGACGCCGATCTCGGCGCCGGTGACCTTCGGCAGGCAGCTCGGCAGGCCGGCGTCGGCGAAGGCGTGCCGCATGCGCAGCCCGGTCACCACCATGACGGCCGCCACGGCCGCGAAGCAGAGCAGGGCGACCAGGAACTGGACCCGGTGCTGCCGCCAGGCCAGCCAGATCATCGGGCCACCTCCAGCCCGTTGCGGCCCGGACCGGGCAGGGCGCCCACGGACGGATCGGCCAGGTAGGCGAGCACGAGATCCTCCAGCGTGACGTCGCTGACCGTCCACGCCGGATCGGCGACCGGCCGGTCGGTGCGGACCAGCAGCGTGGTCTGCCGGTCGGTGTGGCTCTCCCGGACCACCGTGCCCACGTCGAGGCCGGCGAGGTCGGCGCGGCGCGGCCCGACCAGCAGGCGGTGCTCGGCCAGCAGCGCGTCCACGTCGCCGAGCACCTGCACCCGCGCGGCCTGCAGCACGATCAGGTAGTCGCAGACCCGTTCCAGGTCGCCCAGCAGGTGCGAGGAGAGCAGTACGGTGCTGCCGTGCTCGGCCACCGCGCCCATCAGCGCCTGCATGAACTCGCGCCGGGCCAGCGGGTCGAGGCTGGCCACCGGCTCGTCCAGCAGCAGCAGCTCGGGCCGCTTGGCCAGGGCGAGGGCCAGCGCCACCTGGGCCCGCTGGCCGCCGGACAGCTTGCCGACGCGGCGGTCGAGCGGGATCCGGAGCTGCCCGAGCCGCTCCCGCGCCAGCTCGGCGTCCCAGCTCCGGTTGAGCCTGCCGCCCATCGTGATCAGGTCCGTGGCCGTGAAGTCGCGGTACAACGGGGTGTCCTGGGCCACGAACCCGACCCGGGACAGCAGGTCCGGGTCGTCGCCGGGGGAGCGGCCGAGCACCCGTACCGTCCCCGCGTCCGGCCGGAGCAGCCCCACCGCGAGGTGCAACAGGGTGGTCTTGCCGGCGCCGTTCGGCCCCACCAGCGCGGCCACCCGGCCGGCCGGCACGGTGAGCGAGCAGTCCCGCAGCGCCCAGTCCCGGCCGTACCGCTTGCCCAGGCCGGTTGTTTCGAGTGCGGTGGTCACGCTATTCCCTCCTGAAATCGACCGCCGTGGAACGTCGTACGCAGCGTGGTCTCGACCAGCGCGACCACGTCCTCCTCGCTGAGTCCGGCAGTGTGCGCGCGGCGCAGCCACGCCTCCAGGTCGCGGCGCAGGTGCTTCTGCGCCGCGAGCGAGGGGCCGGCCAGCGAGCGCCGGACGAAGGTGCCGACCCCGGGTCGGCCTTCGACCAGACCCTCGATCTCCAGCTGCCGGTACGCCTTGAGCACCGTGTTCGGGTTGATGGCCAGCGACTCGGCGACGTCCCGCACCTTGGGCAGCTGGTCGCCGGACTCGGCGAGCCCGGTGCGCAGCGCCTGCTTGACCTGCTGCACGAGCTGCAGGTAGGTGGCCGCCTTGGAGTGCCCGTCCAGATGGAATTCGATCAAGGATCGAGCTCCCGTCCTGTCGTCTTTAACTACGGTAGTAAGACAATAGCTTTATGGGGCTGGGTGGTCAATCCGCCCGGGCCGCATCCGGGCCGGGTCCGCCGGACGAATCCTCTGCGACACCGACCGTCCGACGGCGGGAGAGCGGAGAGTGCGGACCGAGTGGCCGGCGATGGTCGGCGACGAGCCGGACCGGGAGCGGCTGTGGGCCGCGGCCGAGGATCTGGACAGCTACCGGGTGGCCGAGCTGATCGGCGCGGCCGTGGCCCGGTGGGGCGCGCCGGCGGTCTGGGAGCGGCTCTGCCGGCCGCTGCTGACCGGCGTCCCGGACGGCGGCGCCGAGTCGGTCGCCGTGGAACACGCCCTCTCCGAGGGGGTGCGGGCCGGCTTCGACCGGGTGGCCCGGGGGGATCCGGACCGCGGCGCCGGCGGCCTGCCGTCGCAGGGGATCCTGCTGACCGCCGCCGAGCACGAGGGGCACACCCTGGCCCTGCACGCGCTGGCGGCCGCGCTGCGCGAGCGCGGCCACGGCAACCTCTTGCTGGGCGCGCAGCTGCCGTGGACGGCGCTCGCCGACGCCGTCCGGCGGGTCCGGCCGCACACCGTGGTCGTCTGGTCGCACGGCCGCCACGCCGGCGCCACCCGCCAGCTCGGGAGCCTGGCCGGAGCGTACCGGTGGGCGCGGGTGTTCGGCGCGGGCCCGGGGTGGCCGACGAGCGTCCCCGCCCCCGCGGGCCGGCTCCGGTCGCTGGCCGCCGCCCTCGCGGCGTGCCGGCCGCCGGGGGCGGAGGCCGGGTCCGGTGGCGGATCATGCGACGAGGATCACATTCGATACGAGACGGTTCCGTATCGCCAAGCGGAACCGTAGGCTCCCTCACGTTACGAGTCACAGCCGTATCGAATCTACGGCTATTTTGGGGGGAGCGGTCATGGCGCCGCACGAGAACACCGGCCATCCCCGGCGCTGGGCGATCCTGGGGGTCCTGGTCGTCAGCCTGCTGGTGGTGGTCCTCGACAACACCATCCTGAACGTCGCTCTCCGCACGCTCGCTGACCCGATCCACGGGCTCGGCGCCACGCAGGGCGAGCTGGAATGGTCGATCAACTCCTACACCCTGGTCTTCGCCGGGCTGCTGTTCACCTTTGGCGTGCTCGGCGACCGGTACGGGCGCAAGCGCTACCTGCTGGTCGGGCTGGCCCTCTTCGGGCTCGCCTCGCTGCTGTCGGCGTACGCGCAGAATCCCGGCCAGCTGGTCGCGGCGCGGGCGCTGATGGGCGTCGGCGGCGCGGCCATCATGCCGGTCACCCTGTCGATCATCTCGAACGTCTTCGACCCCCGGGAGCGGGCGCGGGCCATCGGGATCTGGTCCGGCGCGGTCGGGCTGGCCGTGGCCATCGGGCCGATCCTCGGCGGCGCGTTGCTCGAGCGCTACTGGTGGGGCTCGGTCTTCCTGATCAACGTGCCGGTCGTGCTGGCCGGGCTGATCGCGGTGGCCGCGCTGGTGCCGGAGTCCCGCGATCCGCGCCCCGGTGGCGTGGACGTGATCGGTGTCGGGTTGTCGGTCATCGGCCTGGTCGGCCTCTCCTACGGCATCATCGACGGTGGCGAGCACGGCTTCGACCGGGCCCTGGTCTGGGCGGCCATCCTCGGCGGCCTCGCGGTGCTGGTCGGGTTCGTGGCGTACGAGCGGCGGATCGCGCACCCGTCGCTGGACGTCCGGCTGTTCCGGGTGCCCCGGTTCGCCGCGCCGGTGGCCGTGGTGGGGCTGGTCTTCTTCGCCGCGATGGGCGTGCTCTTCTTCACTTCGTTCTACCTGCAACTGGTGCGCGGCTACACGCCGCTGCAGACCGGCCTGCTGTTCCTGCCGTTCGCGGGCGCCCAACTGATCTTCGCGCCGCAGAGCGCCACCATGGTGCGCCGGTACGGCGCCCGGGCGGTGTCGGCGGTGGGGCTCGCCCTGGTCGCCGTGGCCGTCGGGGCGTTCGCCCTGATCGGCGCCGACACGCCGATCTGGCTGGTCGGCGCCACGTTCTTCGTCCAGGGCATCGGGATGGCCAACATCATGCCGCCGGCCATGGAGTCGATCATGTCGGCGCTGCCCCGGGAGCGGGCCGGCGTGGGCTCGGCGGTCAGCAACACCGTCCGGCAGGTGGCCGGCGCGCTCGGAATCGCGGTCCTCGGGTCGGTGCTCGCGGCCGCCTACCGGGACCGGATCGCCCCGGCCACCGGCGGTCTCCCGGGGCCGGCGCGGGCCGTGGCCAACGAGTCCATCTCCGGCGCGTACGGCGTGGCCGAGCGGCTGGGCCCGGCCGGTCAGCCGCTGATCGGCGCCGCGAACGGCGCGTTCGTCTCGGCCATGCACTGGGCGGCGCTGCTGTCCGCGGTCTTCGCGGCCGTCGGGATCGTGGTGGTGCTGCGCTGGATGCCCGGTCGCACGGCCACCCCGCAGGTCGCGCCCGAGCCGGCCGGGGAGCCGGAGTTGGCTTCCGCGTGACGAGTCGGAAACAATGGTGGGCATGACCTCCACCGCCGCGGACGCTCCGCGGTCGCCCGGGCGACCGCGGAGCGTCCGTGCCGACGAGGCGATCATCGACGCGGTCCTGGACCTGTTGGCCGACGGCCAGACCATGGAGGCGCTGTCCATCGAGGCCATCGCCGCCCGGGCCGGGGTGGGCAAGGCCACCATCTATCGCCGCTGGCCGGGCAAGGACGCGCTGCTCCGGGACGCGCTGCGGACGCTCAAGGGCGCCCCGCCGGTGCCGGCCGGGCACAGCGTCCGGGAGGACCTCATCACGCTGCTCAGCTCGGTCGGCAGCGGCAACCGGGACGCCCGGGCCATGAAGATCATGCCCTGCCTGGTCCCCGAAGTGCACCGCAGCCCGGAGCAGCACCGCCTCTACGAGGAGATGATCGAACCGCGCCGGCAGGTCATGCGGGAGGTGCTGCGCCGCGGCATCGACGCCGGCGAGCTGCGGGCGGACCTGGACGTCGACGTCTGCATGATGATGACCGGGCCCATGCTGATGCAGAAGCTGCTCCGCTGGCGCCCGGACATCGACGAGCGCGAGCTGGCCGAGCGCGTGGTGACGGCCGTCTGGGGCGGGATGGCGACCGGGCCGGCGCGGCCGTGACCCGGGCCGAGCTGCTGGCCTACTGCCTGGCCAAGCCGGGCGCCTGGGAGGACATGCCCTGGGAGGGCGACGTCGTGGTCAAGGTGGGTCCGAAGATCTTCGCCTTTCTCGGCAGCGGTTCCGGCGGCACGGTCGGGGTGAAGTGCGGGCCCAACCGGGACGTGGCCGACGAGTGGCTGCACCGCTACCCGGGAGACGCCGGCGTCCTGCCCTACCTGGGGCGGTCCGGCTGGAACAGCCTCCGACTGGGCGGCGGGATTCCGGACGACGAACTCCGCGAGGCGGTGGACGCCTCGTACGACGCCGTGGTGGCCAAGCTGCCCAAGCGGGACCGACCCGCCGGCTGAAGCGACCGACCGCGTCCCACGGCTCCGCGCGCCGGCCCGGCTCCGCGTGCCGGCCCGGCTCCGCGTGCCTGCGCGGCTCGGCGCGCCGGCGCGGGCCCGGCTCAGGACGGGGCGCGCAGGCGGTGCAGCCGCAGCGCGAGCTGCACCTCGAGGGCCCGGTCCGGGCGCTGCCAGTCGGCGCCGAGCAGCTGGCCCACCCGGTCCAACCGCTGGGTCACCGTGTTGACGTGCACGTGCAGCAGCTCCGCGGCCCGGGCCAGGCTGCCGCCCACCCCGAAGTACGCCTCCAGCGTCCAGACCAGCGCCGTACCCCGCCGGGCGTCGTAGTCGAGGACCGGGCCCACCGTGTCGGTGAGGAACCGGATCACGTCCGTGTCGCCGCCGTCGTCCACCGCCCCCAGCAGCAGGCCCACGAAGCCGAGCTCGGCGGCGCTCGCGCCCTCCCCGGTGCGGCCCAGCGTGGACAGCGCGGTGAGGCACCGGCCGGCCTTGCGGAACGCGTCGACCAGCGACGCCGGCCCCTCCGAGGGCCCGGCCGCGCCCGCGGTGACCGGCCGGCCGGTCACCCGGGACAGGTCCCGGGCCACCGCGCGGGCCGTGCCGCCCGCGTCGGCGCCGGGCAGCATCAGCGCCACCCGACCGTCCCGGGCCGCGGCCAGGCCGCCGCGGGTCGAGGCGTACGTGGTGGCCCAGGACAGCACCCGCTGCCGGGCCGAGCCGGTGGCCGCGATGGCGTCGTCGCCGATCGCCACCAGCACGTACGGCGCGTCCAGGTCCACGCCCAGCCGGCGGGCCCGGCCGCGCAGCCCGTCCGGGTCCCGGAGCGGCCCGGCCAGCAGGTCGTCCAGCAGCTCGCCGCGGACCCGCCCCTCCGCCTCGGCCACCGTGCGCCGGAACAGCAGCAGCAGCGCGGTCACTAGCGCGGCCCGTTCCAGGATCTGCTGGTCGGCGTCGACCAGCTCGCCGTCCGGGCGCAGCACCAGCGCGCCCAGGTTCTCGGTGCCGGCCACCACGGCCGCGAACCAGTGCCGGCCCCGCCGTACGCTGCGCCCCTCGGTGCGGGATGCGGCGACCGCCTCGCCCAGCTCAGCCCGGTCCGGCTCGGCGATGTCGCCGACCCGGGCCAGCGGCCGGCCCTCGAGGTCCAACGCCAGCACGGCCCCGCCCAGCACGTCGGTCACCGCGGCGGCCACGTCCTCCACCCCGCCGCCGCGCAGCATCAGCGCGGTCATCCGGTCGTGCGCCGCGGCGGCCCGCTCCACCGAGGCGCTGTGCGCCTGGATGGTGGCGTTCGCGCTGGACAGCTCGGCCAGCGCCGCCCGCGTCTCGGCCAGCAGCCGGGCGGTGTCGATGGCCACTGCCGCATGCGCGCCCAGGGACACCAGCAGCGACACCTCCTCGCGGGCGAACGGCCGGGCCGACCGGTTGGCCGCGTAGAGCACGCCGATCACGCTCGACCCGAGCCGCAGCGGCACGCCGAGGATGGCGACCAGGCCCTCCTCGCCGACCCCGGTGTCGATCTCCCCGGTGTGCCGGAACCGGTCGTCTTGCGGATAGTTGGCCGTCACGTACGGGGTGCCGGTCTGCGCCACCAGCCCGCCCAGGCCGTCGCCCATCTCCAGCCGCAGGCCCTGGAACTTCGCCGAGATCGACCCGTCGGTGACCCGCATGTAGGTGTCGCCGCGCTCGGGGTCGTTGAGCGTCATGTAGGCCACGTCGGCCCCGAGCAGGGTGCGGGCCCGGTGCACGATGGCCCGCAGCACGGCGTCCAGATCCCGTAGCCCGGCCAGGTCGCTCGCGGTGTCGTACAGGCCGGACAGCTCCACCTCGCGCTGCCGGCGCCGCTCCAGCAGCGCGCGGACCCGCAGCGCCAGCAGCTTGACCCGTTCCAGCTCGGCCAGGTGCTCCGGGGGCGCCCCCGCGGCCCGCGCGGCCACCAGCGGGCCCTCGAATTCCACGGCCGCTGCCTCCCGAGCCAGCAGCTCGAGGAAGTCGACGGCGATGGACATGCTGCCCATTGTGCTGGAGACGATCACCTAGCTGGCCGTCCAGCCCCCATCGAGGGGCAGCGACGCGCCCGTGATGAAGCCCGCCACCGGCGAGCACAGGTACGCCACGAGCTCGGCCACCTCCTCCGGCTCGACGAGTCGCTTGATCGCCGCGCGGGCCAGCATGATCTTCTCGATCACCTCGCTCTCCGGGATGCCGTGGCTGGCCGCCTGGTCGGCGATCTGGTCCTCCACCAGCGGGGTGCGCACGTACGCCGGGTTGACGCAGTTGGCGGTCACGCCGTGCTCCGCGCCCTCCAGCGCGATCACCTTGGAGAGCCCCTCGACGGCGTGCTTGGCCGACACGTACGCGGCCTTGTACGGCGAGGCGCGCAGCCCGTGCACCGAGGAGATGTTGATGATGCGGCCCCAGCCGCGCTCGTACATGTGCGGCAGCGCCCGGCGGACGATCCGGAACGGGGCGTCCACCATCACCCGGTGCAGGTAGTCGAAGCGGTCCGGTGGGAAGTCCGGCACCGGCGCCACGTGCTGCAGGCCGGCGTTGTTGACCACCACGTCCAGGTCGGCGTCGATCCGGTCCACCGCGTCCGGGTCGGCCAGGTCGAGGCCCTCGGCCCGGCCGCCGGTCTCCGCGGCCACCGCCTTGGCCGCCTCGACGTTGCGGTCCACCACCAGCACCGTGGCGCCCGCGCTGGCCAGCCGGACCGCGCAGGCCCGGCCGATGCCGCTGCCGCCGCCGGTCACCAGGGCGGTGCGGCCCGTCAGGTCGAGGCGGACCACGTGGGATCCCGCCACATCGGCCCGGGGCTGGAGTCCCGCACCGGGGTCCCGGAGAGGTTCTGCCGTCATGGCGCATGAAGTTACGAGCCGTACGCGCGGCAGCACATGGGTGCCGGACACATATCCCGACATGGGTCTGTGTGGCGGCCGCCGGCGAGCAGTTCCGGCCGATATCCCATGATCACGGGGGAGTGGGCGTGTCAGCGCGGGACACGCCGGCGGCCTCGGTAGGGTGTCGAACATCCGTACGTGTGGTGGCGGCTGGGGGAGGGGACCGAGTGCGCGTGCTGGGCGTCGACCCGGGACTGACCCGGTGCGGGGTCGGCGTGGTCGAGGGCGTGCCCGGCCGGCCGTGCGCGCTGGTGGCCTACTACGTCGTCTACACCGATCCGGCCGACGACCTCGCGGTCCGGCTGCTGCACCTGGACCGCTCGCTGGCCGACCTGGTGGCCGAGCACCGGCCGGCCAGCGTGGCGGTCGAGCGGGTCTTCAGCCAGCACAACGTGCGGACCGTGATGGGCACCGCCCAGGCCAGCGCCGTGGCCGTGCTGGCCGGGGCCCGGGCCGGGCTGCCGGTGACGACGTACACCCCGAGCGAGGTGAAGGCCGCCATCACCGGGTCCGGCCAGGCGGACAAGGCGCAGATGACCAGCATGGTGACCCGGCTGCTGCGGCTCGACGCGCCGCCCCGGCCGGCCGACGCGGCGGACGCGCTTGCGCTGGCCATCTGCCACATCTGGCGC
This sequence comes from Plantactinospora siamensis, assembly GCF_042434095.1. NCBI lineage: Bacteria > Bacillati > Actinomycetota > Actinomycetes > Micromonosporales > Micromonosporaceae > Plantactinospora > Plantactinospora siamensis. The sequence goes on from NZ_JBHLUE010000017.1 coordinate 255,874, forward strand.
GGCGGCACCCGGTCCCGGCTGGCCGCGGCCGCCGACCGGGTCCGCCGCGACCCCGCCGCCGGCGGGCGGGTGTCGGGCCGAGGTCCGGCCGCCGGGGGTGGCCGGCGGGCCGCGGTCGACGGTCCGGTGGCCGGGGGTGGCCGGCGGGCCCCGGCCGGCGGTCCGGCCGCCGGGGCCGGCGAGCGAGGAGGAGAGCGATGATCGCCAGTGTGCGCGGCACGGTGGCCGCGGTGTCGCCGGACGGCGCGGTGATCGAGGTGGGCGGCGTGGGCCTGACGGTGCACTGCGCGCCGGGCACCCTGGCCAACCTGCGGGTCGGCACGCCGGCCCGGCTGGCCACCAGCCTGGTGGTCCGGGAGGACTCGCTCACCCTGTACGGCTTCGCCGACGACGACGAGCGGGCGCTGTTCGAGCTGCTGCAGACGGCCAGCGGGGTCGGGCCCCGGCTGGCCCAGGCCGTGCTGGCCGTGCACCCCCCGGACGTGGTGCGCAAGGCCGTCGCCAACGGCGACACGGCCACCCTGACCCGGGTGCCGGGGATCGGCAAGAAGGGCGCCGAGCGGCTGGTGCTGGAGCTGCGCGACCGGATCGGTCCGGTCCCCGTCGGTCCGGACGGCGCGGCCGGGGTGACCACCGGGGGCTGGGCCGAGCAGGTCCGGCAGGGCCTGATCGGGCTGGGCTGGACGGCCGCCCAGGCCGACCAGGCGGTGGCCGCGGTGGCCGAGGGGGTGGACGGGGCCGTGCCGCCGGTGCCCGTGCTGCTCAAGCAGGCGATCCGGCTGCTCGGCCGGACCCGGTGACGCGTTCCGGTGACGCGGCGGGCAGGCATCCGGTGACGGTGACGTGGGACCCGAGGACGAGGAGCGCGGAGCGGTGAGCGAGGCCGAGGGCCTGGTGTCGGCGTACGCCAGCGAGGCGGAGCGGGACGCGGAGGCGAGCGTCCGGCCGAGGCGACTGGCCGAGTTCATCGCCCAGGATCGGGTGCGAGACCAGCTGGACCTGCTGCTGCGTGGCGCCATGGGCCGGGGCAGCACCCCGGACCACATCCTGCTGTCCGGTCCGCCCGGCCTGGGCAAGACCAGCCTGGCCAACATCGTGGCCGCCGAACTGGGCGCCGGGATCCGGGTGACCAGCGGCCCGGCCATCGAGCGCTCCGGTGACCTCGCGGCCATCCTGACCAGCCTGGCCGAGGGCGACGTGCTGTTCATCGACGAGATCCACCGGATCGCCAAGCCGGCCGAGGAGCTGCTCTACAGCGCCATGGAGGACTTCCGGGTCGACGTGGTGGTCGGCAAGGGCCCGGGCGCCACCGCCATCCCGCTGGATCTCGAACCGTTCACCCTGGTCGGCGCCACCACCCGGTCCGGCCTGCTGACCGGGCCCATGCGGGACCGGTTCGGCTTCGTGGCGCATCTGGACTTCTACGCGCCGGCCGATCTCGAGACGCTGCTGCACCGGTCGGCGCGGATCCTCGGCGTGCCCATCACCGACGACGGCGCCGTGGAGATCGCCGGCCGGTCCCGGGGCACCCCCCGGATCGCCAACCGGCTGCTGCGGCGGGTCCGAGACTTCGCCGAGGTCCGGGCCGACGGGGTGGTCACCCTGGAGATCGCCCGAGCGGCCCTGGCCGTGTACGACGTGGACGCGCTGGGCCTGGACCGGCTGGACCGGGCGGTGCTCACCGCGCTGGTGGGCTCGTTCCGCGGCGGGCCGGTGGGGCTGTCCACCCTCGCGGTGGCGGTGGGGGAGCAGCCGGACACGGTGGAGGAGGTCTGCGAGCCGTTCCTGGTCCGGGCCGGGCTGCTGGCGCGCACCCCGCGCGGCCGGGTGGCCACCGAGGCGGCCTGGCATCATCTGGGTCGTACGCCCCCGAATGGTACATTTGGCGGCGGTAGCGCCTCGGCGCCCGACCTGTTCAGCAGTGGCGCCTGACGCCCGTGATGCGTTCGTGATCTGCACCGCATTCGGCGTTCCCAGCGACACCGACTAGACTCGCCGCGGTCTGTACAGGACGTGAGATCCTGCCTCCGCTGCGGTGCCATACCGGGGTCGGAGGCCAATGGGAAGGTCATTATCGTGCTTCTAGCAGCACAGGGCGGCGGAGGAATCGGCGGTTTCACGCCGCTCCTCATGATCGCACTGCTCTTCGGCGTCATGTATTTCATGATGATCCGGCCCCAGCAGAAGCGGCGCCGCGATGCCGAGCAGATGCAGAAGGAGATCGGTCCGGGCGACCAGGTGGTGACGATCGGCGGCCTCTACGGCACCGTCACCGCGGTGGACGACGAGACCGTGATGCTGGAGGTCGCGCCAGGCGTGCAGACCCGTTACGCCCGTCCGGCGATCGCCCGGGTCATCCCGCCGGCGACCGCCGAGGACGCGCCCGCCGCCGAGTCGGTCGAGCCGGCCGAGCCGGTGTCGCCGGTCGTGAACGAGGCGCGCGTCAAGGAGTGACCTCGCCGGCACGGTGAGGCAGGCACAGCTTTGCATTCCGCCCCGTACCGGTTCTTCAGGTGCGGGGCACTACCGGGCGGGCGCCCCTGGTGCCCGCGGAACCAGACGGGCGCACCGGGTGCCCGGACCGCCGCCGGACCCGCCGGCCGCACGCGCAGGGAGACACGACAGCCGTGGCACCACCTCGTCAGGGACAGATGCGTCCGGGGCGGCAGCTCGCCGTGCTGGGGCTCCTCTTCGTGGTCCTTTATCTTCTGGTGTTCTTCGCCTACGGGGCGAAGGGCGACTTCCGGGACCGGCTGCATCCCAAGCTCGGTCTGGACCTGGTGGGTGGCACCCGGGTCACGCTGGAGGCCACCCAGGCGGGCGGCCGGCCGCCCACGGCCCAGCAGATGGAGCAGGCCCGCCAGATCATCGAGCAGCGGGTCAACGCCAAGGGCGTGGCCGAGGCCGAGGTGGTGACCGAGGGCAACCGCAACATCGTCATCTCGCTGCCCGGCTCGAACCCCAACCTCAACGACATCGGCAACGCCGCCGAGCTGCGGTTCCGCAAGGTGCTCAAGGCGGCCGACGGCAGCGGCGCGGCCCCGGCCCCGGCGCCGAGCGCCAACCCGTCGGGCAGCGCGGCGCCGTCCGGCAGCGCGGCCCCGAAGCCGTCGTCGTCGGCGGCCGTCAAGCCGGCCCCGAGCGGCAGCGCCAAGCCGGCGGCCGCGGCGAGCCCGAGCAGCGGTGGCCAGGGCGGTGGCGCGCTGGCGCCCACGCCCACCCCGTCGGCGTCCGCGTCGGCCAGCCCCAGCCCGTCCGGCTCGGCCGCGGCGCCGGCGCCGAACACAGCGGCCGTGCAGGCCAAGGTCGGCGCGGCGGCCTGGCAGGCGGCCTCCGCCCTGCAGGCGCCGGCCAACGTGAGCCAGGACCCGACGCTGGCCGCCAAGCTCAAGCCGTTCGGCACGCTGACCGGGGCCGAGGTGGCCGCGCTGCCGCCGGCCATGCAGTTCAACGTACCGACGATCACCTGTGACCAGCTGGACCACCGGCCGCCGGCCTCGATCAGCGGGCCGGACCAGCAGGTGGTGGCCTGTGAGGGCGGCACCCAGAAGGAGCTGCTGGACAAGGCCAAGGTGCTGGGCACCGACGTGAGCGGCGCCTCGCCCCAGCTCGACCAGCAGAGCCGCTGGGTGGTCAGCCTCAAGTTCAAGAGCGACGGCCAGCCCAAGTGGACCAACCTGACCCGGGAAGCGTTCAACAACGAGGGCCAGGGCTGCGACGCCTCGGCGCTGGGTCAGGACCAGCACTGCCGGGTGGCCGTGGTGCTCGACAACGTCGTGATCTCCTCGCCGGAGATCCAGGGCGTGCTCAGCGGCGACTCGCAGATTTCCGGCAGCTTCACCAGCGCCAGCGCCACCGAGCTGGCCAACCAGTTGAAGTTCGGCGCGCTGCCGGTGACGTTCACGCCGCAGGAGGCGCAGAGCATTACCGCCACGCTCGGCGCGGCGTACCTGCGGGCCGGTCTGCTGGCCGCCGGCATCGGCATGCTGCTGGTGGCGATCTACGCGTTCTTCTACTACCGGCTGCTCGGCACGGTGATCTTCCTGAGCCTGATCCTCTCCGGGCTGCTGGTCTTCGGCGCGCTGGTGGTGCTGGGCCGCAGCATCGGGTTCACCCTCACCCTCGCCGGCATTGCCGGCTTCATCGTCTCGCTGGGCGTGGCCGCCGACTCGTTCGTGATCTACTTCGAACGACTCAAGGACGAGATCCGCGAGGGCCGCAGCCCGCGCAGCGCGGTGCCGCGGGCCTGGGCCCGGGCCCGCCGGACGATCATCTCGGCGAACGCCATCACGCTGATGGCGGCCGTCGTGCTCTACCTCGTCTCGGTCGGCACGGTGAAGGGCTTCGCCTTCGCGCTCGGCCTGGCCACCCTGCTCGACCTGGTGGTCGTGTTCCTCTTCCGGCACCCGATCATGACCATGTTCGCCCGGACCCGGGCGTTCCTGTCGCCGCGGGTGAGCGGCCTCGGCCGGGTCCTGCACCAGGACGAGTCCGAGCCCACCCCCCGCAACCCGCGCGTGAAGGAGGCCTGAGATGGCCCGCAGCGGTCTGGCAACCCGCCTCTACCGGGGCGAGGCTGGCCTCAACATCGTCGGCCGGCGCAAGCTGTGGTTCGGCATCGTCGGCGCCGTGCTGCTGGTGGCGGTGCTCAGCATGGCCTTCCTCCGGTTCAGCCTGGGGATCGAGTTCTCCGGCGGAAACTCGTTCCAGATCCCGGCCTCGGTCGGCACGCTCCAGCAGGCCGAGGGCGCGGTCCGTGACTCGCTCACCGGCGACGAGAAGGTCGTCTCCAGCCAGCGGATCGGCGGGACCGGCGGGAAGTCCACGTACGAGGTGCGCACCTCCGAGTTGAGCCCCGAGCAGGCCACCGGGGTGCAGAACGACCTGTCCCAGCGGTTCAACGTCCCGGCCGAGCAGATCAGCGCCAACCGGGTGAGCGCCGCCTGGGGCGGCCAGGTCACCCAGCGGGCCCTGCTGGGCCTGCTGATCTTCCTGGCCGTGGTGACCGGCTATCTCATCCTGCGGTTCGAGTGGCGGATGGCGGTGGCCGCGGTCTCCTCGCTGCTGTTCAACCTGATCGCCACGGCCGGCATCTACTCGCTGACCCGGTTCGAGGTCACCCCCTCGACCATCATCGGCTTCCTCACCATCCTGGGCTTCGCGCTGTACGACGTGGTCGTGGTGTTCGACAAGATCCAGGAGAACACCCGCGGCATCACCGCCAGCAACACCCAGACGTACGGCGAGGCCGCCAACCTGGCGGTCAACCAGACGCTGATGCGGTCGATCAACACCGGCCTGGTGGCCCTGCTGCCGGTCGGCGGCCTGCTGTTCATCGGCGCCTTCCTGCTCGGCGCCGGCACGCTGAAGGACCTCGGCCTGGTGCTCTTCGTCGGCCAGGGGATCGCGGTCTGCTCGTCGATCTTCTTCGCCACCCCGGTGCTGGTCACGCTCAAGAACCTCGAGCCGCGGATCCAGGCGCACACCAAGCGCGTGCTGGCCCGCCGGGCCAGCGGCGAGCCGGTGCGCGGCGGCCGCCGACCCGCCAAGGTGGCCGCGGCCGGCGCCCCGGCCGCGGCGCCGGCGGACGCCGACGTGGAGACCGGGACCGACCGCACGGCCATGGCGGGCGCCACCCCCAAGGTGGGCGTCCGGCCCACCGGCGGAAAGCGCCCGTCCGGGTCGCGCAACCGCCCCGGCGGCGGCAACCGGCCCAGCGGATCCAAGCGCCGCTGACCGCGGCTGAGAGGACCATCGTGAGCCAGGCCGAGGCCGAGGTACGCGGGGACAGCGGCGTCGAGACCGCCCGGCTGGTGGCCAGCCGGGTGCTGGACGTGCCGGACTTCCCCCAGCCGGGCGTCGTGTTCAAGGACCTGATGCCGCTGTTCGCCGACGGGGACGCGTTCCGCGAGGTGATCGACGGCATCGTGGCCCACCACGGGCGGGAGTCCTTCGACGTCGTGGTCGGCATCGAGGCCCGCGGCTTCGTGGTGGCCGCCGCCATCGCGTACGCGACCGGGGTGGGGGTGGTGCCGGTGCGCAAGGCCGGCAAGCTGCCCCGCCCGGCGTACGCCGCCTCGTACGCGCTGGAGTACGGCGAGGCGACGCTGGAGGTCCACCAGGACGCCTTCACGGCCGGCCACCGGGTGCTGGTGGTCGACGACGTGCTGGCCACCGGCGGCACCGCGGCGGCCACGCTGGACCTGGTGGAACGGGCCGGCGGGACGGTGGCCGGGTTCAGCGTGCTGGTCGAGCTGTCCTTCCTCGGCGGCCGGCAGAGGCTTGCGCCGCGCCCGGTTCACGCCCTGTTGACCGTTTAGTTGACGTCGGCCGGTCGGCCGTTCCCGGGGGCCGGCAAGGGTACCTTCGGGGGAGGAGCGGACCACGCCGTACGCGGGTAGCATTGCGGTTTTCCGGGCGGTGACGCGCCAACCACGGGTCGCCACCGGACGACGGCGCCGGAGAGCGGTCGGGTCTGACAGCGGTCGGGTCTGACCGGTCCATCTGCGAGGTGTGAGGAGGCCGGTGTCCCACGATGTCGCCCCTGGAACGGAGGGCACGGTGCAGCCGACGGGTGACGCTGAGGGCACGACGCGGATGAGTTCGACGGCGGGCGCCGCCACGGCCAGCCGCGACGGCGAGGCGGGGCACGTCGGCGAACCCGACCGGAACGGCGAGCCCGAGCGCAACGGCCGCGCCGACGGGGCCGCCGCGATGGTCGGACCGGATCCCACCACCGGCACGGACGGCGAGGTCGGCGGCGTGCCCACCAGCCCCGTCCCGGACGGCGAAGAGGTCGGCACCGGATCGGGCGGCTTCGCCCTGGCCGGCGCGCCGACCGGCCGGCGGGTTCGGGCCCGGCTGGCCCGGTTCAACGCGCCCTGGCAGAGCTCCCAGGTGAGTGAGGTGCTGGAGCCGCTGATCGCCACGCACCGGGCGAGCCACCCCAAGGCCGACGCCCGGCTGCTGCAGCGCGCCTTCGACATGGCCGCCCGCTGGCACTCCGGGCAGTACCGCAAGTCGGGCGACCCGTACATCACCCACCCGCTGGCCGTGGCCACCATCCTGGCCAACCTCGGGATGGACACCACCACGTTGGTCGCGGCGCTGCTGCACGACACGATCGAGGACACCGACTACACCCTCGAGGAGATGCGCACGGACTTCGGTCCGGAGGTGGCGCTGCTGGTCGACGGCGTGACCAAGCTCGACAAGGTGAAGCTGGGCGACGCGGCCAAGGCCGAGACCATCCGCAAGATGGTGGTGGCCATGGCCAAGGACCCGCGGGTGCTGGTGATCAAGCTGGCGGACCGGCTGCACAACATGCGGACGCTCTCCTTCCTGCCGGCGCCCAAGCGGGAGCAGAAGGCCAAGGAGACGCTGGAGATCCTCGCCCCGCTGGCCCACCGGCTGGGCATGAACACCATCAAGTGGGAGCTGGAGGACCTCGCCTTCGGCACGCTGTTCCCGAAGCGGTTCGAGGAGATCAACCGGCTGATCGGGGAGCACCAGCCGCAGCGCGAGGCGCTGCTGCGGCAGGTGACGCAGAAGGTGCAGACCGACCTGCGCTCCGCAAAGATCAAGGCGGAGACCACCGGACGCCCGAAGCACCTCTACTCGATCTACCAGAAGATGATCGTCCGGGGTCGCGACTTCAACGACATCTACGACCTGATCGGCGTACGGATCCTGGTGGAGACGGTCCGGGACTGCTACGCGGCGCTTGGGGTGATCCACGCGAACTGGCAGCCCGTGCCGGGCCGGTTCAAGGACTACATCGCGATGCCGAAGTTCAACATGTACCAGTCGTTGCACACGACGGTCATCGGGCCCAGCGGCAAGCCGGTGGAGATGCAGATCCGGACGTATGCCATGCACCGCACGGCCGAGTTCGGCATCGCGGCGCACTGGAAGTACAAGGAGCAGAAGGGCGCCACCGTCGTCGGCCCGCCGGCGCACATCGACGAGATGACCTGGCTGCGCCAGCTGCTGGACTGGCAGCGCGAGGCGAGCGACCCGAGCGAGTTCCTCGACGCGCTGCGGTTCGACCTGTCCAGCCAGGAGGTGTACGTCTTCACCCCCAAGGGCGACGTCATCCCGCTGCCGACCGGCTCGACCCCGGTGGACTTCGCGTACGCCGTGCACACCGAGGTGGGGCACAAGTGCATCGGCGCCCGGGTGAACGGCAAGCTGGTGCCGCTGGAGTCGACGCTGTCCAACGGCGACGTCATCGAGATCTTCACCTCGAAGTCCGACACTGCCGGCCCGACGCAGGACTGGCTGGGCTTCGTGAAGAGCCCGCGGGCCCGCACCAAGATCCGGCAGTACTTCAACAAGGAGCGGCGCGAGGAGGCGATCGAGGCCGGCAAGGACGCGATCGTCAAGGCCATGCGCAAGCAGGGCATGCCGCTGCAGCGGATGTTGTCCAGCGACAACCTGCTCACCATCGCCCGCGACCTGCACCTGGCCGACGTGGCCTCGCTGTACGCGGCCGTCGGCGACAACCAGGTCTCCGCCCAGTCCGTCGTGCAGAAGCTGATGGCCAGCTACGGCGGCGAAGAGGGCGCGGTCGAGGACATCGCCGAGACCGCCTCGGCCACCCGCCCGCCCCGGGCCCGCGCCAACAGCCACGACCCGGGCGTGGTGGTACGCGGCGTCAGCGACGTGTGGATCAAGCTGGCCCGCTGCTGCACGCCGGTGCCGCCGGACGCGGTCTTCGGCTTCGTCACCCGGTCGGGCGGGGTGAGCGTGCACCGCGACGACTGTGCCAACGCCGAGGACCTCAAGGTGCAGTCCGAGCGGATCGTCGAGGTCAACTGGAAGCTCACGGCGGCCTCGACGTTCCTGGTGGCCATCCAGGTCGAGGCGCTGGACCGGCACAAGCTGCTCACCGACGTCACCCGGGTGCTCTCCGACGAGCGGGTCAACATCCTCTCGGCCACGGTCACCACCACCCGGGACCGGGTGGCGGTGAGCCGGTTCAGCTTCGAGATGGCCGACCCCAAGCACCTGGGGCACCTGCTGGCCGCCGTGCGCAAGGTCGACGGCGTGTTCGACGCCTACCGGGTGACCTCGGGCGCCTGACCGGCCTGCCCGGTGCGCTCAGCGCTGGAGGGCGCGGGCGATGACCGTGAGATCGTCGTCGCCCATGCCCTGGCCGACGGCCCGCTCCCACTCGGCCGCGATGCCGCCGGCCGGGGCGAACCGGTCCACGTCGACGGTCTCCAGCGCCAGCCGTACGTCCTTGAGCGCGAGCGCCAGCGGGTACTCCGGGGAGTAGTCGCCGGCCCCGATCCGGCGCAGCTTCCCGGCCGCCCAGGTCGGCACCAGCGGGCTGCCGTCCATGGCGCTGAGCATCGTGTCGAGCTCCAGCCCGAGCGCCCGGCCCACGCCCAGCGACTCGGCGATGCCCTCGGCGAGGAACGCCAAATACAGGTTGTTCATCAGCTTCACCCGGCTGCCGGCGCCCACCGGACCCAACCAGAGGGTGCGGTGCCCCAGGGCGTCGAACACCGGCCGGACCCGGTCCGCCGCGTCGTCCAGACCGGAGGCGAAGATGGTCAGCTGGCCCTGCTCGGCCGGGCCCCGGCTGCCGGCGACCGGCGCGTCCACCAGGAGCACATCCGGCCGCTCCCGGGCCACCAGCTCGGCCACCCGCTCGGTGCCGGTGACGCCGATCGTGCTCATCTGGGCCCAGAGGGCGTCCGGCGGCAGGGCGGCCAGCATGCCGCCGTCGGTGGCGATCGACAGCACGGCGTCGGCGTCCGTCACCATGGTGATCACGACCTCGGCGTCCCGTACCGCGTCGGCGGGGTCGCCGGCCACCCGGGCGCCGCGCTCCCGCAGCGGGTCGGCCACGGCAGCGCGACGGTTCCACACGGTGGTCTGGTGGCCGGCCTCGATGAGCCGGCCCGCCATCGGCCGCCCCATCCCACCCAGCCCGAGAAACGCCACCCGCCGCTGATCAATAGTCATACCCGAGCCGTTCCCCACCCGGCCCGGGCAAAACCGTCCGAGCCGACGTCAGGACTGAGCCATCGTGATGCTCTTGATCAGCACTTCCTTCTTGGGGTGGCCGCCGCCCGCCTGGGCCGCGAACGCGCCGTCGTCACCGGCCTTGGCCACCTGCTGCACCAGGTCCATGCCCTGGGTGATGGTGCCCAGCACGGTGTAGCTCGGGTCGAGCTGCGAGTCGCCGTACACGATGAAGAACTGGCTTCCGGTGCTGTTCGGCGCCTGGGTCTTCGCCATGGCGATGACCCCGGCCGGGTACGCCGGCCGCTTGTCGGTCGGCAGGTTCTCCTCGGCGTACTGGTAGCCCGGGCCGCCCTGCCCGTCGGTCTGCCGGTAGCCCTTGCCGGTGGCGCTCGGGTCACCGCACTGGAGCACCTGGATCCCCTGGGTGACCAGGCGGTGGCACTTGGTGTTGTTCCAGAAGTTCTTGCTGGCCAGGTATTCGAAGCTGGCCGCGGTGCACGGCGTGGCGGCCCGGTCGACCTTGGCCTTGATCGGCCCGAGGCCGGTGTCGATGGTCATGACGTCGGTGCCGGTCTTCGGCACCGAGGTGGGCGGCACGCCCACGTCCTTGATCTGCGGCGTCTTCGCCTGCGCGGGCAGCGGCGTCCAGGTGCACTGCGCCGTCCCGGCGTTGGCCGCCGTGTTCTTCTTGCCCGAATCGTCGTTCAACGCGACGATCGCCCAGACCCCGCCGGCCACGACGAGGAGCAGCACGGCGCCGCCCGCCACGAGGTTGCGGGTCCGCCGGCGCCGGCGCGCCTGCTCGGCGCGCTCGCGCATCTCCTTCTCCAGCCGCGCCTTGGCGGCGGCGCGCTGCCGCTCTCTGGTGGACGTCACGTGGCTCCTCCTGGACGGTTCCGGTAGTGCTGTGGGGTACGTGGCCCAGCGGTCAGGACCGGGTGCTGGCGCTCGCCGCGGGGCTGCCCGACGGTACGCCGGTCGGGGTGCCCGGGGCCGGTGCGGTGGGCTGGTCGGAGGCCGACGCGGCCGTCTCCGGCGGGCCCACCGTGAGGCTCTGGACCACCACGTCGTTCTTGGGCTTGACCTTGGCTCCCGACCCATTGTCCACGGTCGGCAGGGCGCCGATCTTCTGCACCACGTCCAGGCCGGCTGTGACCTTCCCGACCACGGAGTAGGCGGGCGATGACGGGCTGAAGTCCTTGAAGAAGATCAGGAACTGGCTGCCGTTGGTCCCGGGCGGCGTGCCGGTCAGGGCCACCGTGCCCGCCGGGTACGCCGGGGGCTGCTTGGCCGCCGGGCTGGCCGACGGGCTCGCGGCCGGCGCCTGGGGCACGTTCTCGTTGTAGAACGAGTACGTCGGGCCGCCCTGCCCGGTGCCGCTCGGGTCGCCGCACCGGACCGCGCCCTCGGCGGTGATCTCGTGGCACTTCGTATTGTCGAAGAACTTCTTGCCGGCCAGGTGGTCGAAGCTGGCGCCCGCGCACGGCGCGGCGGCGAGGTCGAGCTGGACGGTGATCGGGCCACCCTGGTTGGTGGTGATCGTCATCGGCCGGGTGCCGCTGGTCGGCAGGCCGGTCGTCGGCGGCTGGCCGACGTCCTTGGCGTTGGGGTTGGTGCCCGTGTCGACCGGCGTCCAGGTGCAGACGTCCTCGGCGGTCGCCTTCGGCTTGTGGTCGAAGGCGCCCAGCGCCCAGGCCGTCCCGGCCCCGACCAGCAACAACGCCACAACCACGCCGATGCCGGCCTGGAGCCGCCGCCGCTGGCGCAGCGTCGCGGCCCGGCGGGCCATCTGCCGGTCGAGCTTGGCCCGCGCGAGTCTGCGCTGCCGGTCCCTGCTGGAAGGCACCCGGGATCCCCTCTCCCTACCTGGTCATCACCGGCGCGGCGGTGGGGGCCGCCCGGTGTCGAGTGCGCCACGCCACACGCCCGCCAGAGTGTACGGGTTATCGCTGGGAAAATGGTGTACGAGGTGCGCCGTGCGGTATCGCATGATGTCAGGTGGTACGCCGCCGGCGGGACCGGGTCCCGGCGGCGGCTAGGCTCGGACGGAACACCCAGCCGCTACGAGGGGATTCGGACGTGTTCGTCGCCGGCTTTCCCGCCGACGCCTTCGGCACCAACTGCTACGTGGTTGCCGCGGCGCCCGGCGAGCAGTGCGTGGTGGTCGATCCGGGCATCGGCGTCCTCGACCGCCTCGACGACCTGCTCGCCGAGCACCGGCTGCATCCGGCCGCCGTCCTGCTGACCCACGGGCATCTCGACCACACCTTCTCGGTGGCGCCGGTCTGCGGCGCCCGGGGGATCACCGCGTACGTCCATCCGGACGACCGGGAGATGCTGGCCGATCCGGCCAAGGGGCTCTCGGCGGATCTCACCCAGCTGTTCGGCGGGCGCCTGTCGTACACCGAGCCGGAGGACGTGGCCGAGCTGACCGACGGGGCGACGCTGGCGCTTGCCGGCCTGGAGTTCACCGTCGACCATGCCCCCGGCCATACCGGCGGGTCGGTGCTGTTCCGGACGCCGGGCGCCGGCTCGCGCTGGGAGGCCGACCAGCTCTGCCTCTCCGGTGACGTGCTGTTCGCCGGCTCCATCGGCCGCACCGACCTGCCCGGCGGCAGCCTGCCGGCCATGTTGACCAGCCTGCGGGACAAGGTCCTTCCGCTCGCCGACGACACGGTGGTGCTGCCCGGGCACGGGCCGGAGACGACCATCGGCCGGGAGCGCGCGACCAACCCGTACCTGCGCCAGGTGGCCGGGGCGGACGGCGCGCGACCGAGCGCCGCGCGCGGTCTCTGACCATCCGGCGGCGGCCCGCCGACCCCGGTCCGCCGTCCCGAACCGACCCCGGCCCGCGGCCTCCGGCGCGCGCCGGACACGCGTACCTCCGGCAGATCGCCCAGACCAGCCAGCGCGGCTCGCCGCGCGACCATCAGCCCGCGCGGACCTCGCGCGATGACCCGCCCGCGCGGACGCCGCGCGGATCCGAACGGAGAACGATGAGCAAGCCGACGCCGATCTCGGGCTTTCCCGAGTGGCTGCCGCCGCAACGCATGATCGAGCAGTACGTCGTCGGGCGCATCCGCGACACCTTCGAGGTCTACGGCTTCGCGCCGGTCGAGACCCGCTCGGTGGAGCCGCTCGACCAGCTGCTGCGCAAGGGCGAGACCTCCAAGGAGGTGTACGTGCTGCGCCGGCTGCAGGCCGAGGAGGCCGACGCCGGTGACGACGCGCTGGGCCTGCACTTCGACCTGACCGTGCCGTTCGCCCGGTACGTGCTGGAGAACGCCGGCAAGCTGCAGTTCCCGTTCCGGCGCTACCAGATCCAGAAGGTGTGGCGCGGCGAGCGGCCGCAGGAGGGCCGGTACCGCGAGTTCCTCCAGGCCGACATCGACATCGTGGACCGGGACACCCTGCCCAACCACTACGAGGCGGAGCTGCCGCTGGTGGTCGGGGACGCGCTCGGCGGCCTGCCGATCCCGCCGGTGCGGATCCGGGTCAACAACCGCAAGGTGTGCGAGGGCTACTACCGGGGCATCGGTCTGGAAGACCCGGCCGCCGCGCTGCGCGCCGTGGACAAGCTCGACAAGATCGGTCCGGCCCGGGTCGCGGACCTGCTGGGCGAGACCGCGGGTGCCAGCCCGGCGCAGGCCAAGGCGTGCCTGTCGCTCGCCGAGATCTGCACGCCCGACGCCTCGTTCGTCGATGCCGTGCGGGCCCTCGGCGTCCGGCACGAGTTGCTGGACGAAGGGCTGGCCGAGCTGGCGGCGGTGGTGGAGACGGCCGCGGCGCACCGGCCGGGGCTCTGCGTGGCGGACCTGAGCATCGCCCGGGGGCTGGACTACTACACCGGCACCGTCTACGAGGCCCAGTTGCAGGGCTTCGAGCGCTTCGGCTCGGTCTGTGCCGGCGGCCGGTACGACAGCCTGGCTACCGCCGGCAACGTCAGCTACCCGGGGGTTGGCTTCTCGATCGGGGTGACCCGGATTCTGGGACTGCTGTTCGGCGCCGGTCAGCTGAGCGCGTCCCGGTCGGTGCCCACCTGCGTGCTGGTGGCCGTGGCCGACGAGGAGCGGCGGGAGGCGAGCGACCGGGTGGCGGCCGTGCTGCGCCGCCGCGGAATCCCCACCGAGGTCTCCCCGACGGCCGCGAAGTTCGGCAAGCAGATCCGGTACGCCGAGCGGCGCGGCATCCCGTACGTCTGGTTCCCGGGTCTGGACGGCGCTGCCGACGAGGTCAAGGACATCCGCTCGGGGAAGCAGGCGGAGGCCACCCCGGACGGCTGGACCCCGCCCCCCACCGACCTGCGCCCCACCATCGGCTGAGCGGAAAGGAAGGGCCCCCTGTTATCGCTTTTTGTATAGCAGGGGGCCCTTGTTAACACCGTCGGGCCACGAAGACGAGTTCCCGGCCGGGTCGATCCGGCGCCTCGCGTACGCCGTCGATCAGGTAGCCGGCGGCGGTCAGCGACGCGGTGACCTCGTCCCGGGTCCGGAACCGCAGGGTGGAGTCCGAGGTGAGCCGCGCGCCGTCCGAGGCGAAGACGAAGGTGTGGCGGAACGACACCAGGCGGTCGTCGACGTCGGTCACCTCGACCCACGTCTCCACCTCGCCGATCCCATGGACGACCGTCCGGTGGTACGACCGCTCGCGGGTCCATTCCCGCCATCCCCGGGCCGCGGGGTTCCTGGTCTCGAAGACCAGCCGCCCGGCGGGACGCAGCGCCGCGCGCGCGGCCCGCAGCGTGGTCGACCATTCCTTGTCGGTCAGGAAGACCTGGGCGACGTTCGCGGTCATGGTCGCGAGGTCGACCCGCAGCGGCGGCAGGTCCGTGGCACGGCCGAGCAGCCATCGCACCCGTTCGGCGCCGGGCTTGGTCCGGGCCACGTCGAGCGACGCGGCCGCCGGATCCAGCGCGGTCACCGCGATCCCGCGACGGGCGAGCCGGCAGGCGAAGGTTCCGGTCCCGCAGCCGATATCGAGCACGCTTCGCGCGCCGAACTCGCCCACCATCGCCGCGTACGCGTCCAGGTCGCGACGATCCGGGTCGAGCGGGTCATAGAGCTGCGCGAGACGGCGCTCGGCGAAGATCGGGTCCACCACGCGGTGAGCGTATTGGCATCGAGCGGGCTCAGCGCGCTCGGCGGCGCCCGGCCGCCGGCGTTCGGCGGTCCGGCGGCTGAGCGACGGCCGCGTAGGCGGCCGCCGCGGGTTGGGATTGTTGCGGAGAGGCGGGTGTCGTCGGCGATTACGAAGGGGTCACGGGCGGCGCTGGGACATTGACCGGCACGATGCGCCAGCCAGGTCGGGCCGTCGCTCGAAACGCGCTCCGGCCTGGGCTTCAGGCCAGTCTGGGAGCGCAATCTGGCTCATGCTAACGGCGCTTCACGGGGGGTGGCAAGTATGACAGCGGAAGCCATCGCGGAAATAATTTCGTAACGACAACGTATTGAACATGATCTCAAACCTGTGAATACTTCCTGTCACTCGGGAGGTACCCCCACAGCCCTGCCGAGTGGGACGTGTCCACCCCCGGCACGTCCGTCCATCCCTCAACGGGAGGCCCTGCATGGGACCTATGAGGTCTACGCTCCGCCGTCTCGCCATCACCGCGGCGGCCGGCTCGCTCGTCGCCGGCGCGCTCGCCGGAGCGCCCGCCAACGCCTCGCCCACCGCGTCCCCCGACGCGGCCGCGGCGCTGGCCCAGAAGCTCGGTGACCGGGCCGCCGGCAGCTATGCCGACGCGTCCGGCAAGATGGTCGTCGCCGTGACGGACTCGGCCGCGGCCAGCCAGGTCCGCGCCGCCGGCGCGGTCGCCAAGATCGTCTCGCACAGCGCTTCCGAGCTGAAGGCCGCCACCGGCAAGCTGGCCGCCACCGCCAAGGTGCCCGGCACCGCGTGGTGGATAGACCCGGCCAGCAACCAGGTCGTGGTTTCGTACGACAGCACGGTGACCGGCGCCAAGCTGGCCACGGTGCGCAACGCCGTGGGCAAGCTCGGCGGCACGGCCCGACTGGTGTCCGAGCCGGGCGTGCTGAGCAAGCGCCTCTCCGGCGGGCAGGCGATCTACGTCAGTTCGTACCGCTGCTCGCTCGGCTTCAACGTGCGCAGCGGCAGCACGTACTACTTCCTCACGGCCGGGCACTGCACCAACCTGGGGTCGACCTGGTACTCGAACTCCAGCCACACCACGGTGCTGGGCACCACGGCCGGCAGCAGCTTCCCGGGCAACGACTTCGGCATCGTCCGGTACACCAACGGGTCCACCCCGCCCGGCAACGTGTACCTGTACAACGGCAGCTACCAGGACATCACCACGGCCGGCAACGCGTACGTCGGCGAGTCCGTCCAGCGCAGCGGCAGCACCACCGGCGTGCACGGCGGCACGGTCAGCGCCACCAACGCCACGGTGAACTACGCCGAGGGCAGCGTCTCCGGCCTGATCCGCACCAACGTCTGCGCCGAGGGCGGCGACAGCGGCGGCTCGCTCTTCGCCGGCAGCACGGCCCTGGGCCTCACCTCCGGCGGCAGCGGCAACTGCTCCTCCGGCGGGACGACCTACTTCCAGCCGGTCACCGAGCCGCTCAGCGTCTACGGCGTGAGCGTCTACTGACCCACCCCCGGGATCGGACCCGACCCCCAGGTCCGATCCGTACCGCAAGGTCGAGCCGCCGGGCCCCCGCCCGGCGGCTCGACCGCGTGAAAGGAAGGGCTCCTTCCTATCGCTTTTTGTATAGGAAGGGGCCCTTCCTAACACCCCGGGGCGGGCGGCGGGGACCTCCTGACAGAATGCGGGGGCAGACCGTTCCACGATGAGGAGACGCTTCCCGTGATCCGTACCCACAACGCCGGAAGCCTGCGCGCGACGGACGCCGGCGCCACGGTGACGCTCGCCGGGTGGGTGGCCCGCCGGCGCGACCACGGCGGGGTGATCTTCGTCGACCTGCGGGACGCCTCCGGCGTCGCGCAGGTGGTGTTCCGCGAGGAGGACGCGCACGCGCTCCGGAACGAGTTCTGCGTCCGGGTCACCGGCGAGGTGACCCGGCGGCCGGCCGGCAACGAGAACCCGGAGCTGCCGACCGGCGAGGTCGAGGTGACCGCCGCCGAGCTGGAGGTGCTCTCCGAGGCCGCGCCGCTGCCGCTGCCGGTGGACGACCAGATCGAGGCCGGCGACGACCTGCGGCTGAAATACCGCTACCTCGACCTGCGGCGCGCCGGACCGGCGCGGGCGCTGCGGCTGCGCTCCCGGGCCAACCAGCTGGCCCGCACCGTGCTGCACGGACACGACTTCCTGGAGATCGAGACGCCGACGCTCACCCGGTCCACCCCGGAGGGCGCCCGCGACTTCCTGGTGCCGGTGCGGCTGCAGCCCGGCACCTGGTACGCGCTGCCGCAGTCGCCGCAGCTGTTCAAGCAGCTGCTGATGGTCGGCGGCATGGAGCGGTACTACCAGATCGCCCGCTGCTACCGCGACGAGGACTTCCGCGCCGACCGGCAGCCGGAGTTCACCCAGCTGGACATCGAGATGTCGTTCGTCACCGAGGACGACGTGATCGCCCTCGGCGAGGAGATCGTCGCGGCGCTCTGGTCCGACCTGGCCGGCCACGAGATCTCCCGACCCATCCCGCGGATCACCTGGCACGACGCCCTGGCCCGGTACGGCTCGGACAAGCCAGACCTGCGGTACGGCGTCGAGCTGACCGAGCTGACCGACTACCTGCGCGGCACGCAGTTCCGGGTGTTCGCCGGGGCCATCGACGCCGGTGGGTACGTCGGCGCGGTGGTGATGCCGGGCGGCGCCGGGCAGAGCCGCAAGGAGCTGGACGGCTGGCAGGACTGGGCGAAGGCGCGCGGCGCGCGGGGCCTCGCGTACGTGGTGCTGGATGCCGAGACCGGCGAGCCGCGCGGCCCGGTGGCCAAGAACCTCTCGCCCGAGCACCTCGGCGGGCTGGCCGACGCGGTCGGCGCCAAGCCGGGTGACGCGATCTTCTTCGCGGCGGCCGCGCACCCCCGGGAGGCGCAGGAGCTGCTGGGCGCGGCCCGGATCGAGATCGCCCGGCGGGCCAACCTGATCGACGAGAGCGCCTGGGCGTTCTGCTGGGTGGTCGACGCGCCCATGTTCGAGCGCACCGACGAAGGTGGCTGGACCGCCGTGCACCACCCGTTCACCTCGCCGAACGCCGACTGGGTGGACCGGTTCGAGGAGGCGCCGGACCGGGCGCTGGCGTACGCGTACGACATTGTCTGCAACGGCAACGAGATCGGCGGCGGCTCGATCCGTATCCACCGCGGCGACGTGCAGCGACGGGTCTTCGACCTGCTCGGCATCACCCCCGAGGAGGCGCGGGACAAATTCGGCTTCCTGCTGGACGCCTTCAAGTACGGCCCGCCGCCGCACGGCGGCATCGCGTTCGGCTGGGACCGGGTCTGCATGCTGCTGGCCGGCGCCGACTCGATCCGCGAGGTCATCGCCTTCCCGAAGACCCGTGGCGGGTTCGACCCGCTGACCGGCGCGCCGACCCCGATCACCGCGCAGCAGCGCGCCGAGGCGGGCATCGACGCCAAGCCGAAACCGCAGGTGGCGCAGCACGCCGGCACGGCTGGCCCGGCCGCCCCCGTCGCCGACCCCACCTGACCGGCGGACGCCGGTGAGGGTGCTGGTGGTGGGGGCCAGTGGGCTGCTGGGCGGGGAGGTGTGCCGGCAGGCGGTCGCCGCGGGGGACCGGGTGGTCGGGACGTACCGGTCCAACCCGGTCGAGCTGGCCGGCGTCGAGCCCCGCCGGATCGAGGTCCGGGACCGGTCCGCCGTGTGCGCGCTGCTGTCCGAGGTACGCCCCGACGCGGTGCTGAGCACCGCGTACGACAACACGGACTGGGCCACCACGGCGGACGGGGCGGCGCACGTGGCGCTGGCCGCGGTCGGGGCCGGCGCCCGGCTCGTGCACCTCTCGTCGGACGCGCTGCACGCCGGCCGACCCGAGCCGTACGGGGACGACGTGCCGCCCTCGCCGGTGCACATGTACGGCGCCGCGAAGGCCGCGGCCGAGACGGCGGTACGCGCCATCGATCCGGGCGCGGCGCTGGTGCGTACCTCGCTGATCCTGGGGGAGGGGAGCAAGCAGCTCCAGCTCTGCCGGGACGCGCTGGCCGGCCGGGCCACCCTGTTCGCCGACCAGATCCGCTGCCCGGTCGACGTCGGCGACCTCGCCGCCGCGGTCCGCGAGCTGGCGGCCACCGACCACGCCGGGACGATCAACGTGGCGGGCGCCGACGCGGTGAACCGGGTCGAGCTGGGCCTGCTAGTGGCCCGGCGGGACGGGCTGGATCCGGTGGGCCTGCGCAGCGGCACGATGGCGGCGGCCGGCGTCCGCCAGCCCGCCGACGTACGGCTCGACTCGACCCGCGCGGCCGCCCTCCTGCGCACCCGGCTACGCGGCGTGACCGAGTTTCTCGCGGCCTAGAAGCGCCGCGCAGATTCTCGGGGGCCGGGTGGCCGGGTGATCAGCGGCGCGGGCGCAGGCGGCCGCTGACCCGGCGGATAGCCCGGTCGGGGGCCGTCAGCGGCGGATCCGGCGGACGACCCGGCCGGCGAGCCGCTTGGCCCGCCCCAGCGGCGCCCGGACCACCCGGCGAAGCTGCGCCGGGCCGGACGACTCGGCCGGCCGATAGCCCTGCCGGCGGGCCCGGTCCAGCTCCTTCCACGCCGCGGCCAGCTGCTTCTCCGCGGTCTTGAGCCGGGTCTCGAACCACCGAGCCCGGGAGGCGTTGGACTCCTCGAACCGCTCGGCCTGGGCCACCACCGCGACCGGAACGCCGGCGGCGCCCGCGAGATCCGCGGCGCCGGACCGGGTGGTCCCGGCCGGCGCGCCGGCGAGCGGCCGGCCCAGCCCGGCCTCGGCGGCGATCCGGGCGACCAGCTCCGCGGGCAGCGGCTCGCCCCGCATCGCGGCCACCCAGCCCACGGCTTCGACCTGGGTGAGATGCGAGGGCCAGGTGCGGCGCCAGCCGTGCCGCTCGGCCCGGCCTACCAGGTCGACCATCGCGACCAGCAGCTGCTCGTCCGCGGTCTTGGCCGCCGGTCCGGCCGCCGGGCCGCCGAGGGCCAGCGGCCGGTGTTCGCCGTCGCCGCCCACCACCACCCGGTCGGCCCCGGCCGGGGCCACCTCGGTCAGCGTGCCGAGCCAACCGGCGTACCCCCGGACGGCCGACCGCAGGGCGCCCTGGTCCGGGGCCACCACGGCCTGGCGAAGCACCTCGGACAGCAACCGGCCGGCCGGCACGGCCGAGCCGTCCGGCAGGACCGGGCGGCCCCCGGCGAGTCGGACCACGACGGGCTCGTCCCGGTCGCCGGCCAGCCACGCCACGACATCGTCCGGCGCCGATCCGGCTCCGGCCACCACCAGCCAGCCGGCGGCGAACTCGGCCTGCCACCCGGCCCGCCAGACCCGGCGCATCAGCGAGGCCACCGGGGCGGACGGGCGCTCGGCCTCAAGCGACCGCGCGGCCGGATCGGACAGGGCCGCCAGCAACCCGGCGTGTTCGGTCCGGTCCACCGAGCCGGCCGCCGGTCCCCAGGCCAGCACGGGCGCCGACGGCAGTGGGTAGACCGGCCAGACCGCGGCCCCGGCCCCGAACCGCTCGGCCAGTTCGGCCGGTCCCCGCGGCCGGGTGTCGTCCGCGGTGGCCGGCTCGGTCCAGGCCGGCTCGGACTGGTCGGCCTCCGGCTGGACGTCGGCGGTGAGCCAGTGCAGGCCCAGCTCGTTGTCCACCATCATGATCAGTACGCCGTCCGCCGCCAGCAGCCGGCGCAGATCCGCGCACGCGGTGTCGAAGATCGGCTCGGGGCCCTCCGTCGAGTACAGCCGGCCGACGTCGTCGAGCGCCACCACCGCGTCGAACCCGCGCTCGTCGTACCGTTCGAGGCTGCCGCAGACGACCCGCACCCGGTCGCCGGCGGCGGCCGCGTCGAAGGCCTCGGCGACCAGCCGGGCATCCGGGATCGAGCGGACCAGGCAGGTGAGCTCGCCGTCGGTGCTCTCGGCGAGCGCCGAGAGCAGGTCCGGATCGTGCGGACCGGCCACCAGCACCCGGGACCGGCCGGTCAGGGCCGCGCGCACGATCGGCAGCTGCGCGCCGCGCCGGGCGGGCCCGCGTGCCGAGGTGAGGTCGGACCAGGTGGGCAGCTCGCCGCCGAACAGCCGCACCCGGCCGGGCAGTTGGTCGTCGCTCATGGTGTTGCAGTGCTCCATCCCAGTTCGTAGCTCAGCTCGGCCGGGCTCAGCAGCTGGTCGAGGCCGAGCTCGGAGCGCGTCACCTCGGCCAGCAGGTCCGGCTCGATCGACTCGGCGTGCAGCCCGGGGTGCAGCCGCTGGATGAAGTGCTTGGCGTCGAACCCGCCGCGGTCCTCGAGGAAGTCCATCTGCGGCCCGTACACCCCGGCCTCGCAGCCGACCGACGCCCCGTAGAAGATCGCCGTGGTGAGCCGGTTGGACGCCACCCGCCGGTGCCGGCGCAGCTCGGCGAGCTGCTTGTACAGGAAGCGCGGGTCGGTGCCCTTCCAGAAGGTGCCGCGCTGGCCGTGGCAGATCACCCGGAAGCCGGCGTCCTCGTAGGCGCCGCGCACCTCGGGCATGTCGTACTCGATCCAGTACAGGCAGACCGTGACCGGGCCCGGCTCGGTGGCCTTGATCCGGGCGATCAGGTCGGCGTGGTCGCCCTCGATGCTGCCCTGCTCCCAGGTGTGGAACGGGTAGAAGATCGTGCCGGACCGCTCGTCCGGCCGCTCGCCGGGCTGCTCCGGCTGCTGCGCCAGCAGGTACGCCCACGGCGATCCGATCACCGCGTAGTCCCGCCACCCGATCAGCTGGCCGCGCCGGCGCGAGGTGTCGGACCAGACGTACTTGACGAACCCGACGGGCGGCTCGTGGCCCGGGCCGAACCCGTGCAGGACATTCCAGCCGTGCTGCACGATTCCGGCGATCCGGGGCGGCTTGACCGCGTCCCGCCCGCAATAGGCCGCCAGGATGTGCGCATGCCCGTACCAGTGATTGCTGGAGTCCATGAAGCTCGCATTCTCTGGTCGGCCCGCGACGTCGCGGCGGATTCTACGGGAACCGCCCGCACCCACCGGGCCGGGTCCGGCACGGAACGGACCGGGTAGCCTGTTGGCGTCCGTCGCCGGATCGCCGGCCGCCGCCGCTACTGGAGATCGAGTAGGACAGCGAGGTACCCCATGACCGGACGCGAGTCCATCAAGTGCGGGCCGCACAGCGTGGGCCCCGAGCACCGGCCGTTCGTCATCGCCGAGGTCTCCGGAAACCACAACGGGGAACTGGGCCGTGCGTTGGAGATCGTCGACGCGGTGGCCGCCAGCGGGGCCCAGGCGCTGAAGCTGCAGACGTACCGCGCCGACACCATGACCATCGACGTGGACGCGCCGCGGTTCCGGATCTCCGACGGGCACGACCTGTGGGGCGGCCGCAACCTCTACCAGCTCTACGAGCAGGCGCACACGCCGTGGGAGTGGCACCGGCCGATCTTCGAGCGGGCCCGGGAGCACGGCCTGACCGTCTTCTCCTCGCCGTTCGACCGGACCGCCATCGACCTGCTCGAGGACCTCGGCGCGCCGATCTACAAGATCGCCTCCTCGGAGATCGTCGACCTGCCGCTGATCCGGCTCGCCGCCAGCACCGGCAAGCCGATGATCATTTCGACCGGGATGGCCACGGTCGGTGAGATCGCCGCGGCCGTCGACGCGGCCCGCGGCGCCGGCTGCCAGGACCTGATCCTGCTCGCCTGCACCGTTTCCTACCCGGCCCCGCCCGAGCACAGCAACCTGCGGCGGATCCCGATCCTGGCGGAGGCGTTCGACGCCGTGGTCGGCCTCTCCGACCACACGATGGGCATCGGCGTACCGCTCGCGGCCGTGGCGCTCGGGGCGCGGGTGATCGAGAAGCACGTGACGCTTTCCCGCGGCGACGGCGGGGTGGACTCGGCGTTCTCCCTCGAACCGGCCGAACTGGCCGCGCTGGTCGTGGAGAGCGAGCGGGCCTGGCAGGCGCTGGGCACCACCCGGATCGGCCCCACCGAGGCCGAGCGGGAGGGGCTGCGCTTCCGCCGCTCGCTCTACGTCACCGCGGACGTCCGGGCCGGCGAGCAGGTCACCGCGGCCAACGTCCGGTCCATCCGTCCCGCGGGCGGGCTGGCGCCGGACGAGATCGGCCGGGTGCTGGGCCGGACGTTCCGGCAGGACGTCGGCCGCGGCACCCCGCTCAGCTGGGATCTCATTTGACCCTGGCCACCCTCCACCCGTCCCGCCCCTCGTCGAAATTCGGTGCTGTGCACACTCCCGTCCCGCTCGGCACGTCCGGACCGGTCGTCGCGTTCCCCTCGTCGCCGGCCGCGTCGGCCCGGCGGCTCGCATCCCTGAGGAGCAGGCGTGGCACCGCGGCTTAGCGTCGTCGTTCCGTTCTACAACGTCGAGGACTACATCGGGGACTGCCTCGACTCCCTCGCCCGGCAGACCTTTGGCGACTTCGAGGTGATCCTGGTCGACGACGGGTCGCGCGACGGCAGCGCGCGGATCGCCGAGTCCTGGTGCGAGCGGGACGGCCGGTTCCGCGTCGTCCGGCAGGAGAACCAGGGCCTCGGTCCGGCCCGCAACACCGGGGCCCGGCACGCCCAGGGCGAGTACCTCACGTTCGTCGACAGCGACGACCTGGTGACCCGGCACGCGTACGAGACGATGGTGCGGACCCTGGACGAGACCGGGTCGTCGTTCGCGGCCGGCGACGCCCGCCGGTTCAACAACACCGCCGGGGTACGCGAGTCCTGGGTGCACCGGATCCCGTTCGCCGAGGACCGGTTGGCCACCCACGTGTTCGAGTACCATCCGCTCGCGCTGGACCGGATGGTGTGGAACAAGGTCTACCGGCGGTCGTTCTGGGACGAGTTCGGCTACCGCTTCCCGGCGATCCGGTACGAGGACTACCCGGTCACCCTCCGGGCGCACGTCGAGGCGGTCACCGTCGACGTTCTCTCGGCGCCCGTCTACTACTGGCGGGAACGCGAGTCGGGCGAGTCGATCACCCAGCTGAAGTTCGAGTACGCGAACCTCTACGACCGGGTCGTCTCGGCCGAGATGGTGCTGGACCTGCTCGACGAGAAGGCGCCGGAACTGCGCGGCGTGGTGCACCGGCACTTCGCCCAGATCGACCTCGCGGCCCTGGTCCAGGCGTTCTCCTCGGTCCCCGAGCACGAGCAGGACAAGCTGCTGCAGCTCGGGCACCGGCTGTCCGAGCGGCTCGACCGGGAGGCGTTGGCGTACTCGTCCCCGTACGAGCGGCTGCAGTATTTCGCGCTGCAGGCCGGCGATGCCAACCTGCTGCACCGGCTGGCGCAGTTCCAGCTCGACGGTGGTCTGCGCGGCGGGGCGCGGGCCCGGCGGAATCCCGCCGTGCCATGGCGGTTCGAGAACCAGTATCCGGGCCTCGACGACCATCCCCCGGCGGCGCCCCGCCGGCTCTACCGGTTGCCGCTGCGCGCGATGAGCCTGCACAGCAGGGTGACCGGGATCGACTGGGACGACGAGGGGCTGATCGTCCGCGGCACCGCCGAGATCCGCCACCTGGTCAGCGACGACAGCTCGGCGCTGCGGATCTGGCTGGTCCGCGACGGCCGGAAGACCCCCCTTCCGGTACGGCGCTTCGAGGCGCTGGACTCGCACGGCGATCCGGCGCCGGTGGGCTTCGAGGCGCGGGTGTCCCGCGGCCTCCTGGCCGCCTTCCCGCGGGACGAGGAGCCGGCCCACTTCCTCGTCGAGCTGCGCCGCGGCGCGCTGTACCGGCGGGGCGAGCTGGGCAACCCGCAGCCCGGCGGCGCGCAGCTCCCGGCCGGCGACTGGGTGGCGGACGACGTCTGGATCCAGCCGACCCGGGTCAGCGCCGGGCGGCTGGCCCTGGTGCAGTTCCACCGGCCGTTCGCGCTCACCTCGGCCCGGGTGGCCGACGACGCGTTCGTCCTCGCCGGCCGGCTGCCCGGCCCGGCCGCCGGCGCGCCCACCGGCCCGGTCGCCGGCGCGCCCGCCGACCCGGCCGCCGGTCCTCGGCTGCAGCTGAGCCGGACGTCGGGCGCGGAGCTCCTGCCGCTGCGGACCTGGCCGGACGGCTCGGGCACCGCCTTCGAGGTGCGGTTGCCGCTCGGCACCCTGGTCGACGCGGCCAACCCCGACGATCCGTTCACCCAGCAGACGGTCCGGGTGCCCAGCCTGGCCGCCGGTGAGGAGTCGCCGCAGTTGCTGGCGGCCGGCCTCACCCGGTCCCTGGCGGCGGTGCACGACGGCCGGTTGCTGGTGCTGACCCGATCGACGGGCAACTACGTGAGCCTGCACGAGGGTCCGGTCCGGCTCACCGCGGACGCACTCGACCTGGAGTCCGGCGAGGGCGGTCACCGGCTCACGGTGTCCGGGACCAGGTGGGAGACCGTCGGGTCCGGCGAGTTCGTC
Organism: Plantactinospora siamensis; assembly: GCF_042434095.1. NCBI lineage: Bacteria > Bacillati > Actinomycetota > Actinomycetes > Micromonosporales > Micromonosporaceae > Plantactinospora > Plantactinospora siamensis. Next base: position 281,351 of record NZ_JBHLUE010000017.1, read on the forward strand.
TGGCGGCGCTTCTTCGACAACTCGAACGACTACGTGGACGTCGCCTGCAAGCTCGCCGGCGACGATCGGCGCTGGTCGGCCGGGGTCGAGCTGGCCGATCTGCTGCCGCCGCCCGAGGCGTCCCGGCCGACGTCGGCCGACCCGCTGGCCAGCCTCGCCGACTGGACCCTGTTCGCGGTGCCCGTCGGCGCCGAGTCGGCGTACGCCGTGCAGACCGACGTCTTCCTGCTGCGCCGGCTGCCGCTCGAGCTGTCGGTCTCCGACCGGCGGATCCGGCTGCAGCCGCGGGTCGGCACCCTGCACCTCGAGGTGCGGTGACGATGCGAGGAACTGCCCGTGCTCGTGGATTGGAAAAGGTGTGACTGACAACGGGACCGACCCGCACAACCCGCCGGCCGAGGTCGACGCGGCCCGGCCCGGGGTCGACGAGCTCACCGCCCGGGTCGCGGAGCTGGAGCTCGCGGTCCGGCACCGCGATCAGCAGCTGCGGATGCGGGACGAGCGGATCCGCGCGCTGCGCGACGAGATCCGCTACATCAAGGGCTCGAAGTCGGCGAAGCTGGCCGGCGCCATCCAGCAGGCGGCGAAGATCCGGCGCCCGCGGGAGTTCGCCGGCGCCATGAAGCAGCAGGTGCGCCGGGTGTTCGTGAAGGAGCGGCTGCGCCGGGCGCTCAAGCAGTAGCGCCGCCCGGGCCGCCCCGGGCGGCCCCGGGTGCTCAGCCGGCCGGGCGGCCCCGGGTGCTCACTCGGCCGGGCGGCCCCGGGTGCGCCGGACCTTGCTGCTCAGCTCGTTGAGGTCGTACCGCGCCCGGCGGTAAGCAATCTTGATGAACTGCACCAGCCGGGCCGTCTTGGTGCCGCGGTAGAGCTGCATCTCCTGGTCGAGCAGACTCAGCGCCCGATCGCGGCCGCGGATGGTCTGCTCGGTCCACTCCATCAGCTCGCGCAGGTGGGTGACGTCGTACTCCTCCCGCCAGCGGGCGTCCGCGAGCTCCCGGTAGCCCCGCAGGTCGACGCCCGCCGTCTCGGTCCGCACCTCGGCCAGCGCGGCCCGCCGCTCGGCCGCCTCGCCGGGCGTCAGGTCCTCCTCGGCGGCCCGCACGGCCGCCTCCAGGTCCAGCGCCGCGTCGAGGTCGCCGTCACGGAGCGTCCGGCCGGCGGTGGCGGCTAGCCCGACCGTGAGTTCCGCGGCGCTGGCGGTCAGGTCCCACGGGTGCGGCCGGTTCATCGTGATGAGCCGGGCGGCGAAGCCCCACAGCGCCCGGGCGACGACCACGTCGACGGGCACGGCGTCGATCGGCTCCCATCGGGCCGGCATCGGCCAGAAACCGGCGTCGGTGGCCACCAGGTCGTACGTGCCGGCCAGGGCCACCGGCCCGGAAACCCGGCCGTCGACCGCGTGGTCCTGCACCCAGGACACGTACCCGGCCAGGGCGGCGCGCAGGCCGACCAGGTCGTGTCGGGCGCACAGCCCCAGCAGTTGCTCCTCGAACACCCGGCCCGGCGCCAGGTCCGCCACCGGGCCCGGGTCGGCGACGCCGCGCAGGGCGCCCCGCTGCCGCCCGGCGGTGGCCGGCGCCAGCACGGACAGCCGCAGCCGGCGGTCGGTGGCGGCGATCTCGTAGACGTACCCATCCTCGTGGCCCACGACCAGGTCGTGCCGCGGCACCGCCACGCCCTCGGCGTCGGCGGGGTGTGCCAGGACCAGCCACCGCGGGGCGAGGGTCGCCACGGCGCCGACCCGCAGCGCGCGTTCCAGCAGCGGCCGCGGATCCTGCAGCACCGCCGTCCCGGCGTACGCGTCGGTCAGCGCCGCGAACAGCGCGGCGGCCAGCGGGGCGCGCAGCGGCGAGCCGGTGTCGCCGGTGACCCGGTCGGCGACGAGGACGTCCGGTCGGTGCGCGGCGGGGAACGCCCCGTACCCCCAGGCCGGCTCGAGGCCGTGGGCGCGCATCCGGGCGCGCAGCTCGGCCAGCGACGCCGGGCGCAGGTCGTCGTGCTCGGAGACCGGATACCAGGCCGTGTCGGAGCGGTATTGGCGGCCGGGCTCGAGCTCAACCAGGTGCTGCAGGCCGAGCAGGTTGGGGTGGGTCAGCGCGAGGACGCCGCGCGGGGCCAGCAGCCCGGCCAGCCCGTGCAGCAGGTCGTCCGGGCTCTGCTGGTCGCCCTCGGTCGAGGCGAGCCGATCCAGCCCGTCGGCCGCGATGATCAGGTCGAACGGGCCGCCGTGGTCGACCTTGCTGACGACGCCGCACCAGACCGTCACGTCGGGGAACTCGGCGGCGATCCGCTCGGCGTCCGGCACGGCCCGGACCAGGCAGGACACCGCCGCCCCGGTCCGGATCAACGCGCGCAGCAGCGCCGGGTCGTGCGGGCCGGCGACGAGCACCGCCGAGCGGCCCGTCGCGAGCTCGGACATCAGGCGCAGCAGGGCGGTTCCGCCGGGGATCCGCGGCCCGCGCTCCGGGTCCCAGTCGGTCCACGAGTACATCTCGCCGCCCACCTGCCGTACCCTGCCGGGCTCAGCCATGCTCACCGTCCTGCACATCGGTCCAGCCCAGGTGATAACGCAGCTCCGCCGGGGACGCGAGCAGGTCGGCGCCGAGTTCGGCGCGGGCCATCGCGTACGCCACGGCGTGGTCGGTCCGGTGGGCGTACATGTCCGCCCACTGGCGCTGGATCCGCGGCTCGCCGCCGAACCGCAGGTCCGCCTTGCCGATCAGCATCGGGTCGCCGTACACGGCGGCCTCGCAGCCGGCCAGCAGGCCGTACCAGACGGCGCTGGACAGCCGGTTGGACACCACCCGCCGGTGCCGGCGCAGCTCGGCCAGCTGCCCGGACAGGAAGTCGCGGTTGTGGTCACGCCAGCCGTGGCCGCGGAAGCCGTGGCAGATCACCCGGGCGCCGGCCCGCTCGTACACCCGGCGGATCCGCGGGGTGCGGAACTCGTTCCAGTAGAGGCAGGCGGTGATCGGGCCGGACTCGACCGATCGCACCTCGGCGATCAGCCGGGCGTGGTCGCCGGTGATGCGCTGCCCCTCCCAGCCGTGGAACGGGTAGAAGATGGTGCCCTCGCGCCGCTGGGCGGGCGGTTCCGGCTCCATGGCCACCAGGTAGGCGAAGGGGGCGCCGGTCACCACCGCGTTCCGGTGGCCCTGCGACCAGGCGCGCCGGCGGGTCTGCTCGGACCACACGAACACCCGGCTGCCGTGCACGACCCGCAGGTCCGCCGCCTGGCTGTCGCCGATGTTCCAGCCGTGCTGGAGGTAGCCCCGCATCTTCGGCGGGTGCAGCGGCTCGGGCAGCGCGCAGTACCGGGCGAGCACGTGGGCGTGCCCGTAGTAGTAGTTGGCCTGGTGCATGCTCAGCCGCCACCCTCGCCGGCCGCGCCGGTTGGCACGCAGGCCACCGAGACGGTCAGGTCGCCGAGCGTCAGGGTGCGCCACAGCCCCGGCAGCCGGTCGGGGACGTCCAGGCCGTACCGGCGCAGCCACACCGCGATGGGCAGGTCGTACGCCTTGCACAGGCTCTCGGCCCGGGTCCACCGGGCCCAGAAGTCGGCGGTCCCGAACCGGCGTCCCAGCGCGGGCGGCACCGCGCCGTCGGCCACCTCGGCGTCGATGGCCAGCCGGTGGCCCGGCGGCGGCGGGCCGTACCAGCCGACCGTGCGCGCGTCCGCGGTGTGCGCCCGGGTCAGCGCCGGGCCGGCGGCGCCGGCTCGCGCGCCCGCGCCAGCCACCCGCAGGTACGTCTCGGCCCGGTCGAGGTGCTCCCGCGCGGCCCGGTCAGATCGAGGCGCCACCGTCGACCTCGATCACCTGGCCGTTGATGTTGGTCTGGTCGCACAGCAGCATCCGGATCACCGGAACGACCTCGTCCGGCTCGGTCAGGTGGCCGGTCGGCGTCCGCCGGGTGATCTGGTCCAGTTGGGTCTGGCCCAGCACGGCGGACATCTCCGAGGCGAAGAAGCCCGGCGCCACCGAGTTGGCCAGGACCCGTCCGTTGAGCTCGCGCGCGATGGTGCGGGTGGCGGAGTCCATCCCGCCCTTGGTGGCCGAGTAGGCGACCAGACCGGCGTAACCGCGCTGGGCGCAGATCGAGGTGATGTTGACCACCCGGCCGCGCAGCCCCTTGCCCAGCATCCGCCGCAACACGAGTCGGGTGAGCACCAGGGGAGCGGTGAGGTTGGTGTGCACGATCTTCTCGATCTGCTCCACCGAGGTGTGCACGTGCAGCGAGTCCTGCCCGATGGCCGCGTTGTTGACCAGCCCGTCGATCGGGCCGAGCCGGTCCTCGGCGGCCCGCACGAACCGGGTGCACGCGGCCGTGTCGGTGATGTCGACCGAGTCGACGTGCAGCCGGCCCTCGTACTTCTCGGCCAGCTCGCGCAGCTTCGGGGTGATCGTGCGAGCGAAGGCCGCGACCTTCAGCCCCTGCGCGAGCAGGTCGGTGACCACGGCCAGCCCCAGGCCGCGCGACCCGCCGGAGACGAGCACGACGGTCGAGGGCGGGATGACGGACGTGCCGCCGGCGGTGTCAGACATCGCTTTTCAGGGTCTCCTTGACCGGGATCTCGTCCAGGAAGCGGATGCGGCGCGGGACGCCATAGTCGGGCAACCGCTCGCGGCACCACTGTACGAGAGCGGCCTCGTCCGGCGGCGCGTGGTCGGCCGCCGGCGCCGGCACGACCTCGGCCACCACCATCCGGCCCACGATCGGGGCCCGGCGGGAGGTCACCCGGGCCCAGGCCACCCCGGGATGCGCGGTGAGCACGTGCCGGACGAGCCCGGCCGACACCTTCGAACCGCCGACGTTGATCTCGTCCGAGTTGAGCCGGCCCACGATGTGCACCCGGCCGTCGACGATCTCGACGCGGTCGCCCGTGCGGACCGGCCCGGAGAGGCCGGCGCCGTGGTACGGGGAGCGGATGATCAGCTCGTCGCCCTCCACCGAGATGGTGGGCCGGTCCGGAGCCGCCCGGTCGAGCCAGGCGGCGGGGAAGCCGGCCCGGCCGTCGTGCACCACGATCGACGCGCCGACCTCGGACGACGCGTAGATCCACGAGATCCGGGCGGCCGGAAAGAGCTGCCGGAGCTGGTCGAGAATGGCCTGGTCGACGGGCTCGCCGCCGAGGGTGAGCTGCCGCAGCGGCACCCGGGCCAGGGCCTGGCCGTCGCGGTGGATGGCCTGCCGCCAGAACGTCGGGGTGCCGGACGCGGCCGTCACGCCGTGCTCGCCGGCGATCCGCGGCCAGTCGTCGAGGTCGCCCGGCTCGACCACCACGAGGTCCTGCCCGGGCTGGGTCAGCGACAGGGTCACCACCTGCCACCAGGCGTACGTGCCCGGCGCGTACGGGCACAGCCAGGTGCGCGGCTCCTGGACGGTGCGGACCGTGGTGAGCGAGTCGAGGGTGTGCCCGACCCGCTTGGGCCGGCCGGTGGAGCCGGAGGTGAGCAGCCACAGCCGGTCGGGTTCGGGCGCCCGCTGCCGACCCTTGTCGAGCACGGTCACCTCGCCCCGGTCGAGGGCGACCACCGTGAATCCGGCGTCGGTGAGGTCGTCCCGCAGCCCCGGATCGACCCGCGAGGCGGTGCTGAGCACCAGCTCGACGCCCCGGGTGGCGTGCTGCCGGGCGGCGGTCAGGGCGTCGACGGCCGACGCCGCGAGCACGGCGGCCGGCGAGGGCAGCTCGACGGCGGGCAGGTCACGCCAGGTCAGCCGCCGGCCGTTCGCGACGATCCGGTTGCCGTCGCCGGCCAGGCCGGTCGGCCGGCTGCCGGCTGCGGCCGAGCCGGCCGGGTCGGGGGCCGCGCTCACTCGGACTGCAGCTGCACGATGAAGTCGAGCACGTCACCGACCGTGGCGATCTGCCGCAGGCCGGGGGCGTCGAAGTTGAGCTCGTCGCCGATCTCGTCCTCGACCCGCAGCGCCAGCTCGGAGAAGTCGAGCGAACGGAAGCCGATCTCGCGAAGGTCGGCGGCGTCGTCGTCGGGCAGCGTTTTGCCCTGGTTTTTCATGACCTGAGCCATGAGGTCGCGGACCTGGGACCGACCGAGCGAGTTCATGGGGCCGGAGCATACCGGGCGCTGGTTAACGGCTCGGTCGCCTGTAGCGTGCGTGGCGTTCGGGCAGCTTGAGCACGTCACGGGAGGGTGAGCGGACGCATGTTGCGACCGGCGACGGACGATGACCTCGACGCGATGCGGCAGTGGCGGAACCAGCCGCCCAACCGTGAGGTCAGCATCACCAGCCACGAGATCACCCCAGCCGAGCACGCGGCCTGGTGGTCGCGGACCCGCACGGACCCCACCCGGCGGGTCTTGATCTACGAGCGGGACGGGGTGCCCGCCGGGGTGGTCAACTTCTTCGACCTGGCGCTGGACGGCCCGGCCCCGGTGGGTTCGTGGGGCTTCTTCCTCGACGCCGCCGGCCTGGACGAGCGCCGGGAGACCCTGCCGGCCTGGCTCGAGGTTATGCGCGAGGCGGTTGACCACGCCTTCGACGAGCTACGGCTCGCTGAGCTGCGTGGCGAGGTGCTGGCGGGCAACGAGGTGGTCCGGCAGATGAACCGCCGGTTCCGGTTCGCGGAGGGCCAACCGGAGGTACGCGAGGTCGACGGCCGCTCGATCACGGTGATCCCTATCTCGTTGGCCCGCGCCAACCGCCGCCGCCGGTAGCCCGCGCCGTCCCAGCGGCCACCGCTGCACAGAATCTATGCACAACTCTTGTGCATAGATTCTGTGCATAGTTATTGTGCATCCATGACCCGAGACGGGACCGAACAACGACGACGGGTGCGGCTCGACCACCGGCAGGTCCGGGTGTTGGCCCATCCGCTCCGGATGCGCCTGCTCGGCGCGCTCCGGGTGCGGGGGCCGGCCACCGCCACCGCCCTGGCCGAGCGGCTGGCCACCAACACCGGCGCCACCAGCTATCACCTGCGGCAACTGGCCGAGGTCGGGCTGGTGGCCGAGGCGCCGGAGCTGGGCAGCGGCCGGCAGCGCTGGTGGCGCGCCGCGCACGAGATCACCAGTTGGGATCCCAGCGACTTCGACGACGACCCGGACGCGCGGGCCGCGATCGAGTGGATCCAGGGCGACCAGGTGCGGATCCTGCTCGACCAGGCCGAGCGGTGGTTCGCGGCGCAGCACGACCAGCCCTCGGCCTGGCGGGACGCGGCCGGCATGGGCGACATGTTGCTGACCCTCACCCCCGACCGGCTCGAGGCGCTAAAGGCGGAGGTCTTCGCCATCCTCACCCGCTACCACGAGGCGCCGCCGGCCGACGGGTCGGACGCCCGGCCGGTGCAGGTCTTCCTGGCCGGCTATCCGATGCTGGACGAGGGTTCGGCATGACCGCGCTGACCGGCCGGCAGGCGCACCGGCGTTACCTGATCCTCTACGGCCTGCGCTGGCTGCCCGCCGGCCTGCTCATCCCGGTGCTCGTCCTGTTGATGCAGGAGCGCGGCCTGACCCTGCCCCAGATCGGCGTCGTGACGGCGGCGCAGGGTCTGCTCGTACTCGCGCTGGAGCTGCCGACCGGCGGCCTGGCGGACGCCTTCGGTCGCAAGCCGGTGTTGGTGGCGGCCGCGGTGCTGAACGTGGCCTCGCTGGCGCTGTTCGCGGTGGCCTCCTCGTTCGCGCTCTTCGTGCTGGTCTTTCTGTTGCAGGGCGCGTACCGGGCGCTGGACAGCGGGCCGCTGGACTCCTGGTATGTCGACGCCGCGCTGGCGGACGACCCCGGGGCCGACCTCGAACGCGGACTCGGCGGCGCCGGCACAGTTTCCGGGCTGGCCATCGGGGTCGGCGCCCTGGCCAGCGGCGGCCTGATCGCGCTGGGCCCGCTCGGACCGGTCAGCGCGCTCACCGTGCCGGTGCTGGTGGCCGTGGTCGCCCAGTTGGTCGCGCTCGGCGCGCTGCTGGCGCTGCTCGTGGAGGTGCGACCGGCCGGCGGGGTGGCGGCGTTGCGCGCTTCGGTCCGCGGCGTGCCCGGCGCGGTGGGTGGGGCGTTCGGGCTGCTCCGCCGCTCCCGGGTGCTCCTCGCGCTGGTGCTGGTGGAGGTGTTCTGGGGGTTCGGCATGGTCACCTTCGAGACGCTGCTGCCGGTCCGGCTCGCCGACGTGGTTGGCGGCGCGGACCGGGCGGCCGGGCTGCTGGGCCCGGCCGGCTCGGCCGCCTGGTTGGCCTCGGCCGCCGGCGCCGCGCTGGCCGCCCCGGTCGCCCGCCGGCTGGGCCCGGCCCCGACGGCGGCCCTGCTCCGGGTGATTCAGGGCGGCACGGTGGTGGGAATGGGTCTGCTGGCCGGCCCGGTCGGGGTGCTGGCCGCCTACCTGGGCTGCTATGTGGTGCACGGCGCGAGCAACCCGCTGCACCAGGGCCTGTTGCACCGCCAGGTGGACGGCCCGTACCGGACCAGCGTGCTGTCGCTCAACTCGATGATGGCCCAGCCGGCCGGGGCGCTGGGGGGCGTCGTGCTCACGGCGCTGGCCGGCGCCACCAGCGTCAGCGTGGCCATGCTGGCCGGGGCCGTGGTGCTGGCCGTCGCGGCCCCGCTCTACCTGCCGGCCTGGCGCGCCGCCCGGGCCTCCGCCCACCCGGCCGCCGGTCGGGCCCCGCTGCCCGCCCGGCCGCCGACCCGGCAGCCGCCGCCGGCGCGGGCGCGGGCGCGTTAACAGGGGACCCTTCCTATACCGAAAGCGATAACAAGGGGCCCTTCCTTCCCTCCTCAGGCGAGCCGGACCGAGGTGCGGGGGAGCGCGGCGGTGAAACCGAGCCGCCGGTAGAGCCGGGTGGCGCCGGTGTTGTGGGTGTAGACGCCCAGCGCCACCGTGTCGAACCGGTCGAACAGCGACCGGGCCATGCCCACGGTGAGCGCGGCGCCGAGACCCCGGCCGCGGGCGGCGGTGGCCACGGTGAGCCCGGCCAGGAAGCCGATGTCGCCCCGGCTGCGGTCGGCCCCGCACGCCACCAGCCGGGCGCCGTCGCGGATGCCGTACCAGGCGACGATCCGGGGGTCGTCCGGGCGGGCCGTGCTGGTCGGGAACGACCCGTCGATCAGCGCGGTGAGCGCCGGGGTGTCCGCCGCGGTCAGCCGGACCACCCGCTCGGCGCCCGGCACCGGCGCCGGGGCCGCGGTCAGCCAGCGGAAGTCCCAGTCGTCCCGCGCGTCGACCGCGAGCCGGCCGGCCAGGTCGGCCGGGCCGACGCGGGGCAGGTGCAGCAGGCTGCCCGGCGCCGGCGGGCGCTCGGCGAGCAGCCCGGCCAGCAGGTCGACCGCGGGCCCGGTCGGCCCGTACGCGCCGCCCGCCGGCCCGCCGGTCGTGGGCAGCAGCCACGCCGTGGCGCCGGCGGCGGTGCGCCCGAGCGGCTCGCAGTCGCGGACCAGCGCGTGCCGGGGGTAGGGGTGCTGCCCGGTGGCCGCCAGGATGGCGGCCCGCCCGGTCAGCGTGGTGGCGCCGTTGATCACCAACCCAGGTTAGGCCGCCGGCGCCCGCGGGACGGCGGCCGGGCCCGGTCGTCACGCTCCGCAGTCCAAGCTGGAGATTGGCGGAACGACCGGTTGGGTACATCCCGCGCCGACTCACTGGGATCCCCCACCGGAGGACTGAGATGCTCGCCATCGCCGCGGCAATCGTTTTCGGCTTCGCCCTGCTGCTGGATCTGTTCAACACGGATCTCGGCGCGCACGACCTGTTCAACTGGAACACCCTGGTGCTGATCGGGCTGCTGCTGCTCTCCCTGTACCTGGCCGGCGTCGGTCGGGGCCCGGCCGGCAGCGGTGGCGGCGGCGGTGGCCGTTGGTACCGGGGTCGCCGCCCGGGTCGCGGCTGACCGGGCGTTCGGCTGTGACCGGCTCGGCCGTCGGCGTGTTTCCGGGGCCGCCGTCCGGGCCGGTACTGTCGTGTTGATGCAACCGGACGGTCTCTTCCCGCTCACCGAGCCCGGCGGCGTGCGCACCGCGCCCGCCGGCGGGCTCGGCGCGTACCCCGAGGCGCAGGGCGGGGGCGGCCTGTCCCGGCCCGCGCCCGACTCGCCCCTGGCCGTCCGGATGCGTCCGGTGACCCTGGACGAGCTGGTCGGCCAGGAGCACCTGCTGGCGCCGGGCGCCCCGTTGCGGCAGTTGGTGGCCGGCTCGAGCCCGATGTCGGTCATCCTCTGGGGCCCGCCGGGCAGCGGCAAGACCACCATCGCGCACCTGGTGGCCGGCGCGACCGACCGGGAGTTCGTCGCCATGTCGGCGTTGTCCGCCGGGGTCAAGGACGTGCGCGCGGTGATCGACGCGGCCCGCCGCCGGCGCCGGGCCGGCGGCTCGCCGACCGTGCTGTTCATCGACGAGGTGCACCGGTTCAGCAAGACGCAGCAGGATTCGCTGCTGGCGGCGGTCGAGGACCGCACGGTCACGCTGCTGGCCGCCACCACCGAAAACCCCTACTTCTCGGTCATCTCGCCGCTGCTGTCCCGGTGCGTGCTGCTCACCCTGCAGCCGCTCGGCGAGGACGCCGTCCGCGGGCTGCTACGCCGCGCGGTCGCCGACGGGCGCGGCCTCGCCGGGGCGGTCGAGCTCTCCGCCGAGGCCGAGGACCATCTGGTACGCCTGGCCGGCGGCGACGTCCGCAAGGCGCTGACCGCCCTCGAGGCCGCCGCGGCCGCGGCCACCGCCGGCGCGCAGCCGGAGCCGGGGTTTGGCGGAGGTGAGCACCGGCCGGTCGGCCCCGCCGGCGCGCAGCCGGAGCCGGGGCTCGACCAGCCGGCCCGGGTCGTGATCGACCTCGCCGTGGCGGAGCGGGCCGTGGACGTGGCGGCCGTCCGTTACGACCGCGACGGCGACGCGCACTACGACGTCACCAGCGCGTTCATCAAGAGCATGCGCGGTTCCGACGTCGACGCGGCGTTGCACTGGCTGGCCCGGATGCTGGTGGCCGGCGAGGACGCGCGCTTCATCGCCCGACGCATCGTGATCTTCGCGAGCGAGGACGTCGGCATGGCCGACCCCGCCGCGCTCACCGTGGCCACCGCCGCGGCCCACGCCGTGGAGTACGTGGGTCTGCCCGAGGCTCAGCTCAACCTGGCGCAGGCGGTGATACACATGGCCACCGCCCCCAAGTCGAACTCGGCGACCGCGGCCCTCGGGGCGGCGATGGCCGACGTGCGGGCCGGCCGCGGCGGCGCGGTGCCGGCCGCGTTGCGCGACGGGCACTATCCCGGATCCCGGGGGCTCGGCCACGGCCGGGGCTACCGCTATCCGCATGACGACCAGCGCGGAGTGCTCACCCAGCAGTACGTTCCGGACGATCTGGTGGGGGTGGACTACTACCGGCCGACCGGGCACGGCGCCGAGCGGGCCGTGGCCGGCCGGCTGCCCGCGCTGCGCGGCATCGTCCGCGGCCTGCCCGCGCGCGGAGCGTCCGACCGGCACCCGCCGGCGGCGCCGGACCGGGACACGTCGGCGGCTCCGGACCGGCACGCGCCGGCGGCTCCGGACCGAGACACGTCGGCGGCTGGGGATCGGGACACGTCGGCGGTTGCGGATGGGGACACGTCGGCGGTTGCGGATGGGGACGCGTCGGCGTCCCGGGGCCGGGACGCGGCGGCCGGTGGGGACCGGCCCGGGAACGGCGGCGGAGGCCGGGGGGCCGGTGCGCCCACGGGCGTACGCGCCGCGGAGGGGGAACTGCAGTGACACGGCGCGGCCCGGAGCAGCCGGGCGACGAACCCGGCGAGCGGCGGCAGTCGGCCGGCGGGCGTCGCTGGGGACGCTCCCGCTTCGAGCAGGAACCGGAGGCGTTCGAGGAGGACGCCGGGCGGCCCGGGGATCCCCGGCCGGAGCGGCGCCCGGCGCCGCCCCCGCCGCCCGCGGACCCCGGCCCGTCCGCCGACCAGAGCGGCGCCTTCCGGTCGGGGCGACACGGCGCGGACGGCTGGGCCGAGGACACCGGCGCGGTCCGGCGTGCCCGGCACGGCGCGGCGGGCGAGGCCGAGGACAGCGGCGCCTTCCGGCGGGCACGGCACGCCGGCCAGGATCAGCCCGACACCGGTGCCATCGGCCCAGCGGGCCGGCCGGCTCGCCCTGCCGACTGGATCCGTCGCGGCCGGGGCGGCCGAGCCAACCCGGTCAGCGGCGGCGGCGCCGGCCCGGCATCCGGCCCGCCGGCGCCCGACCGGCCGGTGGGGTCGCCGCCGGGCGCCGGCGCTGCTCGCCCGGGACGGCCGCCGGTGCCACCGGGCATGCCGGCCCGACCGGTCAGCGGACCGTCCGGTCCGGCCGGTGCTCCCGGGGGGGACCCCGGCGCGCCGCCGTGGACCGGTCCCGGCGTACCCGGACCATCCGGCGCGGCGTCCGGACCCGCCGGCGCCGCGCCCGCGCGCCCCGGCGGCGCTTCACCGGCGCGCCCCGGTCGCGGCCTGCCCACCGGTCCGGGACCGGGCGGTGGCCCGGGCGGCCGGAACGTTCCGGCGGGTCGTGGCGGGCCGGGCGCTTCCGGCGGTCCCGGACCGGCCGGCGGCCCCGGTGTCGCGGCCGGCCCGAACGTTCCGGCGGGTCGTGGCCGGCCGGGTGCTCCCGGCGGTCCGGGCTCGGCCGGCGGGCCCGGCGGGCCCGGTGGTCCGAACGTCCCGGCGGGTCGGGGCCGGTCCGGTGCTCCGGGTGGTCCCGGGGCGGCCGGTGGCCCCGGCGGTCCGAACGTTCCGGGCGGTGCCGGCCGGGCAGGTGCTCCCGGCGGTCCGGGTCCGCTCGGCGGGCCCGGTGGCCCACCCACTCCGGCGGGTCGTGACCGGCTCGGCGCCGGCGGTCCGGGAGCGGCCGGTGTCCCTGGCGGCCCGAACGATCCGACCGGTCGCGGCATGGCTCCGCCGGGCCGGGGCGGCCCACCGGCACGGCCGGAGCCAGCCCGCGGGGCGGCCCGGCCCGCCGCGCCCGGTGCTCCATCCGGGGCGGCCCGGCCGGGTGGTGCTCCGGCTGGCGCGACCCGGCGAGGCGCGTCCGGCGCCCCGGCCGGGTCGGCCGCCGTGCCTGGCGCGCCGGCCCGGCCCGGCGGACCCGGCCCGGGGTCCGGTCCGCCGGCGGGCGGACCGGGTGGCGGTCCGCCCGCGGCGAGTGGCCGGAGTGTGGCCGCGGCCGCGCCCGTGCCGCCCCGACCGGGTGGCCCAGGCGCGAGCGGCCCATTGCCGCGGCCCGGCTCGGCCGGTCCGGGGGCGAGCGGCCCGCTGCCGCGGGCGGGTGAGGTCAGTGGCCCGCCGCCGCGGCCCGGCTCGGCCGGTCCGGGGGCCAGCGGCCCGCTGCCGCGGTCGAGTGAGGTCAGTGGCGCGCTGCCGCGGCAGGCCAGCGGGCCGGCGCCGCGGTCGGCCGAGATCAGCGGCCCCTTGCCGCGGTCCGCACCGCCCGGCCCGGGTACGAGCGGCCCGCTGCCGCGGTCGGCGGAGGTCAGCGGCCCGCTGCCGCGATCGGCGGAGGTCAGCGGCCCGTTGCCGCGGCAGGTCAGCGGCCCGTTGCCGCGCCCCGGCGAGGTCAGTGGCGCGTTGCCGCGACCGGGCAGCGGCCCGCCGTCGCGGCCCGGTGGAGCGTCCGACGCCGGTGGCGGCGTCGGCGATCCGGCCTCGACGAGCGGGCGCAACCGCGCCCTGTCCGCCGGGGTGGACGCCGTTCGTGGCGCCCCGTCCGAGCTTCGCCGGCAGATGCGCCAGCAGCGCCGGCTCCGGCTGGCCGCCCTCGGCGTCGCCTGCCTGGTGCTGCTCGCCGCGCTGCCGTTGTTCTTCGTCTTGCGGGCGTCCGACCAGGACCCGGTCTTCGCCTCGCTCGACGATCTCGGGCTGCCCGGCTGGGCGGCGACCGGCACGGTCGACGACGTCAGCGGCAACCGCTGGTGCCTGATCGACTGCCGGCTGCGCGAACGCATCACCCGGTCCGGGAAGGAGCCGGACGAGACCAACCGGGTGTACGTGGCCGCGTTGACGGCCGCCGGTTGGCGCGCGTGGCAGCCGCCGCTGTGTCCCGAGCAAAAGGTCGAGGGCCACTACAGCTGCTGGCGTCGGGACGAGTTGACCCTCGACCTGTGGGTGCGCAAGCCCACCTGCGGGGTGCCGGCCCCGTCGAGCGTGCCGCAGGACGGCCGCACCCAGCCCCCGCCGGGCCAGCGGAAGGACGAGGCGGACTGCGCCGGTTCGCAGGTCTCGCTGAAGGTGCGGGACGCGGTCGACGACGACCGGACCCGCCCCCGGCCGGACCTGAGCCCGTCGTTCGGCGATGTCGGCGCCGTGCCCGGTCCTTCCTGACGATCCACTCCGGGACCGCCACGCCGCCCGCAGTGCGGCCGGTGTTCGTCACGAACTGTAAGGTCTGCACGTTGGCGGATGCAGACGCGTGGAATCGCCGGCCGGATTCCGATAGGCCGGCCGGCCCCCGGGGTACGAGGGGCGCCGACACATTCGCGTTGTTGGGTGGAGGAGGACACGGGTGAGTGGTGGAGAGATCGCTGCGCTCGTCGCGGCCGGAGCGTTCCTGATGCTGGTGCTGGTGCTGGCGGTGCCGATCCTGCGGCTGCGGCACACGGTCGACGCCGCGACCCGGGCGATCAACGACATGAACGAGCGGACGGGCCCGTTGCTGGGCGACGTGACCGCGACGGTCGGCAACGTCAACACCGCCCTGACGCAGGTGCACACCTCGCTCGACGGCGTCAACCTTCAGCTCGCGAAGGTCGACACCATGACCACGCACATCCAGAACGTCACGGCCAACGTGGCGAACCTCGCCACGGTGGTCTCCGCGGCCGCGGCGAACCCGCTGGTCAAGGTCGCCTCCTTCGGGTACGGCGTCCGCCGCGCCGCCGCGGCGCGGCGCAACGCGGAGACCGAGAAGGAGGTCCGGACGGCGATCAAGCAGCGCCGCCGGGCCGGCCGCTGAATCCGGTGCCGGGGCGGAACGCCGGAAGGGAAGGATGAGGTCATGAGAAGGTTGCTGTGGCTGGGCGTCGGGCTCGCCGTGGGCGCGCTGGTGGTTCGCAAGGCCACCCGGGCGGCGCAGGCGTACACCCCGGCCGGGATGGCGACCTCCGTCACGCAATCCGTTGGCGGGCTGGTGGAGTCGTTGCGTAGCTTCGTCGAGGACGTCCGGGACGGGATGGCCGAGCGCGAGCAGGAGATCCAGCGGGCGTTCGCCGAGGGCGTGCTGTACGAGGATCGGTTCGCCGAGGTGCGCGAGGCGCCCGAATTCGGCGCGGACCAGCGGTTGCGGGAGGAAGGCACCCGATGAGAACGGCGGAGATCAAGCGACGGTTCCTGGCGCACTTCGAGGCCAACGGCCATGCCGTGGTGCCGTCGGCTCCGCTGCCCGCCATCAGCGACCCGAACCTGCTGTTCATCAATGCCGGCATGGTGCAGTTCGTGCCGTACTTCCTGGGCCAGCAGACCCCGCCCTACCGGCGGGCCGCCAGCGTGCAGAAGTGCATCCGCACCCCGGACATCGACGAGGTCGGCAAGACCAGCCGGCACGGCACGTTCTTCCAGATGAACGGCAACTTCTCGTTCGGCGACTACTTCAAGGCCGAGGCGATCCCCCTGGCCTGGGACCTGAGCACCAAGCCGGTGGAGCAGGGCGGCTTCGGCCTGGACCCGGAGCGGGTCTGGCCGACCGTCTACCTGGACGACGACGAGGCGTACGAGATCTGGCGCGGCGTGGGCGTGCCCGCGGACCGGATCGTCCGCCGGGGCAAGGCCGACAACTTCTGGTCGATGGGCATCCCCGGGCCGTGCGGCCCGTGTTCGGAGCTGTTCTACGACCGCGGGCCGTCGTACGGCCGCGAGGGTGGTCCGGAGGTCGACGAGGACCGCTACCTGGAGTTCTGGAACCTCGTCTTCATGCAGTTCGAGCGGGGACCGGGCGCCGGCAAGGAGGACTGGCCGATCCTCGGTGACCTGCCGGCCAAGAACATCGACACCGGCATGGGCCTCGAGCGGATGGCGTCGATCCTGCAGGGTGTCGACAACCTGTACGAGATCGACGAGGTCCGGCCCATCCTGGACCGCGCGGCCGCGCTCACCGGCAAGCGGTACGGCGCCAACTCGTCGCACGTGGCCAGCGAGTCGCACCCGGACGACGTGCGGCTGCGGGTGGTGGCCGACCACGTCCGGACCGCGCTCATGCTGATCGGCGACGGCGTCACCCCGAGCAACGAGGGCCGCGGCTACGTGCTGCGCCGGATCATGCGCCGGGCGATCCGCGCCATGCGGCTGATGGGCTACCAGGACCGCGCGCTGCCGGAGCTGCTGCCGGTGGCCCGGGACTGCATGTCGCCGTCGTACCCGGAGCTGGCGACGGACTTCGACCGGATCTCCCAGTACGCGTACGCGGAGGAGGACGCCTTCCTGTCCACCCTGCGGGCCGGCACCACGATCCTGGACACGGCGATCGCCGAGACCAAGGCGGCCGGCGGGGCGAACCTGTCCGGGGCCAAGGCGTTCCAGCTGCACGACACGTACGGCTTCCCGATCGACCTGACCCTGGAGATCGCGGCCGAGCAGGGGCTCAAGGTCGACGACGAGGGCTTCCGCCGGTTGATGGCCGACCAGCGGTCGCGGGCCAAGGCCGACGCCCAGGCCCGCAAGACCGGTCACGTGGACACCTCGGTCTACCGTTCCGCGCTGGACGCCGGCGGACCGGTGCTGTTCAGCGGCTACACCGAGACCGAGCGTGAGTCCACGGTCCGGACCCTGCTCTCCGGCGGCGGCGCGGTGTCGGCGGCCGCCGAGGGCGACCTGGTGGAGCTGGTGCTGGACGCCACCCCGTTCTATGCCGAGGGCGGCGGCCAGCAGCCGGACCAGGGCCTGATCACGGTCGGCGGCGGCCAGCTCGAGGTGCTGGACGTGCAGCAGCCCATCCCCGGACTGACCGTGCACAAGGCCCGGGTGGTCCGCGGCGAGGTGCGCAGCGGCGAGACCGCGTACGCCGAGATCGACGTGAGCCGGCGGCGGGCCATCTCCCGCGCGCACACCGCCACCCACCTGGTGCACCAGACGATGCGGAACTTCCTCGGCGAGTCGGCCACCCAGGCCGGTTCGCTGAACGCGCCGGGCCGGCTGCGGTTCGACTTCAACACCCCGACCGGGGTGGCCCCGAGCGTGCTGGCCGACGTCGAGCAGCAGATCAACGAGGTGCTGCTCAACGACCTGGAGGTGCACGCGTTCATCACCAGCCAGGAGGAGGCGCGCCGGCTGGGCGCCATGGCGCTGTTCGGCGAGAAGTACGGCGAGAAGGTCCGGGTCGTCGAGGTGGGTGACTACGCCCGGGAGCTGTGCGGCGGCACCCACGTGTCCCGTTCCGGGCAGCTCGGCCTCGTCAAGATCCTCTCCGAGGCGTCGATCGGCTCCGGGGTACGCCGGGTCGAGGCGCTGGTGGGCATCGACGCGTTCGGCTTCCTGGCCCGGGAGCACCTGCTGGTGTCCCGGCTGGCCGAGCTCTACCGGGTGCCCGCCGACCAGGTGGCGGACCGGGTCGAGCAGACCGTCACCCAGCTGCGGGACGCCGAGAAGGAGCTGGAGAAGCTGCGCGCCCAGCTGGTGCTGGGCGGGGCCGGCGCGCTGGCCGCGCAGGCCCGGGACCTCGGCGGGACCGCGTACGTCGGCACGGAGGCGCCCGAGGGCGCGGCCGGCAACGACGTGCGGACGCTGGCCCAGGAGATCCGGGGCCGGATCGATCCGGCCCGGCCCGCGGTGGTGGCCGTGGTGGCCCGGGCCGGCGGCAAGGCGTCCATGGTGGTTGCCGTGAACGCGGCGGCCAAGGGGCGTGGGCTGTCCGCGGCCGACCTGGTGAAGGGCGCGTTCTCGGGCCGCGGGGGCGGCAACGCCGACCTGGCCCAGGGCGGCGGCCTGCCGGCCGCCGAGGCCCCCCGGTTGCTCGAATCGGTGGAACGGGCCGTCGCCGCCGTCTGACATCGCCCCCGCCTCCGGGGGTGGGCTGCGGAGCGTGAGGTGGCCGGTGGCCTGGGCGGACCCACGGTCCGCCGGTCTGCACGCGGAGTGACCCGGTCGTCGCGATCGGCACGGGTTGACCGTTCCGGTTGCTGCGGGGCGGGTTGCTGTGGTTGTCTCGGCCACGGCGACCCGCCCCTGACCTGCCTGCGGAGGAAACGAACCACGATGAACGGCTTTCCGCGCGGCGTACGGTTGGGCGTGGACGTCGGGCAGGTGCGGGTCGGCGTGGCCCGGTCGGACCCGGATGGGGTGCTGGCCACCCCGCTGGTGACCCTGGCGCGGGACCTGCGCGCCGCCGAGCCCGACCTTCCCGCGGACATCGCCGAGCTGCGCCGGCTGGTGGGCGAGCACGAGGCGGTCGAGGTGGTGGTGGGGCTGCCGGTCACCCTGGCGGGCCGGCACGGCCCGGCGGCCGAGATCGCCTCCGGCTACGCCCGGCGGTTGGCGGCCGTGGTGGACCCGGTGCCGGTGCGGCTCAGTGACGAGAGGATGTCGACTGTCGTCGCGTCTCGTAGGCTGTCCGAGCGGGGCGTTAAGGGACGGCGTCAGCGGGCGGTGGTCGACCAGGCGGCCGCGGTGGAGATCCTGCAGAGCTGGCTGGACGCACAGCGGAGGCGGACAACATGATCGACGAGCTGGATCTCGGGTTCGAGGAGCAGCGGACCGAGAAGGGCCGACATCGCCGGGGCTACGTGCTTCGGCGCAAGAGTGGCAAGGGCGGCAAGGGCGGTGGCCGGGGAAAGACCGCGGTGGCGCTGCTGATGACGCTGGTCCTGCTGGGCGGTCTGGTCGGCGGTGTCTGGTACGGCTTCGGCCGGATCCAGGGCCTCTTCGGCACCCCCGACTACTCCGGCCCGGGCAGCGGCGAGGCCATCGTCCAGGTCAAGGACGGCGACACGATCACCGACGTGGGCAACTCGCTGTACGAGGCGGGCGTGATCAAGAGCGCGAAGGCGTACGTCAAGGCCGCCGACGCCAACTCGCTGGCCAAGAACGTCGGCGAGGGGACGTACCGGCTGCGCAAGCAGATGAGGGCGGCCGACGCGCTCACCCTGCTGCTCGACCCGAAGAGCCGGGTCGTCAACGGGGTGACCATCCCGGAGGGCTCGATCTCGCTGGCCATCTACGATCAGCTGGCCAAGGCCACGAAGATCCCGGTGGACGACTTCAAGAAGGCGGCGCGGGATCCGGTCGCGCTCGGGGTGCCGGACTGGTGGTTCAAGCGCACCGACAAGAAGAAGTCGACGAAAAGCATCGAGGGCTTCCTCTATCCGGCGACGTACGAGATCCCGAAGAACGCCACGGCCGAGCAGATCCTCCGGATGATGGTCGCGCAGTTCATGAAGGTCACCCAGGACCTCAAGTTCGTCGACACCGTGCAGCAGTCGCGCGGCGGGATCAGCCCCTACGAGGCTTTGATCACCGCGTCCATCGCCCAGGCCGAGGCGGTCGACCCCAAGGACATGGGCCCGGTCTCCCGGGTGATCTACAACCGGGTCTACGCCGGGAAGTATTCGGTGTGCCACTGCCTCAAGATCGACAGCGCTCTGAACTACTGGCTTCGTCTGCAGGGCAAGGACCCGAAGGACTCGAACGACCTGAAGCTCAGTGAGATCAACGACCTGAAGAACCCGTACAACACGCACAACGTGGACGGCCTGCCAATCACCCCGATCAGCAACCCGGGTGAGGCGGCGCTCAAGGGCGCCATGGACCCCCCGGAGAGCAACAACATCTTCTTCGCGACCACCGACAACAAGGGCACCATGGAATACGCCGCCGACGACGCCGGGTTCCGGAAGATCCAGGACAAGATGTGTCGCAACGGCGTGCTGAGCGGCGAGAACTGCAAGTGAGGGCTGCCGTCCTCGGCAAGCCGATCGGCCACTCGCTCTCCCCGGTGATCCACAACGCCGGCTACGCGGCTGCCGGGCTGCCGGGCTGGTCGTACACGGCCATCGAGTGCGCCGAGGCGGAGCTGCCCGGCCTGGTGGCCGGGCTCGGCCCGGAGTGGGCCGGCCTGTCCCTCACCATGCCGCTGAAGGAGGCGGCGCTCGCGGTGGCCGGCGAGGTCTCGCCGGTGGCGGCCGCGATCGGGGCCGCCAACACGCTGGTACGCCGTCCCCCTCCCGCCTCAGCCGCTTCGTCGGCGCCCGGTGCCTGGTACGCCGAGAACACCGACGTGGCCGGCATGGTGGAGGTGCTGACCGCCGCGGGCGTACCGGCCGGGGCCGACGTGACGGTGCTCGGCGCCGGCGGCACGGCCCGGGCGGCGCTGGCGGCGGCGGCCCGGCTGGCCGCGGCCGGGGTGACCGTGCTGGCCCGCCGGCCGGCGGCCATCAACGAGCTGCGGCCGGTGGCCGACGCCCTCGGGGTGGCGCTGACCGGCGCCGACTGGACCGACGCGGTCCGGCTGGACGCCGACGTGGTGATCGCGTGCGTGCCCAAGGGGGTGGCCGACCCGCTGGCCGGCGCGGTGCGCTGGCGGCCCGGCTGCGTCTTCTTCGACGCCCTGTACGACCCGTGGCCCACCCCGCTCGCGGTGGCCGCCGAGGCGGCCGGCTGCCCGGTGCTCTCCGGGTTGGACCTGTTGCTGGCCCAGGCGGCGGGCCAGTTCGAGCTGTTCACCCGGCGCACCGCCCCGCGCACCGCGATGGCCGCAGCCCTGGTGGCGGCCCGGCGGGCCTGACCCGCTGCCGATTTGTAGGCGTGCTGGACCGGCGCGGCCGCCGGCGCCAGCGCCGGTCGCGCTGTGCCGGACGGTGCGGCCGCTGGCGCCGGTCGCGCCGGCCTGGCGGAGCGCGAGGCCGGGTATCGCGGGTGCCGTCCCACTAGGTGGTCGGCGCTCCCGGCGGATCCCGCCCCCGCGACCGTCGCCCCGATCCCGCTGCCATCCGCTGCGGGCGCGTCCGACGGCGGCGACAACGGGGTTGACCTCGGCCGGTGCGGCCGAACGTCGATCGTCGAGGTGGACTCGCCGGTGCCCGCTCGCCATCATCGGCGTGGTTATCCGGCGGCTCGGACCGGTCCCGCGGAGACTTTGCTCTGCTGCCTCCCACGCCCCACCTTGTGTCCGATAATCGGACGGATGGTGGGGCGCCGGGGGCAGCAGAGCAAAGGCGCCGTGGCGGGTGCCCGCGGAGCGTCGGGAGTGCCCGCCGGATCGCCCGCCCCCGCAAAGTTTGCGCTGCTCGGGACGCTGCAATGGTCGCTCCTGGGCGCGCGGCGTGGGCGGTCCGCTCGGGCGTCGTGCCGCCCGCATAGCGGGAAGGGGTGGGCCGGCTGGTTGCGGCCGTGGTTCTGCGAAGCCGGGCGGGCCGGCGGGCGGCGGCCGTGGTTGGGCGGAGCCGGGCGGGCCGGCGGGCTGCGGGACGGCCCCGAGCGGCTCCCCGGTCACAGCATCAACGGATGGCCAAGCGCGCGGACCGGACCGCCAAGACCCGCACCGTGGACGCTAGGCCCGCGCCCACCGCTGGTTGGCGCCGCCGGTGCAGGTCCAGATGTCGACGAGGCTGCCGTTGGCCGTGCCGCCGTCCTTGACGTCGAGGCAGAGTCCCGAGCCCACGCCGGTGATCGTGCCGTCGCCGTTCAGCGTCCACTGCTGGTTCGTGCCGCCGTTGCAGTCCCAGATCTCCACCTTGGTGCCGGGGGTGGTGGCCGCGCCCGCCACGTCCAGGCACTTGTTGCCGTAGACCCGCAGTTCCCGGGCGGCCGTGAGGGTCCAGGACTGGTTGCCGCCGCCGTTGCAGTCCCAGATGTGCAGCTGCACGCCGTTGGTCGTCGACCAGCCGGGCACGTCGAGGCACCGATTCGAGCCGGCGCCCCGCAGGATCGATGTGCCGCCGTCGGTGGGGCCGCCGCCGGTGCTCACCGCACCGGTCGCGGCGTCGACGGTCCAGTTCGACGGGCACGCCATCGACACCGTGGTACCGCTGACCGTGAGCGGCTCCCACACGTACCGGGAATCGGTGAGGTTGCCGGAGTTCCAGCGGTCGCCGAGGAAGAGATGGCTCGTCGTGCTGCTGCCGGACACCGGCAGGATGGTGGTGGTCTGCGAGTTGCAGGTGTTGGTCCCGCCGGGCGCGAAGCTGCGCCAGCCGCTCCACGTGCCGGTGATGGAGCTGGCCGTCGTGTACTGGTTGTCGTTCGTGGACCAGCCGGTCAGGTGTGAGCCGAAGAGGTAGTAGGTCCCGCCGATCTTGACCATGGCCGGCGACTCGTACTGGTCGAGCGTCTTCACCAGGGCCGTGACGCTGAGGAAGTCCGGCGACAGCTGGTAGATCTGGAGCTTCCGGTTCGTCCGGTCCTCGCTCAGGAAGTAACCGGTGCCGCCGTCGAGGAACAGGTTGTCGTCCAGGCTGTCGTGGCCCAGTGGCTTGAAGCCACCGCGGTAGGTGTAGTTGCCGCAGACGCTGCCGCTGGTGGCCACGCCGGCCCGCCGGTCGGTGTAGCTGGAGTTGTCGATGTGCATGTACATCACGTACGTGCCGGTGGCGCTGTTGTGGATGACGTGCGGCCGCTCGACGATCCGGTTGGGTCCGAGGTCCCCGCTGCCCTGCCGGGTCAGCACGTTCGCCACGAACGTCCAGGTCTTCAGGTCGGTGGAGGAGTAGCACGTGACGTTCTGGAAGGCCGACCCGTTGGTCTTGTCCTCACCCAGCCAGTAGTACGTGTCGCCGACCTTCGTGATGCCGCCGCCATGCGCCTGGATGGGCCGGCCGGAGGTGTCGGTCCAGACGGCGCCCGGGGTGATGGTGACCGGCATGGCCCAGGCCGGCCCCGGGGACACGCACACTAGCGCGACGACCAGCGTCGCGAGCAGGGTTGCCACTCTTCTCCACATGGTGCGGCTCCCGGTCTCCGTCACACTTCGACATACATCAATGTTAACGTAATCACTGAGGTGTTCCCGCGTCAACGCGGCAGGTGAATATCAGGGCTCGTTCGGCTCGGCAGGGGTTGATCGACGGCGCGCGGGGGTATCGCTCAGCGGGACGGCAGGGATCTGTTGGGAACCGTGGAGCGGGGGCGCGGAAAGTGGATCTCGGCTCTCCTGGCGATGCCGATCGGGCAGCGGCCGGCCGCTACTCGTCGGCCGGTTCGATGGCGCTGACGGTGGCCGCGCTGGCGGTCGCGGCGGCCGGAGCGGTCGTGCTGCGCCGGGCCGAGGGCATCGGCCGGTACGGCGGGTCGCTGCTCTACCTCCTCGGCCAGGTTGGCCTGGTGGCCGCCATGGCCCGGGCCATCGCGACCCGAGCCAGCCACTTCGCCGCGCTGGGCGTGCCGACCGGGTGGACCCGGCTCGAGCTGCGCGGCCTGCGGGATCCCGACCTGCGCCGGTGAGACAACGCGATCCGCGAGCTGCGCGAACCCTGGCAGGCGGAGCGTGATCAGGTGCTCGCTGCCGCTCGGGCCCGGGCCAGCGGACGCCTGGCCATCGTGCTGCCCGGCCTGCTGGCCGTGCTGGCCTCCGTGGTGCGGATCGTGCTGGTGGCCCAGGTGCCCGACACCCCACTGTCGTTCCGAATGGGGCTGAACGGCATCGTGGGGCTGGTGGCCGGCTGGATCGCCGTCCGGTACGACCTGGACGGCCACCGCGCCCGCAGCTACCTCCGCCGGTTCGCCGATCCGGCCGCGGCAAACCGGTCCGGAGGCGGCGACGCGTAGCGACCCGCCCCTGGGAATGGGAGGATGTTCGTGCAGGTCGAGCTGATCGGGGTGCCGTTCGACGGCATGGGCCGCGCGGGCGGCCAGGCTAACGCGCCCGCGGCGCTACGCGCGGCCGGCCTGGTCGACGCCGTCGGCTCTCGCCTCGGCGGGCTTGTCGAGGTCGACGTTCCGGAGCCCAGCCCCAGGCGGTTGGGCGGCGAGGGTCTGCTCAACGAGGACGCGCTCATCGCCACGGTCGCCGGGATCAACCGGGAGGTCGCCGCGGCACTGGTCGATGGCACCTTTCCGCTCGTCTACGGCGGGGACTGCTCGGCGTTGCTGGGCGTCGTGCCCGCCCTGCTGACCGTTGCCGGAGCCGCCGGTCTGCTGTTCCTGGACGGGCATGAGGACGCCACTGCGCTGGAGCTGTCGACCAGCGGCGAGGCCGCCAACATGGAGATCGCGATCCTGCTGGGGTTGACCGGGCCGGAATCGCTGCCGCCGCCGCTTCGATCCGCCTGCGGGATCCTGCCGGCGGCGCGGCTGGCGGTGCTCGGCCCGCGCGACGCCGCCTATCGAGACCCCATCGGAGTGCCGAGCATCCGCGACCGGGTCTGGTTCAGCCCGGTCGACGAGGTCGCCGCGGACGCGGCCGGTCGAGTGGCACTGGCGGTGGACCATCTGTCGGCCACGACGCCGGCCTGGTGGCTGCACGTGGACCTCGACGTGTTGTCGAGGGCGGCGTTCCGGTCCTGCGGCGCACCGGGTGAGCCCGCCCTGCCGGGCGGGCTCAACTGGCCCCAACTGACGGAGGCCGTCACGGCGGCCGCGCGGCACCCGGGGTGCCGCGGCTGGAGCCTCGGCGTGTACAACCCCGACCTGGACCGTGCCGCCATCGATGCGCGGGCGATCGTCGACCTGGTCGCCGAAGTCGTCGACGCCGTGCCGGGATAGCGCCGGCCGGCGCGGACGCGGCCACGCCGCTGCCGCTGCCCGGCGACCTGGCCGGCGGCGGCACCATCGACCTGTCCCGGATCCGGTTCGCCGACCCGGGGGCGTTCGGTCATCGACACGGTCGCGTTCCTCCGGCGCTCTCCGCAAAGATCGACCAGGGGCTTCGCCGGCTTCTCGGGCTGTAGGGCTTCCCCGTTCACCACCGGGTCGTCGACCCGGCAGTAGCCGCGCCGCTTCCGGACGCCCCGGGCCCGGAAGCGGCGTGACCAGCGGACTCAGGCCGCGGCTGTCCGCGTACCGGATCGGGCCAGGGTGAGGACGGCGGCCAGGGACAGGACCGCGGCGCCGACCACGACGAGCGCCATCGGTACGGCGCTGCCGGCGCCGCCGAGCCCGACCAGCGGGGCGGCCAGCGCGCCCACCACCGACTGCACCGCGCCCATCAGCGCGGCGGCGGTGCCGGCGGCCTCCGGGTGCCGGTCCAGGGCCAGCGCCGTGCTGTTCGGCATCACCATGCCGAGCGAGCCGACGAAGACGAACAGCGCCACGGCCACCGGCACGACCGCGCCGGCGGCGGCGCCGGCCAGCAGCCCGGCCCCGGCCGCCACGCCGACGATCAGGGTGGTGACCAGCAGCGGGCGCGGCCCGGTGCGGTCCAGCAGCCGGGCGTTGAGCTGGCCGGTGGCCACCAGGGCCAGCGCGTTGGCCCCGAAGATCAGGCTGAACACGCCACTGGGCAGCCCGAACACGTCCTGGAAGACGAACGACGAGCCGGAGATGTACGCGAACAGGCCGGCGAAGGCCAGCCCCTGGGTCAGCGCGTATCCCAGGTAGATCCGGTCGGCGGACAGCCGGCGCATGGCGCGGGCCGTGGCGCCCAGGCCGCCGGTGGTGCGGCGCTGCACGGGCAGCGTCTCCGGCAGCCGCCAGGCCACCGCGGCGGCCAGCAGCAGCCCGATCGCGCCGAGGGTGAGGAACACCCAGCGCCACGAGCCGAAGCCACCCAGCACCAGGCTGCCCAGGCTGGGCGCGGCCACCGGCGCCACCCCGAAGACCAGGGTGAGCCGGGAGAAGTACTTGGCCGCCGCGCGGCCGGAGTAGAGGTCCCGGACGATGGCCCGGGCCACCACCACGCCGGTGCCGCCGGCGAAGCCCTGCACGAACCGGGTCGCGGCCAGCACCCCGGCGCTCGGCGCCGCCGCGCAGGCCAGCGCCAGCAGCGCGTACGCGGTGACGCCGATCAGGACCGGCAGCCGGCGCCCGAAGCGGTCGCTCAGCGGCCCGGTGACCAGCTGCCCGAGGGCCAGCCCGATCAGGCAGGTGGTCAGGGACAGCTGGATCTGCGCGGGCGTGGCGTGCAGGTCGGCGGTCATGGCCGGGAACGCCGGCAGGTACATGTCCAGCGAGAGCGGACCGATCGCGGTCAGCGTGCCGAGCAGGACCAGCAGCGCGCCGCCGCCGTGCGTCGCCGGCCGGGCCGGCGGGGCGTGGCCGGCGGCCGCCTCCGCGGAGGCGCCGTCGGAGGTGGCGCTGCCGCTGCCGGCGGTGGCGCTGCCGCTACCGGCGGTGGCGCTGCCGGCGGTGGTCGGGTCGGGGCGCGCGGACAGGCTGCTCGCTTCCGGCAAGGTAGGAACTCCCCACGATCGGTGTGTGCACCGGAAGATAACCCCGATTCGCGAGCGGCATTCCGCGACGTGATCCGCGAGACAGCGCCGGCCCGTCAACAGGGGGCCCTTCCTATACCGAAAGCGATAAGAGGGGGCCCTTCCTTTCCAACAGGCGGACCGGGGGGCGGGACGGGGGGTGGGGGGTGGCAGACTGGGCGCCGTGTTGCGCTGGTTGACCGCAGGGGAGTCGCACGGGCCGGCCCTGGTCGCCCTGCTGGAGGGCGTGCCCGCCGGCATCGAGGTGACCGGCGAGGACCTCGGGCGGGAGCTGGCCCGCCGCCGCCTCGGCTATGGCCGGGGCGCCCGGATGTCGTTCGAGCGGGACGAGATAGAGGTGGTCGGCGGCCTCCGCCACGGCGTCACGCTCGGCAGCCCGGTGGCCGTCCGGGTGGGCAACTCGGAGTGGCCGAAGTGGCGCACCGTGATGGCGGCCGACCCGGTCGATCCGGACGAGCTGGCCGGGCAGGCCCGCAACGCAGCCCTGACCCGCCCGCGGCCCGGGCACGCCGACCTGGCCGGGATGCAGAAGTACGGCCACACCGACGCCCGGCCGATCCTCGAGCGGGCGAGCGCGCGGGAGACGGCGGCCCGGGTGGCCGTGGGGGCGGTGGCCAAGGCGCTGCTGCGCCAGGCGCTCGGCGTCGAGATCGTGTCGCACGTCGTCGAGCTGGGCTCGGTGGCCGCCAAGCCGGGCCTGCAGCCCCGGCCCGAGGACGCCGAGCGGGTCGACGCCGACCCGCTGCGCTGCCTCGATCCGGAGGCCAGCGCGCGGATGGTGGCCGAGGTGGACGCCGCGCGCAAGGACGCGGACACGCTCGGCGGGATCGTCGAGGTGCTCGCGTACGGCGTGCCGCCGGGGCTGGGCAGCCACGTGCAGTGGGACCGCAAGCTGGACGCCCGGCTGGCCACCGCGCTCATGTCCATCCAGGCCATCAAGGGGGTGGAGATCGGCGACGCGTTCACCCAGGCCCGCTCCCGGGGCTCGGTGGCGCACGACGAGATCGTGCCGACCGCCACCGGCGTACGGCGGGTCACCGACCGGGCCGGCGGGTTGGAGGGCGGCATCAGCACCGGCGAGCCGCTGCGGGTACGGGCGGCCATGAAGCCCATCTCGTCACTCAACCGGGCGCTGGCCACGGTCGACGTGAGCACCGGCGAGCCGGCCACCGCGATCAACCAACGGTCGGACGTCTGCGCCGTGCCGGCCGCCGCCGTGGTGGCCGAGGCCATGGTGGCGCTCGTGCTGGCCGAGGCCGCCGTGGAGAAGTTCGGCGGCGACTCGGTCGCCGAGATGCGCCGCAACCTGGCCGGCTACCTGGACAACCTGGTGATCCGCTGATGGCGCCGGTCTGCGTGCTGGTGGGCGCGCCGGGCGCCGGCAAGACCACCGTCGGGGAGCTGCTGGCCGCCGCGCTCGGCGTCGGGTTCCGGGACACCGACGCCGACATCGAGGGGCTGGCCGGCAAGCCGATCCCGGACATCTTCATCGACGAGGGCGAGGCGCACTTCCGCGACCTGGAACGCGCCGCGGTGGCCGCGGCGCTGGTCTCCTTCGACGGGGTGCTCGCGCTGGGCGGCGGGGCGGTGCTGGCCGACGAGACCCGCGGGCTGCTGGCCCGGCACACCGTGGTGCACCTGTCGGTGGGGCTGCCCGACGCGATCCGCCGGGTCGGCCTGGGCGTGGGCCGGCCGCTGCTGGCCATCAACCCCCGGGCCACCCTCAAATACCTGATGGACCAGCGCCGGCCGCTGTACGCCGAGGTGGCCGCGCACACCGTGGAGACCGACGGTCGTACGCCCGAGGAGGTGGCCGGGGACGTGCTGGCCGCGCTCGGCCGCCCGGTGGCCGGGGTCGACGGGACCGGAGGGTCGACGACATGAGCGAGCGGAGCGAGCGAATCATCGGGCTCTGTGCGGTGGAGCCTCGTGGCGGGTTCGAGCGCAGCGAGGAGCCGACATGAGCGAGCGGAGCGAGCGAATCATCGGGCTCTGTGCGGTGGAGCCTCGTGGCGGGTTCGAGCGCAGCGAGGAGCCGACATGAGCGTTGCCGGAGCGCTCACCCGGATCCCGGTCGGCGGAGAGCGGCCGTACCAGGTGCTGGTGGGCCGCGACCTGCTGGCGGCGGTGCCCGAGCTGCTGCCCGACGCCGGCCGGGTGGCGGTGCTGTACGCGCCGCCGCTGGCCGGAGTGGCGGCGCAGCTGGTCGAGCTGCTGGCCGCGGCCGGCCGTCGGCCGCTGCCGCTGGAGGTGCCGGACGCCGAGGCCGGCAAGTCGCTGGCGGTGGCCGCCGACTGCTGGGAGCGGCTCGGCTCGGCCGGTTTCACCCGCGGCGACGCGGTGCTGGGCCTCGGCGGCGGCGCCGTCACCGACCTGGCCGGCTTCGTGGCGGCCTGCTGGCTGCGCGGGGTGCGCTGGGCGGCCGTGCCCAGCTCGGTGCTCGGCATGGTGGACGCGGCCGTCGGCGGCAAGACCGGCATCAACACCGGGGCCGGCAAGAACCTGGTCGGCGCCTTCCACCCGCCGGCCGGGGTGCTGGCCGACCTGTCCCTGCTCGCGGACCTGCCGCCGGTCGAGCTGGCGGCCGGGCTGGCCGAGGTGGTCAAGTGCGGCTTCATCGCCGACCCGACCATCCTCGACCTGATCGAGCAGGACCCGGCCGCGGCCACCGACCCGGCCGGCGGGGTGCTGCGCGAGCTGGTGGAACGGGCCGTCCGGGTGAAGGCCGAGGTGGTCTCGGGGGACCTGCGCGAGGCCGGCCGCCGGGAGATCCTCAACTACGGGCACACCCTCGCGCACGCCATCGAGCGGGTCGAGGACTACCGGTGGCGGCACGGCCACGCCGTGGCGGTGGGCCTGGTGTACGCGGCCGAGCTGGCCCGGCTCGCCGGCCGGCTGGACCCGGCCACGGCCGACCGGCACCGCGCCATCCTCACCGCGCTGGACCTGCCGGTGACCTACGCCGCCGACGCCTGGCCGCGGCTGCTGCCGGTGATGCGGGTGGACAAGAAGGCCCGCGGCGACACCCTGCGGTTCGTGGTGCTGGACGGGCTGGCCCGGCCCGGCCTGCTGGCCGGCCCGGCCGAGGACCTGCTCCGCGACGCCTACCGCGCGGTGGGTCGGTGAGCGCGAGGAGCTGGCCGGTTTTGCCAGCCCCGCAGTCGCGAACGAAAGGTTGGCCCGTGAGCGCGAGGAGCTGGCCGGTTTTGCCAGCCCCGCAGTCGCGAACGAAAGGTTGGCCCGTGAGCGCGAGGAGCTGGCCGGTTTTGCCAGCCCCGCAGTCGCGAACGAAAGGCGGCTCAGCATGACGGAATGGAGCTCCGGGCCGAGCGCCCGGGTCGAGGTGCTGAACGGGCCCAACCTGGGCAGGCTGGGCACCCGCCAGGTGGTCATCTACGGCCGGACCACGTACGCGGACCTGGTCACGCTCTGCGAGCGTACCGGCGCCGGGCTGGGGCTGGACGTCACCGTCCGGCAGACCGACGCCGAGCACGAGATGCTGGGCTGGCTGCACGCGGCCACCGACGCCGGCTCGGCCGTGGTGCTCAACCCGGGCGCCTGGTCGCACTACTCTTACGCGCTCCGGGACGCCTGTGCCGAGCTGCGGGGGCCGCTGGTCGAGGTGCACATCTCCAACATCCACGCCCGGGAGCAGTTCCGGCACCACTCGGTGGTCTCAGCCGTGGCGACCGGGGTGATCTGCGGGCTGGGCGTGGACGGCTACCGGCTGGCCCTGCTGCACCTGGCCGGCCTGCGCTCCGGCGAGTCCGCCCCGGGGCAGGCCGGTCCGATCGCCGAGCGCCCGGCCGGTCCGATCACCGAGCGCCCGGCCGGCCCGGTCGCCGAGGGGCAGGCCGGCCAGTAGGGCCAGGGCGAGCCAGACGTACGCGTTGGCGCCGAGGAACCCGACGATGCCGTGCGCGCCGTTCCACCACAGCCAGACCAGGCTGCTGCAGAGGATCAGATAGCTCGCGCCGGCCGCGGCCAGCAGCGCGCGACGCCGGCCGCGGGGCTCGGCGCACCTGGCCGCGTCGGCGAGCCGGGCCAGCGCCGGGATCAGCCAGACCAGGTGGTGTACCCAGGTGACCGGGCTGATCAGGCAGCCCAGGACGCCGGTGAGCGCGAAGCCGCCGAACCGGTCGCCCACCGCGGTCGCCCGGCGGACCCGGCCGGCCCACAGCGCCAGCACGGCCAGCACGGCGACCAGCCACAGCGTGGCCGGGAGATCCGGACCGATCCGGGCCAGCACGCCGCGCAGCGACTGGTTGGACACGTACGCCAGGTCACCGACCCGCCCGGTGTCCCAGAGCGCCTCCGTCCAGAACACCCGGGACGTTCCGGGGGCCACCGCCATGGCCAGCAGGGTGGCGCCGAGGGCCGTACCGGTCGCGGCGGCGGCGGCCCGCCACTGCCGGCTGACCAGCAGGTAGCCGATGAAGACGGCGGGCGTCAACTTGATCGCCGCGGCCAGCCCGATCCCCACCCCGGCCAGGGGCTTTGACACGCGCCCTAGGGCCCGCCAGTCGGCGAGCACCAGCGCGAGCAGCACCAGGTTCACCTGGCCGAAGCTGACCGTGTCCCGGACCGGCTCGAGCACCGCGAACGCGCAGCCGGCCAGGCCGAAGGCGTACCAGCGGCGCCAGCCCGCCCGGCGGGCGACCGGGGCGAGCAGCCAGTGCAGGACGAGCGCGGCCGCGCCGGCGTTGACCAGCACGCTGGCGGCGACCGCCGGATGCCAGGCCAGCAGCGCGAGCGGGCTGAGGACCAGGGCCGCGAACGGCGGGTAGGTGAAGCCGTAGTGGGTTCCCGGGCGGACGTAGTCGTAGAGGGCGCCGCCGTCGCGCAGCCAGGAGGAGACGGCGCCGTGGTAGACGCCCACGTCGAACCAGCCCCGGTGGGCCGGCACGTAGGCCAGGAACAGCGCGGTGGCCGTGACGGCGCCGGCCAGCACCGCGACCCGGCGGGCGGTGCCGGAGCGGCTCATGCCGGCGCCCCCGCCCCGGCCGGCTCGGGCGGTCCCGTCGGTCGGGCCGGCCGACCCGGAAGCATCTGAAGAAGCGCCGCGCCGCCCGCGGGAAGGAGAGTCGCCGCGGCCAGGACGAGGCCGACCAGCGCGCCGAGGGCGATCTGGCCGATCTGGGCCGGGTGCGGGGCGAAGCCGTTCGGCATGATCACCACGGTGAGCCCGGCGCTGGCCGCGGCCGCCCAGGCGCGGGCCCGGCCGGCGGGAGCCGCCACGGCGAACGGCACCAGACCCCACAGCAGATACCAGGGCCGCAGCGCCGGACCGCACAGCACCACGGCGAGCAGCCCGAGACCGAGGGCGTGCACGGCGCCCAGCCGCCGCCGGTGCAGCCAGGCCGCGACCACCAGCGCCGCGCCGGCGACCAGACCCGCGGTACGCCACGCCGCCATGGCCTGGGCCGCCAGGTCGGACCCGAGCGTCTCCAGCAGCAGCCGGGTGATCCGGCCGAGCGCGCTGCTGAGCGACCAGTTGTGCGCCGAGACCGGCGTCTGCAACGCGCCGATCCAGCCGTACCCGGTGCCGGTCAGCGTGGTGACCAGCGCGGCCGTCCCGGCCGCGATCCCGACCGTCCCGGCCGCGGCCCGCGCCGGCCGCGCCGGACCGGCCAGCTCGCCGGCCCAGATCGGCACCAGGAACAGCAGGCCCAGCGCGGCGGGCGCCTTGACCAGCGCGGCCAGCGTCACCAGGACGGTGCCGAGGGCCGGCCGGCGGTACACCGCGGCGACGGCCAGGCCCGCCGCGGTGAGCGCGACCATCGGCCCGTCGTTGTGCGCCCCGCTCACCAGGTGCAGCAGCACGAGCGGGTTGAGCACGGCCAGCCGCAGCGCGCTGGCCGGCGCCACCCCGTACCGGCGGGCCAGCGCCGGCACGACCGCGGCCAGCAGCGCCACCGACGCCACGCTGACCAGGCGCAGGCCCAGCACGCCGAGCACCGGGTGCGGCCCGCACACCGACGCCACCGCCGTGGCCAGCGCCAGGAAGACCGGACCGTACGGGGTGGGCGTGTGCTGCCAGACGGCGGGGACCTCGGCCAGCAGGGGACCGCCGAGGGCGGCGGGCCCGGTCCGGTAGACGTCGAGCCCGGCCCGGACCATCGCGCCCTGCGCCAGGTAGCTGTAGACGTCCCGGCTGAACAGCGGCGGCGCCACCGACAGCGGGATCGCCCAGCAGAGCAGCGTGATCCGCAGATCCCGGGCGGTGGGCGCGGACCGCCCGAGGCCCCACCAGGCGGCGACCAGCAGGGCCAGCCCGGCGCCCACGGCCAGCACGCCCACCCCCGGGTAGCGGCGCAGCTCCACCACGGCGGCCAGCCCGGTGAGCGGGTCCCGGACCGGCAGCGCGCCGGCGACCGCGCCGCCGGCGCCGACCAGCACCGATCCGAGCGTGCCGATCAGGCGGGAGCGGGCATGATCGGGCAACCGGGGCTGGGGCACGGGCGCACGGTGTCAGAGCTGGATGTCCGGCGGCGAACGGCCGATTGACCATGGCCTTGCCGGCACGCGTCGCCGCCGCCGCGCCCGCCCGTGCCCGCCGCCGACCGGCCGGCGGCGCCGGGGAGTTGGCGGCGCTCGGGCGCCCGTACCCGAGCCGGCGGCGCGGCGCCGCCGCTGGGTAGACTGGGCGGGTCTGGACGTCAATAAGATCAAGGCAGGACATGGCCACCACCAACGACCTCAAGAACGGTCTGGTTCTCAACCTCGACGGCGAGCTGTGGACCGTCATCGAGTTCCAGCACGTCAAGCCCGGCAAGGGCGGTGCCTTCGTGCGCACCACGCTGAAGAACGTGATGTCCGGCAAGGTCGTCGACAAGACGTTCAACGCGGGCACCAAGGTCGAGACGGCCACCGTCGACAAGCGCACCATGCAATACCTGTACGCCGACGGCGAGGACTACGTGTTCATGGACCTGGACACGTTCGACCAGATCCCCGTGCAGGGCGGCACGGTCGGCGAGGCGGCCAACTACCTGCTGCCCGAGGCCGAGGCCACGGTGGCGCTGCACGAGGGCGTCCCGCTGTACATCGAGCTGCCCACCAGCGTGGTGCTGGAGGTCACCTACACCGAGCCCGGCCTGCAGGGCGACCGGTCCACCGGCGGCACCAAGCCGGCCACGGTCGAGACGGGCGCCACCGTGCCGGTGCCGCTGTTCATCACCACCGGCGAGAAGATCAAGGTCGACACCCGCGACGGCCGTTATCTCGGCCGCGCCTGATGGCCGAGGGGCCCAAGCAGCAGATGCCCGCCCGCCGCAAGGCGCGGAAGCGGGCGCTCGACGTCCTCTACGAGGCGGACCTGCGGGACCGGCCGCCGGTCGAGGTCCTGGCCGGCTACCTTGAGCGGATCGCCAAGCCCCACCCGGAGCACCTCGGGTACGCGGTGAGCCTGGTGGAGGGCGTGGCGCAGCACCTCGACCGGATCGACGAGATCATCGCCAGCTACGCGGAGGGGTGGACGCTGGACCGGATGCCGGTGATCGACCGGAATCTGGCCCGGATCGCCGTCTACGAGCTGCTGTACGTCGACGACATCGACGACCCGGTGGCGATCAGCGAGGCCGTCGAGCTGGCCAAGCAGATGTCGACCGATGACTCCCCCCGCTTCCTCAACGGGGTGCTCGGGCGGATCGCCGAGTACGCCACCCGCTGACGGCCGCAACATCCGGCCGCGACGTCCGGCGAACGCCGGCCGCGACCCGGCCGGCGTCGACCGCGACGTCCGGCGAACGCCGGCCGCGACCCGGCAGGCGCCGACCGCGACGTCCGGCGAACGCCGGCCGCGACCCGGCAGGCGCCGAAGGGCCCCGCGGTTGACCGCGGGGCCCTTCGGCGTTCGGTGCTTCAGGAGGCGAACAGCGCCCGCGGGTCGGCCACCAGCACGCCGTGCTCGGTCAGCCGCTCGATCAGGCCGGACGGCGAGGCGTCGTACACGATGGCCAGCGCGCGTAGGTCGTCGGCGCGGATCGAGAGGACCCGGCCGTTGTAGTCGCCCCGCTGCTGCTGGATGGCGCGGGCGTACCGGGCCACGTACGCGAGCTCCTCGGAGGCCTCGTCGTACAGCCGCTCCAGGTCGAGGACGATCTTGTTGGTCGGCTCGTGCCGGACGCCGCTGCCATCGGGCAGCAGCTCCGAGACGGGAACGCGGTAGAAGTCGGCCAGCTCGGCGAGCCGGGAGACGGTGACCGCCCGGTCGCCCCGCTCGTACGAGCCGACCACGACGGCCTTCCAGCGCCCGTTCGACTTCTCCTCCACGCCCTGCAGGGACAGGCCCTGCTGCTGACGGATGGAGCGCAGGCGTGCGCCCAACGACTTGGCGTACTCAGACGGCATTCGGTCACTCCCAGTGCTGGCTTGGGGGTTCATCCCAGCGATCGCTACGGAGCGTGACGGTACGGGGATTGCGACACGTGGTCAAGTGCTGGCTACCCGCTGGTTTCCGAGGAGCCCTCACGAATGGTTCATTTCACCCCGCTGACCTGGGGATCAGTGATTTCCGGCCGGTTCCGGACGGGCCCCACCGGAGCCCCGGGTCGGCGCTGGTAACGTGGCGGAAGCTGCGGCCTGACCCCGTGTCCAGGCCGTTCCCGACATCCTTTAACGACCCGTCCCGTGAGGCGGGGAAGGAGGTCCGCCGTGGCCTACCCACCGGCCGCCCGAGATCCACAAGCGTCACCACCGTCCGTGAAGGTGATCCTCGCGAGCGCCGACGTGGCGCGGGTGATCGATCGCATGGCGCATCAGATCCTCGAGAAGACCCAGGGCGCCGCCGACACGGTCCTGCTGGGCATCCCCACCCGGGGCGTGCCGCTGGCCCGCCGGCTGGCCGCCCGGATCGCCGCCTTCGAGCGGGTCGAGCTGCCCGTCGGGGTGCTCGACGTCACCCTCTACCGCGACGACCTGCGCCGACACGCCACCCGGGCGGTCGGCCCCACCGAGGTGCCGACCGGCGGGATCGACGGCAAGCGGGTGATCCTCGTCGACGACGTGCTCTTCTCCGGCCGTACCGTGCGGGCCGCCCTGGACGCCCTCAACGACCTGGGCCGGCCGGCCTCGGTCCAGCTGGCCGTGCTGGTCGACCGCGGCCACCGCGAGCTGCCGATCCGGGCCGACTACGTCGGCAAGAACATCCCCACCGCGCTGGCCGAGCGGGTGCGGGTGACGCTCGCCGAGGTGGAGGACCGGGACGAGGTCCGGCTGCTGCCGCCCGGTCCGGCCCCGGCCGATCCGGCGCGGGCCGGCTCCGCTTCGGCCGACCCGGCGCAGCCCGGGTCGGTCCGGGTCGGTTCCGCCGCGGCCGACCCGACGGCCGGGCGGACCGCTCCCGGGCGGGACGGAAGGCGGCCCCGATGATCCGGCACCTGCTCTCCGGCGCCGACCTGGACGCCGCCTCGGCGACCCTGATCCTGGACACCGCGGCCGAGATGGCCAGCGTGAGCGGCCGGGAGATCAAGAAGCTCCCGGCGCTGCGCGGCCGGACCGTGGTGAACCTCTTCTACGAGGACTCCACCCGCACCCGGATCTCCTTCGAGGCGGCCGCCAAGCGGCTCTCCGCCGACGTGATCAACTTTTCGGCCAAGGGGTCCAGCGTCTCCAAGGGGGAGAGCCTCAAGGACACCGCGCTCACCCTGCAGGCCATGGGCGCCGACGCCGTGGTGATCCGGCACCCCGCCTCGGGGGCCCCGCACCGGCTGGCCAACTGGGTCGACGGGAGCGTGGTCAACGCCGGCGACGGCACCCACGAGCACCCGACGCAGGCGCTGCTCGACGCGTACACGATGCGGGCCCGGCTGGGTCGGATCGCCGGCCTGCACGTGGTGATCGTGGGCGACGTGCTGCACAGCCGGGTGGCCCGGTCGAACGTCCAGCTGCTGGCCACGCTGGGCGCCAAGGTCACCCTGGTCGGTCCGCCCACGCTCATCCCGGTGGACTGGGCCAGCCGGGCCGGCGCCGGCACGCCGGCCGCGCCGCCGCCCGGCGAACCCGGCGGCGGCACGCCGGTGACCGACGTGTCGTACGACCTGGACAGCGTGCTGCCCACCGCCGACGTGGTGATGATGCTGCGGGTCCAGCGGGAGCGGATGGCCGCCTCCTACTTCCCGTCCGCCCGGGAGTACGCCCGGCGGTACGGGCTGGACGGGCCGCGGCTGCGCCGGCTGCCCGAGCACGCCGTGGTGATGCACCCCGGCCCGATGAACCGGGGCATGGAGATCTCCCCGGAGGTCGCCGACTCGCCCCGGTCCACCATCGTCGAACAGGTCGCCAACGGCGTGTCCGTGCGGATGGCCGTGCTGTATCTCTTGCTGGGGGGTAGCCGGTGAGCGCGAGGAGCGTAGCGAAGCGGAGCACCGCAGTCGCGAACGAAGGGCGGGCCCGGTGAGCGCGAGGAGCGTAGCGAAGCGGAGCACCGCAGTCGCGAACGAAGGGCAGACCCGTCATGAGTGACTCGTACCTGATCAAGGGTGTCAGCGTGGTCGGCGGCAAGCCGACCGACCTGCTGGTGCGCGACGGCGTCGTGGCCGAGGTCGGGCCCGGCCTGCGGGCCGCGGGCGCCGCGGTGGTCGACGGGGACGGCCTGGTGGCGCTGCCCGGCCTGGTCGACCTGCACACCCACCTGCGGGAACCCGGCCGGGAGGACGCCGAGACGGTCGAGTCCGGCTCTCGGGCGGCCGCGCTCGGCGGGTACACGGCGGTCTGCGCCATGGCCAACACGTCGCCGGTGGCCGACACGGCCGGCGTGGTCGAGCAGGTCTGGCGGCTCGGCCGGGAGGCCGGGCTGGTGGACGTGCAGCCGATCGGCGCGGTGACCGTGGGCCTGGCCGGGGAGCACCTGGCCGAGCTCGGCGCGATGGCCGACTCCACCGCCACCGTGCGGATGTTCTCCGACGACGGGCACTGCGTGGCCGATCCCCGGCTCATGCGCCGGGCGCTGGAGTACGTCAAGGCGTTCGGCGGGGTGATCGCGCAGCACGCCGAGGAGCCCCGGCTGACCGAGGGCGCACAGATGCACGAGGGCGAGGTGTCCACCCGGCTCGGCCTGACCGGCTGGCCGGCCGTGGCCGAGGAGGCCATCATCGCCCGCGACGTGCTGCTGGCCGAGCACGTGGGCAGCCGGCTGCACGTCTGCCACACCTCGACCGCCGGCAGCGTGGCGGTGCTGCGGCACGCCAAGGCCCGAGGGGTGGCGGTGACCGCCGAGGTGACCCCGCACCACCTGCTGCTCACCGATGAGCTGGTGGGTGGCGGCCCGGCCGGCGGGCCGTACGACCCGGTCTACAAGGTGAACCCGCCGCTGCGCACCGCGGCCGACGTGGCCGCGCTGCGCGCCGCGCTCGCCGAGGGCGTGATCGACGCGGTGGCCACCGACCACGCGCCGCACGCCGTCGAGGACAAGGAGTGCGAGTGGGCGTACGCCCGGCCGGGCATGCTGGGGCTGGAGACCGCGCTGTCGGTCGTACTCGACGTGCTCGGCCCGGAGTGGGACCTGATCGCCGAGCGGATGTCCCGGACGCCGGCCCGGATCGCCGGGCTGGCCGAACACGGCCACGACCCGGCGCCGGGCCGGCCGGCCACGTTCACCCTGGTCGACCCGGCCGCCCGGCGCCGGGTCGAGCCGTCCGAGCTGGCCAGCCGCAGCCGCAACACCCCGTACGCCGGGCTGGAGCTGCCGGGCCGGATCGTGGCCACGTTCCTGCGCGGCGAGCCGACGGTCCTCGACGGAAAGGCGGTCCGGTGAGCGCGAGGAGCTTGCCGGGGTTGCAAGCCCCGCAGTCGCGAACGGAAGGTGGCCCGGTGAGCGCGAGGAGCTTGCCGGGGTTGCAAGCCCCGCAGTCGCGAACGGAAGGTGAACACTGATGCGGAGGAAGTCCGCGATCCTGGTGCTGGAGGACGGCCGGACCTTCTCCGGCGAGGCGTACGGCAGCGTCGGAGAGACGTTCGGCGAGGCGGTCTTCACCACCGGGATGACCGGCTACCAGGAGACGCTCACCGACCCGTCGTACCACCGCCAGGTGGTGGTGCAGACGGCGCCGCACATCGGCAACACCGGCGTGAACGACGAGGACGACGAGTCGGGCCGGATCTGGGTGGCCGGCTATGTGGTGCGGGACCCGGCCCGGATCGGCTCGAACTGGCGCTCCACCGGCGGGCTGGAGGACCGGCTGGCCACCGAGGGTGTGGTCGGGATCTGCGGCGTGGACACCCGGGCGCTGACCCGGCACCTGCGCGCGCGGGGCGCCATGCGGGTCGGGGTGTCCAGCGTCGAGGACGATCCGGCGGCGCTGCTGGAACGGGTCCGCCGGTCGCCGCGGATGGTCGGCGCCGACCTGTCCGACCAGGTGACCACCGACCGGCCGTACACGGTCGAGGCGGTGGGCGAGCACCGGTACACGGTGGCGGCCATCGACCTGGGCATCAAGCGCAACGTGCCGCGCCGGCTGGCCGCGCGCGGCGTCACCACCCACGTGCTGCCGGCCGGCAGCTCCATGGCGGACGTCCTGGCCACCGGGGCCGACGCGGTGTTCTTCTCGCCCGGACCGGGCGACCCGGCCACCGCCGACCGCCCGGTGGCGCTGGCCCGGGAGGTGCTGACCCGCCGGATGCCACTGTTCGGGATCTGCTTCGGCAGCCAGATCCTCGGCCGGGCGCTGGGCTTCGGGACGTACAAGCTCGGCTACGGGCACCGGGGCATCAACCAGCCGGTGCTGGACCGGGCCACCGGCAAGGTCGAGGTGACCAGCCACAACCACGGCTTCGCGGTGGCCTGGCCGGGGGCCGACGCGGCCGCCGGGTCGGCCGCCGTCGTGCCCGACCAGGTGGTGGACACCGACTTCGGCGGCGTACGCGTCAGCCACGTCTGCCTGAACGACAACGTGGTCGAGGGCCTGCGCGCGGTGGACGTACCGGCGTTCACCGTGCAGTACCACCCGGAGGCGGCGGCCGGTCCGCACGACGCGGACTACCTTTTCGACCGCTTCGCCGAGTTGATCGAGGGCCGGACTTCCTCGGGGGGACGCGACAATGCCCAAGCGTGATGACCTGAAGCATGTCCTGGTGATCGGCTCGGGGCCGATCGTCATCGGGCAGGCCTGCGAGTTCGACTACTCCGGCACGCAGGCGTGCCGGGTGCTGCGCGCCGAGGGGCTGCGGGTGAGCCTGGTCAACTCCAACCCGGCCACCATCATGACCGACCCGGAGTACGCCGACGCCACCTACGTCGAGCCGATCACCCCGGAGTTCGTGGAGCTGGTGATCGCCAAGGAGCGGCCGGACGCGCTGCTGCCCACGCTGGGCGGCCAGACGGCGCTCAACACGGCCGTGGCGCTGCACGAGGCCGGCGTGCTCGACAAGTACGGCGTGGAGCTGATCGGCGCCGACATCGAGGCCATCCGCCGGGGCGAGGACCGGCAGCTGTTCAAGGAGATCGTGGTGCGGGCCGGCGCCCGGATCGGGGTGGCCGAGCCGGAGCGGCTGGTGCCGCGCTCCCGGGTCTGCCACTCGATGGACGAGGTCCGCGACACCGTGGGCGAGCTGGGGCTGCCCGTGGTGGTCCGGCCGTCGTTCACGATGGGCGGCCTGGGCTCCGGGATGGCGCACACCGACGCGGACCTGGACCGGATCGCCGGCACCGGCCTGGCGGCCAGCCCGGTGCACGAGGTGCTGATCGAGGAGAGCGTGCTCGGCTGGAAGGAGTACGAACTCGAGCTGATGCGCGACCGGCACGACAACGTGGTGGTGGTCTGCTCGATCGAGAACGTCGACCCGATGGGCGTGCACACCGGCGACAGCGTGACGGTGGCGCCGGCCATGACGCTCACCGACCGCGAGTACCAGCGGCTGCGCGACCTCGGCATCGCGGTGCTGCGCGAGGTCGGCGTGGACACCGGCGGCTGCAACATCCAGTTCGCCATCGACCCGGCCGACGGCCGGCTCGTGGTGATCGAGATGAACCCGCGGGTGTCCCGCTCGTCGGCGCTGGCGTCGAAGGCCACCGGCTTCCCGATCGCCAAGATCGCGGCGAAGCTGGCCATCGGGTACACCCTGGACGAGATCCCGAACGACATCACCCGGCAGACCCCCGCGGCGTTCGAGCCGGCGCTGGACTACGTGGTGGTGAAGATCCCGCGGTTCGCCTTCGAGAAGTTCCCGGGCGCCGACGCGGAGCTCACCACCACGATGAAGTCGGTGGGCGAGGCCATGGCCATCGGCCGCAACTTCACCGAGGCGCTGAACAAGGCCATGCGGTCGGTCGAGACGAAGGCGACCGGGTTCTGGACCGTACCGGATCCGGCCGGCGGGTCCGCGGGCACGGCGGCCGCTGCCCGGGCGGACGCCCTGGCCGCGCTGCGGGTGCCGCACGACGGCCGGCTCTACACCGTCGAGCGGGCGCTGCGGCTGGGCGCGAGCGTGGCCGAGGTGACCGAGGCGTCGGGCGGGATCGACCCGTGGTTCGTCGACCAGATCGCCGGGCTGGTGGAGCTGCGGGCCGAGATCGTGGACGCGCCCGTGCTCGACCGGGACCTGCTGCGCCGGGCCAAGCGCGCCGGCCTGTCCGACCGGCAGATCGCGGCCCTGCGGCCCGAACTGGCCGGCGAGGACGGCGTACGTACGCTGCGGCACCGGCTCGGGCTGCGCCCGGTCTACAAGACCGTGGACACCTGCGCGGCCGAGTTCGCCGCGACCACCCCGTACCACTACTCGGCGTACGACTCCGAGACCGAGGTGGAGCCGTCGGACCGGCCGAAGGTGCTGATCCTGGGCTCCGGCCCGAACCGGATCGGTCAGGGCATCGAGTTCGACTACTCCTGCGTGCACGCGGTCCTCGCGCTCCGGGCCGGCGGCTTCGAGACCGTCATGGTCAACTGCAACCCGGAGACGGTGTCGACCGACTACGACACCGCGGATCGGCTCTACTTCGAGCCGCTGACCTTCGAGGACGTGCTGGAGGTCTGGCAGGCCGAGGACGCCTCGGGTCGGGCGGCCGGCGGCCCGGGTGTGGTCGGCGTGGTGGTCCAGCTGGGCGGGCAGACCCCGCTGGGCCTGGCCCAGCGGCTCAATAACGCCGGGGTGCCGGTCGTCGGCACGTCGCCGGAGTCCATCCACCTGGCCGAGGACCGCGGCGCGTTCGGCGCGCTGCTGCACCGGTCCGGGCTGCGCGCGCCGGCGTACGGGACCGCCACCTCGTTCGACGACGCCAAGGCGATCGCCGACGAGATCGGCTATCCGGTGCTGGTGCGCCCGTCGTACGTGCTGGGCGGCCGCGGCATGGAGATCGTCTACGACGAGCCGACGCTGCGCGGGTACATCGGCCGGGCCACCGACATCTCGCCGGACCACCCGGTGCTGGTGGACCGGTTCCTGGACGACGCCATCGAGATCGACGTCGACGCGCTCTGCGACGCCGACGGCGAGATCTACCTCGGCGGGGTGATGGAGCACATCGAGGAGGCCGGGATCCACTCCGGCGACTCGTCCTGCGCGTTGCCGCCGATCACCCTGGCCGGGTCGCACCTGGCCGAGGTCCGCCGGTACACCGCGGCCATCGCCCGGGGGATCGGCGTACGCGGGCTGCTGAACGTCCAGTACGCGCTCAAGGACGACATGCTGTACGTGCTGGAGGCCAACCCGCGCGCCTCCCGTACCGTGCCGTTCGTCTCGAAGGCCACGGCCGTGCCGCTGGCCAAGGCGGCGGCCCGGATCATGCTCGGGGCCACCGTGGCCCGGCTGCGCGCCGAGGGGCTGCTGCCGGCCACCGGCGACGGGGGCACCCTGCCGGACGACGCCCCGATCGCGGTGAAGGAGGCCGTGCTGCCGTTCCAGCGGTTCCGGACGCCGGCCGGCAAGGGGGTCGACTCGCTGCTGGGCCCGGAGATGAAGTCCACCGGCGAGGTGATGGGCATCGACACCTCGTTCGGTATCGCCTTCGCCAAGTCGCAGGCGGCCGCGTACGGGTCGCTGCCGACCGGCGGGACGATCTTCGTCTCGGTGGCGAACCGCGACAAGCGCGGCATGATCTTCCCGGTGAAGCGGCTGGCCGACCTGGGCTTCGCGATCGTGGCCACCACCGGCACCGGCGAGGTGCTCCGCCGGCACGGCATCTCCTGCCAGCTCATCCGCAAGCACTACGAGGAGGCGGGGGAGGGCCCCGACGCGGTGTCGATGATCCTCGGCGGTGAGGTGGCCCTGGTGATCAACACTCCGCAGGGGTCGGGGGCGAGCGCCCGCAGCGACGGGTACGAGATCCGCAGCGCCGCGGTGACCGCGGACATCCCGTGCATCACCACGGTTCCCGGCGCCGCGGCCGCGGTGATGGGCATCGAGGCCCGGATCCGCGGCGACATGTCGGTCCGCCCGCTGCAGGAACTGCACGCCGCCCTCCGAGCCGCCCGGTGATCTTTGAGCGGGTGGTGCGGGCGGGGTTGTTCCGGCTCGGTGGGGGGGATGCCGAGGCGGCCCACGAGTGGACGCTGCGGCGGCTGGCCACGCTGTCGACCAACCGCCCGGCGCTGGCCGCGCTGCGGACCGCGTACGCCGTCCGGGCGCCGCGTACCGTCTTCGGGGTCGACTTCCCCAACCCGGTCGGGCTGGCCGCCGGGATGGACAAGGACGGGGTGGCCCTGCCGGCCTGGCCGGCGCTCGGGTTCGGCTTCGTCGAGGTCGGCACGGTCACCGCGCAGCCGCAGCCGGGCAACCCCCGACCGCGGCTGTTCCGGCTGCCGGACAGCGGCGCGGTGGTCAACCGGATGGGGTTCAACAACTCCGGTGCGGCCGCGCTGGCCGGCCGGCTGGCCGCGCTGGGCCGGCCGCTCGGCGTACCGCTGGGCATCTCGCTCGGGAAGTCCAAGGTGACGCCGCTGGACGGCGCCGTGGCCGACTACCTGGCGTCCTACCGCGCGCTGCGCGAGCACGGCGACTACTTCGCGGTGAACGTCAGCTCGCCCAACACCCCGGGACTGCGCGCGTTGCAGGACCGGGACCACCTGTCCGCGCTGCTTGGCGCGCTGGTGGGGGAGAAGCCGATCCTCGTGAAGATCGCGCCGGACCTCACCGAGCCGGCCATCGCCGAGCTGCTCGCGGTCTGCCTGGAGGGCGGCGCGGCCGGGGTGATCGCCACCAACACCACGGTCGGGCGGGCCGGGGTGGCACCGGCCGACCGCGCGGCCGCGGCCGAGACCGGCGGGCTCTCCGGGCGGCCGCTGGCCGACCGGGCCCGC
Organism: Plantactinospora siamensis; assembly: GCF_042434095.1. Taxonomy (NCBI): domain Bacteria; kingdom Bacillati; phylum Actinomycetota; class Actinomycetes; order Micromonosporales; family Micromonosporaceae; genus Plantactinospora; species Plantactinospora siamensis. The sequence goes on from NZ_JBHLUE010000017.1 coordinate 324,812, forward strand.
GAGGTGGTCTCGTTCGTGCACCGCGAGACCGGCGGGGCGCTGCCGGTGATCGGGGTGGGCGGGCTGCTGAGCCCGGACGACGCGACGCGGATGTTCGACGCCGGGGCAAGCCTGGTGCAGCTCTACACCGGCTTCATCTACCGCGGGCCGGCGCTGGTCCGGGCGATCGCCCGGGCGGCGGCCCGCGGTGGCGGGCCGGCGCCGGCCGCCGGCGGTGCGGCGGCACCGACCTGACCCGCCGGCGCCCGGCCGGGCCGGCCGCCGGCCCGGGCCGCTGGCCCTGGGCCGCTGGCCCTGGGCCGCCGGCCTGGGCCGGAGGCGTTAACAAGGGGCCCTTCCTATACGAAAAACGATAGGAAGGGGCCCTTCCTTACCTGTGAGGAGGAGACCGGTGACGCCGGAGGAGATGCTGGCCACCGACCGGGCGCACGTCTGGCACCCGTACGCCCCGATGCCGTCCGGCACCCCGCCGTACCCGGTGGTGGCCGCCGAGGGCGTACGGCTGCGCCTGGCCGACGGGCGGGACCTCGTGGACGGCATGTCCTCCTGGTGGGCCGCCATCCACGGCTACCGGCACCCCGCGCTGGACCGGGCCGTGACCGAGCAGCTCGGCCGGATGAGCCACGTGATGTTCGGCGGCCTGACCCACGAGCCGGCCGTTCGGCTGGCCCGCAGCCTGGTCGAGCTGACGCCGCCGGGGCTGGAGCACGTCTTCCTCTGCGACTCGGGCTCGGTGAGCGTCGAGGTGGCGATCAAGATGAGCCTGCAGTACCAGCGCGGCCGCGGCCGGCCGGAGCGACGCCGGCTGGCCACCTGGCGGGGCGGCTACCACGGCGACACGTTCCATCCGATGAGCGTCTGCGATCCGGAGGGCGGCATGCACCACCTGTGGGGCGACGTGCTGCCCCGGCAGGTCTTCGTGGCCGAGCCGCCGGCCGGTTTCGACGCCCCGGTGGATCCCGGCTACGAGGCGGCGCTGGTCGAGGCCGTCGAGCGGCACGCCGGCGAGCTGGCCGCGGTGATCGTCGAGCCGGTCGTGCAGGGCGCGGGCGGGATGCGCTTCCACCATCCCCACTACTTAAAGGTGTTGCGCGAGATCACCAGCCGGCACGGGGTGCTACTCATTTTCGACGAGATCGCCACGGGTTTCGGTCGGACCGGCCGCTGGTTCGCGGCCGAGCACGCCGGGGTGACCCCGGACGTGATGTGCGTGGGCAAGGCGCTCACCGGCGGCTACCTGACGCTCGCCGCCGCGCTCTGCACCCCCGAGGTGGCCGAGGGCATCTCGGCCACCGGGGTGCTGGCGCACGGGCCCACGTTCATGGCCAACCCGCTCGCCTGCGCGGCCGCCAACGCCTCGATCGAGCTGCTGCGGGCGGGCCGCTGGGCCGAGGACGTACGGCGGATTTCGGCGGGGCTGCGCGCGGGCCTGGGGCCGCTGGCCGGCGCGCCCGGCGTACGGGATGTCCGGGTGCTCGGGGCGATCGGCGTGGTGCAGCTGGGCCACGAGGTGAACCTGCCGGCCGCCACTGCCGCGGCCGTCGACCGGGGCGTGTGGCTGCGGCCGTTCCGGGATCTCATCTACACGATGCCGCCGTACGTCACCGGTGACGAGGACCTGGCCCGGATCACCAGCGGCATCGCGGCCGCGGTGGCCGCGGGCTGACGAGAGGAGAGGACGGGCATGGAGACCTTCGGAGCCCGGTTGGTCGCGGCGATGGCCCGGCGGGGGCCGCTCTGCGTGGGGATCGATCCGCACCCGGCGCTGCTGGACCGGTGGGGGTTGCCGGACAGCGCGGAGGGGTTGGCGCGGTTCTGTGACGCCACGGTCACCGCGCTGGCCGGGCGGGTCGCGGTGGTAAAGCCGCAATCCGCCTTCTTCGAGCGTTTCGGGTCGCGCGGCGTGGCGATTCTTGAGTCAACTATCCGACAGTTTAAATCCTCCGAAACGCTTGTGCTTTTGGACGTGAAGCGCGGCGACATCGGCTCGACCGTCGCCGCGTACGCCTCGGCGTACCTTGATCCATCCAGCCCGTTGTATGTCGACGCGATCACCGCGAGTCCGTTCCTCGGAGTCGGCGCGCTGGCGCCGATGTTCGCCACGGCGGCCGCACACGGCGGCGGCGTCTTCGTGCTGGCGCTCACCTCCAACCCGGAGGGGCGGGCCGTCCAGCACGCCCGGGGCGCCGACGGGCGCACCGTGGCGCAGGCCGTCATCGACGAGATCTCCCTGCTCAATGGGGGTGCCGAGCCGCTCGGCAGCCTGGGCCTGGTGGTCGGCGCGACGGTCGGGCGGACCGGCCACGACCTGTCCCGGGTCAACGGTCCGCTGCTCGCCCCCGGGCTCGGCGCGCAGGGCGGCCGGGCCGCGGATCTGGCCACGGTCTTCGGCGACCGGCTGTCGGCGGTGCTGCCGTCGTACTCCCGGGAGGTCCTGTCGGCGGGACCGGAACCGGTCGCGCTGCGCGCCGCGGCCGAGCGGGCGCTGGCGGAGTGCCGCGCCGCGCTGGGCGGTGCTACTGAGTGACCGGTCGGTCACAAAATCATGATCTCCGCGCGCCCACGTTGCCGAAACCGTCGCTGACCGCTAGTTTTCCCCGCGCTGGGAACCACATACCCCTTTGGTTCACAGCCACACCATGTTTCACAGATGCGGCGACTCGACTGGCCGCCGCAATAGGGACCTGAGGAGAACTGGTGCCGCTCCCGTCATTGAGCCCCGAACAGCGCGCCGCAGCGCTGGAAAAGGCCGCGGAGATCCGCAAGGCCCGCGCTGAGCTGAAGGAGCAGCTCAAGCAGGGCAAGACCACCCTCGCCGCCGTCCTCGACCGGGCGGAGTCGGACGACGTCGTCGGCAAGCTGAAGGTTTCGGCCGTTCTGCAGGCCATGCCGGGCATCGGCAAGATCCGGGCCACCCAGATCATGGAGAAGCTCAAGATCGCCGACAGCCGGCGCCTTCGGGGCCTCGGCGAGCAGCAGCGCAAGGCACTGCTTGGGGAGTTCTCCGCGAACTAGTTCGGGGGACCGTGTAGAAACAAGCAGTGAGCATGGATGACGACGCGCGCCCGGCAGCTCGTCTCACGGTCCTTTCCGGCCCCTCCGGGGTCGGAAAGGACAGCGTGATCGAGCTGATCCGGGCGCGCTCGCCCTGGGTCTGGCTGTCGGTCTCGGTAACGACCCGCAAGATGCGGGACTACGAGGTCGACGGCGTCCACTACTACTTCGCCGACCGGGCCGAGTTCGAGCGGATGATCGCGGCCGGGCAGCTGCTCGAGTGGGCCGAGTTCGCCGGGAACCTCTACGGCACCCCGCGCGGCCCGGTCGAGGCGCACCTGCGGCGCGGGCAGCCGGTGCTGCTCAAGATCGACCTCCAGGGCGCCCGGCAGGTCCGGGCGGCCATGCCGGAGGCGCAGCTGGTGTTCCTCGCCCCGCCCAGCGTCGAGGAGCTCAAGCGGCGGCTGATCGGTCGCGGGACGGACGACGAGGAGACGATTCGCCGGCGGCTGGCGCACGCCGACGAGGAACTTGCGGCCGAGCCCGAATTCGACGTGACCGTCGTCAACGACTTCGTCGAGCGCGCCGCCGACGAACTGGTAGGCTTGCTCGGTTCTTCCTTTCTGACCCCCGCCCAGCCGCGTTCCGGCGGCTGACGTACGGCGGGTTGAGACGGCACCGCGTCCGCCGCGCGGTCGACAAGACACAGAGGTTGTTTTTCGTGGGATCCATTGCCAACCCCGAAGGCATCACCAACCCGCCGATCGATGAGCTGCTCGAGAAGACCTCCTCGAAGTACTCCCTGGTGATCTTCGCGGCCAAGCGCGCCCGCCAGGTCAACGCGTACTACAGCCAGCTCGGGGAGGGCCTGCTGGAATACGTCGGCCCGCTGGTCGAGACCACCCCGCAGGAGAAGCCGCTCTCCATCGCGATGCGCGAGATCAACTCCGGTCTGCTCACCGCCGAGCCGATCGACCAGCCGTAACGTCGATGCCCGGCCGCGTCGTCCTCGGCGTCGGCGGTGGCATCGCCGCCTACAAGGCATGTGAACTGCTCCGGCTCCTCACCGAGTCGGGCCATTCCGTGCGGGTGGTGCCCACCGCCGCGGCGCTGACCTTCGTCGGCGCGCCCACCTGGGCGGCGCTCTCCGGCCAGCCGGTCGCCCCCGACGTCTGGTCCGACGTGCACGAGGTGCCGCACGTCCGGCTCGGCAAGGAGGCCGACCTGGTGGTGGTGGCCCCGGCCACCGCCGACCTGCTGGCCCGGGCCGCGCACGGGCTCGCCGACGACCTGCTCACCAACACCCTGCTCACCGCGCGCTGCCCGATCGTGCTGGCCCCGGCCATGCACACCGAGATGTGGGAGCACCCGGCCACCGTCGAGAACGTGGCGACGCTGCGCCGCCGGGGCGTGCTGGTGATCGAGCCGGCGAGCGGCCGGCTCACCGGCGCGGACACCGGCAAGGGCCGGCTGCCCGATCCCGCCGAGATCTTCGCGGTGGCGCGCCGGGCGCTGGCCCGCGGCACGGTCGCGGCCGACCTGGCCGGCCGGCACGTGGTGGTCACGGCCGGCGGCACGCGGGAGCCGCTGGACCCGGTCCGCTTCCTGGGCAACCGGTCGTCCGGCAAGCAGGGGTACGCCTTCGCCCGCGCCGCGGTGGCCCGGGGCGCACGGGTGACGTTGATCTCAGCGAACGTGGCGCTCGCCGACCCGGCCGGCGCCGACCTGGTGCGGGTGGGCAGCACCGAGGAGCTGCGCAAGGCGACCCTCGAGGCGGCCGCCGACGCCGATGCGGTGGTGATGGCCGCCGCCCCGGCCGACTTCCGTCCGGCCACGTACGCCGGCGAGAAGATCAAGAAGTCGGACGACGGATCGGCGCCGACGATTGCGCTGGTCACCAATCCGGACATCGCGGCCGAACTCGGCGCGCGCCGCCGCCCCGGCCAGGTGCTGGTGGTGTTCGCCGCCGAGACGAGCAACGCCGAGGTCAACGCGCGGGCCAAGCTGACCCGCAAGCGGGCGGACCTCATCGTGGTGAACGTGGTGGGCGCCGACCGGGTGTTCGGGGCCGACACCAACGCGGCCACCGTGCTGGGCGCCGACGGCTCCCGGGTCGAGCTGCCCGAACAGGCCAAGGAGGACCTCGCCGACCGGGTGTGGGACCTGGTGGCGGCTCGATTGTCCAACACCTGACCCTCGAGCCGAACTTCCGACCGCTCTCCAGTCAGGCACGGTAGCCTGCGGCGAGAAGTCAGCGGCGGTGTCTAGACTGCCGCGCAACACCTGTCGACACTGAGGAGCACCGTGGCACGTCGCCTGTTTACCTCCGAGTCGGTCACCGAAGGCCACCCGGACAAGATTGCCGACCAGATCAGCGACGGCATTCTCGACGCGTTGCTCACCCAGGATCCGCGCAGCCGGGTCGCGGTGGAAACCCTGATCACCACCGGCCAGGTGCACGTCGCGGGCGAGGTGACCACCAAGGCGTACGCCGACATCCCGACGATCGTCCGGGAGACGATCCTCAACATCGGGTACGACTCGTCGAAGAAGGGGTTCGACGGCGCGTCCTGCGGCGTCAGCGTCTCAATCGGCGCGCAGTCGCCCGACATCGCGCAGGGCGTGGACAACGCGTTCGAGCTGCGGACCGGCTCGTCGGAGAGCGCGCTCGACGCGCAGGGCGCCGGCGACCAGGGCATGATGTTCGGTTTCGCCTGCTCGGAGACGCCCGAGCTGATGCCGCTGCCGATCGCCCTGGCCCACCGCCTGGCCCGGCGGCTGTCGGCCGCCCGCAAGGACGGCACGATCCCCTACCTGCGTCCGGACGGCAAGACCCAGGTCACCATCGAGTACGAGGGCCTGCGTCCGGTCCGGCTCAACACCGTCGTGGTCTCCAGCCAGCACGCCGCGGACATCTCGCTCGAGTCGCTGCTCACCCCGGACGTCCGGGAGCACGTGATCGGCCCCGAGTTGGAGGGGCTCGGGCTGGACACCGGCGACTACCGGCTGCTGGTCAACCCGACCGGGCGGTTCGAGATCGGCGGCCCGATGGGCGACGCCGGCCTCACCGGACGCAAGATCATCGTTGACACGTACGGCGGGTACGCCCGGCACGGCGGTGGCGCGTTCTCCGGCAAGGACCCGTCCAAGGTCGACCGTTCGGCGGCGTACGCGATGCGCTGGGTGGCCAAGAACGTGGTGGCCGCCGGCCTGGCCGAGCGGTGCGAGGCGCAGGTCGCGTACGCGATCGGCAAGGCGCACCCGGTCAGCCTCTTCGTCGAGACGTTCGGCACCGAGAACGTGCCGGTCGACCGGATCGAGCGGGCCATCGGCGAGGTGTTCGACCTGCGCCCGGCCGCCATCATCCGGGACCTCAACCTGATGCGCCCGATCTACCAGCAGACGGCCGCGTACGGCCACTTCGGGCGCGAGCTGCCCGACCTGACCTGGGAGGGGACCGACCGCGCCGCCGACCTGAAGTCGGCTGCGGGCGCCTGACCGGAACTCCGCACGGCGACCGGCAGCCCGCCGAGGGGCTGCCGGTCGCTCGCGTCTGCGTCGACGTGCCGCTGGCGCACCTCGACCGGCCGTTCGACTACCTGGTGCCGGCCGAGCTGGACGCCACGGCCCGGCCGGGCACCCGGGTGCGGGTCCGGTTCGCCGGCAAGCCGGTCGACGGGTGGCTGCTCGAGCGGGTGGCCGAGTCCCCGCACGGCGGCCGGCTGGCCTACCTGGACCGGGTGGTGTCGCCGGAGCCCGTGCTCGCTCCGGAGATCGCCCGGCTGGCACGGGCGGTGGCCGACCGCTACGCGGGCAGCCTGGCCGACGTCCTCCGGCTGGCGGTGCCGCCCCGGCACGCCCGGGTCGAACGCGAGCCGGCCCGCGCCGGCACGTCGGCGGCGGCTGCCGGCGAGGGCGCCGGGAGACCGGCGGCCGCCGGTCAGGGTGCCGGGACGCCGGCGGCGGTCGGTGACGGTGCCGCGGGGCCGGCGGCGGGTGAGGGTGCTGGGACCGTCCGGGTGGCGGCCGGGCGTGCCGGGACCGTCCAGGCCGCCGGCGGGGGTGCCGGGACCGTCCGGGGGGCGGGCGGGGGCGCCGGGACTGTCCAGGCCGCGGGCGCGGGTGCCGGGACCGTCCGGGTGGCGGGCGGCGCCGCGACCGGCGACGCCGTGGCGCCGCCGACCGTTGACGCTGCCGGTAACGCGGTGGCGCCCCCGGCCGGTGCCGGTGACGGCGCGGCACCGCCGGCCGCTGACGGCGCCGGTACGCCGGTGGACGAGGGTTGGCGGGCGTACCCGGCCGGGCCGGCGTTCCTGACCGCGCTGGCCGGCGGCCGGTCGCCGCGGGCCGTCTGGTCGGCGCTGGCCGGCGAGGACTGGCCGGCCCGGTACGCGGCCGCGCTGGCCGCCACCGCCGGATCCGGGCGGGGCGCGGTGGCGGTGGTGCCGGACGCCCGGGACCTGGACCGGCTCGACGCGGCGCTGACCGCGCGGCTCGGGCCCGGCCGGCACGTGGTGCTCTCCGCGGCGCTCGGCCCGGCCAAGCGGTACCGGGCCTTCCTCGCGGCCCGCCGCAGCGAGGCGCCGGTGGTGATCGGCACCCGGGCCGCGGCGTTCGCCCCGGTTGCCCGGCTCGGCCTGGTGGCCGTCTGGGACGACGGCGACGACCTGCACGGCGAGCCGCGGGCGCCGTATCCGCACGCCCGGGACGTGCTGCTGACCCGGGCCCAGCAGACCGGCGCCGGGGCGCTGGTCGGCGGGTTCGCCCGCACCGGCGAGGCGCAGCTGCTGGTGGAGACCGGCTGGGCGGTGCCGATCGAGGGGGACCGGGCCGGGCTGCGCGCCCGGACGCCCCGGGTGGTCCCGGTGGGCGACACCCCGCAGCTCGCCCGGGACCCGGCCGCGGAATCCGCCCGGCTGCCCAGCGTCGCCTGGGAGGCCGCCCGGTCCGCGCTGGCCGCCGCCGCGCCGGTGCTGGTGCAGGTGCCCAGGCGCGGCTACCTGCCGTCGGTCTCCTGCGCCGACTGCCGCGCCCCGGCCCGGTGCGCCAACTGCGCCGGCCCGCTGGCGCTGCGCTCCGCCCGGGCCGTGCCGGCGTGCCGCTGGTGCGGCCGGCCGGACGCCGCGTACACCTGCCCGCACTGCGATGGCCGCCGGCTGCGCGCCGCGGTCACCGGGTCCCGGCGTACGGCCGAGGAGCTCGGTCGGGCGTTTCCCGGCGCGACCGTGCGGACCTCCGGGCGGGAGGAGGTGCTGGCCGAGGTGCCGGCCGAGCCGGCGCTGGTGGTGGCCACCCCGGGCGCCGAGCCGGTGGCGGCCGGCGGGTACGGCGCGGTGCTCCTGCTGGACGCGTGGGCCCTGCTCACCCGGGCCGACCTGCGGGCCAGCGAGGAGACGCTGCGCCGGTGGATGGCGGCCGCGGCGCTGGCCCGGCCGGCCGGCGCGGGCGGCCGGGTGGTGGTGGTGGCCGACGGCGCCCTCGGGCCGGTGCAGGCGTTGCTGCGCTGGGACGCGCCCTGGTTCGCGGCCCGGGAAATGGCCGAGCGGCGCGAGCTCGGCTTCCCGCCGGCGGTCCGGATGGCCAGCGTGACCGGCCCGCCGGAGGCGGTGGCCGACCTGCTCGCCCTGGTGCGGCTGCCGGCCGGTGCCGAGCAGCTCGGTCCGGTGCCCGCCGGGGACGGCGCGGAGCGGATGCTGCTGCGGGTGGCCCGGTCCGGCGGGCCCGAGCTGGCCCGGGCGTTGCACGAGGCCGCCGGGGTACGCGCCGCGCGCAAGGCCAGCCAGCCGGTGCGGATCCAGGTCGACCCGCACGACCTGTTCTGATTGGAGCGCCGGCTGAGCCACGTTGCCGGGGCCTGCCGGGCGATGCTGGGCCAACCTTCCGGACGGGCGCGGCCGAGCGCACGGAGGGCAGGCTGACTGGTTGGATAGTCAGGATATCCGACCTGGAATCCTATTAGTAGCAAATTTGCATATCATGCTTTTTCCCGGGCCTTCCGCCTGGAACATAACGGTCATAAGCAGCTATTAGCTCATTAGCCTCGTGCGGGTGAGAACGCCACATGATCCCCCGGTCCTCCGGCCAAGCTCGCCGGCGCAGCCGGTGTTCGTTGACGTCACGGGACGCCGGCTGCGGTTGTTCAACCGGCTCGCGGTCATGCTGGTCCTGCTTGGACTCGGCTACTTTCCGCTGGTAGGGATGTCGGCGGCGGACGCGCGGACGTACCGCCTGGAACTCGGCTTCCCGGGCGCCGCGCCGGCGCCGCGGCCAACCGCCGGCGTCCCGGTCGATGCGTTGTCGAGCCCTCCGTCGAGCATCCCGCCGCCAAGGCCCGCAACCCGGCCGGGAGGCGGCGAGGTCAGCCACTCCAGGCGCCGGACGGTGACGGCGCCGAGCCAGGTGGCCCGCACGGCGGCGGCGCGCCGACAGCTCGGTGTCCGGCCGGCCCCGCGTCCGTCGGCGGTCCCATCGGTCACGGCGTCCGCCGGCCCGTCGGCCCCCGCGCCGTCGCCCACCGCGCCCCCGACGCCTGGCCCCACACCGTCGGCGACGGATCCCACCACCCCGGGGCCGGCGGGCTCTGGCGCGTCGACGACCGGGCCGTCGTCTGCCCCCGGCACCGTCCCGACGGCGCTCGCGAACGCGACGACGGGACGGTACGCCGGATGACCAGGATCGAGTCCACGACCTCCCGCGTGACGCCGCGGCCCCGCGTCCCACCCGGCGACAGCGGCCATCGTCGCCCCTGGCTCCGGGTGGCGGTCTGCGGTTCCGTCCTCGTGCTGGCCGGCCTGCTGCTCTTCGAGGCGTATGTGAGCTCGTCGTTCGCGCCCGATGTGCAGGCCGGGGTCGGCGACCAGGACGCGGTGCCAGCGGTGATCAGCTCCGGTGGCCCGATCATCGACGCCACCGGCGCCGAGCCGCGGTCCTTCCGGCTGCCGCCGAAGACGATCGCGCTCACCTTCGACGACGGGCCCGATCCCGTCTGGACTCCCCGGGTGCTCGATGTGCTGCGCCGGCACGGTGTTCCGGCGACCTTCTTCGTGATCGGCTCGGAGGTTGTTCGGCACCCCCGGCTCGCTCGCCGGATCGTGGCCGACGGCAACGAGGTCGGTGCGCACACGTTCACCCATCCGGACATCGCCCGGCTGCCGACGTGGCGTCGGAGCATCGAATACCGGCAGACCACCGCCGCCATCGCCTACGCGACCTCCACTCGCCCGACCCTGCTGCGCTTCCCGTATTCGTCAGAGCCGGATGCCATCGACAATGACCTGTATTCCGCGGTGCGCGAAGTCGGTCGGTTGGGCAATCTCACCGTGGTCAACGACACCGACAGCCAGGACTGGGCGCGGCCGGGTGTCAACGCGATCCTTGCGAATGCGGCGCCTCGCGACAACCGGGGCGCGGTGGTGCTCATGCACGACGCGGGTGGGGACCGGTCCCAAACCGTCGCCGCCCTGGACCGGTTCATCCCCATGATGCAGAGCCGGGGATACACCTTCACCACCGTCACGGGTGGACTCAACCGGGCGCTCGGGTCCACGACCCGCGCCCTCACCGGCAACCCGGCCGCCGGCAGGTACGAGCGGGTGAGCGGGCTCGCCCTGTTCTGGGCCGTGCGGATCGCCGATGCGTTCGTCGGGGTCCTCCGCCTGCTCTTCGCCTTCCTCGGCGCCCTCGTGGTGGCCCGTACGCTGTTGCTGCTCGTCCTGGCCCACCGGCTTGCCCGGCGGCGGCGGGCGCCGGACTGGACCTGGGGGCCGCCGGTGACCGAGCCGGTCTCGGTGGTCGTTCCCGCGTACAACGAGCGGGAGGGCATCGCCGCCACCCTGCGCAGCCTGGCGGCCAACGACCACCCGCTGGAGATCATCGTCGTCGATGACGGGTCGACCGACGGCACCGCGGACATCGCGGACGGCCTCGGGTTGCCGAACGTCCGGGTCGTCCGCAAGGCCAACGGGGGCAAGGCCAGCGCCCTCAACGCGGGCATCGCCCTCGCCCGGTACGAGCTGCTGGTGATGGTCGACGCCGACACGGTCTTCGAGCCCGACTCGATCCGCCGGCTGGTCCAGCCGTTCGCCGATGACCGGACCGGCGCGGTGGCCGGGAACGTGAAGGTCGGTAACCGGGCCAGCCTGCTCGGGCTGTGGCAGCACATCGAGTACGTCATCGGGTTCAACCTGGACCGGCGGCTCTACGACACGCTGGGTTGCATGCCCACGGTGCCCGGCGCCATCGGCGCGTTCCGCCGGCGTGCCGTGCTCGCGGCGGGCGGAATGACCGCGGACACCCTGGCCGAGGACACCGACATCACGATGGCGCTGCTGCGGGACGGCTGGCGGGTGGTGTACGAGCCGACGGCGCGAGCCTGGACCGAGGCCCCCGCCACGCTCACCGAACTCTGGCGGCAGCGGTACCGGTGGAGCTACGGCACCATGCAGGCGATGTGGAAGCACCGCCGGGCGTGGCGGGACAGCGGCGCGTCTGGTCGATTTGGTCGCGTCGGGCTGCCGTTCCTCGCTCTCTTCGGCGTGCTGCTGCCGATGCTCGCGCCGATCCTGGATCTGATGGCGGTCTACAGCGTGCTGCTGCTCGACTCGGTGGGCACCGCCGTCATCTGGCTGCTGATGCTCGGGATGCAGGTCGGTACGGCCTTCGTCGCGTTCCGCCTCGATCGGGAGGACCGCCGGGCGCTCTGGGCGGTCCCGCTCCAGCAGTTCGTCTATCGGCAACTGATGTACCTGGTGCTGATCCGGGCGGTCGTCAGCGCGATGACCGGCACCCACGTCCGCTGGCGCAAGCTGCAACGCCGTGGTTTGGCGCCCGTGACCGGGGCTCGCCCGGCCCGGCCGGCCGGCCCGGTCCTGTCGGGCCGCCCGGCCCCGGCGGCCGGCCCGGTCCTGCCGGCCCGCCCGGCCCCGGCGGCCGGCAGAGCACTGCCGGCCGGCCCCGGCCCGGCGGCCCGCCCAGCCGTCCGGGACCGGTGGTTCGACACGCTGCGGGCGCTGGCCCTGCTCCGGGTGTTCGTCTATCACATGTTTGGCTTCGGCTGGCTCAGCCTCGCGTTTCCGGCCATGGGGATCATGTTCGCGCTCGCCGGTTCGTTGATGGCGGGCTCGCTGGACCGGTCGCCGCGCCACGCCGTGGCTGGGCGGATCCGACGGCTGCTGCCGGCCCTGTGGGCGCTCGGCGCGCTGCTGGTGCCGCTCATGCTGTGGCGTGGCTGGCCCGACCGACCCGCCTGGCCGGCGCTGCTGACCTGGGTTGTGCCGGTGTTCCAGCCTCCCGGCTCGGAGTGGGCGCAGCCAGCCACCGAGGTGCTCTGGTACCTCGTCACCTATTTCTGGCTTGTCCTGCTCTCGCCGGCGTTGTTGTGGCTCTACCGCCGTCGTCCGCTGGCGACCGTGCTGCTGCCGATTGTCGTACTAGCCGGAATTGTCCTCGTTCCCGGACTCGTCAACCCCGATGGCGGCGCCGGCGCCGTCGTCACCGACCTGGCGACCTTCACCGCGTGCTGGGTCGTCGGCTTCGCGCACCGGGAGGGCGCGCTTCGGCGGTTGTCCGTGCGGCCCCTGATGGGCGGAGCACTGGTGGCCATGGGCGTGGGACTGGGCTGGGCGCTGACCCATCGCGGTGACAACGGGATCGACCTCAACGACATCCCGTTGGCCCAGGCATGCTGGTCGCTCGGGTTCGTGCTCCTGCTGTTGCGGGCCACGCCCAGCCTCGGCTGGCTTGCCCGGGCGCGCCCACTGGCCGGGCTGGTCGACGCCCTGAACCGCCGGGCGGTCACCATCTACCTCTGGCACAACATGGCTGTCGGCGTGAGCTTCGCGGTCGGCGACGCGCTGGGGCTCTGGCGGCTCGGGGAGACGGGGTACGTCCTCGTGGCGTTGGCCCTGCTGATGGTCCCGCTGCTGGGGCTCGGCTGGCTGGAGGACGTTGCCGCCCGCCGGCTGGCCCGGTTGCTGCCGACCCAGCCCCGCCGTCGGTCGGCGGCGGGAGCGGCGCAGCCCCTCGGACCGGGCCAACGCGCAGCGGACCGGGCGGGCCTGGAAGCGGGTACGAGATCGGGATGACCGGCGGTTGGCCGGTAGGGGGCCGAGCCGGCGCCACCTGGTTGGGCAGGTTGGCCGTGGAAGCGACCGGCGGCAGGGGGATGGCAACAACCATCGGACGGTCCGCGAATTGCTTGGTACCGATGGGTACCAAAATCGTGGCCGGCTCGGCATGATGAAGGTCCGTGCAGCCGGGAGGTGCGAGTCGTGGATCCCGCCGAGGCCGTCGGCCAGCTGATCTCACCTGAGGGGCGGGTCGACCCGTACCCGATCTATGCGGCGCTGCGCGAACACGGCCCGGTGGTGACCGCGGGGGAGGACTTCCTCGTGGTGACCGGGCACGCGGCCGCCGACGACCTGCTGCGCGACCCCCGGCTGGTGGTGCTGGACGACGCCCTGCGGGACCAGATGTGGCCCGAGTGGCGGGAGAGCCCCGCCGTGCTGTCCATCTCCCGGTCGATGCTGCGCAGCAACCCGCCGGACCACACCCGGATGCGGCGGCTCGCCGCCGGCACCTTCACGCCGCGGCGGATCGCCGGCATGCGCGGCGTGGTGGCCGCGCTGGCCGGGGAGCTGGTACGCGGGATGGCCGACCGCGGCCGGGACGGCACGCCGGTCGACTTCATGGCCGAGTTCGCGTACCCGTTGCCGGTCGGGGTGATCTGCGCGCTGCTCGGCGTGCCGGCGGCGGACCGGCCGTGGTTCCGGCAGCGGGCCGCGGACCTCACCGCGGTGCTCGAGCTGGACGTGAGCCCGCAGGACCGGGCGGCCGCCGACAAGGGCGCCACCGACCTGCTGGACTACTTCGCCGAGCTGGTCCGGGCCCGCCGGCGGAACCCGGCCGACGACCTCACCACGGCGCTGGTGCAGGCGCACGACGGCGACGGTGACCGGCTCAGCTCCGCGGAACTGCTGGCCAACCTCGTGGTGCTGCTGGTCGCCGGCTTCGAGACCACCACCAACCTGTTCGGCAACGGCCTCGCGGTGTTGCTCCGCGAGCCCGAGCACGCCGCGGCGCTGCGCGCGGATCCCGACCGGGCGCCCCGGTACGTGACCGAGATGCTCCGGTACGACTCACCGGTGCAGCTCACCTCCCGGGTGGCGAGCACGGCGCTGAGCTGCGGATCGACGCCCGTGCCGGCCGGCGCCGGGCTGCTCGTGCTGCTCGGCGCGGCCAACCGGGATCCCGCCCGGTTCACCCACCCGGAGCGGTTCGACCCGGACCGCGAGCACAACCACCCGCTCTCCTTCGGCGGCGGCCCGCACTACTGCCTGGGCGCCGCGCTCGCCCGGCTGGAGGCGGAGGTGGCCTTCCCGCTGCTGCTGCGCGAGCTGCCCGGGCTCGACCTGGCCGGTGAGCCGGTCCGGCGGACCCGGCTCACCCTGCGCGGCTACGCCGCCCTGCCGGTCCGGGTGGGCTGACGGGCCGCCGGGCAGTCGGCGGGGGTCCGTAGACTGGTATGGCATTCGCGCCCACCAGCGGTGAAGGAGCCTCCTCGCGTGACCGTCCAGCCCATCCGTCTCTTCGGCGACCCGGTGCTGCGCACCCCGGCCGAAGCCGTCGTCGACTTCGACGCCGAACTGCGCAGGCTCGTCGCCGACCTCACCGAGACGATGCGGGAGCAGGGCGGGGCCGGCCTGGCCGCGCCGCAGCTCGGGGTCGGGCTGCGGGTGTTCGCCTTCGACGTGGACGACGTGCTGGGACACCTGGTCAACCCGGTGCTGGAGTTCCCCGACGAACAGGAGCAGGACGGACCCGAGGGCTGCCTGTCCATTCCAGGGCTGTACTTCGACACCAAGCGCCGGCAGAACGTGGTGGCCAAGGGCTTCAACTCGTCGGGCGACCCGGTGCAGATCGTCGGCACCGGGCTGATGGCGCGGTGCGTGCAGCACGAGACCGACCACCTGGACGGGGTGCTGTTCATCGACCGGCTCGACCCGGCCGGCCGCAAGGAGGCCATGAAGGCCATCCGCCAGGCCGAGTGGTACGACGTGGGCGCGCCGCCGGTGGTCAAGGTCAGCCCGCACGGGTCGACCAGCCCCTTCGGTTTGGGCCGGTGAGCTGATGCGGCTCGCCTTCGCCGGCACGCCGGCCGTCGCCGTACCCGCCCTGGACGCCATCGCCGCCTCCGGGCACGAGCTGGTGGCCGTGGTCACCCGGCCGGACGCGCCGGCCGGCCGCGGCCGCGGGGTGCGCCGGTCGCCGGTGGGCAGCTGGGCCGACGAGCGGGGGATCGAGGCGCTCAGCCCCGACCGCCCCCGGGATCCGGAGTTCCTCGACCGGCTCGCCGCGCTCGGCGTCGACTGCGTGCCGGTGGTGGCGTACGGCGCCCTCGTCCCGCCGGCCGCGCTGGAGATCCCCCGGCACGGCTGGGTCAACCTGCACTTCTCCCTGCTGCCGGCGTGGCGCGGCGCCGCGCCCGTGCAGCACGCCGTGCTGCACGGCGACGAGATCACCGGGGCCAGCGTGTTCCAGCTGGAGAAGGGCCTCGACACCGGTCCGGTGTTCGGCACCCTGACCGACCAGATCCGGCCCACCGACACGGCCGGTGACCTGCTCGAGCGGCTGGCGCGCTCCGGAGCCGGCCTGCTGGTGGCGGTCCTCGACGCGATCGAGGCGGGCACGGCCCGGGCCGAGCCCCAGCCGCCGGACGGCGTCTCCGTGGCGCCGAAGCTCACCGTCGAGGACGCCCGGGTGCCCTGGTCCGACCCGGCGTTCGCGATCGACCGCCGGATCCGGGCCTGCACCCCGGCGCCGGGCGCCTGGACCACCTTCCGGGACGAGCGGATCAAGCTCGGTCCCGTGGCGCCGGTGGCCAACGGCCCCGAGCTGGCCCCCGGCGAGCTGCTGGCGGAGCGCGGCCGGGTGCTGGCCGGCACGGCGACCGGCCCGGTCGCGCTGGGTGAGGTGCGCGCGGCGGGCAAGCGGGCCATGCCGGCCAGCGACTGGGCGCGCGGCGTCCGGGTCGGCGCCGGCGAGGCGCTGGCGTGACGGGCGACCGGAACCGGGACGAGCGTCGCGGCGCGGGTCGGAGCGGAGGCGGGGACCAGCGCCGGGCCGCGGGTCGGGCCGGGCGGCGGCCGGGACCGACCGTGGACAGCGCGCGGCGGGCGGCGTACGACGCCGTGGCCGCGGTGCACCGGGACGACGCGTTCGCCAACCTGGTGCTGCCGGCGCTGCTCACCGAGCGCGGGTTGCACGGCCGGGACGCGGCGTTCGCCACCGAGCTGACCTACGGCACGCTCCGCGCGCTGGGCACCCTGGACGCCGTGCTGGCCTCGGCGTCCGGCCGGGAGGTCGAGCGGATCGACCCGCCGGCCCGGGACGCGCTGCGGCTTGGCGCGTACCAGCTGCTGCATACCCGGGTGCCGGCCCACGCCGCGGTCTCGGCCAGCGTGGACCTGGTGCATTCGGTGGCGCCGGGCGCGGCCGGCTTCGCCAACGCCGTGCTGCGCCGGGTGGCCGAGCGCGACCTGGACGCCTGGGTGGCCGAGCTGGCGCCGTCCGCCGACACCGACCCGGTCGGGCACCTGGCCGTGGCGTACAGCCATCCGCGCTGGATCGTCCGGGCGTTCCTGGACGCGCTGGACGGGGACGTCGGCGAGACCACCCGGCTGCTGATCGAGGACAACGAGCGGCCGCCGGTGCACCTGGCAGCTCGGCCGGGGCGGATCGACGCGGTCACCCTGGCCGACGAGACCGGCGGGGCGCCGGGCGCGTTCTCCCCGTACGCGGTCTACCTGCCCGGTGGCGCGCCCGGCGAGCTGCCGGCGGTGGCCCAGGGCCGGGCGCACGTACAGGACGAGGGCTCCCAGCTCGTCGCCGCGGCGCTGGTGGCCGCCCCGCTGGAGGGTCCGGACGTGCGCTGGCTCGACCTGTGCGCCGGTCCGGGCGGCAAGGCCGGCCTGCTCGGGGCGCTGGCCGCGCAGCGCGGCGCGGCGGTCACCGCCGTGGAGGTGGCCGAGCATCGGGCCCGGCTGGTGGAGCAGGCCGTCCGGGGCCTGCCGGTGACGGTACGCGCGGTCGACGGCCGTACCGTCGGCGCCGATCCGGACCTGCCGGCGGGTGGCTTCGACCGGGTGCTGGTGGACGCGCCGTGCACCGGGCTCGGCTCGCTGCGCCGGCGCCCGGAATCCCGGTGGCGCCGGCAGCCCTCGGATCTGCCGCCACTGACCCGGCTGCAGCGCGAGCTGCTCGGCGCCGCGCTCCGGGCGGTCCGTCCGGGCGGCGTGGTGGCCTACGTCACCTGCTCACCGCACACGGTGGAGACGCACGTCACGGTCACCGAGTCGGCCCGGCGATCCGACGTACCGGTCGACTTCGTCGACGCCCGGCCGCTGCTGCCGGCCGGCATGCCCGGACTCGGCGACGGCCCCACCGTGCAGTTGTGGCCGCACCGGCACGGCACGGACGCGATGTTCCTGGCGGTGCTGCGCCGCGAAGGGGCGGCCTGAGTTCCATTGTGACCGTTCGGCCGCCTCAGCCCGGCGGCATGATCAGCTAGGTTGTCACCCGGGACGACGGGGGACAGACATGAAACGACTGGCAGTGCTGCTCATCGGGCTCAGCATGGCGATCTGTGGGATCGCCGGGTTCTTCGACGACACGGTCGAGTGTGGCGGCCAGACGATGGAGTCCGGCGACAAGTGCGTGACATACCGGGACGGCACCTCGACGACCCGTACGGTGGCGGAGGAGCGGTCCTCGGGGCATTTCACCGATGGGCTGCTCGCGGCCATCGGCTCGGTGCTGGTGCTCGGCACGGGGATCACGTTCCTCGGCAAGGCCGTCCCGGAGGCGGACAGCGTGCGCAGCCGCGCCGAGCTGGCGCAGAGCCAGGGCTGGGACTTCGTCGAGCGGGACGCCTCGGCGCTGGACGGAATCCGCGGCTTGCCGCATTTCCACCGCGACACGGTGCCGTACAACGTGCTGCGCGGAACCATGGACGGGATGCGGTTCACCGTCTTCGACTACGAGACCTCGGTGATCAACGACAGGGAGCCAAATACGGCTTGGGTGGTCCGGCTTCCACCGTCCATCCCCGCCGGTTTTGCCGAGTGGGCGGGCCGCCAGGCGCCGCTGTGGAGCCGCCCGAACAACATGGTCTACCCGCTGGACACCGTTCTGGTGGACATCGGGTCCGGTGTGCACCGGTCCGTCGGTGACCAGGTGCTCCGGCAGGTCAAGGGTCTTGTCGAGATCGTCCACCGGTTCGAGCGGCACGCGGCGAAGCGGGCCGGCGGCTGACCGCCTTCCGCAACACCCGTCAGCCGGGCGGTAGCGCCGCCGCGCCCGCGTCGCGCAGTGAGCGGGTCAGGCTCCGGTCGGTGAGCAGGAAGCAGAGGACCCCCCGATCCCCGTCCCGCCACTCGGGCTCGTCGGGCGCCTTCCAGATCAGCCCGGTCCGCCGGGTCACCTCCCGGGTGGTCGCCCCGGCGAAGTGCGCGATGATCCCGCGGCAACGGTCCTGCACCAGGCCGGGGGACCGGGTGAGCCCGGTCCGGGTCTCGCGGTCGGGCGCCGTGTAGACCCCGGCGAACTCGGCGTCGTGCGGCTCGGCGCAGGGCACCGCGTCGAGCGCGGTCGGCGCCCCGTCGGCCCGCTGGCTCTGGAAGCAGGCGTGGGCCAGCGGCGAGCCCGGCCGCAGCGCGCCGGCGAGCCGGCTGCGGCGGGGACGCGGGATCCCGCTGTCACTGCCCATCGAGTACGTTTCGAACAGGTCGCAGCGGTACCACCGCGCGCCCCGGGACCAGGCCGCCCGGCTCGGCAGCAGCAGGTCCATGGCGAGCCGGCCGCCGTGCCAGTCGGCGCCGAGCAGCGCGTTGGCGGCGTGGTCGCAACGGGACCGGGCGGCACGCAGGCTCGGCGAGCCGACCGCCGGCGGCGCGGTGGCGGTGACGCCGGGGCCGGCCAGCGTGCCGGCCAGCACCGTCTCGGTGTCGTGCTTCTGCCCGCAGTCGACCTCGCGCTGCTGCTCGGCGTCCGCGTCCCCGCGCTCCGGGTGGCAGGTCCCGGCCCGCGGGACGAACGCCGCGGCCGGTGGCAGCGCGGCCCAGTCGTCGGTGAGGTCCCCGTCCACTCCGGCCGGCGCCTGGCAGGCGGTGCAGGCCAGTACGGCGGCGGCCAGCACGGCCGCCAGATACCGCCGCATCGCCAACCTCCCGCCGCGGATCCGGTCCGAGTGCAGGAGCATACGGTACGCCGAACCGGGTCGGTACCGACCACAGCGGACATTGCTCCGGCTCGGCTCCCGGCGGCTTCCGACCTTGTCGTCGTGCGTGGGGCTCGTGGGAGGGCGGCATCCCATCCGGTTGGGGCCGGCCCTGCGCGGCGGTGGAATTTTGCCAGCTCGGGGGGCTCCCGACCGACCGGGCTGGCGAGGGTGCCGCCGTCCGGATCGCGGGATCGGGCTGGTGCCGGTGATCCGGTCGGCCGCTCGCGGTGGGGTCGCCGGTCCGTGGGGACCGCTGGTCTGTGAGTGTCGCGCCCGGGGGCCGGGCCCCGGGCGTCGGCGTGCGGGCCGGCGGGGCGTCCGGTCAGGACACCGGCAGCAGGCCGGGGCCGCCGTCCCGGGCCGAGCGGGTCAGGTCCCGGTCGCTCATCCAGAGGAAGCACTGCACGCCCCGGTCGCCGCCGGCCCATGCCGTGGCGTCCGGATGGTAGTAGATGGAGCCCACCCGGACTCCGATGGCCGAGTCGTCGGGGAGCTTCGCGAACCGGGCCACCCTGCTCATGCAGGCCCGGTGCGTGGCGGCGTCGTCCCGCTGGAACGCCTCGAAGGTCGGCTCGGGCGCGCGGTAGACGCCGACGAACTCGGCCCGGTGCGGGCGGGTGCACGGCACCGGATCCATGAAGTTGATGTCATTGTTGATCATCTTGGGTTGGAAGCACCGGTGGGCCAGCGGCGACTCGCCGGCGAGCGCGCCGCGCAGGCTGCTGGTGCGGGCCACCGCCGTGTCGTCGTCGAGGCTGCGGGTCTCGGACAGGTCGCAGCGGTACCAGCGGGCGCCCACGCCCCAGGCCGCGGCCCGGGGCAGCATCAGCGTCAGGACCAGGCGTCCGGTGCGCCAGTCGCCGCCCAGCAGCCGGGCGGCGTCCCGGTCGCACGCGTCGTGCGCGGTGAGGATGGCCGCCGAGCCCGGCGGCGGGGGGGTGGATCGTTCCGCGTCGGCGCCGCCGAACCGGCCCACCCGGATGGTCTCGGCCCGGTGTTCCTGGTCGCATGCGATCGGCTGGTACGTCGCCACGGTGGCCTCCCCGGCCCGCACATGGCAGGTGCCGGGGTCGGGGGTCCAGATGGCCGGCCGGCCCACCGGCGCCCAGTCGTCGACGAGGTCGTTGTCCAGCCCGGTCGGCGCCGGTGTCGAGCAGCCGCCGAGGACGACCGCGAGCGCGGTGACCAGCGCCGGCGCCACCGCCCTGCCCAACCACCGTCGCACCGTGTCGTCCCTCCCCGCGGACCTCGACGTCGGAGCAGCCGATGTTACTAGTCGGTCGGTTCATCCCGGTCGGGTGGCCGAGCGCCGGATTGGACGACGTTCGTAGACTGGCGGCGTGGGCACACCGATCGTCGCACCCAGCATCCTCGCCGCCGACTTCGCCCGGCTGGCCGACGAGGCCAAGGCCGTGGAGTCCACGGCGGACTGGCTGCACGTGGACGTGATGGACAACCACTTCGTGCCCAACCTGACCATCGGGCTGCCCGTGGTGCAGAGCCTGCTGGCGGCCTCGTCGCTGCCGTTCGACGTGCACCTCATGATCACCGATCCGCGCCGCTGGGCGCCCGGGTACGCCGACGCGGGGGCCTACAACGTCACCTTCCACGCCGAGGCCTGCGACGACCCGGTGGCGCTGGCCAAGGAACTGCGCTCGGCGGGCGCGAAGGCCGGGCTGGCGATCGACCGGGACACCCCGATCGAGCCGTACCTGGACCTGCTGCCCAGCTTCGACACGCTGCTGATCATGACGATCAAGGCGGGCTTCGGCGGTCAGCGGTTCGTCCCGGACCTGCTCGACAAGGTGCGCACCGCGCGCCGGCACGCCTCCGCCGGGCACCTGGAGCTGCGAATCGAGGTGGACGGCGGGATCGGCGCCGACACGATCGAGCAGGCGGCGGAGGCCGGCGCGGACGCCTTCGTGGCGGGCACGGCGGTCTACGGCGCGGCGGATCCGGCGGCGGCCGTGACCGACCTGCGCCGCCGGGCGGCGCGCGCCGGCGCCGGCCGGTGAGGCGGGCCGGGCTGTGACCGTGGAGCCGCCGGAGCGACCGGACGTGATCCTGGTGGTCGACGACGACGAGGACATCGCCCGGTTTGTCGACTTCAACCTGCGGCTGCACGGTTTCGACGTGGTGCACGCGCACGACGGCCAGGAGGCGCTGGAGGTCATCGAGCGGCAGCGGCCGGACCTGGCCGTGGTGGATCTGATGATGCCCCGGATGGACGGCGTGGAGCTGACCCGGCGGCTGCGGGCAGATCCGATGACGGCGGTGCTGCCGGTGATCATGCTCACCGCGCGCGGGATGACCCAGGACAAGGTGGTGGGGCTGACCACCGGCGCCGACGACTACCTGGTCAAGCCGTTCGACACGGCCGAGCTGATCGCCCGGGTGATCTCCACGCTGCGCCGCAACAAGGAGTTCCGTGAGGTGTCGCCGCTGACCGGCCTGCCCGGCAACAGCCGGATCCGGCGGGAGATCACCGACCGGGTCCGCGGCGGCCTCGACTACGCCGTCGGGTACGTCGACATCGACCGGTTCAAGAGCGTCAACGACCGGTACGGCTTCGTCCGCGGCGACGAGTTCATCAGCGCGCTGGCCCGGAGCCTGCACCGCGCCGTGGTGTCGGTGAAGCTGCCCCCGGCGTTCCTCGGTCACGTGGGCGGCGACGACTTCGTCTTCGTCTGCGCGCCCGAGCAGGTGCGCCCGCTCACCGAGCGGGCCGTGGTGGACTTCGAGATGGCCGCCGACGAGCTGTACGACGAGCCCGACCGCGAGCGTGGATACGTCGAGCTGAAGGACCGCCGGGGGCAGGTGCAGCGGGCGGCCCTGGTCACCCTCTCCATCGGGGTGGCCCTGTCCAGCCAGCACCGGCGGATCACCGACCCGCTCGAGGCGATCGCCGTGGCGTCCGACATGAAGAGCGTGGCCAAGAGCCAGCCCGGGTCGTACGTGGCGGTGGACCGCCGCCGGGACCACGCCTGAGCGCGGCCGGTCCGCCGACGCGGCGCGGACGGCGGCTGTGAGGTGGATCGCTGTGGGGGCGCGGGGCCGCCCCGGACGTGTAAGACTTTGACCGTACCCACCACGCGCTGGCGGGACTCGGTGTAATTCCGAACCGGCGGTGATTCGCGGCTTGGCGGCCGCGACAGCCCGCTACCCGGTCGGCTTCGGCCGACCGGTGGACCCGGTGTGATTCCGGGGCCGACGGTTGGGGGCGGGCAGGTCCCGCGCCCAGACAGTCCGGATGGGAGACAGCGCGCGGGACGGAGGGGTCGCTGGTTCGTGCGCCGTGCGCGCCGCCGGTGGCTCCCCGGGGTCGGCCGTGCCGTCCGTCGGCCCTGCCGTCCCCGGATCTCCTGGTCGGCCGCGCCGACCCGCGGATCTCCGCCTCCGCCGGCAGCCTTTCCCCGCCCGCGCGCCCCGGCGAGCGGAAGCGAGGGCGGCATGCCGAGCGTTGCCATCGATGAGGCGATGCGCCGCGCCGTCCTGCTCGCCGCCCGCGGGCTCGGCACCACCAGCCCCAACCCCGTGGTCGGCTGCGTCCTGCTGGACAGCGCCGGCGAGCCGGTCGGGGAGGGCTTCCACGCGTACGCCGGCGGCCCGCACGCCGAGATCGTGGCGCTGGCCCAGGCGGGGGAGCGGGCCCGCGGCGGCACCGCGGTGGTCACGCTCGAGCCCTGCGACCACACCGGCCGGACCGGGCCGTGCTCCGGAGCGCTGATCCGGGCCGGGGTGGCCCGGGTGGTGATCGCCGTACCCGATCCGGACCCGGTGGCCGCCGGCGGCGCCGACACGCTGCGGGCCGCCGGGATCGAGGTGGTGACGGGGGTACGCGCCGCCGAGGCCGAGGCCGGGAACATCGCCTGGCTCACCGCGGTGCGCCGCGGCCGGCCCTACCTGACCTGGAAGTACGCCGCCACCCTGGACGGGCGGTCGGCGGCCGCGGACGGCACCAGCATGTGGATCACCTCCGAGCCGGCCCGGATGGACGTGCATGCCCTGCGCGGCGCCACCGACGCGGTGATCGTGGGCGTCGGCACCGTGCTGGCCGACAACCCCCGGTTGACCGCCCGCAACCTGCGGGACGGCTCGCTGGCGATCCACCAGCCGCTGCGGGTGGTGGTCGACAGCTCGGGGCGTACCCCCGCGGACGCCCTGGTCCGCGACGCCGCCGCCCCCAGCTGGATCGCGACCGCCGCGGACGTCGGGGCCGGCCCGGACGGCCGGGTGGACCTGTCCCGGCTGACCACCGAGCTCTACCGGCGCGGCGTCCGGTCGGCGCTGCTGGAGGGCGGCCCGGAGCTGGCCGGCGGCTTCCTGCGCGCCGGCCTGGTGGATCGGGTGGTCGGCTATCTGGCGCCCCGGCTGCTGGGCGCCGGGCCGGCGGCGCTGGGCGACGCCGGCGTGACCACGCTGACCGACGCCATCGACCTGGACCTGGCCGACATCGACCGGGTCGGCACCGACCTGCGGATCACCGCCACCGTGCGGCAGAGGGAGGCGTGATGTTCACCGGCATCGTGGAGGAAATCGGCACCGTCGTCCGGCTGGCGGAGACGGGCGGCGACTCCGCCCTGGTGGCCGTGCGGGGCCCGGTGGTGACCGCGGACGCCCGGCACGGCGACTCGATCTCCTGCAACGGCGTCTGCCTCACCGTGGTGGCCGTGGACGGCGACGTCTTCACCGCCGACGTGATGGGGGAGACGCTGCGCCGCACCGCGCTCGGCGCGCTGCGGCCGGACGACCCGGTCAACCTGGAGCGGGCCGCCACCCTCGGCAGCCGGCTCGGCGGGCACCTCGTGCAGGGTCACGTCGACGGGGTCGGCTCGGTGCTGTCCCGGGAGCCGGCGCAGCAGTGGGAGACGGTTCGCTTCGCGCTGCCGGCCGGCCTGGGCCGCTACCTCGCGGAGAAGGGCTCGATCACGGTCGACGGGGTCTCGCTCACGGTGGCGGCCGTCGGACCCGACTGGTTCTCGGTGGGCCTGATCCCGACCACCCTGGCCAGCACCACCCTCGGCGCCCGGGGCGTCGGTGACCCGGTGAACCTCGAGGTCGATGTGATCGCCAAGTACGTCGAGCGGCTGCTCGGCGAGCGTTCCGAGCGCAGGGAGGCATGATGGGGTTCCTTGGCTGGTTGCTGGACGCCCGGCTGGAGATCGCCGGCTCGGCGGTGCTCTGGCGCGAGGTGGTCGGCAACGTCTTCGGGCTCGGCTCGGCGCTGCTGGGCATGCGCCGCCGGACGTGGGCCTGGCCGGTCGGCATGATCGGCAACGCCCTGCTGTTCACGGTGTTCCTCGGCGGCGTGTTCGCCACGCCGTACCAGGTCGACCTGTACGGCCAGGCGGGCCGGCAGGTGTTCTTCTTCGCGGTCAGCCTGTACGGGTGGTGGCGGTGGACCCGGGCTCGCCGGCTCGGCGCCGCGCCCGACGGCGCGGCGGTGGCGCCGCGCTGGGCCAGCGGCCGGGAGCGGCTGCTGCTGCTCGGCGCCGCGGTGCTGGCCATGGTCGTGTTCTACCTGGCCCTGCGCGCCCTGGGCTCGTGGGGCCCGCTGGCCGACGCCTGGATCCTCACCGGCAGCCTGCTGGCCACCTACGGCATGGCGCGCGGCTACGTCGAGTTCTGGCTGATCTGGATCGCCGTCGACGCGGTGGGCGTGCCGCTGCTGCTGGCGGGCGGCTTCTATCCGTCGGCGGCCATGTACGCGGTGTACGGCCTGTTCTGCGTGTGGGGGCTGGTGAGCTG
Organism: Plantactinospora siamensis; assembly: GCF_042434095.1. Taxonomy (NCBI): domain Bacteria; kingdom Bacillati; phylum Actinomycetota; class Actinomycetes; order Micromonosporales; family Micromonosporaceae; genus Plantactinospora; species Plantactinospora siamensis. Next base: position 349,830 of record NZ_JBHLUE010000017.1, read on the forward strand.
GTGGCGCACCTCCCTGCAGCTGCGGCGCTCGCCCGCCGAGGGCCGGCCCGGCTACGCGGAGGCGGTGGCATGACCGGGCGGGGCGCGCGGGTCGGCGCCGATCCCACGGGGGGCGAACGCGACGACGCCGTTTCCGGCGACGCGGCCGGGCCGGTGGCGCGGGCGGTGGCCGAGATCGCCGCCGGCCGGGCGGTCGTGGTGGTCGACGACGAGGACCGGGAGAACGAGGGCGACCTGGTCTTCGCGGCCGACCTGGTGACCCCGGAACTGGTCGCCTTCACCATGGTCGAGTGCCGCGGGCTGCTCTGCGTGCCGATGGAGAGCGCGGCGCTGGACCGGCTGCGGGTGACCGACATGGTGGCGCACAACACCGAGCGGCACGGCACCGCGTTCACCGTCTCGGTGGACGCCCGGACGGGGGTGAGCACCGGGATCAGCGCCGCCGACCGGGCCCGCACCATCGGCCTGCTGGCGGCGCCGGACACCGGGCCCGACGATCTGGTCCGGCCCGGCCACGTGTTCCCGCTGCGGGCCCGGCCCGGCGGCGTGCTGAGCCGAGCCGGTCACACCGAGGCGGCCGTCGACCTGGCCCGGTTGGCCGGGCTGAGCCCCACCGGGGTGATCTGCGAGATCGTCAACGACGACGGCACGATGGCCCGGCTGCCGGAGCTGGAGGCGTTCGCCGACAAGCACGGGTTGGCGCTGGTCACGATCGCCGAGCTGATCTCCCACCGGCGCCGGACCGAGGGGCGGGTGGCCGGGGTCCGGCTGTCGGCCCGGCACGGGCGGCGTCCGGCGGATCAGCTGCCGGGCGAGTTGGACGACACGACCGAGGGATGGGGATAGTCATGGCGGGTTTCGGGGAGCCGGGCGCCGATCCGGTGGACGCCACCGGGCTGGTGGTGGGCGTGGTGGCCGCGCGCTGGCACGGTGAACTCACCGACCACATGGTGGACCGGGCGGTCGAGGCGGCGCGCGCGTGCGATGCCCGGGACGTGGTGGTGGCCCGGGTGGCCGGCTCGGTGGAGCTGCCGGTGGTGGCCCAGGCGCTCGCCCCGCGCTGCGACGCCGTCGTGGCGCTCGGCGTGGTGGTCCGCGGCTCCACCGCCCACTTCGACCTTGTCTGCCGCTCGGTCACCGACGGCCTCACCCGGGTGTCGCTGGACACCGGCAAGCCGGTGGCGCACGGCGTGCTCACCGTGGAGACCCTGGACCAGGCCCGGGACCGGGCCGGGCTGCCCGGGTCCGCCGAGGACAAGGGCTGGGCCGCCACGGTCGCGGCGCTGGACGCGGCGCTGGCGATCCGCCGGCTGGCGGACGCGGCCCGGCCGGTCGGGTTCGGGCACTGATCGGCCGGCTGCGAGAATCGGTACCCGTGAAGACGTTCGAGGAGCTGTTCGCCGAGCTGCAGGCCAAGGCCGCGGCCCGGGAGCCCGGCTCGGCCACCGTGGCCGCACTGGACCGCGGCGTGCACGCCATCGGGAAGAAGGTCGTGGAAGAGGCGGCCGAGTCCTGGATGGCGGCCGAGCACGAGGGGCCGGAGCGGACGGCCGAGGAGATCTCCCAGCTGCTCTACCAGGCGCAGGTGCTGATGTTGGCCACCGGCCTGCGGCTGGAGGACGTCTACCGACATCTGTGAGTGCCGCCGAAGCCCGCCTCGACGACCCGCGAAGGAGCACTCACCGATGTTGCGCATCGCCGTACCGAACAAGGGAACCTTGGCCGAGTCCGCCGCGCAGATGCTGCGCGAGGCCGGCTACCGGCAACGCACCGACAGCAGGGACCTGGTCTGTCGGGACGACCCGAACGGGGTCGAATTCTTCTACCTGCGTCCCCGGGACATCGCCACGTACGTCGGCTCCGGCGACCTCGACCTGGGCATCACCGGCCGGGATCTGCTGGTCGACGCCGGCAGCTCGGCCGAGGAGATCCTCGACCTGGACTTCGGCGCGGCCACCTTCCGGTTCGCGGCCCGGCCGGAGACGCTCTCGTCGGTCGCCGAGCTGGACGGCCGCCGGGTGGCCACCGCGTACCCCGGGGTGGTGCACCGCTACCTGGCCGAGCACGACCTCAAGGCCGAGGTGATCCGGCTGGACGGCGCGGTGGAGAACGCCGTCCGGCTCGGCGTGGCCGACGTGATCGCCGACGTGGTCTCCACCGGGGCCACGCTGCGGCAGGCCGGGCTGGTGGTGGTGGGCGACCCGCTGCTGCGCTCGTCGGCCGTGCTGGTGCGCCGGGCCGGCGCGCCGGCCAACGCCCAGGTGGACCAGTTCGACCGGCGGCTGCACGGGGTGCTGGTGGCCCGTCGCTACGTGATGCTGGCCTACGACGTCCGCGCCGACCTGCTCGAGCGGGCCAGCGCGCTCACCCCCGGCATCGAGTCGCCGACCATCTCGCCGCTGCACCGCGAGGGCTGGGTGGCGGTGCAGGCCATGGTCCGGCGGGACGAGGTGCACCGGATCATGGACGAGCTGTACGACCTGGGCGCCCGGGCCATCCTGGTCACCAACATCCACGCCTGCCGCCTCTGACTCCCCTCCCCCTCCCTGCGACTCAAGCCCCGCCTGTCGATCATGCAGTCGTGGTGGTGACGAAAGGGTCAACGCCGCAGAAGACACCCACCACAACTTCATGATCGACGCCGGAGCCGGGTCCGTGGACCGCGCGACGCCGGTGGCCGGGGCGGGTGGCAGACTGGGGTGGTGAGCGAACCCGATGTCGTCCGGCTGCGGCCGTGGCGCGCCCGGCTGGTCTGCTGGATCTGCGCGGCCGCGGTGCTGGTGGTCTTCACCGCGGTGGCCACCTCGCTGCACGGCAGCACCGGTGAGGGCAGCGCTACCTTCCAACGCGGCGACCAGCTCTCGATGGTCGGGCTGGGCATCCTCGCGGCGGCCGGGATCCTGCTGTTCACCCGGCCCAGGGTCGAGGCCGACGCGCGGGGGGTCCGGGTCCGGAACATTCTCGGCTCGTACGACCTGCCGTGGGAGGAGGTCCGGGCGGTGCGGTTCGGCCGCGGCTCGCCCTGGGCCACGCTGGAGCTGTCCGACGACGAGTCGGTGCCGATGATCGCGGTGCAGGCCGCCGACAAGGAGCGAGCGGTGGCCGGGGTCCGGGCGCTGCGCGCGCTGCACGAGCGGCACGCCGCCGCCGGGCGGGAGTGGGCCGCCGCCGACCCCACCGCCACGGGGGAGCGGGCGGGCCCGGCCGGGGAGCGGGCCGGTTCGGCCGGTTGATTCGCCGCTTCCCGGCGCGACCTGCTACGATTGCGTGGTCGACCATGCTGTCGGCTGCCCGCATGTCGGGTGGCCAACCCGCTCCGGCGGGACGGGCAGCACCGAAGCGGAGCGCCTGCTCCCACCCTGTCGCCCGTGCGGCGGCCGGGTCCGGTCAGCCGGCTCGGGCCGTGTGCCCGCGGCCGGTGGCGTGATTCGTCGCGCCCGACCGGTCGAGCGGGCCCCGGCATGCGCCGGGGCCTTCTGCTTTCCGGGTCGGCTCCCGCCCGGGAGCCGCCGGGGTCGCACCCGCACGCTAAACGGACTTTAGGAGGGCCCATCAGCGTCGAACCACGCGTCAACGATCAGATCCGGGCACGGGAGGTCCGTCTGGTCGGCCCCGAGGGTGAGCAGGTGGGCATCGTCCCGCTCGAGCGCGCCCTGCAGCTGGCCGCGGACGTCGATCTGGACCTGGTCGAGGTGGCGCCGATGGCGCGCCCGCCGGTGTGCAAGCTCATGGACTTTGGCAAGTTCAAGTACGAGAGCGCACTCAAGGCGCGCGAAGCGCGGCGTAACCAGCAGCAGACCGTCATCAAGGAAATGAAGCTCCGGCCGAAGATCGACCCGCACGACTACGAGACCAAGAAGGGTCACGTGGTCCGGTTCCTCAAGGCGGGCGACAAGGTCAAGGTGACGATCATGTTCCGTGGTCGCGAGCAGAGCCGCCCGGAGCTGGGTTACCGGCTCCTGCGCCGGCTCGAGTCGGAGATCTCGGAGCTCGGGTACGTGGAGGCCGCTCCCAAGCAGGACGGCCGTAACATGATCATGGTTTTGGCTCCGCACCGCGCCATCAAGACCGCCGCAGTCGCGCGCGGGGCTGGTGGCGGAGCGCGCGAGCGCGAGGCGGGCGCCGCCGAGGCGCCCTCGGCCGAGGCGGCCGAACCCGTCGGCGGAGCCGGCGAGTAACAGGGGAGAGACGTTCCACATGCCGAAGATGAAGAGTCACACGGGTATGGGCAAGCGCGTCCGGCTGACCGGTCGCGGCAAGGTGGTGTCCCAGCAGGCTGGGATGCGGCACAACCTTGAGAAGAAGTCCTCCACCCGGACCCGGCGGCTGGCCGGCACCGTCGAGGTGGCCAAGGCTGACCTCAAGCGAATCAAGAAGCTGCTGGGCCGCTGACGCGCGCCACCTGACACGTAAGAAGGAGTTGAGATGGCACGCGTCAAGCGGGCTGTGAACGCCCAGAAGAAGCGTCGTACCCTGCTGGAGACCGCCAGCGGCTACCGCGGTCAGCGTTCCCGGCTGTACCGCAAGGCCAAGGAGCAGGTGCTGCACTCGATGCAGTACTCCTACCGGGACCGTCGCGACCGCAAGGGCGACTTCCGGCAGCTGTGGATCACCCGGATCAACGCGGGGGCCCGCGCCAACGGGATGACCTACAACCGGCTGATCCAGGGCCTCCGGCTGGCCGGGGTCGAGGTGGACCGCAAGATCCTCGCCGACCTGGCCGTCAACGACGCCACCGCGTTCGCCGCGATCGTCGAGGTCGCCCGCGCCGCCGTGGTGGCCGAGGGCACCGGCGGCGCCTCGGCCCAGGCCGCCTGAGAAGATCGGCAGCACGCCCTCTCCGGCCCGGCCGGGGAGGGCGTCTCGCTGTCCGCGCACGAAGCTGTCCGCGCACGAAGCTGTCCGCGTACGAACGGGAGCCGCAGATGTTCACGCCCCGTACCCCGCGGGTGGTGGCCGCCCGCCGGCTGCACCGCCGGCGGGACCGGGACGCCGCCGGCCGGTTCCTGGCCGAGGGCCCGCAGGCGGTCCGCGAGGCGCTGACCGGGCCCGCCGGCGTGCTCGAGCTGTTCGGCACCCCGGTGGCCCTCGACCGGTACGCCGAACTCGCTGCGGCGGCCACCGCGGCCGGCGTACCCGTGTCGCCGGTGACCGACGAGGCGCTGGCCGCGCTCGCCGAGACCGTTGCCCCGCAGGGCCTCGTCGCGGTCTGCGCGCAGCTGGACGTGCCGCTGGCCGCGGCGCTGGCCGGGCCGCCCCGGCTGGTCGCCGTGCTGGCCGGCATCCGGGACCCGGGCAACGCCGGCACCGTGCTGCGCACCGCCGACGCGGCGGGGGCGCGCGCCGTGGTGTTCGCGGGCGAGACCGTCGATCCGTACAACGGCAAGTGCGTCCGCTCGTCGGCCGGCAGCCTCTTCCACGTGGACCTGGTGCGCGCGCCGGACCCGGCCGGGGTGGTGGCGGCGGCCCGCGCGGCCGGGCTGCGGGTGCTGGCGGCCACCGGGCACGGCGACACCGACCTGGACGAGCTGGCCGACGCGGGCGGGCTGGCGGCGCCCACCGCCTGGCTCTTCGGATCCGAGGCGCACGGCCTGCCGGCCGAGCTGGCGGCCGCGGCCGACGCGCGGGTCCGGGTGCCGCTGCACGGTCGCGCCGAGAGCCTCAACCTGGCTGCGGCGGCGGCCGTCTGCCTGTACGCTTCCGCGAGAGCCTTGCGCTGAAGCCGACGGCGTGGCCGCGGCAGGATGAGGCGGCAGGCACGACAGGCGACAGGCATGACGAAGCGACAGGCATGACGAAGGAGCCCCCGGCGATGACCGACGCGACCCGGCGTTCGTTTAGCCGGCCCGCCGGTGTCGGCGGGCGGCGGGCCTGATCGTCCCCTCCGCTCCACTCCCACCGGCGGGCAGCGGCGCAGCCGCGCGTCCGTAGACTCGTTTGGCCGCCCGTCGAGGCGGCCACCGCCGCGAGGGAGCGCCCGTACGCCATGACCTACCGCAACGACCCGTACGACCCGAAGCAGGTCGCCCTGCTCGACCCGGCCGCGCTGGCCGAGGCCGTGGACGCCGCCCGCCGCGCGTTCGCGGCCGCCGCCGATCCCGACGAGCTGACCGGACTCCGCCCGGCGCACCTCGGTGACCGGGCGCCCGTGTCGCTGGCCCGCCGGGAGATCGGCGCGCTGCCGCCGGCCGCCAAGGCCGAGGCGGGCAAGCGGGTGAACGAGGCCCGCCGGACCATCGAGGCCGGGTTCGCCGAGCGGCGCGCCGAGCTGGACCGGGCCGAGGCGGCCCGGGTGCTGGTGGCCGAGCGGGTGGACGTGACGCTGCCGTACGACCGGTGCCCGCGCGGCGCCCGGCACCCGATGACGCTGCTGATGGAGCAGATCGGCGACCTGTTCGTGGGAATGGGCTACGAGATCGCCGAGGGTCCCGAGGCGGAGCTGGAATGGGCAAACTTCGACGCCCTGAACATCCCGCCCGATCACCCGGCCCGGGGCCTGATGGACACCGTCCACCTGGCCGCCCCCGGAACGACGGGCGCCCCCGGAACGACGGCCGCCCCCGGAACGACGGGCGCCCCTGGAACGACGGGCGGCGCCGAGGGCTCGGGGCTGGTGCTGCGGACGCACACCTCCTCGGTGCAGGTGCGCACCATGCTGACCCGGCAGCCGCCGATCTACATCATCTGCCCGGGCCGGGTCTACCGCACCGACGAGCTGGACGCCACGCACAGCCCGGTGTTCCACCAGGTCGAGGGCCTGGTGGTGGACCGCGGCATCACGATGGCGCACCTGCGGGGCACCCTGGAGCACTTCGCCCGGATGATGTTCGGCGCCGACGCCCGGGTGCGCTGGCGGCCGCACTACTTCCCGTTCACCGAGCCGTCGGCCGAGTTCGACGTCTGGTTCCCGCAGCACCGCGCCGGCCCGCGCTGGGTCGAGTGGGGCGGCTGCGGCATGGTCAACCCGCGGGTGCTGCGGGCCTGCGGTGTCGACCCGGAGGTCTACTCGGGCTTCGCGTTCGGCATGGGCATCGACCGGACGCTCATGCTGCGGCACGGGATCAGCGAGATTCGGGACACCTTCGAGGGCGACGTGCGGTTCAGCCGCGCCCTCGGTGTCGAGGCCTGAGCCGAAGCGGACAACGGGAGAACTGATGCGCGTTTCACTGTCCTGGCTCCGCGAGCACGTCGCGCTGCCCGCCGAGCTGAGCCTGGCCGAGCTGGACGACGCCCTGGTGCGGCTCGGCCTGGAGCCGGAGTCCATCGTGGACCTGCGGGAGACCGTGACCGGACCGCTGGTGGTCGGCGAGGTCCTGGAGATCGAGGAGCTGACCGGCTTCAAGAAGCCGATCCGGTTCTGCCGGGTCGACGTCGGCGCCGCCAACGGCACCGGCGAGCCGCAGGAGATCGTCTGCGGCGCCCGGAACTTCGCGGTGGGCGACCGGGTGGTGGTGATCCTGCCCGGCGGCGTGCTGCCGGGGAACTTCGCCATCGGCGCCCGCAAGACGTACGGGCGCAACTCCAACGGCATGATCTGCTCGGCCCGCGAGCTGGGCCTCGGCGACGACCACTCCGGCATCATCGTGCTGCCGCCCGACACGCCGGGCAAGCCCGGCGACGACGCCCGCCCGCTGGTCGGGCTGGACGACGTGATCGTCGAGGTCGAGGTCAGCCCGGACCGGGGGTACGCGCTGAGCGTCCGGGGCATCGCCCGGGAGCTGTCGCACTCGCTCGGCGTGCCGTTCACCGATCCCGGCCTGGTCCCGGCGCCCGGCGGCACGGCCGAGCCGGCGTACCCGATCGAGGTCCGCGACACCGTCGGCTGCGACCGGTTCGCGGCGCGGCTGGTCCGCGGCGTCGATCCGGCCGCGCGGACGCCGGACTGGATGGCCCGCCGGCTCACCGTGGCCGGCATCCGGACCATCTCGCTGCCGGTGGACATCACCAACTACCTCATGGTCGAGCTGGGCCAGCCCATGCACGCCTTCGACGCGCAGCGGCTGGCCGGCGCGCTGGTGGTGCGGCGCGCCGTGTCCGGCGAGCGGATCACCACGCTGGACGGCGTCGACCGCGCGCTGGACCCGGAGGACCTGGTCATCTGCGACGCCGGGCTGCCCGGTTCGGTGGCCGGGGAGGGCGCCGGGGTGCCGGTGTCGCTGGCCGCCGTGATGGGCGGCGAGACCTCCGAGGTGGCGGAGACGACCACGGAGGTGCTGTTCGAGGCCGCGCACTGGGATCCGGTCACGGTCAGCCGCACCGCGCGCCGGCACCGGCTGTTCAGCGAGGCAGCGAAGCGCTGGGAGCGGGGCGTGGACCCGGCCCTGCCGCTGGTGGCGTTGGAGCGGGCGGTCGAGCTGCTCACCACGTACGGCGGCGGCGCCGCGACGGCCGGCATCACCGACCACAACCATGTGCGGCCGCGCACGCCCATCATCCTGGACGCCGGCCTGCCCACCCGGCGGGTCGGCGTGGAGTACCCGCCGGCCCGGGTGGCGGCGCTGCTCGAGGAGGTCGGTTGCCAGGTGGCGGCCGGCGCCGACCGGATGGTCGAGGATCCCGGCGCGGTGGGCCAGGCGGGGGCCGGCGGCACAGCCCTCGCGGTCACCCCGCCGACCTGGCGGCCCGACCTGACCGACCCGGCCGACCTGGTCGAGGAGGTGGCACGGCTCGACGGGTACGACAAGATCCCGGCCGTGCTGCCGCCCGCGCCGCCCGGTCGCGGCCTGACGCCCGAGCAGCGGCGCCGCCGGGCCGTCGCGCGAGCGCTGGCCGAGCACGGGTACGTCGAGGTGGCGCCGTGGCCGTTCGCCGCGCCGGAGCTGGCCGACCAGTTCGGGCTGGCCGCCGACGATCCGCGGCGGAACGCGATCCGGCTGGCCAACCCGCTGGCCGACACCGAGCCGCTGCTGCGGACCTCGCTGCTCGGGCCGCTGCTGCAGGTGCTCCGCCGCAATCTCGGCCGGGGCTTCCGCGATCTCGCGCTGTACGAGATCGGCCCGGTGTTCCTGTCCCGCCCCGGCGCCGGCGCGCCGCCGGCCATGGGCGTGGACCGCCGACCCACCGAGGCCGAGTTCGCGGCCGCCGACGCGGTGGTGCCGGACCAGCCCCGGCACGTGGCCGTCGTGCTGGCCGGCGAGGTCGACCCGGCCGGTTGGTGGGGTCCGGGCCGCCCGGCCGGCTGGGCCGACGCGGTGCAGGCCGGCCGGATCGTGCTGGCCGCCGCGGGCATCCCGGCGGACCGGGTGACGGTGCGGGCCGCCGAGCGGGTGCCGTGGCACCCCGGCCGCTGTGCCGAGCTGCGGGTGGACGACACCGTGGTGGGGTACGCGGGCGAGCTGCATCCGGCCGTGCTGGCCACGCTGGAGCTGCCCCGCCGTACCAGCGCGATGGAGCTGGACCTGGACGCGGTGCCGCCGGCCCCGGTGCGGGCCGCGCCCCGGGTGTCCGGCTTCCCGCCCGCGCTGATCGACGTGGCGCTGGTGGTGGACGACGCGGTGCCCGCGGACGACGTGCGGCAGGCCCTCGTGGACGGCGCGGGCGAGTTGCTGGAGTCGATCGGGCTGTTCGACGTCTACGCCTCGGAGCAGCTCGGCGCCGGCCGGCGGTCGCTGGCGTACAACCTCACCTTCCGGGCGCCGGACCGGACGCTGACCGCCGAGGAGGCGGTGGCGGCCCGGGACGCGGCCGTGGCCGAGGCCGCCCGCCGGCACGGCGCCACCCTCCGCGGCGCGTAGCCCTCGGATGCGGATCTGGCTGATCGTGGCGGCCGTCGTCGTGGCGGCGGCCGCCGCGGGGCTGGGCTGGCTCCGCCGGCACCTGGTCCGGGTCTCGGTGGTGGGCCGCAGCATGGAGCCGACCCTGCGGGCCGGGGATCGGGTGCTGGCCCGCCGGGTGCCGTTGACCGCGGTGCGCCCCGGCGACGTGGTCGTGGTGCGCGCCCCGGCCCGGATGGCCGGTCCGGCCGGGCCCGGCGGCCCGGGCGGCGACGCCGCGCCAGCGGCCGCCGTCGGGCCCGGGCGGCCGGCGCGGCGCGGCGGATCCGGCCCGGACCCGGCGCAGCGGCCCGCCCGGGGCCTGCTGATCAAGCGGGCGTACGCGGTGCCCGGTGATCCGGTGCCGGTGGACCGGGTGCCGGCGCTGCGCGGCGGCGCGGACCGGGTCCCGGCCGGCAGCCTCGTGGTGCTGGGCGACAACCCGCCGTTCAGCTACGACTCCCGGGAGTGCGGCTACATCCCGGCCGCCGACGTGATCGGGGTGGTGATCCGGCCGCGCCTGCCCGGCCCGTGACCGGCGCGGCCTACCCGCCGACGCGGCCGTCCATCCGGGGTTTCCCGGGCGCGCCGCGGTGTGTTGGCGCGGGCCTGCTGCGGGCGGTGGGCGCGCGGGCCTGCTGCGGGTGGTGGGCGCGCCGCTAACCGCGCGACGCGCCCGGTCCCGCTCAGCAGAGCGACACCACGCTGGCCGCTCCCGCGAAGCAGTTGTAGCCGCACGAGCCGCAGGTGTAGCCGCAGCTGGCCGTGTAGTGGCACCGCTTGAAGTAGCAGGTCCCACAGGTGGCGCACCACGGGTCCGGCGGGCAGCCCGCCGCCGCGGTCACCTTGGGCACGAACATGCCGAGCATGCGCTCGCCCAGGGCCTCCAGTCGACTGAACATCGTTCACCTCCCTCGTCGTCGGTCGAAGCCGCACCGTATGACGCACAGATACAGCACGGATACACCCGGTCAGCGCCCGCGATCGCCGGCGATGTATGTCCGCTGTACCTCCGGCTCCTAGCGTTGGCCCGGCGTCGAGGCGAGGAGGCGGATCATGCGGTACGTCGAACTGACCGGCCGGCTGCTGCTCGCCCTGGTGTTCCTCGCGGCGGTCGTCGGCAAGCTGCGGAGCCGGGCCGCCTTCGCCGGCTTCGTCGGGTCGGTCGAGGCGTTCGGGCTGCTGCCCCGGCGCCGGGTCCGGCCCGTCGCCGGGCTGGCCGTCGCCGTCGAGGCCGCGGTGGTGCCGCTGCTCGCCGTGCCGGCCGCGGCGCCCGCCGGCTACGCCGCGGCGGCCGCCCTGCTCGCGGTGCTCACCGGGGCCATCCTCGCCGCCCTCCGCCGGGGGCGCCGGCCGGCCTGCCACTGCTTCGGTACGGCCGGCGCGCCGATCGGTCCCCGGCATGTCGTCCGCAACGTGCTGCTGTTCCTGGTGGCCGCCGCGGGGCTGGCGGCGTCCCCGATGGCGGGCGCCGGCCCACCGGCCGGGGCCGCCGGACGGCTGCTGGCGCTGGCCGCCGCGGCGCCGCTGGCCGCCCTGGTGGTCCGGCTGGACGACCTCGCCGCCCTGTTCGCCCCGGCGCCGTCCGCGCCCGCCCGGCCGCCGTACCGCTGATCCGCACCACCGTCCTGTGAAGGAGAGACCCATGCTGCTCGCCGTCGCCGTCGTCCTCGTCGGCGCCCTCGGACTGGTCAACCTCGTCCTCATGCTCGGCGTCATCCGGCGGTTGCGCGAGCACACCGAGCTGCTCAGCGGCCGCCAGGAGCCGGCGCCGCAGGCGATGCTCGAACCCGGCTCCATCCCGGGTGACTTCACCTCCACCACCGTGGACGGGCGGGTCCTCGGCCGGGGCGACCTGCCGCCGATGACCCTGGTGGCGTTCGTCTCCCCGGCCTGCGACATGTGTGAGGCGCAGATTCCCGACCTGCTGGACCGGGCGCGCAGCATGCCGGGCGGTCCGGACCACGTCTGGGTCGTGGTGGTCGGCAAGGGCGCCGAGACGACGCCGTACGCCGACCGGTTCGCCGGGGTGGCCACGGTCTTCATCGAGCCGGGCTCGGGTCCGCTGCCGCTCGCCTTCGGCATCAAGGGCTTCCCGGCGTTCGGGCTGGTCGACGAGCACGGGATCGTGGCGGCCAACACGTTCGGGATCGCCCGGTTGGACCTCCCGGTGGCTCGATGAGTCCGGCGGCGCCCGCCGGTCGCCGGAGGCGCGCCGCCCGCGCCCTGCGGTCGGCCCGGGCGGCGTTCGGGCTGGCCGTCCGGGCCGCGCCCGGAGCGACCGCCGCGGACGTGGTCAGCACGGTCCTGCTCGGGCTCACCCCGGTGCTGACGGCCTGGCTGACCAAGCTGGTGATCGACCGGTTGACCACCGGCGGGCTGTCCGCGCGCGAGGTGGTGACGCTCGGCGTCGGGCTCACCCTGCTCGGCTCGACCGCGGCGGCGCTGCCGCACCTGCGCCGGTACCTCGAGGCCGAGCGGACCCGGGCGGTCTCCCGGCTGGTCCGCCAGCGCCTGTACGCGGCGGTGCAGCGCTTCGTGGGGTTGGCCCGGCTGGAGGACCCGGCGTTCCAGGACCGGCTCCAAGTGGCCCAGCAGACCGGCCACATCGGACCGGGTCAGCTCGCCGGCAACACGTTGGCGGCGTTGCAGAGCCTCATCGGGATGACCGGCTTCCTTGGCGTCCTCGTGGCCATGAGCCCCCCGACGGCCGTGCTGGTGCTGCTGGCCGCGGTGCCCACGCTGGTGATCCAGCTCCGGCTCAACCGGCGCCGGGTGGCCATGATGGTGAACCTCGAGCACTTCCAGCGGCGGGACATGTTTTTCGCGCAGCTCCTGGTCGGCATCCCGGCCGCCAAGGAGGTCCGGCTGTTCGGCCTCGGCCGGTACTTCGGCGACCGGATGCTGGCCGAGCTGCGCGGGATGCACGCCCAGGAGCACCGGCTGGACCGGCGGGAGATGCGCGCCCAGGCGACGCTGGGGCTGCTCGGCGCGGTGGCGGCGGGCACCGGAATCATCTACACGGTCGGCATCGCCCGGTCGGGGTCCGCCACGGCCGGCGACGTGGCCTTGTTCCTGGCCGCCGTGCCGGGGGTGCAGAGCGCGCTGGCCGGCATCGTCGGCCAGCTCGGCACCATGCACCAGGCCCTGCTGATGTTCGCGCACTACCAGGCGGTGGTGGAGGCCGAGCCGGACCTGCCCCGGCCCGCCGCGCCCGCGCCCACCCCCGCGCTGCGCAGCCGGATCGAGCTGCGGGACGTCTGGTTCCGCTATTCGCCGGAGCACCCGTGGGTGTTGCGCGGCGTCGATCTGGACCTGCCGTACGGCTCGACGGTGGCGCTGGTCGGGCTGAACGGCGCCGGCAAGAGCACGCTGGTGAAGCTGCTCTGCCGGTTCTACGACCCGGAGCGCGGATCGATCCGGTGGGAGGGCACGGACCTGCGGGACCTCGACCCGGCCGCGCTGCGGGAGCGGATCGGCGTGGTGTTCCAGGACTTCATGGCGTACGACCTGACCGCGGCCGAGAACATCGGGGTGGGCGACCTCGGCTCGGCCGGCGACCGGGACCGGCTGCGCGCGGCGGCCCGGGCGGCGGGCGCCGACGAGGTGCTGGACCGGTTGCCCCGTGGCTACGACACCCTGCTTACCAGGGTGTTCCACGACGGCGACGACGGTTGCGCCGGGGTGGTGCTGTCCGGCGGCCAGTGGCAGCGGGTGGCGCTGGCCCGGGCGTTCCTGCGGGCGAACCGCGACCTGTTGATCCTGGACGAACCCAGCTCGGGCCTGGACGCCGAGGCGGAGCACGACCTGCACCGCCGGCTGCGCGACCTGCGTACGGGCGCCACCAGCCTGCTCATCTCACACCGGCTCAACGCGGTTCGGGAGGCCGACCTGATCGTCGTGCTCGACGAGGGCCGGGTGGTCGAGCGGGGCAACCATGCCGAGCTGCTGGCCCGCGGCGGCCGCTACGCCCGCCTCTTCGCCCTGCAGTCCCGCGGCTATCGCGACCCCGGCCCGGAGGAAAGCAAGGGCCCCCTGTTATCGCTCTCCGATATATAAGGCCCTTCCTAACCGCGAATCCGGGCGCTCAGGCCACCGCCGTGCCGTGCGGTTCGCCGGGCATCCGGGCGGCGGCGAGGGCCAGCGCGCCCGGGTCGGCGGCCCGGCGGTGCTCGTCGCGCCGCCGGGGCCGGCTCGGCAGCAGCCGCCGTAGCCGGTCGGCGTAGCCGGCCGTGTCGGCCAGGATCGCCGCCTGCCGGATGAGGCCGGCCAGGTTGTCCCGCTCCCCGTCGAGCCACGCGGCGGCCTCGGCCGGGCAGCGGAACCGGGGGCCGGGGTCGGTGCCCGCGGCGCGCCACGTCGCCGCCTCGCGGTCCAGCGGCAGCCCGAGCAGCCGGGCCGCCCGGATGGCCCCCGCGAGGTACGCGGCCAGCACCCGGCGCACGGCCGCGGCCCGCGTCTCTGCGGGCTCCTCGACCGCCAGTTCGGCGGCGTACAGCCAGAGCAACGGGGACAGCCCGAAGCGGCCGACGCCGACGGGTTCCAGCAGGTGGGCGTCGGCCAGGTGGTCCAGGGCCGCCGAGGCGGCCTCGCGGTCGACATCCAGCAGCGCCGCCGCCGCGTCCGGGCCGACATGGTGGAGGCGGACGAGGCCGAGCTGGCGGAAGGCGGTGGCCGCCGGACCGAGCCGGCGGTAGCTGGCCGCGAACCGGGGACGCAGCCCGGACTCGTCCAGCCGGTGCCGCTCGTCGGCGAACCTGGCCACGGCGCCGGCCACCGACCGCTGCGGCTGGGCCATCCGGTCGCCGACGACCCGCAGCGCCGCCGGCAGGCCCTCACACAGCCCGGCCACCGCCGCGGCCGTCCGGTCGTCCAGCCGCCGCGGTCGGACCGCCGCGCGGAGCAGCGCCGCGGCCGCCTGCGCCGGCAGCGGCCCGAGTCGCAGCCGTACGCCGTCCGGCGTGCCCAGTCGGGCCCGGCTGGTGGTGAGCATGCCGCACCCCCCGCGCGCCGGCAGCAGGCCGGCCACCTGCGCCTCGGTGCCGACATTGTCCAGCAGCAGCAGGACCCGCCGGCCGAACAGCAGCGACCGGACCCGCGCCCGGGCCTCGGCGTCGCCGCCCGGGACGGGTCGGGCCGGGTCGCCGAGCGAGCGCAGCAGCCGGCCGGTGACCTCGGCCGGATCCGGATCGTACGGGGTGTCCGAGCCGCCGAGGTCCAGGTGCACCTGTCCGTCCGGGAAGGCGTCGAGACAGGCGGACGCCACCCGGCCGGCCAGGGCGGACTTGCCGACGCCCGGCGCGCCGTGGATGTTTACCGCCACGGGGTGCCCGGAGCCGGCGGTGAGCGCGGCGCGTACCCGCCGCAGCTCCTCCGTGCGCCCCCGGAACATGCCGGGCTGCCGCGGCAGTTCGTGCGGCACCGTGCCGCCGGGGCCGGGCGGTCCGGGCGCGTCGGGCAGGCCGAGCGGTCCCGCCGCTGGTTCCGGTGGGCCGGGCGCGCCCGCCGGGCAGGGCAGTCCGACTGGGTCCGGCGGGTCGGGGGTTCCGGCTTGGCGCGCCGGGCAGGGCCGTCCCGCTGGGCCAGCCGGGTCCGGGGTCCCGGCTGGACCCGGCGGGCCGGACGTCCGGTCGGTGACCGGGTCCGGGGCGCCGAGGCCCGGCGCCGCCCCGATGGGCCGGCCGGGTGCGCTGGCCGCGCGCGTCCCGCCGGCGGCCGGGCCGGGACGCGCCGCGCGGCCGGCGGATGGTGGGGCTGACGGCTCCGGTCGGGGCGGCAGCAGGGCCGGATCCCGGCGCAGCACCGCCCGGTGCAGCCGGGCCAGTTCGGCGCCGGGGCAGACGCCCAGGTCGGCCGCGAGAATGGCCCGCGCCTCGGCGAACGTCTCCAGCGCGCCGGCCGGGTCACCCATCCGGTAGCGGGCCAGCATGAGCTGGGCCCAGGCCCGTTCCCGAAGCGGATTCTCGGTCAGGTGCCGGCGCAGCCGGTCCACCAGGTCGGCGCCGTCGTCGACGCCCCGGGCGAGCCGGCAGGCGAAGGCCGCCTCGGTCGCGCAGATCCGCCGCTCCCGCATCCGGTCCAGGGCCGCGGTGAGCAGGGGGCCGGCCGCCGGGAGGGGCGGCGGCGCCGGCGCCCAGAGCGCCAGAGCGTGGTCCAGCAGCCGTCCGGCCGTCGTGGGGTCGCCGGCCGCCAGCGCCACCTCGCCGTGGGTGGCCAGCAGCTCGAACCGGGTGGCGTCGAGCTCGCCCTCGCCGACCCGCAGCAGGTACCCGCCGGCCGTGCCGACCAGCCGGTCGGGCTCGCCGAGGGCGGCCCGGAGCTGGCTGGCGTGGCTGCGCAGGTTAGCCACCGCGGAGGTCGGGGGCCGCCCGTCCCAGAGCTCGTCCACCAGCCGATCGGTGGGCACCACCCGGTTGTCCTGGACGAGCAGGGTGAGCAGGAGCGCGCTGGGCCGGCCGGCAGGAAGCCGGAGCGGGTCGCCGTCCCGGAGCGCCTGGAACCGACCCAGGATCTGAAAGGCGAGCCCCATTGCGCCCTCCGCCGTGCGTCCCCCACACGCGCGCGCCGCCCGCGGCGCCGCGCCGCGCCGTCCGCGATCATTATGCCAGTCGATGTAACGGACGGGTAAAGATCGACGGATGACTTTTCCTGGTCCACTGGAACGCGTCCACGGGATCCCGGTCGAACGGATCATCATGCGGACCATTGCATGAAGTTGCGATCTGGGAGCGCAATCGGTAACCTGAACTGCATAGTCATGCGGAGGTGGTTATGGGTATCGGGATCGCTGTGGCGGGCGCCAGTGGCTACGCGGGTGGCGAGCTGCTCCGGCTGATCGCCGGGCACCCCGACCTCGACCTGGTGGCGGCCACCGCGCGCAGCGCCGCGGGTGCGCCCGTCTCCGCCGTACACCCGCAGCTTACCGGCCTGGACCTGGCGTTCCGGCCGACCGAGCCGGCGGCGCTGACCGGCGCGGACCTGGTCTTCCTGGCGCTGCCGCACGGCGAGTCCGCCGCGCTGGCCGCGGCCCTGCCGGCCGCCACCCGGGTGGTGGACCTGGGCGCCGACCACCGGCTGACCGACCCGGCGGCCTGGGAACGCTACTACGGCGGCCCCCATGCCGGCGCCTGGACCTACGGCCTGCCCGAGCTGCCCGGCCAGCGGGCCCGGATCGCCGCGGCCGACCGGGTGGCCGCGACCGGTTGCTACGCGGCCGCCACCATCCTGGCGCTGGCCCCGTTGATCGCCGCCGGCACCGTGGCGCCGGACGACGTGGTGGTGGTGGCGGCCTCCGGCACCTCCGGCGCCGGCCGCGCCGCCAAGCCGCACCTGCTGGGCAGTGAGGTGATGGGCGACCTCACGCCGTACAAGGTGGGCGCGCACCAGCACGTACCGGAGATCAAGCAGGCCACCGGCGCCACGTCGCTGTCCTTCACCCCGGTGCTCGCGCCCATGCCGCGCGGCATCCTCGCCACGGTCACCGCCCGCCCGGCCAGGGCCGGCGCCGACCCGCGGGCGGTGCTCGCCGACGCGTACGCGGACAGCCCGCTGGTCCGGGTGCTGCCGGCCGGCGCCTGGCCGCACACCGCCGCCACCCTCGGCTCGGCCGCCTGCCACCTGCAGGCGACCCTGGACGGCGACTCCGGTCGGGTGATCGTGGCCAGTGCCCTGGACAACCTCGGCAAGGGCGCGGCCGGGCAGGCCGTGCAATGCGCCAACCTGATGCTCGGCCTGCCGGAGACGGCCGGCCTGACCCCGTTCGGAGTTGCGCCATGACCGTCACCACCCCCCGCGGTTTCCGCGCGGCCGGCGTGCCGGCCGGGTTGAAGAGCGCGGGCCCGGACGTGGCCGTGGTGGTCAACGACGGGCCGGACGCCACCGCGGCCGGCGTCTTCACCGGCAACCGGGTGAAGGCCGCGCCGGTGCTGTGGACCCAGCAGGTCGTCCGCGGCGGCGTGCTGCGGGCCGTGGTGCTCAACTCCGGCGGGGCGAACGCCTGCACCGGACCGGCCGGCTTCCACGACACGCACACCACGGCCGAGTACGCGGCCGGCGCGCTGAGCAGCCGCAACCCGCGGCTGCTGATCGGCGCCGGGGAGGTGGCGGTCTGCTCCACCGGCCTCATCGGGGAGCGCCTGCCGATGCCCCGCCTGCTGCCGGGGGTCCGGGCCGCCGTCCGCGGCCTGTCCCGGGACGGCGGCGCCGCGGCGGCCGAAGCCATCATGACCACCGACACCCGGCCGAAGACCACCGTGGCCACCGGGACCGGCTGGACCGTGGGCGGGATGGCCAAGGGCGCCGGGATGCTCGCGCCGGCCCTGGCCACCATGCTCTGCGTGCTCACCACCGACGCGGTGGCCGGCACCGAGGCGCTGGACGAGGCGCTGCGCGCCGGCTGCCGGCTCAGCTTCGACCGGCTCGACTCCGACGGCTGCATGTCCACCAACGACACCGTCCTGCTGCTGGCCAGCGGCGCCTCCGGGATCGAGCCGACTCCGGATGAGCTGACCGCGGCCGTGACCGCGGCCTGCCACGACCTGGCCATGCAGTTGCTGGCCGACGCCGAGGGGGCCACGAAGGAGATCGCCATCGACGTGGCCGGCGCGGCCAGCGAGGACGACGCGGTCGAGGTGGGCCGCGCGGTGGCCCGGAACAACCTGGTGAAGGCCGCGTTCTTCGGCAACGACCCGAACTGGGGGCGGATCCTCGCGGCCGTCGGCACCACGGCCGCGGCCTTCGAGCCGGACGCCGTGGACGTGGGTATCAACGGCGTCTGGGTGTGCCGGTCCGGCGCGGCCGCCGAGGACCGGAGCAAGGTCGACCTCGCCGGCCGGCAGGTCACCGTCCGGATTGACCTGCACGCGGGGCCGGCCGAGGCCACCATCTGGACCACCGACCTGTCGCACGCGTACGTCCACGAGAACTCGGCCTACTCGACATGAGCGCAAGGAACGCAGCGAAGCGGAGTCCCGAAGCGGAGTCCCGCAGTCGTGAACGGAAGGCAAGCTCGGTGAGTGGGTTGACGCTGTCCCGGGACCTGGCGACCGCGCAGGCCAAGGCCAGCACGCTGATCGAGGCGCTGCCCTGGCTGGCCCGGTTCGCCGGCGCCACCGTGGTGGTGAAATACGGCGGCAACGCCATGGTCGACGACCAGCTGCGGCGGGCCTTCGCGGCCGACATGGTCTTCCTCCGGTACGCCGGGCTGCGGCCCGTGGTGGTGCACGGCGGCGGGCCGCAGATCTCGGCCATGCTGGGCCGGCTCGGCATCGCCAGCGA
This sequence comes from Plantactinospora siamensis, assembly GCF_042434095.1. Taxonomy (NCBI): domain Bacteria; kingdom Bacillati; phylum Actinomycetota; class Actinomycetes; order Micromonosporales; family Micromonosporaceae; genus Plantactinospora; species Plantactinospora siamensis. The sequence continues at coordinate 368,858 of NZ_JBHLUE010000017.1, forward strand.
GTTCCGCGGCGGGTTGCGGGTCACCTCGGCCGAGGCCATGGACGTGGTCCGGATGGTGCTGGTCGGCCAGGTCGGCCGGGAGCTGGTCGGGCTCATCAACGCGTACGGGCCGTTCGCGGTGGGACTGTCCGGCGAGGACGCCGGGCTGTTCACCGCCGAGCGCCGGCCCGGGTACGTGGACGGTCGGCCGGTGGACGTGGGCCTGGTCGGGGACGTGGCCTCGGTCGACCCGGCCGCGGTGACCGACCTGATCGCGGCGGGGCGGATCCCGGTGGTCTCCACGGTGGCCCCGGACGCGGCCGGGGTGCTGCACAACCTGAACGCCGACACCGCGGCCGCCGCGCTGGCCGTGGCGTTGGACGCCCGCAAGCTGGTCGTGCTCACCGACGTGCCGGGCCTGTACGCCGACTGGCCGGACACCGGCAGCCTGGTCTCGGAGATCACCGCGGACAGGCTGGCCCGGCTGCTGCCCGAGCTGGAATCCGGCATGGTCCCCAAGATGGAGGCCTGCCTGCGGGCCGTCCGCGGCGGCGTACCGGCCGCGCACGTGGTGGACGGCCGGGTGGCGCACTCGACGCTGCTGGAGGTCTTCACCTCGGAGGGCTTCGGCACCATGGTCGTCCCGGACCCGGAAGGCGAGGAGCTGTCGTGAGCGAGCTGTTGGACCGGTGGCGGACCGCCATGATGGACAACTACGGCACCCCGCCGCTCGCGCTGGTCTCCGGCGCCGGCGCCGTCGTGGTCGACGAGGCCGGTCGGGAGTACGTCGACCTGCTCGGCGGGATCGCGGTGAACGCGCTCGGCCACGCCCACCCGGCGGTGGTGGCCGCGGTGTCCAGGCAGGTGGCCACGCTCGGGCACGTCTCCAACCTGTACGCCGCCGAGCCGCCGGTGGCGCTCGCCGAGCTGTTGCTGGCGCTGGCCGGCCGGCCCGGCCGGGTGTTCTTCGCCAACTCCGGCGCCGAGGCCAACGAGGCGGCGTTCAAGCTGTCCCGGCGCACCGGCCGGACCCACGTGGTCGCCGCCATCGGGGGCTTCCACGGCCGGACCATGGGCGCCCTGGCCCTGACCGGCCAGCCCGGCAAGGCGGACCCGTTCCGGCCGCTGCCGGGCGAGGTCACCCACGTCCCGTACGGCGACGCCGCCGCGCTGGCCGCGGCCGTCGACACGGGCACGGCCATGGTGATCCTGGAGCCGATCCAGGGTGAGAACGGGGTGGTGACGCCGCCGCCGGGCTACCTCGGCGCGGCCCGCGAGATCACCGCGCGGGCCGGCGCGCTGCTCGCCCTCGACGAGGTGCAGACCGGGATCGGCCGGACCGGCCACTGGTTTGCCCACCAGGCCGAGGCGGTGGAGCCGGACCTGGTCACCCTGGCCAAGGGCCTCGGCGGCGGGCTGCCGATCGGCGCCTGCCTGGCCTTCGGCGCGGCGGCCGGGCTGCTCGGCCCGGGCAGCCACGGCAGCACCTTCGGCGGCAACCCGGTCAGCTGCGCCGCGGCGCTCGCGGTGATCTCGACGATCGCCAACGAGGGACTGCTGGACCATGTCAAGCGGGTGGGGGAGCGGATCCGGTCGGGCGTCGAGGCGCTCGGCCACCCGCTGGTGGCGCAGGTGCGCGGGGCCGGGCTGCTGCTCGGGATCGTGCTGACCGCGCCGGCCGCCGCGGCGGTCGCCGGCGCGCTGCGCGAGGCCGGGTTCCTGGTCAACCCGGTGCAGCCGGACGTGCTCCGGCTGGCGCCACCGCTGATCCTCAGCACCGGCCAGGCCGACGCCTTCCTGGCCGCTCTGCCCGGCGTCCTCGACGTGATCGGAGTTCCGGCGTGATCCGACATCTCCTGGCCGACGACGACCCCGGCGTCCTCGACGTGATCGGAGTTCCGGCGTGATCCGGCACTTCCTGGCCGACGACGACCTCAGCGCGACCGAGCAGGCGGCCGTGCTGGACCTGGCGGCCCGGATGAAGGCCGGCCGGTTCGGCCACCGCCCGCTGGCCGGTCCCCGTGCGGTGGCCGTGCTGTTCGACAAGCAGAGCCTGCGGACCCGGGTCTCCTTCGACGTGGGCATCGCCGAGCTGGGCGGGCACCCCCTGGTGGTGGACGCCCAGGGCACCCACTTCGGCCGGGGCGAGGCGCTGGCCGACGCCGGCCGGGTGCTCTCCCGGTACGTGGCCGCGATCGTGCTGCGGACGTACGGCGACGACCGGATCGCCGAGGTCGCCCAGGGGGCCACCGTGCCGGTGGTGAACGCGCTCACCGACGGGTTCCACCCGTGTCAGCTGCTGGCCGACCTGCTCACCGTGCGGGAGCGGCTCGGCGGCACGGCCGGCCGCACCCTCACGTACCTGGGGGACGGGGCGAACAACATGGCGCACTCCTACCTGCTGGCCGGCGCGCTGGCCGGGATGCACGTCCGGGTGGCCGGCCCGGCCGCGTTCCAACCCGATCCCGCGGTGCTGGCCCGGGCCACGGCGATCGCGGCCGGCACCGGCGGCTCGGTGCGGGCGCTCACCGATCCGGCCGCGGCGGCGCAGGACGCCGACGTGCTGGCCACCGACGCCTGGACCTCGATGGGGCAGGAGGGCGACGGCCTGGACCGGCGCACCCCGTTCCGGCCCTACCAGGTGAACAAGGAGCTGCTCGACCTGGCCGCCCCGGACGCCATCGTGCTGCACTGCCTGCCCGCGCACCGGGGCGAGGAGATCACCGACGACGTGCTCGACGGGCCGCGCAGCGCGGTCTTCGACCAGGCGGAGAACCGGCTGCACGCCCAGAAGGCGCTGCTGACCTTCCTGCTGAAAGCATCCACTCCATGACCACGCCACTGACCCGCGCGGCCCGGCACGGGCGCATCATCGACATCATCCGGGACCAGCCGGTCCGGTCGCAGACCGAGCTGGCCGACCTGCTGGCCCGGGACGGCGTGCAGGTCACCCAGGCCACCCTCTCCCGCGACCTGGAGGAGCTGGGCGCGGTCAAGGCGCGCGGCGGTGACGGGCCGGCCGTGTACGTGATCCCGGAGGACGGGCACCGGCCGCTGCGCGACGCGGAGGCCGCCCCGGCCCGGCTCATCCGGCTGCTGCGCGAGCTGCTCAACGGCGTCGATGCCAGCGGCAACATCGCCGTGCTGCGCACCCCGCCGGGCGCCGCGCACTACCTCGCCAGCGCGGTCGACCGGGCGGGTCTGCCCGAGGTCGTCGGCACCATCGCCGGCGACGACACGATCCTCGTGGTGGCCCGCGAACCCGACGGCGGAGCGGCGCTGGGCGACAAGCTCGCCGGGTGGGCCCGCCGGGACGACAGCATCGAAGGGAGCACCGCGCCATGACGCGGCGATTCGTGCCCACCCACTCCGGGGGTTCGACACCTCGGCCGCTCCGGATGGCGCCCGCCCGGGACGCCCGGATGGCGCCCGCCCGGGACGCCCGGATGGCGCCCGCCCGGGACGCCCGGATGGCGCCCGCCCGGGACGCCCGGTTGGGCGGCCCCGAACAGTGACCCCCAGAATGAGCGGCGTGGACGACAAGAGCCTGACCGAGAACAGCGCCGCCACCAATCGCACCAGCCTGTGGGGCGGCCGATTCGCCGGGGGCCCCTCCGAGGCCCTCGCGCGGCTGTCGGTGAGTGTCCAGTTCGACTGGCGGCTCGCGCCGTACGACCTGGCGGCCTCCCGGGCGCACGCCCGGGTCCTCGCCGGCGCCGGCCTGCTCGACCCGGACGAGTTGGGCCGGATGCTGGCGGCGCTGGACGACCTGGAGGCCGCCTGCGCCTCGGGGGCGTTCCGGCCCACCGTGGACGACGAGGATGTGCACACGGCGCTGGAGCGCGGCCTGCTGGAACGGCTGGGCGCGCTCGGCGGCAAGCTGCGCGCCGGCCGGTCCCGCAACGACCAGGTGGCCACCGACCTGCGGCTCTACCTTCGCGACCACGCCCGCGGCGTGGCGGCGCGGCTGGTCGAGCTGGCCGACGCGCTGGTCGACCAGGCCGGCGCGCACACCGACACCCCGGCGCCCGGGATGACGCACGTGCAGCACGCCCAGCCGGTCACATTCGGGCACTGGCTGCTGGCGCACGTGCAGCCGCTGCTGCGGGACCTGGACCGGCTCCGCGACTGGGACGCCCGGACCGCGGTGAGCCCGCTCGGCGCGGGCGCCCTGGCCGGCTCGGGCCTGCCGCTGGATCCGGTCGCGGTGTCCAAGGAGCTGGGCTTCACCACGTCCTTCGCCAACTCGATGGACGCGGTGGCCGACCGGGACTTCGTGGCCGAGTTCCTGTTCATCACGGCGCTGATCGGGGTGCACCTGTCCCGGCTGGGCGAGGAGGTGGTGCTCTGGACGTCGCACGAGTTCGGCTGGGTCGAGCTGGACGACGCGTTCGCCACCGGCTCGTCGATCATGCCGCAGAAGAAGAACGCCGACATCGCCGAGCTGGCCCGCGGCAAGTCCGGCCGGCTGGTCGGTGGGCTCATGGCGGTGCTCACCATGCTCAAGGGACTGCCGCTCAGCTACGACCGGGACATGCAGGAGGACAAGGAGCCGGCGTTCGACGCCGTGGACACCCTGGAGCTGCTGCTGCCGGCGCTGGCCGGCATGGTGGCCACCATGACGGTCCGGGTGGACCGCCTCGTGGCGGCCGCACCGGTGGGCTTCTCCCTGGCCACCGAGGTGGCCGACTGGCTGGTCCGGCGGGGCGTGCCGTTCCGTGAGGCGCACGAGATCACCGGCCGGCTGGTGGCGCTGTGCGCGGCCCGGGAGTGCGCCCTGCACGAGGTGTCCGACGACGACCTGCGGACGATCAGCGAACACCTCGACCCGGGGGTACGGGACGTGCTCTCGGTCCGTTCCGCGCTGGCGGCCCGGACCACGCCCGGCTCGACCGGTCCCGGTCCGGTTGCCGACCAGTTGGCCGCCGCCGCCGAACAACTGCGCGCCTGGCGCGAATGGGCGGCGCGCACCGTCGTGCCCCGCTGACGGAGGTGGAAGGAAGGGCCCCTTCTTATCGTTTTCTGTATAGGAAGGGTTCCCTCCTAACCGACGCCCCGGATGCGCCGGCCGGCGCCGTTCGGGCGGGCCTGGTGGGGCTTGTCCGCGCGATAATCGCGGGGAGTCCGGCATCGGCTCCGCGCGGCGTCCGGCCTGCCATATGGTCGCGTCATGTGGGCCATCCCTCGGGCCGGCGCGCTGCTGAACACCGCGGTGCTGCTGGTCTTCCCGGCCATCGGAGCCGCCCGGCCGGCGCCGGCCGCGGCCGCCGTCGTACCGGGTGCGGCCGTCGGCGTACCGGGTGCGGCCGTCGGCGTACCGGGTGCGGCCGCAGCCGTGCCGGGTGCGGTCGCCCGGTGTCCGGAGCCGAGCCCGGGGATCGCCCGGACCCCGCGCCCGACGCCGCCGCCGGGCCGGTCCGGCGACCGCGAGGTTGGCGGAGCGGCGCTGGCCACCTCCGGGCTGGCCGCCCCCACCGACGCCGCCGCGCCGCCGGCGGTCACCGCGACCTCCTGGGTGGTGGCCGACCTCGACACCGGCGCCGTGCTGGGCGGCTGCGACCCGCACCAGTACTCGCCGCCCGCCAGCGTGCAGAAGCTGCTGCTGCTGGAGACGGTGCTGCCCAAGGTGGACCCGAACGCGGTCGTGCAGGTGATGCCGGAGGACATGAACTTCGAGCCCGGCAGCTCGGCCATGGGACTGATCGAGGGCGGCCGGTACCGGGTGGAGACGCTGCTGCTGGGCCTGCTGCTCAACTCGGGCAACGACGCCGCCAACGTGCTGGCCCGGATCGGCGGCGGCCCGGCCGGCCTGCCGGGAACCATCGCGGCCATGAACGCGGAGGCCAAGCGGCTGGGCGCGTACCAGACGCACGCCGTGACCCCGTCCGGCCTGGACGGGGACGGCCAGTTCACCAGCGCATACGACCTCGCGCTGATCGCCCGCGCCGACTTCGCGCGGGCCGACTTCCGCCGGTACGTGGGCACCCGCACCGCGCAGGTGCCGCCGGAACCGCCGCGCGACCCGAAGGGATACCAGATCACCAACGACAACCAGCTGCTGTGGCACTATCCGGGCGCGCTCGGCGGCAAGACCGGCTTCACGGACGTGGCCCGGCACACCTTCATGGGCGCCGCGGAGCGGAACGGGCGCCGGCTCGTGGTGACGCTGGTCGGCGCCGAGGCCGCCCCGCAGCGCGGCTGGCAGCAGGGGGCGGCCCTGCTCGACTGGGGCTTCGGGCTGCCGCCCGGCGACCGGGTTGGTGAGCTGGTGCCGGCCGCGAACCCGACCCCGAGCCCCACGGGCAGCACCCCGGCGGCGGCCGACGGCGCCCACGCCGAGGCGGCCCGGGCCGGGGTGCTGGGCCGGCCCGGACCCACCCTGGCGATGGCGGTGGCGCTTGCTGTGCTGGTGGCCGTCGGGCTGACCGTGTTCGCCCTGCGCCGCCGCGCCACCCGCTGAACGCTCGCCGGGCCGCTACGTCTCGCCGTCGAGCCGTCCCGCACCGGACCGGTCGGGGGCGCGTCGACCGCGCTTCGTCGTGATAGCTTGCGATCTCGCCGCTCGGCGGCGATCCACGGCGAACGACAGGGCAGGGCCTCGAACGTTGTCTCGCAGCATTCTGGTCATCGGCGGAACGCGCTTCCTCGGTCGCGCCATCGTGGACGCCGCCCTGGCCGCCGGGCACCGGCTCACGCTGTTCAACCGGGGTCTGACCAACCCGGACCTGTACCCGACGGTGGAGACCATCCGCGGGGACCGGGACAAAGACCTGTCGGCGCTGGCAGATCGGACCTGGGACGCGGTGATCGACGTCGCGGCGTACCAGCCATCATCCGTCCGAAGCACCGTCTCCGCGCTGGCCGGCCGGGTCGGCCGGTACGTCCTGGTCTCGACCATTTCGGTGTACGCGGACCATGACACGACCGCCGGCCAGCTCGAAGAGGCCGCCACCCTGGAGCTGACCGAGCACACCGATCCGGCGGACCTGTACGGCGCCGGCAAGGCCGCCTGCGAACGCGTCGTCCTCGACGCGTTCGGCGACCGGGCCTTCCTGCCCCGGCCGGGGCTCATCGTCGGCCCGAACGATCCCACCGACCGGTTCACGTACTGGCCGCGGCGGCTCGCCCGACCCGGCCGGGTGCTGGTCCCCGGCGATCCGGCGGACCCGGTCCAGTACGTCGACGTGCGCGACCTCGCCGCGTTCGTGGTCGGTGGGGACGACCTGTCCGGTGCGTACAACGTGACCGGTCCGTCGATGACCATGGGCGAGCTGCTGCGCGCGTGCGGGGGCGGCGACCTGGTGTGGGTGCCGACCGAGTGGCTGCTCGCGGCCGGCGTCGACCCGTGGATGGGCGTGCCGCTGTGGGTGGCCGCGCCCGGCTGGGCGGCCGCCAACCGGGTCGACGTGAGCCGCGCGCTGCGGGCCGGGCTGACCCTCCGGCCGCTGGCCGACACTGTCCGCGACGCCACCACCACCGCCGAGCCGATGTTCACCGCTGACCAGGAACGCCACCTGTTCGCCGCCTACCTGTCCTGACCGCGCCCCTTCCGGTGTCGATCATGGAGTTGTGGTGGGCGATTCGGGATGCTTCGGGGCCTTCGCGGGGCACCGCAACTCCATGATCGACGCAACGGTCGGCCGCGCGTAGGATCCCGCGGCATGACGCGGTCCGACGCCCCCGTACCGGCCGAACCCGGCGCGCAGCCCGAGCCGGCCGCCGCGATACCCGGCCAGGCCGCGCCGGCGGACCGCGAGGCCGTGTCCGGCGAGCCCGTGGCAGTGTCCGCGGACCGCGAGGCCGCGCCCGCGGAGCCCGAGGTCGCGTCCGTGGACCGCGAGGCCGTGTCCGGGGAGCCCGAGGCCGTATCCGGGGGACCCGAGGCCGCCCTGGGGAGGGCGGGCGCGGATCGGGCCGGAGGCACGTCGCCGACGCGCTCGCGGCGCTGGCCGCGCCGGCTGGCCCGGGCCGCGCTCGCGGCGGTGGCGGCCGTCCTGGTCCTCGCCCTGGTGGCCGGCGGCCTCGTGCTCTGGTCCATCCGGCGGGCGCTTCCGGAGTACGACGGCACCCTGCGGCTGCCCGGCCTCGGCGCGCCGGTGACGGTGCTGCGCGACGAGCACGGCATTCCGCAGCTCTACGCGCACACGGCCGAGGATCTGTTCCGGGCGCAGGGGTACGCGCACGCCCAGGAACGGTTCTGGGAGATGGACTTCCGCCGCCACGTCACGGCGGGCCGGCTGGCCGAGCTGTTCGGACCGTCCCAGGTGGAGACCGACCGGTACGTCCGCACGATGGGCTGGCGCCGGGTGGCCGAGCGGGAGTGGTCGCTGATCGCCCCGGACAGCCGCCGGTACCTGAGCGCGTACGCCGACGGCGTCAACGCGTACCTGGTGAATCAGGGCGTGCTGGCGAACCCGGCGGCGGCCGACGGCCCGGCACGGGGGTCGGTGAGCCTGGAGTACACGCTGCAGGGACTGCTCAACCGGGGACACCGGATCGAGCGGTGGGATCCGGTGGACAGCCTGGCCTGGCTCAAGGCCATGGCATGGGACCTGCGCGGCAACATGTCGAGCGAGCTGGACCGGGCCACGCTGCTGAGCCAGGGCCTGACCGTCGCAGAGATCGACCAGCTCTACCCGGCGTACCCGTACGACCGGAACCGGCCGATCGTGGCGGCGGCGGCATCCGGAAGCGGCGGCCGGGGCGGCGGTGACCCGGCCGTCGGCGATTACCCGGCCGTCGGCGGGGAGCCGGCCGGCGGCGGGTCGACTGCCGGCGGGGCAGCGTTCGGCCGCCCGGGGCGGGCGACCGCCCCGGCGCCGGACCGGGGTCCCGCCCCGGCGGTGGCCGGGGAGCTCGCCGCGGCCCGGCCGGCGCTCGCGGCGGCGCGTGACCTTGCCGCGGCGCTGCCGCACCTGCTCGGGCCCGAGGGCGAGGGGATCGGCTCGAACTCGTTCGTCCTCGCCGGCTCGCGCACCAGCACCGGCGCGCCGATCCTGGCCAACGACCCGCACCTCGGGCCGTCCCTGCCGGGCATCTGGATGCAGCTCGGCCTGCACTGCGACTGCGGCTACTCGGCCACCGGGTACACCTTCTCCGGCCTGCCCGGCGTGGTGATCGGGCACAATGACCGGCTGGCCTGGGGCTTCACCAACCTCGATCCGGACGTCACGGACCTCTACCTGGAACGCCTGAACGGCGACCGGTACCAGGTGGATGGCGCCTGGCGGCCGCTGCGGACCCGGACCGAGACCATCGAGGTGGCCGGCGGTGACCCGGTGCGGTTCACGGTCCGGGAGACCGGGCACGGCCCGCTGCTCTCCGACGCGTCCGAGCCGCTTCGGCGGATCGCCGCCGTCACCCGGGCCGGACCGGCGGACGGCGTGGCGCTGCGCTGGACGGCGCTGGACCCCGGCCACACCATGGACGCGCTCTTCGCGATCAACCAGGCCACCGACCCGGTCGCGCTGCGCCGCGCGGCCGCGCTGTTCGAGGTGCCGGCGCAGAACATCGTGTACGCCACGGTGGACGGCCACATCGGCTACCAGGCCCCGGGCCGGATCCCGATCCGCGGCGCCGGCGACGGCCGCTGGCCCGCCCCCGGTTGGGATTCCCGGTACGACTGGCGCGGCTTCATCCCCTTCGCCGAGCTGCCGTCGGTGAGCGACCCGGCCGAGGGCGCCATCGTGACGGCCAACCAGGCCGTGGTCGGTCCCGGCTATCCGCGGCTGCTCACCACCGACTGGACCGCCGGCTACCGGTCCCAGCGGATCAACGACCTGCTCGCGGCGGCCCCGACACACTCGGTCGACGACGTGGCGCGGATCCAGTTCGACAACCTCAACCCGGTGGCCGCCGACCTGGTGCCGGAACTGCTCGCGGCCCCGCTCGACGGGAAGGCCGTCGCGGCCCGGGACCTGCTGCGCGGCTGGGACCTCCAACAGCCGGCCACCGGGCCGGAGGGTTCGGATCAGGCCCGCTCGTCCGCCGCGGCCGCGTACTTCAACGCGGTGTGGCGGCACCTGCTGCTGCGCACCTTCGACGAGCTGCCGGCCGGGTCGGCGCCGGACGGTGGCGAGCGGTGGTTCTCCGTGGTCACCGGCCTCGGCCCGCACTCGCCGTGGTGGGACGACCGGTCGACCCCCGCCGTCGAGGACCGCACGGCGATGCTCACGGCCGCGCTCCGGGACGGGTACGCCGAGCTGGCCGGCCGGCTCGGCGACCGGCCCGCGGCGTGGCGGTGGGGCGACCTGCACACGCTCATCCTGCGGAACGCCTCGTACGGCAGCTCCGGCATCGGGCCGGTGGAGTGGCTGTTCAACACCGGCCCGTACCGCACCTCCGGCGGCAAGGGCGTGGTCAACGCCACCGGCTGGAACGCCGGGCAGGGCTACCAGGTGAACTGGGTGCCGTCGATGCGCATGATCGTCGACCTGGGCGACCTGGACCGGTCCCGGTGGATCAACCTCACCGGGGTGTCCGGGCACGCCTTCGCGGGGCACTACACCGACCAGACGCGGCTGTGGCGGACCGGCGCCACCCTGCCGATGCGCTGGAGCCGGGGCGCCGTCGAGGACGCGACCCGGCACCGGCAGACGTACGCGCCATGATTAGCTGAACCGGTGTCCGAAGCTCAACTGACCGATCTCGCCAGCCTGCTCGCCGGTCCGGTCGAGCCGGCCGCGCGTGGGCTGCTGGGCGCCCGGCTGAGCGCGGGCGGGGTCACGGTCCGGCTCACCGAGGTCGAGGCGTACGCCGGCTCGGGCGGCGATCCCGCCTCGCACGCCCACCGGGGGCCCACCGCCCGTAACCGGATCATGTTCGGCCCGTCCGGGCACGCGTACCTCTATTTCACCTACGGCATGCACTGGTGCATGAACGTGGTGACCGGGCCGGACGGCGAGGCGTCCGCGGTGCTGCTGCGGGCCGGCGAGGTGGTCGACGGGCTGGCCGCGGCCCGGGCCCGCCGCCCGGCCGTACGCCGGGACGTCGACCTGGCTCGCGGGCCGGCCCGGCTGTGCTCGGCGCTGGGCCTGGACGGCGCGGCGTACGGCGCGTACCTGCTGGACGGCGGCCCGGTGCGGCTGGAACCGCCGGCCGAGCCGGTCGACCCGGCGGCGGTCAGCGCCGGACCGCGGGTGGGGGTGACCGGCGCGCACGACGTGCCGTGGCGGTTCTGGCTCACCGGGGACCCGACGGTCAGCGCCTACCGCCGGCACGTCCCCCGGCGTCGCTGACCATCATGGCCGCGATCTCACCTGAGCAGGTCGAGGAATTCCGCGCAGCGGGCGGGATCCCAGCGGGCTTCCGGCGGTCATCCGGGTGACGCTACCGTGGCCGATTTGCGTTCGAGGGCACTCGAACTCCTAGCGTGGACCACCGGACAGGCGCCGCGAACGGCGGCGCCGGATGGGGGAGCAGCAGATGCGTACCGTCGCACTCGGCAGCCAGGGCCTGCGGGTTTCCGCGCAGGGGCTCGGCTGCATGGGCATGAGCCAGTCGTACGGGCCGGCCGACGAGACCTCGTCGGTCGCCACCCTGCACCGGGCGCTGGACCTCGGCGTCACCCTCTTCGACACGGCGAACGTCTACGGCGACGCCGGCAGCGCCGGGTTCGGGGCGAACGAGCGGCTGCTCGGCTCCGCCCTGCGCGGCCGGTGGGACCGGGTGGTGCTGGCCACCAAGTTCGGCATCCAGGGCATCGTCCGGGAGAACGGCCGGACCGGCTTCCGGCTCGGCGCCGACCCGGCGTACGTCCGGCAGGCCTGCGACGAGTCGCTGGCCCGGCTGGGCACCGACCACATCGACCTGTACTACCTGCACCGGGTCGATCCGGCCACGCCGGTCGAGGAGACCGTGGCCGCGATGGCGGAGCTGGTGGCGGCCGGCAAGGTGCGCTACCTGGGGTTGTCCGAGGTCGACGCCGACCAGTTGGCGCGGGCGCACGCCGTGCACCCGATCACCGCGGTGCAGAGCGAGTGGTCGCTGTGGACCCGGGGGATCGAGGAGTCGGTGGTGCCGGCGGCCCGCCGGCTGGGCGTGGGACTCGTGCCGTTCTCGCCGCTCGGTCGCGGCTTCCTGACCGGCGCGGTGACCGCCGGCCAGGAGTTCGCGGCCGACGACTTCCGCCGGACCAACCCGCGGTTCGCCGACGAGGCGCTGGCCGCGAACCAGCGCCTGGTGGACGTGGTACGCGCCATCGCGGACGAGCGGGGCGTGCTGCCCGGTCAGGTGGCGCTGGCCTGGGTGCACGCCCAGGGCGAGGACGTGGTGCCGATCCCCGGCACCAAGCGGGTCCAGTATCTGGAACAGAACGTGGCGGCCGCCGACCTGCGGCTGACCGCCGACGACCTGGCCCGGCTCGACGAACTTGCTGGTCAGACTGTCGGCGGCCGCTACTAGCGGCCCGCAGAATCCAACTTCGGGCGACCCTGGGCCCAGTGCTGCGCGCCCTTTGCTCTGCTGCCCTTCGCGCACCGGCAATTGTCCGATTATCGGACACGACGTGGGGCGTGGGGGTCAGCAGAGCAAAGGCGTCGCGGCGGGTCCTCGCGGTCGGGACGGGAAGGGCGCGGGCGGCCGATCAGTCGGGCGCGACGAGCCGCCCGACTGATCGGATCAAGGCCTGACCAGGACGTTTCCGGTCCCGCGACCTAGCGATCCCGGTACCGATCGCCAGGTCACCCCGGCTGGGCGGCGGAGCCTTCCGGCCTAACCGGCCCCACCGCTCGTTCCGGCAGTTGGGACGGAGGCTCAGCAGGCCGCGCGGCCGACCTCAGCGGTCCGGCTCAGTCGTGCTCGCCCTTCGCCGGGGAGGACATCGTGTTGCCCCAGGCGGCGCGGGCGCCGGACTCGCCGACCCGGTAGACCTGCACGAGGTTGGCCACCGCGATCACCAGGGCGAGCACCGCGACCACCGCGGCCACGGCCCGGGACGGGCCGGCGGGCGTGCCGGCGAGCCCGGCCGGTCGGGTGGCCGTCGCGACTCGACCCGCCGGCGCATCCGGGTCGGCCACCCCGTCGGGCTCACCGGCGCCGGCCGCACCGGGCGCGCCCCGCGACGCGCCGCCACCGGGTCGTGCCACCGGGTCGGCGCCCAGCGCCGGGCGCCCGCGCCAACCCAGCCAGGCGAGGGCCAGCGCCGCCAGCAGCAGCGGCAGGGCGAAATAGAGCAGCTGGTCGCCCAGCTCGGCGTGCCGGCCGGGGTCACCGACGTGGGCCTCCAGGGTCTCCCCGCTGTCCGTGGCCACCGGGATGAGCACGGTGGCCACCAGCGTGATCGCGGCCACCAGGACCCCGTACCGGTGCCGCCACGCCGGCCGGACCGCCAGGGCGATCACGCCCAGCGCGCCGAGCGGCAGCAGCACGACCACGGCGTGTACGACGAGCGGGTGCAGCGGCAACCCGTTGACGGTCTCGGGCATGGCGTCCTCCTCGGGCGCGGTGAAAATTCCGGATCCACCCTGACCGGCGTTTCTTGCCCGATTCTTGGCGTTCTTACCCCTGGCGCTCAGCCGGCCGGAAAGACCAGCGTGAATGTGGCACCCTGCCCCGGCGCACCGCTGATCCGCACCGATCCGCCGTGCGCCTCCGCCACGTGCCGGACCAGGGCCAGCCCCAGCCCGAACCGGCGGCCGGCGCCGTCCGTGCCGTGCGCGAACCGCGCGAAGAGCCGCTCGGTGTCGGTCGGATCCAGGCCCACCCCGTCGTCCGCCACGGTCGCGGACACCGAGCGGCCGTCTCCGGTGACACGGACGTCCACCTGCCCGCCGGGCCCGACATGGCCGACCGCGTTGTCGACCAGAGCGAGCAGCGCCCGTCGCAGCGCCGGCTCCGCGCCGCGCACGATCAGGCCCTCGCCGGCCACCTCGAGCGACAACCGGACATCCCGTTCCCGGGCGTACGCGGTGGCGCTGTCCACCACCCCGCCGGCGACCACGGCCAGGTCCACCGGCCGGCCGGTCTCGCGGTGCTGCTCGACCTCGGCCGAGACGAGCAGGTCGGTGACCACCTCGCCGAGCGCCCGGGTGTCCGCCACCAGCTCGTCGAGCTGCCCGGCCAGCGGTTCGGCGGGCCGCTCGCGGGCGCGCCGGGCGACCAGCTGGACCCGCGTCTGCAGGACGGTGAGCGGGGTGCGCAGCTCGTGCGACGCGTCGGCCACGAACCGGCGCTGCTCGGCCAGGGCCAGCGCCAGCGGGGCCACGGCGCGCCGGGACAGCAGCACGGCCACCGCCACCGCGCCGCCGACGCCGGCGATCTCCGCCAGCAGCAGCGCGGCCAGCAGCCCGCCGCGCTGCCGGTGCACCGGGCGCAGGTCGGCCGCCGCGGCCCAGCGGGTCCCGTCGGGCCGGCCGGCCACCAGGATCCGCAGCGGAACCCCGCCGGCGACGGTGGTGAACCGGCGGGGTTCCGCGCGTACCGCCGAATCCAGGACCGCGGCGACGGCCGCCGGGGCCCGCGGCGTGGTCTGCACGCGGCCGGTCGGCCCCCGCCGGGCAAGTAGATCCCCCGGCGGCGGGTCGTCCACGTCCTCCGCGGCGGCCACCACCTGGCCGAGCTGGCGGTCCACGGCCCGGGACTGGGCCCGCACGGTGATCGCGAACATCGCGGCCCCGACGAGCAGCACCAGCAGCCCGACGGCCACGGCGGTCTGGATGACGCTGCGCCGGCGCGCGCGGCGCAGCAGCGGTTCGTCCACCGGCCGCCTACACCGCGCCCAGCCGGTAGCCCAGGCCGCGCACCGTGCGGATCGCGTCCCGGCCGAGCTTCCGGCGCAGATGATGGACGTACGCGTCGACGGTGCCGTCCGCGTCGGCCGCGTCGAAGACGTCCCGGAGCAGCTCGGCGCGGGTGAACACCTTTCCGGGCCGGGCCGCCAGGGTGTGCAGCAGCGCGAACTCGCGCTGGGACAGCTGGATCTCGGCGCCGCCGCCCAGCACCTGCCGGTTCGGCACGTCCAGCCGCAGGCCGCCGACCGCCAGCAAGTCCGCCGCGTCGGTGTGTCGGCGCAGCAGGGCCCGCAGCCGGGCCAGCAGCTCGACGATCTCGAACGGCTTGGTGAGGTAGTCCTCCGCGCCGGCGTCGAGCCCCGCGACCCGGTCCAGCACCGAGGCACGCGCGGTGAGCACCAGGATCGGGCAGGTCACCCCGTGCCGGCGGAGCCGGCCGATGAGGTCGAGCCCGTCCACCGCCGGCAACCCGCGGTCCACGACCATGATCTGGTACGCCTGGGTGAGCCCCCGGTGCAGGCCGGTGTGCCCGTCGAGCGCCAGGTCGACGTCGTACCCTTCCTCGTCGAGCAGCCCCGCGAGCAGGTCGGCCAGCGAACGGTCGTCCTCCACGAGCAGCAACCGCGGCCGTACGCTCTCCACCGGCCCAGTATCCACGGGCCCCGTCACCGCGCCGTTCCGGCGGGCCGTTTGCGCGGGCGGGGATTCGCTGTCGGCCCGGCTGGGCAATGGCTGGCTGACGGACGGCGTACCGCGGCACAACGTGGTGGTTAAGGAGACAAAGCGGTGCAGACCTGGATGCAGCTGGCGCTGGTCGGCGTGCTGGTGATCGTCAACGCCGCCTTCGCCGGCAGCGAGATGGCGCTGGTCTCGCTGCGGGACAGCCAGCTCCAGCGGCTGGAGCGGCTCAGCCGGTCCGGCCGGGTGCTCGCCCGGCTGGCCAAGGATCCGAACCGGTTCCTCGCCACCATCCAGATCGGCATCACGCTCGCCGGCTTCCTGGCCTCGGCGGCCGCCGCCGTGTCGCTGGCGAAGCCGCTGGTCCCGCTCCTGGGCATGCTCGGCGAGGCCGCCCAGCCGGCCGCCGTGGTGATCGTGACGCTGATGCTCACCTTCGCCACCCTGGTCTTCGGCGAGCTGGCCCCGAAGCGGATCGCCATGCAGCGCGCCGAGGGCTGGGCCCTGGTGGTGGCCCGCCCGCTCGACCTGCTGGCCACGCTCTCCCGGCCGGCCGTCTGGACGCTGGGCAAGACCACCGACCTGGTGGTCCGGCTGGCCGGCGTCGACCCGAAGCCGCAGCGCGACGAGATCAGCCCGGACGAGCTGCGGGAAATCGTCACCGGGCACCACGGCCTGACCGTCGAGCAGCAGACCATCATCGCGGGCGCCGTGGAGATCGCCGAGCGGCAGCTGCGGGCCGTGCTGGTGCCCCGGCTGGAGGTGTTCTGCCTGGACAGCGGCACCTCGGCGGAGGCCGCCCGGATCGTCCTGGCCGCCTCCGGCAACTCCCGCGCCCCGGTGGTCCGGCACGGCATGCTCGACGACACCGTCGGGGTGGTGCACCTGCGCGACCTGGTGGGGGTGCCGGACGACCGGCCCATCGACGACTACTCCCGGCCGCCGCTGCTGCTGCCGGACTCCCTGCCGGTGGTCCAGGCGCTGCGCCGGTTCAAGTCCGAGCGGCAGCACATCGCGCTGGTGGTGGACGAGCGCGGGGCCGTCGACGGCATCGTGACCCTGGAGGACGTCCTCGAGGAGATCGTCGGCGAGATCTACGACGAGAACGACCGGGACGTGCGCGGCGTACGTACCGAGGTCGACGGCGCCATGCTGCTGCCCGGCACGTTCCCGATCCACGACCTGCCGGACATCGGGGTGGCCCTGCCGACCCGACCCGCCGGCGACTACACCACGATCGCCGGGCTCATCCTGGCGGTGCTCGGCCGGATCCCCACCGAGTCCGGGGAGACGGTGACCATCGACGGCTGGGTCCTGGAGGTCGCGGCCGTGGCCCACCACGCGATCACCCGGGTGCGGCTGCGCGCGGGCGAGCGGTCGGCCACGGAGTCGGCCGCCGGCCAGGAGGCCGCGGAACCCGACGACGCGGCGCTGAACCCGGCCGGCTCGTGAGCCGCCGTGGCTGACCGATTCCGGTCCGCCGGTGTGGCCGAGCCGGTGCCGCTCAGCCCAGCTGGTCCGGGTTGGGCACGTTCTGCAGCCGTACCTGGCCGCGGGCGACCAGCCGATCCCGCTCGTCGGTGATCTCGACCTGCCACAGCTGCTGGGTCCGGCCCCGGTGCACGGGCGTGGCCACCGCGGTCAGCTCGCCGTCCCGGACGGCCCGCAGGAAGTCCGTCTGGTTGTTCACCCCGACCACCCCGCCGCGGTCGCCGAACCAGAGGGCCGCGCCCACGCTGGCGGCCGTCTCCACCACCGACGCGTGCACCCCGCCGTGCAGGATGCCGTACGGCTGGTGCAGCTCCGGCCGGACCCGCCAGCGGATCACCACCCGGTCGGGCGTGGTCTCGGTGAGTTCCAGCCCCAGCAGCGCGACGAAGCCACCGGTCATCTCGGGCATCTCCATACCGGCCTCCCTGGGCCTCGTTGCTGATCTTCCGCCGGCCAGCCTAGGGCCGGCGGCCGGTGGCCCCGGAAACCGGGTACGGGCCGACGGTGGGGATGGGGGAGAATGCCGTCCGTGACCGACAGCAGCCTTTCGTCGCCCGCCGGCCCCGCCGGCGGCGACCTCCTGGACGACCTCCGGTGGCGGGGTCTGATCAACGACTCCACCGGCCTCGACGAGCTCGGCGAGCTGCTGGCCGCCGGCCCGGTCAGCTTCTACGTGGGCTTCGACCCGACCGCGGCGAGCCTGCACGTCGGTCACCTCGTCCAGGTGCTCACGGCGCGGCGGCTCCAGCTGGCCGGACACCGGCCGGTGCTGCTGGTCGGCGGCGCCACCGGGCAGATCGGCGATCCGCGCGAGAGCGCGGAACGGACGTTGAACGCGCCGGAGGTGGTGGCCGGCTGGGTGGACCGGATCCGTGAGCAGCTCTCGCCCTTCGTCTCGTACGCCGGTGACAACGCCGCGCGCCTGGTGAACAACCTGGACTGGACCGGCCCGATGTCGGCGGTGGACTTCCTGCGCGATGTCGGCAAGCACTTCCCGGTCAACAAGATGCTGGCCCGCGAGGTGGTCCGGGCCCGGCTGGAGAGCGGGATCAGCTTCACCGAGTTCAGCTACCAGCTCATCCAGGCCAACGACTTCTTCGAGCTGCACCGCCGCGAGGGGGTCGCGCTGCAGTTCGGCGGCTCCGACCAGTGGGGCAACATCACGGCCGGGGTGGACTACGTACGGCGCCGGGGGGCCGGGCCGGTGCAGGCCTTCGTCACGCCGCTGGTCACCAAGTCCGACGGCACCAAGTTCGGCAAGAGCGAGGGCGGCAGCGTCTGGCTCGACCCCTCCATGACCAGCCCGTACGCCTTCTACCAGTTCTGGCTCAACACCGACGACGGCGATGTCGGGCGCTACCTGCGGTACTTCAGCTTCAGGTCCCGGGAGGAGCTGGAGGAGCTGGAGAAGGCCACCGCCGAGCGGCCGGCCGCCCGGCTCGCCCAGCGGGCGCTGGCCGAGGAGCTGACGGCGCTCGTGCACGGGGAGCGGCAGCTGCGCGAGGCGGTGGCGGCCAGCCAGGCCCTGTTCGGGCGGGGATCGCTGGACGAGCTGTCCGCGGAGACGCTGCGGGCCGCCCTGGCCGAGGCGGGTCTGGTACGACTGGCCGAGCTTCCCCCGGTGGCGGCGCTGTTCCGGGACGCGGGGCTGGTGAAGAGCCTCGGCGAGGCTCGCCGGGCGATCGCCGAGGGCGGCGCGTACGTCAACAACGAGCGGGTGGCCGACGCGGAGGCCACGGTGCCGCCGGAGGCGTTGCTGCACGGCCGGTTCCTCGTGCTGCGCCGGGGCAAGCGCACCTTCGCGGGCGTCGAGCTGGCCGCGCCGGCGCAGAGCCGAGTGTGACGCGGGACGCGGTCCGGGGATTTGACGTTCGATCTTCGGGCCGCGTAACTTTCTCTCTGCCCGCGGGCATGGGACGAACCGGTACGAAGTGCCGGTAGGTCCGGTTCCGGCGGGTGGGAATGGTCCCGGGTTGGGGTGGCTGTGTGGCTCCGGTTCGGACGTCCGGGTGGTTGCCCGTCGGGTCTGCCGCAAGGCGGATTTGGTGGTGCGGGATCGGCCGGGTAAGGTTTCCAGTCGGCAGGGTGCCGGGCGAGCGTGTGGAGTGATCCGCGAGCGGCCGGTTCTGCCGGAATCCTCGTCGGAGTGTGGTGGTTCGCCGCCGCCTGCGTCGGGGGTGCTGGATCGGGACGAACGTGATGAGCCGGGACACACCGGTTTGACGCGGAAGTAGAGGTCCGGTAAGGTAGTACGAGTGCCCGACGGAGACGGCGGGTGCGAAGCGGAAGGATCGCCCCGGTGGGCGGCCGGTTCGGGACGGGCCGGTTGTTCTCGGTGTGTGGTTGTTCTTTGAGAACTCAACAGGGTGTTTGATAAGCCAGTGCCAATTCAATGGTTTGATTGTTTTGGCGACCTCGTTAATGGGGTTTGCTGGGACTGCTTTTCAAGGTTTTTGTTGG
>NZ_JBHLUE010000018.1:0-15240 GCF_042434095.1 Plantactinospora siamensis
GGAGTTGCCGCCGTTGGTGACGGTGATGTTCTCGGTCAGGCCGGTGTTCCAGGCGTTGACCGCGTCGGTGACCCGGCAGCCACCGGGCGGCGGCGGGTTCGTGGTCGGCGGCGCGGTCGTCGGCGGCGCGGTCGTGGGCGGAGTGGTGGTCGGCGGCGCCGTGGTGGGCGGCGGCGGGTTGCCGCCGGGGTAGTTCGTGCTGGCGCTGTTCAGGGCGTCGAGGACGGAGTTGTAGGCCGCCTTCTTGTTGCCGTTGCCGTCGAACAGCAGCGGGTTGTCACCGCTGCGCCACGAGTCGCTGTCCCGGATGCCCCAGACGGTGATGCCGGCGCAGCGCGGAACGTTGGTGCAGGCGCGTACGGTGTTGGCGTACTGGGTGGTGCCGGCCTGGGCGATGTCCAGCTCGGTCAGTTGGACGTCGACGCCGAGGTTGGCGAAGTTGGTCAGGGTCGTCTGGAAGTTCGACGGCGGGCCGCCGGTGCCGAAGTGGCTCTGGAAGCCGACGCAGTCGATCGGGACGCCGCGGGACTTGAAGTCCTTGACCATGCTGTAGACGCCCTGCGTCTTGGCCGCGTTCCAGTCCTCGATGTTGTAGTCGTTGTAGCACAGCTTGGCGGCCGGATCGGCGTTACGCGCGGTGCGGAACGCCTCCTCGATGAACCCGTTGCCGAGCACGTTCTGGAAGACCGAGCTGCGGTGCTGGGTGCTGCCGTCGGCGAACGCCTCGTTCACCACGTCCCAGGCGTAGATCTTGCCCTTCCAGTGCGTCATCTCCTGCGTGATGTGGTTGTCCATCACGCTGCGCAGGGTGGTCGCGTCGTTGATCGAGCTGACCCAGCTGGGCAGCTGGGAGTGCCACACCGTGGTGTGCCCGCGCATCCGCTGGCCGTGCGCGAGCGCGTGGTTGACGATCTGGTCGCCCGGGCCGAAGTTGAAGTTGCCGCGGGACGGCTCGACCGTGTCCCACTTCATCTCGTTCTCCGGCGTGATCATGTTGAACTCACGGTCGAGGATCGACGAGTAGGTGGAGTTGCTCAGCTTGCCGGCGGCCACCGCCGTACCGAAGTAGCGGCCCGACTGCGCGGCGGCCGCGCCGAGGGTCGTCGCGGCGCTGGCGCTGGAGGCCACCAGCAGCGTTGCCGTGACGGCCGCGGCGCCCGCGGCGAGGGAGCCCAGCGTGAGCCGGAGGCGGCGCCGGGATCGTCGCCCGCCGGTGGCGGGTCCGGATCTGGAGTCCATGTCATTCTGCCTTTCTCGGATTGGTCGGCGGGCGGGTGGTGGCCGCGCCGACGGCTCGGGGGGTGTGCGGGGTGGGCGGGTGCGTGGGGCGCCCGCCCAGCCGCCGGAGCCGGGTGCCGCCCGAGGCCCCCGCGCCGCCGTGCGGCGACGCGGAGGCGTCGGACCCCGATCCCGGCAAGGTCATCCGGTTGTGAGGTCGAAGCGGTTGACGGTGACGCTGCCGCCGAGGGCCTGGGTGGCGTAGTTGAAGATGCCGTACCGGTAGCCCATGAAGAACGGCCAGTTGTTGTCGAGGGTGTACGCCGGGCCGAGGCTGAGGAAGTTGACCCCGTCGGTGCTGTAGGAGAACTTCGCCTGCCGGCCGCTGCCGGGTCTGATGTCGGCGTTCACCCGCAGCCAGATCCGGCCGCCGGACACCGCCGCGCTGGCCCGTTCGGTGCCGGTGCTGGTGGTGTTCCAGTTGCTGTCCATGGCCAGCCCGTCGGTCATCGAGACCCGGGTCTGCCCGCTGTCCTTCCGGACGCCGATCCAGGCCGAGTACTGCCGGAGCATCGACAGCCCGGTCCGGTCACCGTCGCGCAACTGCGAGTAGTCCAGCTGAACGGTGGCCGTCGAGGTCGGCCCCTGGATCCGGTGCGTCAACGTGTTCCGCGCCGAGTAGAGGTCGCTGGTGACGGTGGCCGTCTGCAGCCGCAGCCCGTTGTTGACGGTGAACTTCGTGGTGTCCGGGTTGTGGTTCCACTCCCACCGCGGGTCGAGGGAGGGCCCGGGGAAGGTGTCCGGGCCGATCATCGACTTCACGTCCCGCGGCGGTCGCGGCACGTTCGGGTACGGGTACGAGGCGCCCCAGCCGCCGTTCACGGTCTGGATCGACGGCCAGCCGTCGCTGGACCAGTTGATCGGCGCCAGCACCGGGATCCGGCCGCCCGGGTACGCGTCGACGAACGCCATGTAGTACCAGGCGCCGTTCTGGGTCTGCACCAGGCCGCCCTGGTGCGGCACCCCGGCTCCGGAGACCGGGGTCGGCATGTTCAGCAGCACCTGCCGGGCCTCGTACGGTCCCCACGGGCTGGTCGAGCGCAGCACGTACTGCCCGTTCGCCGGGTGCGTGGTCCAGATGTAGTAGTAGTTGCCCCGCTTGTAGAACCGGGAGCCCTCCAGGGTGCCGATGTTCGACGGTGCCGAGTAGACCTGCTGGTGCTTCACCTCGGTGGTGCCGTCGGCCGACAGCTGCGCCACGCTGAGCTGGGTGTTGCCGTACGCCACGTACATCGTGTCGTTGTCGTCGATCAGCAGCCCGGCGTCGTAGTAGCAGTTGTTGATCCGGGCCTTCTTCGACCACGTGCCGTCCACGGCCGAGGCCGTGTAGACGTACGTCCGGTTGAACTCCACGCAGCCCAGCCAGTAGTACGTGCTGTTGCTCTTGCGGTAGTTGAGCGCCGAGGCCCAGATTCCCTTGATGTACGCCCGGCCGCCGACCATGTTGTAGGCGCCTGAGTCGAAGTCCAGCGATGGCACCGAGTGGCCGGCGTACTCCCAGTGCACCAGGTCGTAGGAGCGCAGGATCGGCGCGCCCGGCGAGTAGTGCATGGTCGAGGCCGAGTAGTAGTACGTGTCGCCCACCCGGATGATGTCGCCGTCCGCGAAGTCCTGCCAGACGACGGGGTTGGTGTACGTCGACGCCGGCGGCCACGGCCCGGTGGTGGGCGGGGCCGAGGTGGGCGGGGTCGAGGTGGGCGGGGCGGAGGTCGGCGGTTCCGAGGTGGGCGGCGCCGACGTGGGCGGCGCCGATGTCGGGGGAGTCGAGGTGGGCGGCGCCGAGGTCGGCGGGACGGGCCCGTTGCACTGGGTGCCGTTCAGGACGAAGTTCGTGGGCGCCGGGTTGCTGCCGTTCTGCGATCCGTTGAAGCCGAACGACACGGTGGCGCCGGTGCCGATGGCGCCGTTGTACGACACGTTCCTGGCCGTCACCGCGGCGCCGGACTGGGTGATGGTGGCGTTCCAGTACTGGCCGACCGTCTGCCCGGCGGCGTACGACCAGGTCAGCGTCCAGCTGCTCACCGGGTCACCGAGATTGGTGATGTCCACGTTCGCGCCGAACCCGCCCTGCCACTCGCTGCTGACCGTGTACCTCACCTGGCAACCGGTCGCGGCCTGGGCGGAGGTGGCGAACGCGGCGCCGGTGGCGCTCAGCACGCCGGCCATCGTGGCCGCCAGCAGGAGCCTTCTTCGGGTGCGTTGCACGTCTGTCCTCCAGGGTGGCTTGGCTCAGCCCGCGGCGCAGCGCAGGGTGGGGGCGGTGTTGCTGCCGTTGACGCTGCCGAGGAACCCGAACTGGGCGCTGGCCCCGGCCGACAGCGTGCCGTTGTAGCTGACGTTGCGGGCCGTCACGGAGCTGCCCGACTGGGTGATGGTGGCGCTCCAGTACTGGGTGACGCTCTGCCCGTTGGCCCACTGCCAGGTCACGGTCCAGGACGAGATGGCCGAGCTGCCGGCCGTGACGGTGACGGTGGCCTGGAACCCGCCCTGCCACTGCCCGGCCAGCGCGTAGCTGGCGGTGCAGCCGCCATCCCCGGCCGGCGGGGACGAGGGGGGCGGGGACGAGGGGGGCGGGGACGAGGGCGGCGGGGACGAGGGCGGCGGGGATGACGGCGGCGGGCTGGACGGCGGCGGCGAGCTCGGGCCGCCGGCGTCGATGCTGCCGGGGACCGCGCGCAGCGCGTTGTACCAGACGGCGGCCATCTTGTCGTAGCCGTTCGCGGTCGGGTGGATCCCGTCGGTGAGGTCGGCCGTGGTGAGCGCCGAGTGCATGTCGACGAGGTGGACGTGCTTGCCGGCGTTCGCCTTGCTCTGCACGATCCCCGGGATCGCCGCGTTGAACGTGCGGACGGCCGATTCCTGGCCCGAGTTGGCCAGCGGGATGATCTGCGCGACGAACACCTCGGCGGTCGGGGCGGTGCTGGTGATGTGGTCGATCAGGGTGGAGAGCCGGTTCGGCGCGGTGGAGACGTTGTAGTTCTGCAGGATGTCGTTGGTGCCGATGTGCAGCAGCACCGAGTGCGGGTTGTAGCTGCGCAGCCAGCCGGTGATGTTGGCGTCGATCTGGTCGATCCGCCAGCCGGGGTGGCCCTCGTGGTCATGGTCGCCGAGGTTGCTCGGACCGTTGTACTGGGAGCCGACGAAGTCCACCCGGTAGCCGCCGGAGCTGAGGCGTTGCCAGAGGCCGATCCGGTAGCCGCCGGGCACCTGGGTGCCCTCGGTGATCGAGTCGCCGAGCGGCATCACCCGTACCCCGCCGTTGGACTCGGCGCTGGCCGTGCCGGTCGCCGCGGCCGTGCCGGCCGCGGCCATCGCGGCGGTGAGCGCCGCGGCCAGAAACCAGCGCCGTCGGCTCCGGGGCGCGGCAACGGGGGTACGGGGTGCGGTGTCGGGGCTGGGCGGTGGGCGCATCGCGGGGTCCTTCCGTCGCGGGCCGGGTGGCCGCGGGTAGCCGGTGTGCTGGCGGTGCCGGGTCGTCCGCCGGCGTCGGGTGGGAACCCGTGCGGTAACCGGAAGGGGGCTGCCGTCGTGGCGGCGTCGTCCGGCGTCCGCGTGCGCGCTTGGCGTCGGCGGGCGGCCCGGACAGGTCACCGAGAAGAAGGTCGGATGATTACCGCGTACCTTCGGGTTGTCGGCGATCCCGAGGGGAGCGTGCCCTTCGCTCCTGGCCGGAAAGATAGCATGTTATCGATAACATGCTCAACCGGCGGCCGGGCGAGCCGGCCGGCCGAGCATGGCGGTTCCGCGCGATTCCGCCCGGTTTCGGCGCAGTACGCTGTCCCGGCGACCGCACCGACCCGGGGGAGCCCGCCGATGACCAGTCCCGCAGGAATCACCGTTCGCGCCGCCGAGCCGGCGGACCTGGACCCGCTCGTGGACCTGGTCGAGGCCGCCTATCGGGGGGAGCGCAGCCGGGTCGGCTGGACCCACGAGGCGGATCTGCTCGCCGGCCAGCGGGTGGACGCGGAGATGGTCGGCGCGGCGCTCGCGCATCCGCACGGGGTGGTACTGGTGGCCGAGGACGGCGCCGGCATCGTCGGCTGCTGCCAGCTCGAACACCGGGACGACCACACCTACTTCGGCATGTTCGCGATCTCGCCCGACCGGCAGCGCGGCGGGCTGGGCCGCGCCCTGCTGGCCGAGGCCGAGCGGTACGCCCGGGATGTCTGGGACGCCGCCGAGCTGCGGATGACGGTCATCCGGCAGCGGACCGACCTGATCGCCTGGTATGAGCGCCGGGGCTACAGCCGCACCGGCGAGACCAGCCCGTTCCCGTACGGCGACGAGCGGTTCGGCGTACCCCTGCGGCCCGATCTGGAGTTCGAGACGTTGACCAGGAAGATCGGCTGACCCGCCGGTCCCGCGAAACGGTGGTCCGGGACCGATGACTTCCGGCCCGGCCGGCGGTCTAATCCCAGACGGGGGTCAACCGGACCACGAAAGGATGCGGACATGACCGGTGTACGGGTACTCGTCGGCACGCGCAAGGGCGCCTTCACGCTGACCTCGGACGGGGGGCGGGGCGACTGGACCGTGGACGGCCCCCACTTCGCCGGATGGGAGATCTACCATCTCACCGGCTCGCCCGCCGACCCGGACCGGCTGTACGCGTCCCAGTCCGGCGGCTGGTTCGGGCAGCTCATCCAGCGTTCGGAGGACGGCGGCCGGACCTGGTCCGCGGTCGGCAACGACTTCGGGTACGCCGGCGAGGTGGGCCAGCACCTTTGGTACGACGGCACTCCCCGGCCCTGGGAGTTCAAGCGCATCTGGCACCTCGAGCCGTCCCGGGAGGACCCCGACACGGTGTACGCGGGCGGGGAGGACGCGGCCCTCTACCTCACCCGCGACGGCGGCCAGAAGTGGGAGGAGCTGACCGGGCTGCGCAACCACCCCACCGGGTCCGGCTGGCAGCCCGGCGCGGGCGGCCTGTGCCTGCACACGATCATCCTGGACGCCGCCAACCGGGACCGGATCTACGTGGCCATCTCGGCCGCCGGCGCGTTCCGCAGCGACGACGGCGGGGTGAGCTGGCTGCCGATCAACAAGGGGCTCCGCTCCGGGGAGATCCCCGACCAGGACTCCGAGGTGGGCCACTGCGTGCACCGGATCGCCCAGCACCCGTCCCGGCCCGACACGCTGTTCATGCAGAAGCACTGGGACGTGATGCGCACGGACGACGCCGGCGGCAACTGGCGGGAGATCAGCGGCAACCTGCCCTCGGACTTCGGGTTCCCGATCGCCGTACACGCCCACGAGCCGGAGACCGTCTACGTGGTGCCGATCAAGAGCGACTCGGTGCACTTCCCGCCGGACGGCCGGCTGCGCGTCTACCGCAGCCGCACCGGCGGGGACGAGTGGGAGGCGC
Organism: Plantactinospora siamensis; assembly: GCF_042434095.1. Taxonomy (NCBI): domain Bacteria; kingdom Bacillati; phylum Actinomycetota; class Actinomycetes; order Micromonosporales; family Micromonosporaceae; genus Plantactinospora; species Plantactinospora siamensis. Next base: position 6,644 of record NZ_JBHLUE010000018.1, read on the forward strand.
TGACCGAGGGCCTGCCGCAGTCGCACTGCTACGTCAACGTGCTGCGCGACGCCATGGCGGTCGACACCCTCGACCCCTGCGGGATCTACTTCGGCACCACCGGTGGCCAGGTCTATCACTCGGCCGACGGCGGGGACAGCTGGGCGCCGATCGTCCGGGACCTGCCGGCCGTGCTCTCCGTGGAAGCCCAGGTGCTGCCGTGATCCGCGTCGTCCTGCCGGCGCACCTGAAGAACCTCGCCCGGGTCAGCGGCGAGGTGCGGCTCGAGGTGGTCGGCGGCGACTCCGGCGCCGGACCGGTCACCCAGCGTGCCGTGCTGGACGCCCTCGAGGCGCGTTATCCGGTGCTGCTGGGCACCATGCGCGATCGGGGCACCGGCAAGCGCCGGCCGCTGGTCCGCTTTTACGCCTGCGAGGAGGACCTGTCCAACGACCCGCCCGACACGCCCCTGCCGGACCGGGTGGTGGCCGGCGCCGAGCCGTTCATCATTCTCGGGGCGATGGCGGGGGGATAGCGCCGCGGTCGGTGCGGGGGCTCCCCGACCCCCGCACCGACCCGGTGCACCCGGCCCGCACCGACCGGGTGGGCTCAGCCCTTCACCGACCCCGTGAGCCCGCCGACGATCCGCCGTTCGGCGGCCACGAAGAACAGCAGCGCCGGCAGCATGGAGACGCCGGTGAAGGCCAGGATCCGGGCCACATCCTGCGAGTACTGCGTCTGGAAGTTGGCCACCCCGAGCGGCAGGGTGAAATGGTTCGGGTCGCTGAACACGAGCAACGGCAACAGGTACGCGTTCCAGCTCGCCACGAACGCGAGCACGGCCACGGTGGCCAGCGCCGGCCGGGACAGCGGGAGCAGGATCCGCCAGAAGAAGATCAGCCGACTGGCACCGTCCACCACGGCCGCGTCCTCGATCTCGCCCGGAATGGCCCGCATGAACGGACGCAGGATGACGATCGTGATCGGCAGCGCGAACGCGGCCTCGGGCAGCGCCACCCCGATCGGGTTCTCCAGCAGGCCGATCTGCCGCAGCAACAGGTACAGCGGCAGCGCGGCCGCGGTGACCGGGAACAGCAGGCCCACGGTGAACAGCGCGTACAGCGCCTCCCGGCCGCGGAAGGCGTACCGGGACAGCGCGAACGCGGCCATGGCGCCCAGTGCCACGGCCAGCCCGGTGGCGAGCACGGCGATCAGGGCGCTGTTGCCGAGCAGCCGCCAGAAGTAGTCGGTGCCGGCCACCGAGCCGTAGTTCTCACCGATCCAGGGGTTCGGCAGCCCGACCGGATCGTCGTTGATCTGGGCGTTGGTGCGGAAGCCGCCGACGATGGTGAACAGCAGCGGCACCACCGTCACCCCGATCACCACGATGGCGACCAGGTAGGCGAGCAGGTTGCCCGGCCGCTGGCGGCGACCGGCCGGCCCGGCCCGGCCGCCCCGGTCGGCGGACCCGTTCCGCCGGGCCTCGGCCGGCCGTGTGTCGGTGACCATGCTCATCCCCCCACCATCCGGGTCAGCGCCCCCTCGGTGTCCCTGCGCAGCACGAAGCGCTGGTAGAGCAGGGCGAAAACGAAGCAGATCAGGAACAACACCACCGACACCGCGCTGCCGTAGCCGAACTGGTAACGCTTGAAGCCGTGGTCGACCAGGTATGTGGCCATCGTTGCCGAACCGTTGGCCGGACCGCCCAGGGTCATGATCCAGACGATGTCGAACAGTTGCAGCGAGCCGATGATCGACAGGAAGATCCAGATCCGGATGGTCGGGCCGAGCAGCGGAAGGGTGACCCGCCGGGTGGCCTGCCAGGGGCTGGCGCCGTCGATGGCCGCGGCCTCGTGCAGTTCGCTGGGGATGCCCTGCAGCCCGGCCAGCAGCAGGATGATGCCCCAGCCGATGTACTTCCAGGTGATCACCACGAACAGCGTGTAAAGCACGATCTTGCTGTCGGCCAGCCACTGGTGGACCAGGCCGCCCAGGCCGAGCCCCCGCAGCATCCGGTCGACGAACCCGTCCGGCTGGAGCATGAGCGACCAGACCACCGCGGTGATCGCCTCGGAGAGCACGTACGGCGCGAACACCACCAGCCGCAGCCCGGCCCGGCCCCGGATGCGCCGGTTGAGCAGCAGGGCCAGCCCGATCGACAGCGGCAGCTGGAGCGCCACCGACAGGACCGCGATGATGATGTTGTGCCCGATGGCCTCCCGGAAGACGTCGTCGGTGAGCGCTCGCCGGTAGTTGTCGAACCCCACCACGTCCTGCGGCGGCCCGAAGCCGGTCCACTTGTAGACGCTGTAGTAGACGGCCACGCCGATCGGCAGGATCACGAAGCCGACGAACAGCGCCAGCGCGGGCGCCAGCAGCAGGGTCAGCTCGGCGCGCCGGCCAAACTTGCCGGGCTGGCCGGTCGGTGCCCGTCCCGGGCCGGCCGGCCGCGGAGCTCCGCGGCCGGCCGGGTCCGCAGGGGCGGGCGTGGCGGTCGGGCGACGGCCCGTCCGGTTCACCATCGCGGCCTCACTGGTCCGCGGCCGCCTTGTTGGCCGCCGCCACGATGCTCTCCGGGGTGCCCTGGCCGGCGAAGAAGTTCGCGATGGCGTCATTCAGCGCCTGGCCGACGCTGGTGGGCAGGGCCCGGTCGAAGTACATCGCCAGGTACGGCGCGGACTGCATCGAGTTCAGCACCTGCTTGAGCGAGGCGTCCGTGACCGCGCTGTTGGCCGCCGGGTTGGCCGGCAACGTCGCGGTCTGGCTCTGCACCAGCTTGGTCTGCACCTCGGTGCTGAGCATGTACTTCAGGAAGTCGGGGCAGGCCGAGGTCGCCTTGGTGGTGCAGGAATAGCCGTCGCCGCCGCCGAGCACCGCCTTCGGGTCACCGGCGCCGCCGTTGACCGCCGGGAAGGGGAACCAGCCGAGCTTCGACGCGTAGGCCTTGTCCTTCGTCAGCGGGATCATGGTGGGCAGTTCCCAGTCGCCCTGCAGCTCCATGGCGGCCTTTCCGTTGGCCACCAGGCCGGCCGAGCTGCCGGCGCCCTGCTGGGCGGAGGCGCCCAGGAAGGCGTTCTGGAACGGCTTGGTGTCCAGCAGGGCCTTCAGGTCCTGACCGGCCTTGACGAAGCACGGATCTTCCAGCTTGATGTTCTTCATCGAGGACTGCAGGACGTCCTTCGAGCACTCGCGTACGGCGAAGTAGTCCCACCAGAAGGCGTCCGGCCACTTGTCCTTGCCGCCCAGCGCCACCGGGGCGATGTTGGCCGCCTTGAGCTTGGCCACGGCCGCGTTGAACTCGTCCATCGTGGTCGGCGGCGCCTGGATGCCGGCCCTGGCGAACAGGTCCTTGCGGTACCAGAAGCCGACCGCGTGCAGGTCGAACGGGACGCCGTACCACTTGCCGTCGACCTGCCAGGCCTCCGCGGCCTTGCCGAGGCCGCCGACCCAGTCGGAGATGGAGCCGCTCATGTCCATGAGCTTCCCCGAGGCGAGCTGGGTCCGTTCGTCGCCGCCGCCCCACTGCTGGAAGATGCTGGGCGGGTCGCTGGACTGCAGCGCCAGCGGCACCTTCGTGCTGAACTGCTCGTTCTGCAGTGGCTCCACCTTGAAGCTGACGTCCGAGTGGGCGGCGTGGTAGCCGTCGGCCACCGACTGCCAGACACTCTTGGCCGGGTCGTTGGTGCCGTTGTGCCACCAGGTGAGTGTCACCGGGCCGCTCGCTTCGGTTGGCTTGTCGGAACTCGACGAGCAGCCGGCCAGGGCCGTCGCCATGAGTACCGTAAGCGCTGACGCGAGCGCACCCCACCTGCGGTGAATGCGCGTATTGGCTGTCATGTGGCTCATCTCCCGGGGGTGTGTAAGTCGGCCGGGGGCCTTCATAGCCGGAGAGTCTGCGCCGCCGCACGCGTCGATGTCAATCGTTGTCGATAACGTTATCGAAGGATATTCTCGCGCCGTGGAGTTGACTCCCCGGGTGACCATCCGTGACGTCGCCCAGCGCGCTGGCGTGTCGGTGGCGACCGTGTCCAAGGTGATAAACGGCCGGTACGGCGTCTCCGCCGCCACGGCCGCGCACGTGCAGGCGGTGATCCGCCAGGTCGGGTACGAGGCCAGCCTGGTGGCGCAGAGCCTGCGCAACCACCGGACCAACGTCATCGGCATCCTCGTGGCCGACCTGGAGCCGTTCAGCACCGAGCTGCTCAAGGGGGCCGCCGACGGGATCCGGGACAGCGGCTTCGAGTTGGTGGTGTACTCGGCCGGCGGCCGGGCCACCGACCACGAGGGCTGGGAGCGGCGGTACCTCTCCCGGCTGTCCGGCACCCTCATCGACGGCGCCATCCTGGTCACCCCGACGGTGGTGGACGTCAGCCACGGATCGCCGGTGGTGGCCGTCGACCCGCACGCCGGCTCCACCGAGCTGCCCACGGTGGACTCGGACAACCTCAAGGGCGCCCGGCTGGCCGTGGAATACCTGCTCGGCCTGGGTCACCGGCGGATCGCCATGCTCACCGGCCGGCCCGACCTGCAGTCGGTGCAGCTGCGCGAGGACGGCTACCGGCAGGCTATGGCCGCGGCCGGCATCCCGGTCACCGAGGACCTGGTCCGGGTGGGCGGCTTCGAGGCCGACCAGGCCGCCCGGGCCGCGCGCGAGCTGCTCACCGCCGAGGACCCGCCGACCGCGGTCTTCGCGGCCAACGACGTGTCGGCCATCGTCACCGTGACCGCCGCCGCCCAGCTGGGCCTGCGGGTGCCGGCCGACCTGTCCGTCGTCGGGTTCGACAACGTCCCCGAGTCGGTCCTCTGCGTGCCCCCACTGACCACGGTGGAGCAGCCGATCCACGAGATGGGTCGGTTGGCCACCCGGATGCTCATCAAGCTCATCCGCGGCGAGCCGGTCGACCGGCCGCACGTCACGCTGGACACCAAACTGATCGTGCGGCAGTCCAGCGCCGCCCCGCCAGCCCGGTCGAACTGAATGGACCCCACCGTGTCTCTGGACAGCAGCCTCACCACCGGCGCCTGGCGTGACGCCAGCCTTCCCACCGCCGACCGGGTCGACGACCTGATCTCCCGGATGACCCTCCGGGAGAAGGTCGCCCAGCTGTACGGAGTGTGGGTGGACGTCGACGCGTCCGGCGGCGTGGTGGCGCCGCGCCAGCAGAGCCACTCGGCGCAGCTGGCCGACTGGCAGGAGGTCATCGGGCACGGCGTCGGGCAGGTCACCCGCGCCTACGGCACCGCGCCGGTGGCCCCGCTCGACGGCGCCCGCCGGCTGGCCGGGCTGCAGCAGCGGATCGCCGCGGCCAACCGCTTCGGGCTGCCGGCCCAGGTGCACGAGGAGTGCCTGACCGGCCTGGCCGCGTGGCAGGCCACGGTGTATCCGGCCCCGCTGTGCTGGGGCGCGAGCTTCGACCCGGAACTCGTGGAGGCGATGGGCGCCCAGATCGGCTCGCTGCTGCGCCGGCTCGGTGTGCACCAGGGCCTCGCCCCCGTCCTCGACGTGGTCCGCGACCTGCGGTGGGGGCGGGTCGAGGAGACCATCGGCGAGGACCCGCACCTGGTCGGCACCATCGGCAGCGCGTACGTGCGCGGGCTGGAGTCCGCCGGCGTGGTGGCCACGCTCAAGCACTTCGCCGGATACTCGGCCAGCCGGGCCGGCCGCAACCTGGCACCCGTCTCGATCGGTCGGCGGGAACTGCACGACGTGCTCCTGCCGCCGTTCGAGATGGCGTTGCGCGCCGGCGCGCGGTCGGTGATGAACAGCTACTGCGACATCGACGGCGTGCCCGTGGCCGCCGATCCGCAGCTGCTCACCGACCTGCTCCGGACGGCGTACGGCTTCACCGGCACCGTCGTGTCCGACTACTTCGCGGTGGCCTTCCTGCACGAGCTGCACGGCGTGGCCGCCGGCCCGGGCGCGGCCGCCGGCCAGGCCCTCGCGGCCGGCATCGACGTCGAGCTGCCGGCCGTCGACTGCTACGGCGAGCCGTTGCTGGCCGAGCTGGCGGCCGGCCGGGTCGACGAGGCTCTGGTGGACCGCGCGCTGCGCCGGGTGCTGGCCCAGAAGTGCGAGCTGGGCCTGCTCGACGACGACTGGTCGGCCGAGCCGCCGCTGCTCGACGAGCCCGACCCGGCGCCGCTGGACGACGCGCCGTCGCGGGACCTCGCCCGCCGGCTCGCCCGGCGCTCGATCGTGCTGCTCCGTAACGAGACAGCCGGGTCGGACGGCACGCCCGTGCTTCCGCTGGGCCCCGGCCTCCGGCTCGCCGTGGTCGGCCCGAACGCGGACACCGCGGCCGGCATGCTGGGCTGCTACTCGTTCCCCCGGCACGTGGGCGTCCATCATCCGGAGCTGGCCACCGGCGTCGAGATCCCGACGCTGCTGGCGGCGCTGCGCGCCGACCAGGCCGGCTACCGGGTCGAGCACGCCCCGGGCTGTCCGGTGCTCGGCGGTGACGACGAGGGGATCGCCGAGGCGGCCCGGGTGGCCGCCGCGGCCGACGTCTGCGTCGCGGTCCTCGGCGACGCCGCGGCGCTGTTCGGCGGCGGCACGTCGGGGGAGGGCTGCGACGCCACCGACCTCCGGCTGCCCGGCCGGCAGGAGGAGCTGCTGGAGGCCGTCCTGGCCACCGGCACCCCGGTGGTCCTCGTGCTGCTGGCCGGCCGCCCGTACGAGCTGGGTCGGCAGGTGGACCGGTTGGCCGCGGCCGTCTGCGGCTTCTTTCCCGGCGAGGAGGGCGGGCCGGCGCTGGCCGATGTCCTCGCCGGTCGGATCGACCCGGCCGGCCGTCTGCCGGTGGGCTTCCCCGGCACCCCCGCCAGCCAGCCGGGCAGCTATCTCGGTCCGCGGCTGGCCGGCCCGAGCGACGTGAGCGCCGTGGATCCGACCGCCCTGTTCCCGTTCGGGCACGGGCTGTCGTACGCCCGGGCGACCTGGGGGGACGCGCGCCGGGAGTCCGGCCAGGCGTGGCCGACCGACGGCACCTGCGAGCTGTCGGTGACCCTGCACAACCAGGGCGCCGCCGAGACGAGCGAGGTGGTCCAGGTCTACCTGCATCAGCCGGTCGCCGAGGTGGCCCGGCCGCGCCAGCTGCTGGTGGCCGCGCCGCGGGTCGACCTGGCGCCGGGGGAGTGCCGCGAGGTTCGCGTCACCCTGCACGCCGATCTGACCTCCTACACCGGCCGGGCCGGCCGCCGGCTGGTCGACACCGGCGACGTCGAGCTGTGGGTCGGCCGGTCCAGCACGGACATCGAGGCGCGGCTGCCGTACACGCTGACCGGACCGCGCCGGTACGTCGGGCCCGACCGCGTCCTTGCCCCGCAGGTGCGGCAGTTGCCGGGTCGGTAGCCGGTCCGCCGTCGCGCGTACCCGCCGTCGGGCGGGCCTCGGCGACCCCGCTATCCGGCGGTGCGGGCCACCGCCAGGTAGGTGCGGAGAGTGGGGTCCGCCCCGCCGGACCAGTGCGGCGGCACCGGAGCCAGCCGGCCGAAGTTCGCGGCCGGCTGACCGGGTTCGGTGAGTTCACACCGGGGCCAGCCGGTCTCGGCCAGCAGCGCCGCCGGCCGGTCCGTGCAGAACGGTGCCGGCTCGCCGGCTCGCCGCCGCTGTTCGATCCACCCGCGAGTGCCCGGCAGCCCGAGCAGACCGGTGCCGAACAGGTCGGCGGCCAGGACCGCGCCCGCCTGGGACAGCTCCGCCGCCCGGACGAGCAGTCCGCGGACCGAGGCCGGATCGAGGTGGCACAGCAGGCCCTCGGCGAGCCACGCGGTGCGCCGGAGCGGGTCGAATCCGGCAGCGACCAACGGGTCCGTCCAGTCACCGCGGAAGTCGGCCGGTACCGCGACCCGCCGGCATGCCGGTCGAGCCGCGGCCGCCGCGAGCACCGTCTCCTTGTGGGACAGCGGCTCGGGCAGGTCCAGCTCGAACACCGTCAGGCGCCGGGGAAGCGGCAACCGGTATGCCCGCGTGTCCAGCCCGGCTCCCAGCAGCACGATCTGTTCGGCCCGGTCCACGTTGTCGAGCAGTACGTCGTCGAAGAAGCGCGTCCGCACCGGCAGGAACCGGTTCTCGCCAGACCCGGCGCGCTCGCTGGCCGTCAACCAGGCGGCCCCGGTGGATCCGGCCAGCGACTCGGCCCACGGATCGGCGAACAGCCGGTCCGCCCGGGCGGACTCCCGGGCTCTGGCGGCCGCGATCCAGGTCGCGGTGCCGGTCATCCGGACGTCGGGGTTCGCCATACCCGAACGCTAGTGCCGGTCCGGGAAGGCCCGCCGAGCGGCATCGAACACGTACGTGGATCCGGACGGCGACGGCGTCGGGGACGTCCGGGGCAGGCGCGGCCGGCGCGCGGCGCGGCGCGGCCCCGACCGCCGTCCGGGGCCGGGTAGGTTCGGCTCAGTGTCAGGGTGAGTGCTGCCGCTGTTTGCGGTGGTTGGGATCCTGGCCGTCGATGATCTGGCTCATAGGTTCGGTGCCGCCTGGTGGGGTTGGCTTTCATCCGTTGTGCCGGTCATCGGTGGTCAGGGCCGACCGGCGTGACTTGATAGGAGCGTGGCATCGCCCCCACTGAGGTGTGTCCGCCGGCCGGCCCAGCCGTCCCCGTCTCCTGGGAAGA
>NZ_JBHLUE010000019.1:0-42146 GCF_042434095.1 Plantactinospora siamensis
CGACCAGCGTCCCCTCGTACAGCGGAATCGCCTCCCCCAACCGACCCGCCGCCCGGTACGCGTAGGCGAGGTTGTTCCGCGACGCCAGCGTGTCCGGATGCTCCTCACCCAACACCCGCTCACACGCGACCAGCGTCCCCTCGTACAGCGGAATCGCCTCCCCCAACCGACCCGCCGCCTGGTACGCGGCGGCGAGGTTGTTCCGCGACCTCAGCGTGTCCGGATGCTCCTCGCCCAACACCCGCTCACACGCGACCAGCGTCGCCTCGTACAGCGGAATCGCCTCCCCCAACCGACCCGCCGCCTGGTACGCGGCGGCGAGGTTGTTCCGCGACGCCAGCGTGTCCGGATGCTCCTCACCCAACACCCGCTCACGCGCGACCAGCGTCGCCTCGTACAGCGGAATCGCCTCCCCCAACCGACCCGCCGCCCGGTACGCGAAGGCGAGGTTGTTCCGCGACGTCAGGGTGTCAGGATGCTCCGCTCCTAGTCGTGCCGTGGCTGCGGCGACGATCGCTTCGCCCGACTCGATGGCCGCCGGATACGAGCCGCGCGCGGTGAAGTGGCGGGTCAAAGCGTTGTTGAGACCGAACACTCGGGCACTCAACTCATCGTCCAGCTCGTTGATCAAATCTAAAGCTTGTCTCGAATGCGGGGCGAGCACCTGCCATGCATCCCAGTCAGCGGGGTCAGCCGGATCGATCTGCTCTTTAGCGGTCACGACCAGACCCGCCGCCGCCGTCATCAGACGCGTTCGCGGCCCGTCCCGGTCAGCCCACCACCGGCACACTTCGGCCACCAGGGGGTGCACCAACAACCCGTCGCCCGCGTCCGCACTGACAGACAGCCCTTCGACCACGCCCACCGCCCGCAGGCCCGACAACCCCGCCGCCAACTCCGCACGGCCCTCTTCTCCGCCGGAGAGCAGCCCGGCATCCGCCAGCACTGCTGGGTCCAGCATCGACACCGGCACCACCGACCCTGGCGCTAGATACGACAGCACCCGAAGCACGGTGCGTGCCCGTACCCGACCCTGCCGCTCCAAGGCATCCAGAGAGATCTCCCAGGTCGACATGACCAGCCGACGCGGATCCCGCTCCCCCCACCCCGGCGCACCCTCATCCACGAGGCTCAACGACCGGTCCGTCAGCAAACGCAGATAACCGTCCAGCCCAACTGCGGCCAGCCCCGAACCCAGATACGACCCCGCCAGGTGCACCGCCAACGGCAACCGGCCCAACCGATCCGCCACCGCCACCGCCGCCCCCATCAAACCCGGCTCGTCCGTCCGACCCATCCGGTCCAGCACCATCAACGCCGCCGATCTCTGATCCAACTCTCCCAGCGGAAACCACCCCACCCGATGCCCCCACACGCGCCGATCCGCCACCCGCGTGGTCACCAGTACGACTCCATCGCCGGCAGACCGCAGCCAACCGCCGCCTCCCGCCACACTCGTGCCGCCCGGGGCCAACACCGCCGGATCATCAGCGTTGTCGACCACCAGCAACCACCGGTCCGACACCCGCTCCAACCACCGCCACACCACCCCGGCCAACGCCAGACCCGAATCGGCCTCCGTCACCTCCTGAGCCGACGCACCCGCCTCCCGGGCCACCGCCGACATACCAGCCACCAACGACGGCCGATCCACCGCCGACACCCACCACACCCGCCACCCGGCAGCCCACGCCTGCCCCGCAGCCGCCAACGCCACCGTCGTCTTCCCGCACCCACCCATCCCCGCCACCACCCGCACCCCCGAACCAGGGGTTACAGGTGCCAACACATCCCCCACCATCGCCTCACGACCCCGCACCACCACGGGCAGCTCACCCATAGGTGGATCCACCATCCCAGTCCGGACGGGCTCCGCATGCACCTGTATGGACGCCGAATCGGGCACGTCATTCGGCATCGAGACAGCGGGAGACGTATCCCGTGATCGCTGTACCGACAGCGCCGAGACCGCCAAGACAAGCAGCAGCACCGTGCCCACCAACAACGACGGAAACGGATACCGCTGAACGACGTCCAAGCCCCAAGCCCACCGCCTTTCTCCGCTCGCCGCGTTGACCGTCAAAGCGACCACCTGCGTCACGAGGATGGTGAGCATTAGCAAGGCCGCCGACAACAGCGCGGCCAGCGAAACGGACCGCCTACGCCGACCCCGCACCACCACAGTAGATCACGCTCCGCCACGATCAGGTCACCAAGCCAGACCGCCCATTGAACCGCACCCGCGCACGACCAGCCATCCCACTCACCGGGCGTACACCTCAACCGTCAATGCCACCGGTGATAGTTCGGCTGCCGATTAACCGAGCCGATCAGCTGCCGCGCCGCTGCGCGGCTTGCCATCGGCTACCGGGGCCCAGCCGCGCGGAGGACCGGCGGCACGGCAAGCCGCCCCCGGCCGGAGAGGCCGGGGGCGGTAAGCCGCACACGGCCGGACAGCCGCGCCCAACGCGCAGCCGTGCCAGCCACGTGCCAGTAACCGGTGTCTCAGACGGTCCCGAACGGTCATGATCGGGCAGCTCGACATTGTCGCTGACCAGACACTACGGACAGATCACGACAGCCGTAAACGATCTTCCTCCTCGCGGCTACCCGACGACGAGGCTGATCACCAGGCCAAGCACGGCCGTGACCGAGGCGCCGACGCCGAACCGCCGACGGCTCTCCGGTTGGGCGCCCCAGCTGCCGTCCCGGAACGGGATGGGCTCGCCCCTGAGCCGGGCGCGCAGCCAGCGCACCGTCAGGAAGCCGAGGGTGAACAGCAGGACGCTGAACAACGCGCTGGCAGCGCCGAGGATCAGCGCCTGTCCGGCCGGGGTGCCGGCGGCGGCCTCGTACGCCTCCCCGGGGTGCTGCCGGAACACGGTCGGGACTTCGACCGCGACCAGCAGGCCGAGGACGGCGACAAGCCCGAGCCAGGGCTGGCGCATGGACGGGGCCGTCAGGTCCATCGCGTCGGCGAGCAGGCAGAGGATCAACAGACCGAAGGGAAGCCAGCCGAGCACCGTCACCAGCGGCACGGGCACGCCGGACAGGACGTCGGTCAACCAGAGCATGACGCCGTCGCCCGCGAAGATGGCGCTGGCGAACAGCAGAAGCCAGAGGATCAGGTACGCGCAGCCGATCCGTCCGACGCCCGGAGCCGTCATGCCCGGTCAGGCTAGCCGGTGCGGGCAACCGGCCTGGAGCGCAATGCCGCTACCGTTCCCGGCGGCGCGCGAGGTGCGCCACGATCTCGGCGGAGAGGTCAACCGCCGCCGGCAGCACCCGCCGGATCTCACGGAACGCCTCCTCGCGGACCGGGGCGGGCAGTTCCAGGTAGGCCGAGATGGTCGACAGGTGGCCCACGTAGTCGTCGGCGCTGATCGTCAACCGCCGATCGAGCACCGACTGCCGGACGTCGGTGAACCACTCGGACCGCTGCAGCTCGGTGCCCGGCCACTGCATGGCGTGCTCCGGCGGCGTGCCGTCCGGCGACGGGATCTCGTCGGTGGCCAGGAACGGCGCCCGGGCCGCCTGGACCGCCCGCTCCACGGCCGGATCGGCCAGCCGGACGGGTCCGCCGAACGAGGCGAACACCCCGCCGGGCGCCACCAGCGCGGCCACCCGCGCCCACCGGCCTGCCGGGTTCGTCCAGTGCAGCGCCGCGGCCGCGTACACCAGGTCGTAGCTCTCCCCCGGCGCAAGGTCCTCGAACGCGGCCCGCAGCGCGGTGACGGTCGGCGGCGCCTGCCGGCGCAGTTCGGCGAGCATGGCCTCGTCCGGTTCGGTCGCCGTGACGGCGATGCCCCGGGCGGCGAACAGCCGGGTGGCCTTGCCGGTGCCGGCCCCGATCTCCAGGGCGGTCCGGACGGGCCGCTCCGCGTACGCCAGCACCAGGTCGGCGAGCGCCGGAGGGTATCCGGGCCGGAACCGCTCGTACGCCTGCGCCACCGCTCCGAAGCTCAGCGCCCGCTGCGCTGACCCGGTGCGGTGATCGTGGTTTGGGTCGACATTCATGGCCGGGGAGCGCCGTCCCAGGTCCAGCCCGTCTGGGCGGGTAGCCCCGGCAGGTCCGCGCGGCCGGTGGCCCACAGCAGGGTGGGCCAGGGGGCGTCGCCGGAGGGCGCCGCGGGGAACAACCGGCGCAGCGCTACCGCGCACAGGTCGGCCGGCGGCGACCAGGTCAGTCCCAGGCCGGCGGCCACGTCGTGCATGTGTACCAGGACCTCGACGACGCCCATGGCGGCGAACCCGGCCGGATCGGACGCGCCGTAGTTGTGGAACGACAGCCGGTCCGGCGGCGTGGCCGCGACCATGGCCGCGAGCAACGCCGCGCACGTCTCGAACACCTGCAGCAGCCCGGCCGGTCCCTCGGCGGGATCAACGAAGATCGTCAGAGCCGGGCCGCCCGGACGGCGTTGCTGCCAGCCGAACGGGACGTGGGTGCTCGTGGACGGGTTCGCCGGACCGAGTTGGGCGGCGTAGGCGAAGAGGTCGTCGCTCATGTGCTCGACCGTCTCCCAGCAGCTCCACGCCAGGTCACCGGCTGGCTGCTGCCAGTCGAGGTGGCTGGCTGTCGCCAGGGTTTCCAGGGCAAGCCCGGCAGCACGCGTCACGTCGTCGGCCCTCATCCCCACCATTACGGGGCCTCGGCGGGCCGGACGCAACGCATTTCATGCCCAGCGCCCTGGCACGGCGTCACCCGGGCGAGTCGGCCGCGGTGGCGTAGGTCGCGATGATCGCCCCCGTGCCGGTCAACCGGCTGCCGACCAGCCGCAGCGGGCTGGGGCCGCCGCCGTCACCGAACAGCCGCTTGCCGCCCCCGAGCACCAGCGGGTCGATCATCAGCCGGAGCTCATCCACCAGCCCCAGCGCCAGCAGGCTCCGCACGAGCCCGGGGCTGCCGATGAGGTGCAGGTCCCGGCCCGGCTCCGCCTTCAACGCGCGTACGGCCGTACCGAGGTCGCCGCTCAGCAGCGTCGAGTTCGACCAGCCGAGCGGCGCCCGCAGGGTCGTCGAGGCGACGTACTTCGGCAACGTGTTCAGCGGCTCGGCGAGCACCTGCTGCTCCTGCGGCGCCGCCGGCCAGTGGGCCGCGAAGATCTCGTACGTGCCGCGCCCCAGCAGGTAGCCGCCCGCGCCGCGAACGTTCTCGATCACCCAGTTCATCGACACGTCGTCGAAGTAGCGGGCATGCCACCCGCCGTGCCGGAAGCCGCCGGTCGTGTCCTCGTCGGGATAGCTGGGGGCTTGCACCACGCCGTCCAGGGTCATCCATTCGTTCGCGATCACCTTCCGCATTCCGCGGCCTCCTCCGCTCGTCGCCCGCCGCTCCACGTCAAGCGGAACGATCCGTCACCGGCTGGGACGGAGCCGGACGGCCGTCCTCGACAATCCCAAGAGAGGCGCCCCGCGCGATCAGTACGTCGGCACGGGCGGCGCGGTGGGCGGTCCGGTCAGCACCACGGCGGCCGCTGACCCACCTGATGTGAGGGACCCTTCCGTTCGGACCGCCCGGCGGCTACGGTCCACAGTGCCAGCGTTCGCTGGTGATCCGCTCGCTGTCCGCCGCAGCGCCGCGGCGGTGGAAGGGGTCGCCGTCATGACGATCAGCGACAGCAGCGCCGGCGACTCCCCCACCGGCCCGGTCAGCGCCGGCGACTCCTCTACCGGCCCGGTCAGCGCCGGCCAGGGACCGCGTAGGGTGCTGGCCCTGCACGGCTGGTTCGGCTCGGCGCGCGGCTGGGGTTCGCTGCCCAACCTGATCGACGGAGACCGCTTCACCTGGGCCTTCCTGGACTACCGCGGCTACGGCGCGCGCCGGGAGGTCACCGGTGAGCACAGCATCGGGGAGATCGCCCGCGACGCGCTCGACCTCGCCGACTCCCTCGGCTGGGACACCTTCTCCGTCGTCGGGCACTCCATGGGTGGCAGCGCGGCGCAGCGGGTGCTCGCCGACGCGCCCGACCGGGTGGAACGGCTCGTCGGCATCAGCCCGGTCCCGGCCAGCGGCGTGCCCTTCGACGACCAGGGCTGGGCGCTGTTCGACGGCGCGGCCACCAACCCAGACAACCGGCGCGCCATCATCGACCTCACCACCGGCAACCGGCTGTCCCGCCGCTGGCTGGACGAGATGGTCCGCTTCTCCCTGGAGCACAGCACCGCCGAGGCGTTCGGGGCGTACCTGTCGGCTTGGGCGCACTGCCGGGCGCGATGATCGCCCTGCTGGAGCACCCCGAGCAGCTGGCGCGGCTGCGCCGCGACCCGGCCCTGTTCGACACCGCCGTCGACGAGCTGCTGCGCTGGTGGACCCCGGTGATGGTGTTCCGGCGCACCGCCACCGCGGACACCACCGTCGCCGGGGCGCCGGTACGGGCCGGTGACAAGGTGGTGGTGTCGTTCGCCTCGGCCAACCGGGACGAGCGGGTCTTCGCCGACCCCGATCGGCTCGACCTGGCCCGCCAGCCCAACCCGCACCTCGTCTTCGGGTACGGACCCCACTTCTGCCTCGGCGCGCACCTGGCCCGGTGCCAACTCCGGGCACTGCTCGAGGCCCTGCTGAGCCGCACCACCAGCATCGGGTACGCGGGGCCGCCCGCGTACCTCCGCTCCAACTTCCAGCGCGGCGTGAAACGCCTGCCGATCCACTGGAAACGCCGCTGACCCGCTGACGGGGTCGCTCCACGTAGTCAGCCGCGGGAACCCGGCCGCTCGATCCTCCCCAGCGACATTGGGCCGACGCATGGCCAATGAGTGGACATCCGATCATGCCGATGCGCAAGGTAGCCTCTCGGGATGGTGGCCGGGCATGGGCAGGACAGCGTTCCCGACGGGCCAGTGCGGGAGAAGCGATTCGGCCAGGTCGCTCGCGCCGTGCGCGAAAATCTCAGCGTGGGAGTGGACCTTGTCTTGGTCCACAACGAGAGAGTGGTGCGGGGTCGCCAGCCGCGCGCAGCGCTGAACAGATCGATCGTCGTGACGGCAGTGGGAGCTTGGGACCGCTTCATCGCCGACACGCGTTCCGCTTTTCTTGCGGATCCGGCCGACGATTCGTGGGGCGACGGCTCGGAAGATTCCAAGACAGGGCATCTGTACGCCTTTGAGTCGCAACGCGTGCTGATGGAGGCCCGTGCATGCGAGCGCAGCTTTCTCGATGAGCTGCGCGTGTCGGCGGCCACGAGCTGGAGTGGCGTGCGGATGCAGTCAATGGAAGACCTGGTCGGGGTGGCTCCCGGTCGACTGTCGGGGCTGACTTTCGCACAGCATCTCAATCAGTGGATCACCCTGCGCAACGCGTTGGCGCATGGCAGCCTACGTCGACTACTCGCCAGAGTTGACGACCCAACAAGGTGGACCGATTCACGCATCGGGGACCCCTACGCCAGTGTGATCTACGGACGCTATCGACTGTGGCGTTCCGATGCCGAAGGGAATTCGAACGCTCCAGAGGAGCAGCGGATGGTCGGGGCGACGATCCAGTCCGGGTGCGCTCGGTCGTGCCTCGCCCTCATTGTGCAGCTCGTCGACTGGCTGATAGTGGAGGTCGGCTCATCCTTTCAGCGACACTGGGACGTCGAGGAGCTTCGGCTCCCGGCAGCATGGTTTCAACGGGGTCTGCCGGGATCGTTCCGCGGCGCCGATGAGGATGATTATGCCCATTGGACGCTCTGGGGCGGCCCGCAACTTCTCCGCCGATGGTGACTCTCGGTCGATCCCGTTAGCTTCTGCCCACGATTGTGGGCGTAGCCAGCGCCACGGCGTCGCGCCGAGCGGGCACCACGGCAGGCTCTCGAGGGGGCACGATCGGCGGTATGGATACCGCAACGTCGGCCGAGCACCCCGCGTGGTGGCGGGGGCGCACTCCGGACCTCGCGCCGGTGTGGGGACCACATACCGTGGTGCTGTCCGGTCGGGTGTCCGACGTCGACCTGACGGCCGCTCCGCTGGACGAGTCGCAGCTTCGCGCCGTTCGGTTCGATCGCGCCGAGGTGACCGGTGTCGATCTAAGCCTGGACGAGCTCGCCCTCACCACGATGTGGTCCTCGTTCGACGGGTGTGTGTTCCGGCAGCGCGGCAGGCGGCTGCATCGGGACGGGTACGAGCCGCAGGGTTCGTTCGGGAACCGGCCGTGCATCTACCGTTCATGCACGTTCGTCGGCGTCCGTCTCCGGATCCGGGCCGGCTTCCACGTGGGTGAGGCGCGCTTCGAGGACTGCACCTTCGAACGCTGCCGGTTCGAGGAGTTCTTCTCCTTCTCCGCGGATTTCGTGGGCTGCCGGTTCGTCGGCCCCATCAAGATGGCGGCGATCTACGGCACGGATCCACATACGGGGCGACGCAACGAGATCCATGGCAACAACTTTCGAGCGGCAGGGCTGTCGGACAACATCGGGCTACGGGCAGACTTTCCCGTCGAGTCGCAACTGTGGCCCGAGGGGTTTCCCGTGGGGCACCCGCCCCGAGCCTGATCTCCTAACATGCCGGACCCGTCCGGCGCGGCGCGCTGGGCAGCCGTCGAACGGGTGCATTGACCGGTACGGCCCCGCGGTGCGTCCGCGGCACCGGTCAGGTACCGGTCAGCTGACCATCACGGCGAAGACCGACGACACCGGAACCGCACCGGCGCACCGGGAGTCGTTCGACCGCGCCCGGTTGTCGCCCATGACGAAGACGGAGCCGGCCGGCACCCTTACCGCGGCGAACCGGCGCGGCCCGCAGAAGTCCGGGTTCGGCGGCTCGTCGAGCGGCGAGTTCTCCATCACGTACGACTCGGTCAGCGGCTCGCCGTTGATACTGACCTTGCCGGCGGAGTCGCAGCAGGCGATGGTTTCGCCACCGACCGCCACCACACGTTTGAGCAGCGTCTTCCCGTCTCCCCAGGCGCCGCCGGGGGAATGGATCAGGACGATGTCCCCGCGCCGAGCCTCGTACGTCCCGTTGACTCTTCTCGCGTTGACCACCTGGCCGGCCTTGACCGTGGGTTCCATGCTGACGCCGCCCTGGGTGAACTGTTCGGTGGTCTCCTTCTGGGTCGCGGCGCCGTCGCCGCAGCCGGTGACGGCCATGACGAGAAGGAACGCCATCAGTTTGCGCATTCGGCGGATCCTGCCAGAGGCGACGGTGCCATGTGGTCCGCCGTCGGGGCCGCCGTCAATTCAACACGGGCCAAACCCGCAGCTCGTCCATCGTCAGGTCGGAGTCCCCGGGTGTGGTGCGGGTGCTCCGAGCCATGTGCGTGAGGCTGTCCGCCAGCGCTACGGCGCGTTCCCCCACCGCCGCGGGCCCGGCTGAGGAACGTCGAGGTCGACCAGGAAGCCGCGGGGTTGCCACCGCGGTGCCGTCAGTCGGTCGCCAGCCCGACCGGCGTACTGGGCGGGGCTGAGGAACCGGATGCCGCCGGGTACGCGCTCCTGTTCGGGCGGCGCCGGATCCGCGCCAGAGGTGTCGGTGCGCAGACGCCCCGGGGAGGCATCGGGGACGTCGGTCAGCCGCACGTGCCCGGGGCGGCGGACCCACCCTTCGGTATCCAGGTCGCACAGGTCGTGCACCACCCGGACCCGCCGTACGACGCCGGTCGTGGCGGGCAGGTCGCCGATCAGCCCGAGGTACGCGTCGACGCCTAGGCAGCCGTCCAGGGCGACCTCACCACCGCGGTGGTCGCCCGCCCGGACCGCGAGCAGGTCGCCGGCCGTGATGAGCTGTGCCCACGGGCGGCCGTCGGCGTCTTGCAACGGGCTGACCCGGAAGACGACCTGACGCAGCACGAGATCGTCGGGCAGTTCCGGGTGGTCGAGCCAGCTAAGCCGGGTCGTCACCCGCTCGCCGAGAGACCAGGTGGCCGCGCGGGGGTGGGCGTCGAGCAGGACCGGCCAGGGCACCACCTCATCGTGCCATCCCGCCGCGCCGGCGCGCGGTGCTCCGGCAACGGAACCCTCGCTGGCACCCATCGCCGGGCAGACGGAGCTGGCGGAGCTGGCGGCGGCGGGGGCTCGACGCTGCGGTCAGGACGGCGGCGGCGCCCGGTGACCGGTGAGCCGTCGCCACAGCCAGCTGTCGGGCACCCGCCGGCCCGACACCACGTACTCGGTGACGGCGTCCACCGTGAGGGTCGTCTGCAGCGCGCGCCGGGCCTCCGGCCGGCCGACGAGCAGCAACTGGTCGCCCTCGGCCAGCGTGAGGTCGTCATCGGGGGTGAGCATGGCCTCGCCGCCGCGCTGGGCCATCAGGACCACCGCGTGCAGCCGGTGGTCGCGGTCGGCGGGACTGCGCAGCAGGTCACCGAGCCGCACCTGCCCGCCGGCCAGCCGGTGGACGACGGCGGGGGTCTCCCCGGCGTCCACCGCCACCTTCCACAGCGCCGGCAGGCGGTGGCCGCACCGTTCAGCGAGGCGTTCGATCAGGGCGGCGGCCCACGGGTCGCCGCGGTCGGGCAGCTGGCTCAGGAACTGCCACAGCAGGGGGGTGCTCAGCCGGGCGTACACCTCCTGGGCGACCACCTCTGAGGGCACCAGCAGCGCGTCGATCTGCATCGCGGAGAACAGCGCGGCGTTGGCCGAGCTGTTCTGCCGGGCCACCACGAACAGGTCCGGTGCGATGTCGCGGGCGGCGGCCAGCGCCGACAGGTTGGTGGTGTCGTTGTCGGTGGCCGCGACGAAGCCGACCGCCTCGGTCAGCCGGGCGCGGGCCAGCACGTCGGGGTCGGACGCGTCGCCGACCAGGGTCGAGTCCTCCTCGTGGCGCGCGGTATCGATGACGGTCACCTCCCACCCCTCGGCGCGCAGGTCGGCGGTCAGCTCCCGGCCGAACCGGCCGTAGCCGCACACCACCCAGCGACCGGCGTCCGGTGGCGACCCGCGCGGGGGCAGCTCGGCGCCGGGGCCCGCCTCCAGCCAGGACCTGAGCTGGTGCGCGGCGGGCGCGCGCAGCGCCAGCCGGAGCCGGTCACCGAACCGGTCGAAGGGGTTGACCACCGTCGGCGAGCCGAAGGCCAGCATGCGGCGCCCGATCGCCCGGGAGACGGTACGGGCCACGACGGGCAGCTCGGGTCGCAGCAGGGCCGCGGCCATCGTGACGGCCAGGTTTGCCTCATCGTCGTCGGTGAGCGCGAGCACCCCCTCGCAGCGCGGGTGTTGCAGCCCGGCCACCCGCAGGTGCCACGGGTCGCGCACGTCACCCGCGAGGCCGGGGACGTCGGCGTGGTAGGACTCCAGGTCCAGCCCGTCGATGTGCTGGGCGGCCATGTCGACCACGACGAACCGGCGGCCGAGATCGTCGAGGGCGCGGCCGAGGGTCCGGCCGGCCCGCCCGTACCCGGCGATCAGCAGGAACGGCTCGCGCAGCCGTGCCACCGTACGGGTGACCTGCTGCACGCCCAGGGCCTGGCGGAACCCGCGGTCCTGCAGCAGGTTCAGCAGCGAGCCGATCGCGTACGCCCAGCCGACCACGGTCAGGTAGATGGTGACGGTCACCCACAACCGCTGGGCCGTGCTGAACGCGTGCGGGATCTCCCCGAAGCCGATGGTGCTGGCTGTGTAGCTCATGAAGTAGAACGCGTCGAACAGGCCCATCCGCCACGGCTGGCCGGTTTCGGTCCGGCCGGGGATGAGCGTCAGGCCCAGCACGCTGATCGCGAAGATCACAATGAGGCTGACCAGCGGGGCGCGCAGCCGGCGCAGGATCAGGAAGATCGTCGTCGACGGGTACAGGGTGGAGTCGGTCGGGATGTCCCACCGGGCCCGGCCGCGCCGGCGCCCCCCGGCGGACCGACCGCGGCCGGTCTCCCCCGCGGCCAGGCCGGGGCGGGTCTCCCCGGCGGCCGGGCCGGGGCGGGTCTCCGCGGCGGCCCGGCGACGCCACCCGGCCGGCGAACGGCTGTTCACGGTGGCCTACCTGCGGTAGAACGACACGGTCTCGGTCACCAGCAGGACCACGGCGACGAGGTTGGCCAGCAACGCGCCCCCGGACAGCGACACCACGGCGGCGGTGCCCGCGCCGGTCAGCCCGTGCGAGGAGACCTGCGAGGCGATGACCCAGGTGACGGCCGCGGCCAGCAGCTGGAGGTCGGCCACCAGGCTGGTGGCCAGGTGGACCGCGCCGATCTGCGTACGGTCGCCGAACTTCAGCGCCGTGGCGATCAGGTTGACCACCACGGCGGCGAACAGCTCGTACACGCTGTGCAGGGCGGGGTTCGAGATGTCGCCGATGAAGAAGCCGAAGTTCAGCGTCGCCGCGAGCACGACGAAAAACCCGAAGATCACCTTCTCGAGGCTCATGAACGCTCCACAGGTCCGGAAAGGGCGGCCGGCGGCCGCCGGTGCAGACCCTACGGCCGTGCTGGCGCCCCCGCCCGGCCAACCGGGCCGGCGCGCACGATCACCCGCACGCCGCGTGGTCACCGCCGCCGCTCGGGCGCCCACAGATCCCGGGAGACCGGCCCCGGTGTTCGGGGTCGATGAACCACTCCCAGGCGAAGAGCAGGTCGTAGACCGGGCGGGGAATCCGCAGGAACGCGGCGAGGGTCCGATCGGCGCCGCCCTTGGCGGCGGTCTGGCTGGTGTGGGTCCGCAGCGCGGCCCGCTTGCGCCCGGCGTATCGCAGCACCGGGATGCGGTGGGTGATCTCCGCGCGGGCGCTGTAGGCGCGGTCGAGGCTGCCGGGGTCGAATTCGGATGGGAGGAGACGCACCTTCGATGCGAGGTCGACGCCGCGGCGGATGATGTCCCGCGGCAGGGTGGCCTCGAGGGTCCGGGGTGTCCCGGCGAGTTGGGCGGCGCGGGCGGCCACCGCGTGGACCCGGACGTGGTCGCGGTGCCCGTAACCGCCGTTGCGGTCGTTGCTGAGCAGCAGGTTTGCCCGCTCGTCGCGCAGGATCGCGGCGAGCCGCTCGGCGGCCTCCTCGACGGGGGCGTTGACAAAGCGGGTCCGGCCGGGCGGGTTGGGGTGGTTCTCCGGGCCCATCCCGCTGTCCGCGTAGCCGAGGTGCTCCACGCTGGCCACCCCGAGCGCCCGCGCGCTCTCGCGGGCCTCGGCGCGCCGCCGCACCCCGAGCCGCCGCGCGCCGGAGTCCCACGCGCCGCCGAGCCGCCCGTCCGCGATGCCGGGCGGGCCGCCCAGCTCGCCGTCGGTGGCGAGGACCATGACGACCCGGTGGCCCGCGGCGGCGGCCCGGGCCAGCGTGCCCGCGGTGAGCAGGGCCTCGTCGTCGGGGTGGGCCTGGAAGGCCACGACGGTACGCGGCGCGGGCGCGCCCCGCCGCCGTGGCGGCGCGGCGCTCACCGAGCCCGCAGCCGTCGATACCGGGCGTCGGCGCCGGTCCCCGCGGCGAGCCGGGCGGCGCCGCGGACCACGACCCTGACCAGCCGGACAGGCAGGAACGGGGCGCGGACCTCGGCGGCGAACTCGTCCATGAACAGCAGCAGGTCGACCGGGCGGGGCAGCCAGCGCGGCCGGCCGTGCTGGTCGCGCGCCAGTTCGGCGGCGACCCGGAGCAGCTCCGCCATCTGCATGGCCGGCCGGGTCTCCACCAGCACCACCGCCTCGGTGGGCCCGGCGTTGGCGAAGTGGTGCGGTACGCCGGGCGGCACCGTGACGCTCTGGCCGGGCCCGACGACCCGGCGGCGCCAGCCGAGGCGGAACCGCAGGCGTCCCCGGATCACGCTGAAGCGCTCCTCCTGTCCCGGGTGGACGTGCCCGCTGGGTACCCGTCCGCCGGGGGCGAGCCGGAGTTCCCACGCCAGCAGCTTTCCGCCGGACTGGGCGGCCGAGACGCGGATCCGGATCCGTTCGCCGCTGACGGGGTTGTCGATGACGGGCCCGGTGAAGTCGTCGGTGCTGGACATGCTCCGATGGTGCCCAGGCCGGGCGGCGCACCGCGTCCCGCGCCCGACGACAACGCGGGGACACGCTGTTCGTAGCCGTGCCGGGCGCGGTGACCGGCGCGTACGCCGGTGGACGTAGCCGGGCTGCGACCGCGGGCGTACCGGCGGAAACCGCGGCCGCCGACGCAACCGCCCGGCCGGAGCGTACGGGTCGTCCCCGCCGGCGCCGCAGGGCGACAACCGACCGAGCCGTCAGGACCGGGCGAGGATGCGGGCGAAGGCGTCCAGGTAGTCGCTGTCGCCCTGCCGGTCGCGCAGCACCCAGTACTCGGCGCCCCAGAACAGGTAGGCGCTCAGTTCGGTGCCGGCGCGGCGCGCCCAGCGCAGGCAGTCGGTGTAGGTGTGGATGAGGCGTTCCGGCGGGCAGCTGGCGGGGGTCCCGGCGTCGGGGCTGGGTGGCACGGTCACCGATTCCCACGGTTCCGCCTGGCCTTCGGTGACCATCACCGTCCGCCCGGAGCCGATGACCCGGGCGAGCAGGCGACGCCGCCGCCACGCCGGCAGCACGCCGGTGGCGCCGTCTAGGTAGGCGCTCCATCGGCCGATGCTGCCCACGGCGTGCCGCGGGTAGTGGTCGATGCCCACGATGTCGGCCAGCCGTTCGGCCACAGCCACCGAGTCGCCCTGGTCCCTGGTTCGCCACCACTGGTGCGCGAGCACCGCGGTCGAGGTGGGCAGGAAGCCGTTCAGCAGGATGGGCCGGGCCGGATCCGCGGCCCTGACCGCGTCCACCTCGTGCCGCACGAAGGACTCCGCGAGCCGCCAGGAGTGCTCCATCCCGAGCGGGTCGACCCCTTCGTGCTCGACCTGCCAGGCGACGATGGCTTCGCGGTCCCGGTAGCGCCGCACCAGCCGGGTCAGGTGTTCGGTGGCCGCTGCCAGCAGGGCCGGGTGGGAGGCGCCGTCGATGAGGCGGCCCTCGGGAAGGTCGCCGTCGAGGCGGTGGCGGGGGACGAAAAACTCGGGGTAGCCGAACGATTTGACCGGGCCGAGGCAGACGATCACCCGTTTGCCGGCGCGTTCGGCCGCGTCGACCTGCCAGTCCAGCTCCGCCGGGTCGAAGCCGCCGGGCGCGGACTCGACGCGGTCCCAGTAGGCGCTGATCCGCAGCATCTCGAAGGGGTAGGCCAGCAGCGTTTCCAGGGTCTGCCCGGGATCGAGGCCGAGGTCCTCGCACTGCCTGGGCCGGAAGCTGATGCCGAGCTTCGTGCCTGCGCGGCGCCCCACGGGCGCCCGGCGCCACTGCCCGGTCGACTTCCGGGCGGTCGGACCCACCCGCAGCTCGCTCAGCAGCGGGACCGCCGCCCCGAGCAGGCCGGTCGCGATCGATGCCCGGCGAAGGGCGGTGGTGCGGCTCATCGCCGATCCTTTCCTGGTTGGGCCTGCCGGAGGTCGCCGGGGCGGGTGAGTCGGGCAAGGAGTTCGGCGATGTCGGCCGCGGCGGCGGGGCGGCCGAGGCGTGCGGCCGAGGCGCGCATCCGGTCCAGCGCCGCCGGGTCGGACCGCAGCTGGTCGACCTGGGTTCGAAGCTGCCGCCGGCCGCGTACCGGACGCGCCGCGCCGGCTCGTACCGTGATCTCGGTGTTGCCGTTTTCCTGCCCGGGCAGGTGGCCGGCCAGCAGCATGGGTGTCCCGCAGGAGGCAGCCTCGGCCACCGTCCCGGGCCCGGCCTTGGTGACCAGCAGGTCGGCGCCGCGCAGCCAGTCGGCCATGTTGGACACGAAGCCGGTCACCGTCAGCCGGCCCCCGCTGGCGGCGACCAGGCCGTCGAGGCGAGCCCGGGTCCTCTCGTCGCGGCCACAGACCGCCACGACGTCGACGTCGGGGACACCGGTGATGATCGTGCGGGTCCACGCGGTGATCCGGCGGCCCCCTTCGCCGCCGGCCGCGACCAGGACGACGAAGCGGTCCGGGCGCAGTCCCAGCGACGCGCGCAGCGTCGCCCTGGCGTCCGGGCCGGCCGGGCCGGCGCGAAACTGTGCGCCTACCGGGATTCCCAGGGCCGCGCACCGGGCGGGCGCCGTTCCGGCGTGTCGGCCGGCCTGCCGCGCCAGCGCGGGGGTGGGTGTCACCACCCGGTCGACGGCCGGGTGCCACCACCCGCGGTGGGCGGTGCCCAGGTCGGTGACGACGCTCACCAGCGGTGCCCCGGAGGCGCAGTCGCGCCGGGCGGCGACCGCGGGTGAGACCAGCAGCGGGTGCAGCAGGATCACCGCGAGGGGCCGGTGCCGGACCAGCGCCGCGGCGATCGGCGCCCGCGCGTACCGGGTCAGCGCGCGGCGCAGGATCGGCAGGGTCACCGTGGTGTTGGTGGCGTGGAACAGCAGCCCCCACAGCGGAGGGCTCCAGCGCACGAGCGGGCCGTACCGCCGGCAGGTCCACCGCAGCGCCCGGTGGGCCTCGACGCCGGTGAGCGGATCGCAGACGACCGTGACGAGCCGGCCGGAAAATCGACTCTGCAGCGCCTGCCGGAGCGCCTCTGCGGCGGCGCGGTGACCGCCACCGGTGTCGGCGGTCAGCAGCAGGATCGTGCCCGGCGCGGTCGGGTATGGACCGGTGGTGGCCGGCGTCGGCGGCGCGACCGGGCCGGGCCGGTCGCGCCCGGTTGGTCTCGGCCGGAGCAGGTGTGACACAAGCCGCGACGCTATGCGGCGCCGGGCCGCCCCTCATCCGCGCCGGCGCGACACTTCGGGTACGCCGCCGGGCGTACCCGGGCACGGCCGATGGGAGACGTTCGCGCTCGGCCGGTGGCTCTTCCCAGCCGGCGGGTCAGGTCGGTCGCCCCGGCCGGTCCCGGTCGCGCTGACCGGGGCCGACGGGGCGTACCGGCAGTCCGTTTACCCGCAGTTGCGGATCCACTCGACCGGGGTCCAGTCCTGGGTGCCTACACCGGTGGCGGTGAACGACCTGATGACGTTTTGACCGACGTCATAGAAGGTCACCCTGACGTTGTCCACCTGAGCGTTGTTGTAGAAGCCGCCGGAGGGGCCGGCGAACCAGTTGTACAGGTGGTACTGGTGGCAGGCGAACAGGTCGAAGACCTTGTAGCCGCCGAAGGGCAGGGTGGGATCCCACACCATGGCACAGAAGTTGCCGCTGTCGCAGGGCGTGTGGAACGGGTCGGTCGTGTACCGGATCTGGGCGGCCGCCGGGCTGATCGTCGGGGACACCGCGGCGCCTCCCGGACCACCACCGCCGCCCGGCCGGCCCGGCCGCCCGGGCCGCCCGCCCGGACGGCCACCGCCGCCGGGATGGCCGCGGTCCGCGAGGGTTACGCGGCTGGCTGACGCGCTGCCGAACTGCGTACGTTGGTGGGCGGAGGCCGGGACCGCGAGAATTACCATGCCGGCCAGGAACACGCCCAGCAGGGCGAGTCCACGGGTCAGCGCGAGGAGCGGCCGGACCCCGGGTTTGGGTGCGGATCTGGTGAACATCTGATGCTCCTTCCGCGGCGCGTTCGCCGCGCTGGCCGACCTTCGTCCACGCATGCGTCGACGAGCCGGATGATTCGACACGGGGGCGAGACGGAACGCCGGTCCGGCCCCGATTACTCGACCGGGCCCGCCGCGCAACGCGGCTGATCCGCTATTGACAGTTCACGATCGACCAGACCGGAAACCAGTTCTGGGTCCCGATACCTTTGGCAGTGAACGACCTGATCGGCGGTCCGCTTTGAGGATAGAAATACACGGTGGGGGCGGGGGAACCCGTCTGCTGATTGTTGTAATAGCCGGTGCCCAGCCACTGGGTCAGGTAGTAACGCTGACAGGTGAACAGGTCGAAGACCTTGTAGGTCCCCGCGGGCCTCGTGGGGTCGAGCACGAAGACGCAGAGGTTCCGGCTGGCGCAGGTCGTGCGCGTCGGGTCGGTCGTGTACCGGATCTGGGCGGCCGCCGGATTGATCGTCGGGGACACCGCGGCGCCACCCACCCCGCCGCCGCCCGGCCGGCCGGGACGGCCGGGACGCCCACCCGGACGGCCCCCGCCGCCCGGATGGTGTCCGCGGTCCGCGAGGGTCACGCCGCTGGCCAGAGCGCCGCTGGCCTGGGCTCGCTGGTGCGCGGAGGCCGGGGCGGTGAAGGTGAGAACGCTGGCCAGGACCACGCCCAGCAGCGCGAGAGCGCGGATCAGCGGGATGACGGCCCGGGCCACCGGGTTGCGCGAGGATCTGGTGAACATGTGACGCTCCTTCCGCGGCGCGTTCGCCGCGCTGGCCGACCTTCGATCCACATGCATCGAACAAGCCGGATAATCGACACGGTAGAGCGCCGGAAGCATCCATAACCAGGCTCTCTCGCAACCCTGATCGGACAATTTCCAGATTGCCGAAAAGTTACAGAAGTGGGCCCGAGTCGGCCTCGCTTTCACCATTCCGGGGACGTGACCGTGATCCTGCGGAATCAGGAGTCTGCGATTGGTCGCCACGCTGTTTGTTGGGTTAGCCGCGGCCGCGAGCCACGAAATAGCGGGGCGTCCGGTCGCCCCGGTCGCGCGTGCGGTCCGGGCACCCCCGGCGGCGCGCCACTGGGTGCCCGGTCAGACCGCGTCACCCGTGGCCGTGACCGCTCACCTGACGATGCGAACGCGAGAAGGGGTCAGCACCGGCGCCTCACCGCGGCGTGGCCGGCGCCGCCCGCATCGGGTCGACGGCCATCGGCGACAGCGCCTGCCAGGTCACCGGCACGTCCCGCATCACCAGCGCGCTGTCGAGGAGGGCCGTGCCGGTGGGAAACAGCCGCTCGTCGTCGAACAGGCTGGACCGGGCGGCGATGATCTCCAACGGTTCCACGCTCCAGTGGTCGGTCCGCAACCGCATCCCGTCGAGGCGGTCCCCGCCCCGGGTGGCCGAGTAGCCGTCCGCACCCCGCTGGAAGAAGGCGGACGCCTCGGCGAGATCGGCGAACAGGCCGCTGCCGGTGAGCCGGTCGCTCAGCCGGCCGTACACCTGCACCTGACCGGTCCGGTCGACGCTGGTGAAGCCCACCCGCAGCTCGGCGCGGCTCTCCCGGACCTCGAACCGGGCCCGGTGGTGCTCCCCCGGGAACACCCGGCCACCGGCCAGCACGTTGACGGTCGACGCCGTGTCCCGGCGCGGAATGTAGACGCCGCACCGCGTCCCGGCGGGGGTGTCCCACTCGACGGCGAACCGGTGTGCGGCGTTCTCGCTGCGCAGCCCCAGCCTCTCCGGCACGCCCCGAGGGCGGATCCGGCCGAGACGCAGCAGGCAGACCCCGCCGACTGCCCAGCCGTTCACCACCTGCGGCCGCAGCGGCGCCGGCAGCATCGGGGCGACAGTCCCGGGGTCGACGCGGTAGTTGAGCAGCAGCCGACGCTCCACCACCCCGACCAACGTCGGCGGCCTCACGCCGCACCGCCCTCGCTGGCGCGCCCGCGACGGTGCCGCAGCAGCACCTGCTCCGGGCAGACGGCCGACAGGAACCGGTTGAGGCAGGCGGCCAGCCGCTCCTCGACCAGCGAATAGTGCAGCCGGTTGGCATCCCGCCGCTCACGCACCAGGCCGGCCGACTTCAACACGCCCAGGTGCCGAGAGATCGACGGCCCGCTGATCGGAAAGCGGGCGGCGATCTCGCCGGCGGTCAGCTCGCCCGGGCGCAGGTCTTCGAGGATCTGGCGACGGGTCGGGTCGGCCAGCGCCCGGAAGACGCCCGCCTCCTCCTCGGCACTCAACGCGGTCATGCCCTCGTTTTTAGCACATTAGCTAAATACCGAACAAGCCCCGCTCTGGCACTGTCAGGCGGTGGCGCAGGAGCCGCCGTTGAGCGTGAAGCTCGTCGGCGCGGCGTCGCTGGCGGTCCACGTGCCCTGGATGCCGAACGAGACGCTCCTGCCGGCCGCGATGCCGCCGTTCCAACCGGCGCTGTGGACCGTGACGGCGTTGCCCGACTGCGTGTAGCTGGCGCTCCAGGCCGAGGTGATCCGCTGGTCGCCGGGGAAGCTGAAGTCCAATGTCCAGCCGTCGACCGCGGCGCCGGTGGTGTTCTTGATCGTGACGGTCGCGATGAACCCGCCGCGCCATTCGGACAGCCTGTGGTAGCTGACGGCGCAGGTGGGGGTCGGCGGTGGCGGGGTCGTCGGCGTCACCTCGGGCGCGTCGACCGCGTTGGACGCGATCGACAGGTTGCCCGCCGCGTCCCGTGCCCGTACGTAGAACTGGTTGCGCGGGCCCGCCTTGGGTGCCGGCGGCACCGGATACGTGGTGGTCGTGGCGGTGCCGACCAGCGTGGAGGTGTACCAGCCGTCGAAGTGATAGACGTTGTAGCCGGTCACCGCGATGTTGTCGGTGGACGGTGTCCAGGACAGCGTCCCGTTCTGGACGCTCAGGGTCCCCGGGGCGGTCGGCGGCACGGTGTCCGGGCCGGTGTCGGTGGCTGGGGTCATCACGGTGAACTCCTTCGACCAGGACGAGGTCTGCACCTCGTCCCTGGCCTGCACCCTGATGTGGTATTCGGTGGTCGGCCGGAGTTGGAGCGTGGCCGTGGTGACGTTGCCGACCATCGTCATCGGGATCGTGTCCAGGAAGGGCTGGGCGTACATGATGTTGTAGGCCTGGATGGGGCAGCAGCCGGGGGTCGAGGCGGTCCAGGTCAGGGTGACCGAGGTCGAGGTGACGCTGGTCGCGGTGAGGTCCGTGGGCGCCGTCGGTGACAGCGGCGTGCTGGGTGGCGTCGACGGCGGGGCGCTGGTTTCCATGAGCGTCGATCCGGTGTCAGCGCCGGCCGCGGGGGCGGTGGCCAGCCCCACGGCCGCGACCGGTAGCGCGACGGCGGCCGCGACGAACGGCCACATGCGACGGAACAACGATGCGCGACCGGTCTCCAGCATTCGTCGACAGTCCCGCAATAAATCGATGTACGTCAAGGTAATGCTCGACAGCTGAGACGCGCACGGGTGTCGCCGCCCGTTCCGGTGACACGGGCCCTGACCATGAACGGAGTGTGGTATGCAATGCCCTAGGCTCCGCGCGCCGGCTCGCCCATTGGAAGGGGTGGGCCCATCCGCTCCCCTTGCCCGGACGGGCCCACCCCCGCCCTGCGACCGCAGCCTCTGTGGAGCAGTACGGCGGCAGAGCGGAAAGTGATACGTTTCTATTCGATGCTGGTCGCCGGCACCTGGACTCCCGATCGAGCGCCGGTGCCCGTGGCGTGTTCGCCGAGTCCTCCGGGCGGCGCCGTCACAGTGGGCGGCCCAGCGACGTCCCAGCGGAGACGCAGTCACGGTTCAGGGGAGGCAACAACCATGCGGAAACTGAAGCTCGTCGCGGCCGCCGCGCTGTCCACGGCGCTCGTGGCGTTGAGCCCGACACCGGCGCACGCCGCCACCAGCGCCACGTTCTACAACGACTACCTGCTGGTCTACGTCGACGCCGGACAGACGTACCCGTACGTGAAGGTCTGCGACCGCAAGTCCGACGGCGAGCGGGTGGAGGTCGAGGCCTGGGGCGCCTGGCACACCCTGTTCGCCGCCGCGGAGGACGCCAACGGCAACAACGGCACCTCGGACTCGGCCTGCGGCATCGGCTACTTCTCCGCCCGCCCGGACCACAACGAGCGGATCTACATCCAGGGCTGGCGGCAGGACGGGGCGAACGGCACCCCGCACAACTGGCTCGACGGCGCGTTCACGTTTACCGGCTGACCGCGCCGCCGGCCGACCGCGCCGCCGGCCAACCCGGCATGACCCCGTGTGCCCCGCCCGCGCCGCGGGCGGGGACGTCACCGGGCACAGCCAGATCGGCGCCGCGTGCGGTCGGCAGGTAGTGACGACTGTCTATGCTATGGTGCGATATCCGTGGGACGTGGTTGCCGCCGTCCCGCGGCCTGCCGGGGTGACCGGGCCACCCCGGCCGTCCCCGTATCGTCACCGGCGCCGCGCGCCGGGGACGAAAGCATGTGTCAGGAGTCCGAAATGCGCATCACCCCACTCCGCCCGCCCGCGCGCGCTCGTGCGCGGCGCGGCCTCGGCGCGGCCGTCGTGCTGGTGGTCGGCGTCGGCATGGTCGCCGCCACGGCCACCCAGGCATCCGCAGCGACCGGATGCCAGGTCACCTACCAGGTCGTCAACCAGTGGCCGGGCGGCTTCCAGGCCGGCATCACCATCAAGAATCTCGGCGACCCGGTCACCAGTTGGCGGCTCGGCTTCGCCTTCGCCAACGGCCAGACCGTGCAGAACGGCTGGGGCGGCGTGTTCTCCCAGTCCGGTTCCGCCGTGACGGTGGCGAACGAGGGCTACAACGGCGCGCTCGGCACCGGCGGCACCGTCAGCCCCGGCTTCAACGGCGTCTGGAACGGCGCCAACCCGGCGCCGACCGCGTTCACGCTCAACGGCGTCACCTGCGGTGGCGCGGCGCCCAGCAGCGCCCCGCCGTCGAGCACGCCGAGCGGCCCGACCCCGTCGCCCACCCGGTCGACCACGCCCAGCCCCACGCCAACCTCCAGCACGCCGCCGACCGGCACTCCCGTCTCGATCCACGGCAAGCTGCACGTCTGCGGCAGCGGGATGTGCGACGAGCACGGCGCGAAGGTGCAGCTGCGCGGCGTGAGCAGTATGTGGCTCAACTGGGAGAGCCAGCCGTACGCCGAGAACCTGTCGGCGCTGCGGTGGATGCGCGACAACTGGCATCTGCAGGTGATCCGCGCCGCCATGGGCGTGGAGCCGTCCGGGGCGTACCTGAGCAACCCGAGCAAGGCCCGCGGGCAGGTGGAGACGATCATCAACAACGCTGCCGCAGCCGGGGTGTACGTCATCGTGGACTTCCACGCCGACCACGCCAACCAGGAGCAGTCGCAGGCCGTGGCGTTCTTCTCCGACCTGGCTCAGCGCTACGGCAACCTGCCGAACGTGATCTGGGAGGACTGGAACGAGCCGAACGGGGCGAACAGCTCGTGGAGCGCCGTCAAGGCGTACCACCAGGCCGTCGTGCCGGCCATCCGGGCGGCCGACCCGGACAACATCATCGTGCTCGGCACCCCGACCTGGTCACAGGACGTGGACGTGGCGGCCGGCAGCCCGGTGTCCGGCACGAACCTGATGTACACGCTGCACTTCTACTCCTGCTCGCACACGGCCTGGCTGCGCAGCAAGGCCGACACCGCCATCCGGGCCGGGCTGGCGCTGTTCGTCACCGAATGGGGCGCCAGCAACGCCGATGGTGGCCTGGACGGCACCGCCTGCTACCCGGAGGCCCAGACCTGGATCGACTGGATGAAGGCCAACAACATCTCGTGGGCGGCGTGGAAGCTGGACGTCGGCACCGACACCACCAACCTGCTCTCCGCCGGCGCCCCGGTGACCGGCGGCTGGGACAACTACCTGCACGGCCACGCCTCGTTCGTGGTATCGAACATGAAGTGATCGCGAGCGTGCCGTCGCACCGAAGGTGGTGCGGCGGCACGCTTTGCTCGTGGACAGCCACATTCATAGGATCGGCTCCCATGGAACCGATACGGACCGTGGTCGTGTTCGACGCCGCAGACCTGCAGGCTGAGAGCGCGTTCTGGGCCGGGATGCTCGGTGGGCACGTCTTCGAGGACGAACGGTTTCACAGTGTCATCGACGCGGCCGGTGAGTGGCGGATCGGCGTCCAGCTCGCGCCGGGGCATGTTCCCCCGGACTGGCCAGACGGCGCGCCCCAGCAGGTGCACCTGGACCTGCATGTTCAGGACCCCAGGTCGGCGCACGAACAGGCGATGAGATCCGGCGCCCGCCTGCTGCAAGCCGGTGATATGGAAAGCGACGAGGGCCACCAGGTGTACGCGGACCCGGCTGGCCACCCGTTCTGCATCGGCTGGGGCCAGCCCTCCCGAGAGGCGCTGGCGAGGTTCGTCCGGGAGAGGTTGGCGTAGCCGGATCCTTCCGGCTTCGGCCCCTCCCCGCGATGGCCGCACCGGTCGGGCAGGCGTCCCGGAGCGGCGTGCTCGCCGCCCGATGGCCGCCGGTCCGGGGCAGCGGGGAGCCGGGGCCGTCGCTACGGTGCGCTGGATGGACAACTCTGCCCCGCCGGTGGTCGGCATCGTGCACCGGGCGTCCGGCTCGGCCATCCGGCTGCGCCCGGTGGCCGAGGACGATCTGGAGATGATGCGCCGGTTCGCGGTCGAGCCCGGGCTGGTCGGGCTCGACTGGGCCGGCTTCCGTGACGCCGCCGCGCCGGCCCGCCGCTTCGCCGAGGACGGCTATCTCGGTGATCGGACCGGCGGCCTGGTCGTCCAGGTCGACTCGGCGGCGGACGCCCGGGCGGGCTATCTCAGCTATCTGCAGGGCCAGTACGGCGGACGGGCGCCCTATTGGGAGATCGGCATCGTGCTGCTGCCCGAATGGCGTGGCCAGGGCATCGGCTGGCGAGCCCAGGCGCTGCTGTGCGACTACCTGTTCAGCCACACCCCCGTGCAGCGCATTCAGGCCAGCACCCACGCCGAGAACACCCCCGAGCAGCGGTCGTTGGAGAAGGCCGGCTTCCAGCTGGAGGGGGTCGTCCGCGCCTGCGAGTTCCGGGCCGGCGCCTGGCGCGACGGGTGTCTCTACAGCCGGCTGCGCGACGACCCGTCACCGCTGTGACCGAACAGCCCAGCCCTCGCGGCGCCGTGCCGGGGCGGGCACCGCGGCGGTACGACGGGCAGCGGGGTCCGGGCGTCTCCGCTCAACCGATGGCGTACGGGTCGTAGTCCAGGTCCTCGTCCGCATCGAGGCCGCGCTCGGCCATATAGGACTCGGCGTCCCCCGTGCGGCCCTGGGCCAGCAGGCTCCGCACCACGACGATGGGCGCCTCCCAGTGGAAGTCGTCGCCGGCCGTGAGGGGCGCCGCCAGGGCCTCGGCGTCGACCGGACGGTCCATCTTGAGCGCCAGCCAGGCCCGGTGTAGGCGGTGCTCGACCGGTTCCTGCGCGCGGGCCGCGGTCAGGGCCGCGACCGTCCGCTCGGCGCGTTCCCATCCCGCTGCCGGATCGCCGGCCACGCTCAGGGCTCGGCCGACGTGCACCGACATCTGCGCCGCCTCGTCGGAAGCCAGAGCGTCGGCTTCGATGAGCTGGTCGAGCCGGTCCAGCACGGGCTGCCACTGCTCGGACTGCGGGCCGATCCGGCCGATCGCCTTGCGCAGCAAGCGCGCCTCACCGGCCGTGTCGCCGCGTCGCCGGTGAATGTCGGCGGCTCGTTGCAGGTGGCCGGTGAGGTCCAGGTCGGGGACGCGGTCGGCGATCTCCTCGACCAGGGTCTCCCGCGGCAGCGCGGCGGGCAGCGCGGGCGCGTCGAGCAGTTCGGTGGCCAGCGCCGCCGCGTCGGAGCGCTGCTGGTAGTTGCGAACGTACAGCTGGAACAGCAGGTGCAGGGCGCGCAGTCGCTCCTGCGCCAGCCCGGCCCGGGCCAGGGCGCGGGCCGCTTCCTCGGCGGTCTCGGCCGCATCGCCCAGCAGGTCCGCGTTGCGCAGCAGGTACGCGAGGTCGAGCTGGGCCAGCGCCGCGCCGGCCGCGTCGCCCGCGGCGGTGCGTTCGGCGACGGTGTTGACGAGGCCGTCGATGCGGTCGTCGCGCTTCTTCGCGCGGATCGGCCGGCCGGCCAGGACGGTCAGCGGCAGTCGGTCCAGGAGCGGTTCGGCCGCCATGCACGCCTCGGTGCGCCGGCTCTGGTAGGTGTTGCCGTTGCGCGCGTCGAACTGCGCGGACAGCGCCCGGGTCCGCGCGGTCACGTCGGCCAGGACGGACCGTACGGTGGCGGGCGCCCTGGTGGTGCCGTCGTCGCCGCGTACCCGGACCGGACGGTCGCCGGCGCCGGTCTCGGCGAGGCGCCGCAGCACGAGCGCGGCGGCGGCGGTGAACTCCATGGCGGCGTACGGCGACGCCGGGCGGTCCAGCCACGGCAGGTGGCGTTCCACGATCGGCAGCGCGTGTTCCTCGTTGCCGGTCAGGCCGCAGAACTGCAGGTGCAGGGCGATGGAGGCCAGGTAGTGCCGGCCGTCGCGCAGCTGCCGGTAGGCGACGCGGTGCGCCTCGACCGCCTCGGCGGTGCGGCCGGTGTGCAGGTACGCCGGCAGCAGGTCCGACAGGATCGCCTTGGGTTGTTCGACGCAGCCGCCGCGGGTGTACGGCGCGCCCGCGCGGACCGCGTCCTCGTACCGGCCGCGGGCGACGTGGTGCTGGACGAGGCTGGAGGGCACGCAGGCGGCGCAGTCGGACAGGCTGTCGCGTTTCGCGTCGACCATCCGGTCGAACCAGCGGTCGGCCTCGTCGAGGTCGCCCAGGTGGTGCGCCACGAGACCGCGGTGCTGGTAGACGGCGTGCAGGCTGTGGTTGCCCTGCCGGTACCGGCGTTCCATGTCGTCCAGCAGGGCCACGGTGCGTTCCAGCGGCACGGCGGGGAACTGCGGCAACTCCCACACGATCCACTTGTACTTCCACAGCAGGTCGTGCTCGGACCCGCCGGCGAACTCCGGGTGCCGGTCGAAGGTGGCCACGCACCAGGAGAACGCCATGAACGCCCGGGTGTAGTCGCCGCCCATGTGAAAGTCCCAGATCGCGTTCATCCGCGCCCGGAACGCGAATTCGGTCGCCCCGGCCGCGTCGGCGTGCCGCATGACGGTGTCGAAGGCCGCGCTGCGCGCCGGACCCGGCGGGTGCCGGTACACCTCGGCCATCATGTCGCGCAGGTCGTTCTCCGACGTGCTCATCGGCCGGCGCCCATCGCCCGGGACAGCAGGCCGAGCAGCGACTGGTTCATCGCGGCGGTCGCGGCCGGGGTGAGCGGCTGCCGGGCCAGCAGCAGGGCCTGGGTGAACAGCCCTTCGACCGCGTACCCGGCCAGTTCCTCGTCGCCGGTGCTCATCGCCTGGCGGGCCAGCGGGTTGCGGTGGTTGAAGACCAGCTGCGGCCGGTTGTCCTCGTGCCCGGCGATGAACGCGTCGAACACCGCCTCGAACACGTCCGTCGACTGCTCCCGGCCGCGGCGCAGGTCCAACTGCAGCGCGGCGTCGCCGTCCAGCAGGTACAGGGCGGGCACGCTGGGTGGGTCGAAGCGTCGCACCACGACCCGTACGCCCTGCCGGTCGAGGATCCGCTGGGCGGTGGCGATGAACGGCTCGACGGCCGCGGCGGCGTCCGGTTCGAGGGTGTCCAGCCGCAGCGCCAGGTCCGCGGGGGTCAGCGGTTCGACGGCCACGTCCGGCAGCGCCTCGCCGAGCCGGCTGACGAGCTCGGCCTCGTACACGTACCCGGCGTTGACCAGGGGCACGTTCTGCGCCGCCGAGACCGAGGCCATCTGCCGGAACTCGTCGACCGACGCGCTGTAGCGCACCAGGCCGTAGCGTTCGGCGAACTCGGCCAGGGTGAGGGCGCCGACGTTGGTCTCGAACGGCCACCACTGGTACACCAGCCGCAGCGTCTCGTCGTCGTGCAGGGCCAGCGCCTTGACGCCGAGGTGGTGGATGCGCAGAAACTCGTGCAGCCGCCGCGGGTCGGAGGCGCCCAGCCCGGCCAGCCAGCCGCGCAACTGGTCGGCGAG
Organism: Plantactinospora siamensis; assembly: GCF_042434095.1. Lineage (NCBI taxonomy): Bacteria > Bacillati > Actinomycetota > Actinomycetes > Micromonosporales > Micromonosporaceae > Plantactinospora > Plantactinospora siamensis. Next base: position 27,384 of record NZ_JBHLUE010000019.1, read on the forward strand.
GGTCTGCCGGACCTGCTCCAGGAGGCTGTCGTCGTACAGCGCCTCACGGCTCGCGGTCGGGCGCAGTTCGGTGGTGTCGACCACGCACCGGACGAAGAACGCCCACTCCGGCAGCAGCCCCTCGATGCCCTCGGACAGCAGCATCTGCTTGAGATAGACCCGGTGGGCGACCCGGACGGCCGGGTTCGACGGGGTGGGCAGCACGAAGGCGACGCCGCGCAGCCCGGCCTCCGGGGCGGCCAGTTCGATGACGTCCAGCGGGGTGAACCCGAACGCCTGCTGCGCGTACGCGGCCAGCCGGCCGGCCCGGGCGGACGCGGACTCGGCCCGGTTGGTGTCCCACGGCGCCGGCCCGCTGGTCAGGACGGTGTCACCGACCCGGACGGCGACCGGCAGCATCGAGCCGTACAGCGCGACGAGTTCGGTGACGGTGCGCTCGCGGAGCCAGTGCTCCTCGCCCCGGCGCGGGACGAGCGTCACCGTGGTGCCCTGCGCGGCCCGGCCGTTGCCGTCGGCGGCGACGGTGGTCTCGTAGCTGCCGTCGGCGCGGCCGACCCATTCCACGGTCGGACCGTCGCCGGTCCGGGTCCGCACCCGGATCTCGTCGGCGACCAGGAAGCACGAGAGCAGGCCGATGCCGAACTGGCCGAGGAACTCGTGCCGGGCAAAACCCAGGTCGTCGCGCTTGGAGCTGCGGCCGATGGTGGCCAGCAGCTCGTGCACCTGCTCCTCGGTGAGTCCGATGCCGGTGTCGGTGATCCGCAACGTGCCGTCGCCGGTGCGTTCCGCGGGTTCGAACCAGATGTCGCCGGGCGCGTCGGGCTCGGCGAGCCGGCGGGCGGTGATCGCGTCGACGGCGTTCTGCAGCAGCTCCCGGACGTAGACCCGGGGTGTGGCATACAGGTGGTGGCTGAGCAGATCCACGATGCCGCGCAGATCCACCCGGAACGCATGCGTCAACGAACTTCCTTCCCCCGTGATGAAGACGACCGCAGGCTAGCGGAGCCGCAGCCACCGCCGCTATCCGGTTCGTGGTCCGTCGAGCCGGCGAACGTCGCACCCGACCTGCGGCCCCAACCGCGGCGCGGCGCCCCGTCGGGTGCCGCCAGAACCACCGTCCGACTGGGGTCTGGCAGCGCCGGGGCGTCACAACGAAAACCGCGTTGAGCCTCGGCGACGGTGTGCATAGGGTGTCCTTCTTGATTGGTTTCCCCCATCCCGGCGACCGGGATGGCGACCAGGCCGCCCCGAGCGGCCGGAGGGGACGTCCTCCAACACTCCCGCGCATGTTCGCGGATGCGATGGTTCCCGCCGTAGGCGAGGACGCCCGTGTTGGAGGACGACAACTCCCGAACCAGTCCACCACCTTGGTGTCACTGCCGTCGCAGCGTCGGACATTCCGGGACGACCCGTGACCGTGCCGGCACGCGTGTCGGGCGGTGGGGGCGTCCCCGTGGGGGTCCTTTTCGGGGTCCCGCGGCCCGTCCGCCTTCATGTGGACCCCACCTGCGCCTAACCGCCGCTGACAGCCCAGCTCAGCGGCGGGTCGACCGTTACACCGGCGACCCAGAAGACCCATCAGGGTCTCCTCCCCGCGAGGGAGAAAAGGATTGTCGCTCACGCAGGAGAGATGCCATGGCCAATACGACCGACCAGGTGCTACGGGTGCAGCATCAGCTCACCGAACGGGACTGGCGGCTGCTCGACTGGCTCTACGACCACTCGGTGCTGACCAGCTTCCAGATCGCGCACGCCCTGTTTCCCAGCCGCAACTACGCCCAACGCCGACTCACCCAGCTGACCGGCCTGGGTCTGCTGGAGCGGTTCCGCCCCTTCCGCCTGCAGGGCGGCACCTACCCCTACCACTACGCGCTCGCGCACCTCGGCGAGCTCATCATCGCCGCCGCGCGCGGAGACAACCCACCCCGCCGTACGGCGACCGCGGCCCGACTGCACCGCATCGCCACCAACCGCAACATCGAGCACCGGCTCGGCATCAACCAGTTCTTCACCGATCTGGCCGGTCACGAGCGGCTTCACCCCGGATCCCGGCTGCACCACTGGTGGCCCGACACGAGCCTGCGCAAGTTCTTCAGCCCACCCGGGACGACGGCCTACGGCAGCGTGAACGCCGACGGCCTGGGTGTGTGGTCGGAGAACGACCGGACGGTGGCCTGGTACCTGGAGCACGACACCGGAACGGAAAGCCTGGGCGTACTCGTCGACAAGCTCGCCAGCTACGGGCAACTCGCCTGGCGGGGCGGCCCCCGCTGGCCCGTGCTGTTCTGGCTGCACTCGACAGCCCGCGAGGCGAACCTGCACCGGCGTCTCATCGACGCGAAGCCCACCGTCCCCGTAGCCACCGCCGCCCGGGACCGGCTCGAGGGTCGCAGCCCCGCGGAGGCGGTATGGCACCTGCACCGGTCCCGCTGCGCCCTGCTGCGCCTCGCGGACCTGCCGATGCCGGGCCCGGTCGACCCCGCCGATTTTGCCCGTACCGGATCGGCGAGGCTGTCATGACCGGCGGTGTCAGGTCCTGTCAGGACGTCGTGACAGGTGGTGTCAGGTCCCGTCATGCCGCCGTGACAGGTGGTGTCAGGTCCGGTCAGCGTGTCATGGCCGGCGGTGTCAGGTCCGGTCAGGGGCGAGAGCGCTGCTGTCAGATCCCGCATCGGCCGATCGAGGTGATCGAGGTGGTCGGCTCGCCTGCCACCAGTGCTGAGGCCGCCACCCGTGGGCGGCCCGGTGGCGCCCGGTGAGCGCCACGGATCGGGCCATCACGGCGGCCGCCTGCACCACGGTCGTCGTCCTGGCCGGCGTCGCCGGTGCGATCTCCTATTCGCACATGGCCGAACTGGCGCGGCTGCACGGTGAAATTGGCTGGCGGGCCCACGCCTTTCCCATCTCGGTCGACGGGATTGAGATCGTGGCGTCGCTGGTGCTGCTGGCTCACCACCGCGCCGACAGCCGAGCCGGCTGGCTCCCCTGGACCGCGTTGACGGCGGGCACGGGGGCGAGCCTCGCCGCGAACATCGCGATCGGCGCGTCTGATCCGATCGGCCGGCTGGTGGCCGGCTGGCCCGCGATAGCGCTCCTGCTCGCGATCAAGCTACTGGCCGGGCTGCTTGACGCGACGCCGATCGACGTCGCTCCTACCGCACCCTCCACCGGTACGGCTGACGGGCGGGCCACCACCAGCTCCGGTGGTCCCCCGGTCCCCGATCCCAATCCGGTGGTCCCGGTCCCCTCGGTCCCGGTCCCCCACCTCCCGGTCCCCGCGGTTCCGGTCCCGGCCATGCCGGTCCGAGCAGTTCCGGTCCCCGCCGTGCCGGGTGGGGCCCGCCATGGTCCCGCCCCGAGTCGCCGGTCTGGTCCCCGGCGGCCCGCGCCGGTCACCGGGCTGTCCCGGCCGGGCCGAAATGGCCGGGCAGAGGCATCGGTCCCCGATGGGGACGGGCCGCCCGGTGCCGAGGAACTCGTCGAGGCCGCCCGGGCTGTCCGGGACCAGCTGACCGCTGCCGGGGACCGGGTCAACCGACGGAACCTCGCCGCCGGCCTACGGGCTTCGGGTCACCGGATTCGCAATGACCGCCTGAGCCAGTTGCTTGTTCTGATCAGGGACGACACCGTAGCCGCGGCGGTCGATAGTCCGGCCCGGCGCTCCGCCATCCCGCCGCCGGCAGGAGGAGGTGGGGTCAATTGACCGGCTACAGGGGAGAAAACCTCGCCGCGGCCCGGATGCTGGCCCTGAGGCGATCACTGCTCAGCTGGCCGGGTGGCGAAGTTGACGAGCGGCGCCAGCCGCAACGCCAAGCCGGTCTGGTGGGCCTCGGCTCGACATTGACCTTACCGGGGGACCCGTGCGGTCACCGGTCAGGATCCCGGGTCCGGGCGCTCGGCCGGCCTGCGGCCGATCCAGGACGCCACCCGGGCGATGGCGATGTTCTCCTTCCCGGCGGCCGACCTCGACGTGGACCACCGCGACGTGGCGGCCCAGCAGCGCCTGCTGCGCGACCGGATGAAGGACATGGGCTGGCTGACCCCGCGCATCCTCGATCATCTCGACGACACCCCGGACTTCTACTTCGACCAGGTGGCTCAGGTGGTGATGGACCGCTGGTCGCACGGCCGGGTCGGGCTGCTCGGCGACGCGGCGTTCAGCTCGTCGCCGCTGTCCGGGCAGGGCACCGGGCTGGCCCTGGTCGGCGCGTACCTGCTGGCCGGCGAGCTGGCGGCGGCCGGGTGGGACCCGCGGGCCGGGTTCGCCGGCTACGAGCGACGGATGCGGCCGTTCGTGGAGGCCAACCAGGAGATCGGCCGGCTGCACGCCCGCATGCTCGACGCCGCCGAGCCCGACACCAGTCTGGGAGCCACGCCGGACGCCAGGCCGGGTCCGGAGCTCGACGGCGAGTGGCTCACCGACCTGGTCGAGCGGGCGATCAACGGCGTCGAACTGCCCGACTACGCGGGCGTACCGGCCTCCGAGGCCCCGGCCGGGCCCTCATCACCTAATCGGGCAGGTCGTAGGCGCTCTCGTTGACGGATCCGGGCACCGCGGCGCGTACCGATGTCGTCTCCGGGCCTACCCGTACACCGCGCGAGTTCCTGGGCAGCAGGTCGGGCAACTGGTGACCGCGCTGGTCCACAAGTACCGAACGATCCTCGCCGGCGGCGAATGCGTGGCGCTCGCCCCACTGCCGCAGGGCCACGACGACGGCGAAGAGGTCACGTCCGGCCGGGGTGAGCGCGTAGAGCTGCCGTTTTCCGGTCGGTGCCGTCCGCCGGTCGAGGATGCCGCGCTCGGTCAGCCGGCGCAGCCGATCGGTGAGGATGTTGCGGGCGATGCCGGTGCGTTGCTGGAAGTCGGTGAAGGCGCGCGCGCCGTCCATGGCGTCGCGGACGATGAGCAGGCTCCATCGATCGCCGACGAGGTCCAGGGTGCGAGCGACCGGGCAGGTCGGGTCGGTCCAGGTCACGTCGTCGGAACGGATCTCCATCACACCTCCCAGGAGTTGCTGATTGCAACCATTCTGCCGTACGGTCGGAATGGTTGCAATCTGCTACTGATTTAGGGAGCCGGGATGGAGCTGACGTTCGGTCGCAGAGCGCTGTTCGCCGTTGTCTGCGCGGTCGCCGTGGCGACCGTCTACGCGGCACAGCCCGTGCTCGCCCAAGTCGGCGCGGACCTTGGCGTGCCCGACGCCGAGCTGGGGTGGATCGTGGCCGCCGGACAGCTCGGTTACCTGGCGGGGCTGGCCTTCCTCGTCCCGCTGGGCGACTTGATCGATCGGCGCGGGCTCATGGTCGGGCACCTCGGGCTGGCCGCGGTCGGTACGGTGCTGGCCGCGGTCGCCGGCCGCACGTGGCTGCTGCTGCTCGGGCAGGCCATCGCCGGCCTGTTCGCGGTCGTCGTCCAGACGACCGTCGCCTACGCCGCCGCCCTGGCCACACCCGACGAACGCGGCCGCGTCCTCGGCACGGTGACCTCCGGGGTCGTCGTCGGCATCCTCGGTGGTCGCGTGGCGGCCGGCGCCCTCGCCACGGCGTGGGGCTGGCGCGCTGTCTATAGCGCGCTCGCCGCGCTGCTGATCGGGCTGGCGCTGCTCGTGCGGACGTTCCTGCCGCCGGATCCGCGCACCGACCATGCCAGCTACCGGCAGGCGCTCGCGTCGCTGGGACGGCTGTTCGGCGACCAGCTGTTCGTCTCGCGGGGGCTGATCGCGTTCTTCCTGTTCGCCTCGTTCGGCACCCTGTGGAGTGGCCTGGCACTCCCCCTGGGATCGGCCCCGTGGCAGCTGAGCACGGCGCAGATCGGCCTGTTCGGAATCGCCGGCCTCGCCGGTGCGCTCGGCGCCGCCCGGGCTGGACGCTGGGCCGACGCCGGACTCGCCCATGCCGTGACCGGCGGGGCACTGGTGCTGCTCGCCGCCGCCTGGCTGGCCATCGCCCAGGCGTCGTGGTCGCTGTGGCTGGTCGGCGCCGGCGTGCTCGTGCTCGACTTCGCCGTGCAGGCCGTGCACGTGAGCAACCAGCACCTGCTCACCGCCGCCTACCCGGACCGCACCAGCAGCGTCATCGGCGGCTACATGATTTTCTACTCCCTCGGGTCGGGCCTGGGAGCAACCGCCACCACCACGGCCTTTGCCGCCACGGGGTGGACCGGCTCCAGCATCCTCGGCGCCGCCTTCGCCGCCTGCGCCCTGCTGGTGTGGACGTTCAGCCGCCGATCCGCTCCCCGCGGCGCAGGTCTGCGCCACTCGCCGTACCGGACGGCGCCGGCCGCCGCGTGCGGCGCGGCCGGCGCATCGGGTCAGCGGGAACGATGTGGCGCTCGTCAGGCGTGAACGACGGCGGCGAGCAGCCGCCGGAACGTCTGCGCGTCGGCCGGGGACAGGGGCGCCAGGAAGTTCCGCTCGACCTCCATCGTCGTGGCCAACGCCGCGGTCAGGGTCTCGCGACCGTACGCGGTGAGGGCGACGACGTTCTTGCGACGGTCGTTGGCGGCGGGGCTGCGACTCACCAGCTTCTTGGCCTCGAGCTCGTCGATCAACGCGACCATGGTGGTGCGATCCAGGTCGAGGCGGCGGGCGACCTCCTGCTGGGACTGCGCCTCCTGGTCGTCGATGGCGATGAGCACCGCGCACTGCCGGCCGGTGATGCCGTGCGGCCGCATCGCCGCCGCGGTCAGCTCGGCGTGCCGCAGCTGGGCGTGTTTGAGCAGGTAACCGAGCCGGTCGGCGATTCGCGGTGTTGGCACCCGGCCAGTTTAAGCTTAGGCTGATCGTCAGTCTTACTGACGATTTGGAGAGCTGACGAATGCCGGTGAGTTTCGGGATCAAGACCAGCCAGCTGGGCCTCACGTACGAGCAGATCCAGCGCACCTGGCGGGAGGCCGACCAGCTCGACGTGTTCGAGCACGCGTGGCTCTGGGACCACCTGGTCCCGTTGCGCGGCGACGTCGACGCCGACGCGCTGGAGGCATGGACGCTGCTCGCGGCCCTGGCCGCCCAGACCAGCCGGCTGCGGCTCGGAGTCATCGTCACCAGCAACCGGCTGCGCTCCCCCACCCTGCTGGCCAAGATGGCCGCCACGGTGGACGCGATCGCCGGCGGGCGGCTCGACTTCGGCATCGGCGCCGGCGGCAGTCGGGTGGCCGGCCCGAACCCGGCGGTACGAGAGTTCGCCGCGTACGGCTTTCCGCTGGTGACGCCCGGGCGGGCCGTACGCGACCTGGCCGAATCCCTCGACGTGATCACCCGGATGTGGACCAGTGAACAGCCGTTCGACTACGACGGACCCTGGCTGAGGCTGCGCGGCGCGGTCTGCGCGCCCCGGCCGGTCCAGCGGCCGCACCCGCCGATCATGATCGGCGGATCGGGCGACCGCCTGCTGCGGCTCGTGGCCGAACACGCCGACCTGTGGAACTACCCCGGCGGGCTCGACGACGGCTTCGCCGACCGCGACGCCCAGCTGGTCCGGCAGTGCCGGGCGATCGGCCGGGACCCGGCCGCCATCACCCGGTCCATGCAGCTGATCGTCCGCGCGGCCGAACCCGACGCCGCCGCCAAGGCCCGGGCCACCATCGAGCGGATGATCGACGCCGGCGTACGGCACATCGTGCTCGCCGCGGTGCTCGGCGACCGCGGCGTGCGGTGGCTGGCCGACGAGGTCGTCCGGCCGTTCAGCTGAACCGAGCCGCGGCGCTGCTGCGCCTGCGGCGCGGGTCAAAGTCCTCGGTCGCGCCGCAGGCCGGCCAGGGGCTTTGACACGCGCCCTAGGCTCGCGTCGTGAACCATCCCGATATCGAGGCGTGGGATGCCTGGCGCCCGATCCAGCTGGCGCAACGCCTTCGCGACCTGCAGATCCCCTGGTACGTCGGGGCCGGCTGGGCGGTCGATCTGTTCCGCGGCGAGCAGACCCGGGCCCACGACGACCTGGAGGTCGCCGTCCCCGCGGCGCATTTCGGGCTCCTGCCGCCGCTGTTTCCCGAGCTCGACTTCTGGGTGCCGGTGGGCGAGGGCGTGCTGGCGCCGTTGACCGCCGACACGTTGGCTGGCGACTCGCATCAGACCTGGGCCTGGGATCCGGCGGCCGGAAGGTGGCGCTTCGACGTCTTCCGCGAGCCCCACGACGGGGATGTCTGGATCTGCCGCCGCGACGAACGGCGGATCCGCCGGCCGTACCGCGAGATCATCCGGCGTAGCGCCGAGGGCATCCCATACCTGGCCATCGAGGCCGTTCTGCTGTTCAAGGCCAAACACGCGCGCGACAAGGACGAGGCCGACTTCGCCGGCGCGCTCCCGCTGCTGTCCCGCGCGGAACGCGGCTGGCTGGACGCGACGCTCGGCCTGGTCCACCCGGGTCATCCATGGCGAGCCAGGCTGCGGGCCTGCTGAGCGAGGGGAATCACCCCGACGCGAACAGCACGGCCAGGGGCGCCTGCACGATCGACCGCACCACGTTCATCGGACGGGACCTCCGTCGACCAGGCCGAGCTGCCGCAGCTGGGTGAACAGGTCGACGACGCCCCAGATCTCGGCGATCCGGCCGCCGGCGAACCGTACGACGAAGATCTCGTCGTACCGGACCGCTCGTCCGGTCGGCGGCATCCCCCGGTACGGGCCGAGGTTGGTGCCGGTGACCGTGTTCCGGAAGACGATCTTGTCATCCTCCGCGATCGTGTCCTCGACCGTGACGTGAATGTCGGGGAACGCGCGCAGCAGCGCCGCCCAGATGAACTTGAGCGCCGCGGCGCCCGTCGCCTCGACCGGCGCCGGCGCGTGGAACAGGACGTCCGGCGCCAGTTCGTCGACCACCCTGGCGATGTGGTCGATGTCGCCGGAGTTCGTGGCCTCGTGGAAGCGCTGGAATACCGCCAGGTTGCTCGTTCGGGTGTCAGTCATACCAGTACGACTGGATGGGAATCGGTTTTGTGAGGTCCGACCGATCAGCGCGGACGCGGCGAACCGCCCGGCATGGCCGTGCGCATCGCGGTCCGGGTTGACGTTGTCGCGGCGTCAAGGTGTCTGCTTGGAGGCATGCGGATCGGAGAACTCGCCGAGCTGGTTGGGATCAGCACCCGGACCATCCGGCACTACCACCGGGTCGGCCTGCTGCCCGAGCCCGCCCGACGGGGAAACGGCTACCGGGACTACTCGCTGCGGGACGCCGTCGAGCTGGCCCGGGTCCGTCGCCTGGTCGAGCTGGGGCTGAGCCTGGCCGAGGTCGGCGACGTGCTGGCCGGCGACGCCGGCCGGGACCTGGCCGAAATACTCCGCGAGCTCGACGCCGATCTGGCCGCGCAGGAGTCGGACATCCGCCGACGCCGCGCCCGGCTGGCACAACTGCTCCGGCAGGCGGAGGAGGGGCTGCCCACCGCGCAGGCCCCGGTCTCCCCCGGCCTGGCCGGGCTCTTCGGCAGCATGGCCGAGGTCACCGCCGGTCGCCCTGGGCCGGAGTCGGCGATGGCGGCGAAGGACCGCGAGGTGATGGCGCTGCTGGAGACCGTGGGGGGCGCCCACGACACTGATTGGCTCGACATGCTCACCCAGGGCATGGCCGACGACCCCCGGGCGATCGAGCAGGCCCAGGCGGTGTACGCGCTCCTCGATGAGCTGGCCGGTGCGGCCACCGACGATCCGCGGGTGGAGACCGCCGCCCGGCTGATCGTGGCGTCCATCCCCGAGTCGGCCCGGCGAGCGATCCAGATCCCCGACGGCGTCTTCGAGGAGACCGGCGACGGCTTCGCCGCCGCCTTCTACGCGGACTTCGCCCCGGCCCAGGCGGCCGCCATCCGCCGCGCCCTCACGCTGCTGCGGCAGTCGTACCCGACCGATCGCCCCGACAACGAACAGGAGATCGCACCATGACATCCGAGACCACCTCGCCCGCCGCGAACATCGAGCTGTTGCGCGCCGCCTTCGCGGCGTTCAACGCCGGCGACGCGGACGCCTGCATGGCGTTCACCGCCCGGGACATGATCATCAACCTGGCCGAGCTGCCCGAGCCCCAGCAGGGACAACAGACCTGGCGGGAGGGCTTCGAGATGATGCGGCAGGCCTTCCCGGACCTCCATGCACACATTGAGGACATCGTGGCCGCCGACGACCGGGTCGCGCTGCGGCTGCGGTTCCGCGGCACCCACTCCGGCGAGTTCCTGGGCATCCCACCAACGGGCAACCCCATCGAGTACGTCAGCCACGAGTTCTACCGGGTGGCCGACGGGCTCATCGCCGAGGAGTGGATATGCTCCGACATGGCCACCCTGCTGCGCCAACTCGGCTGACGGGTGGCCACGGCCGGCCGGCCGGCAGCCATCGGGCGCGGCGCCCCTCGGCAGGGGCGCCGCTGGCCGAGCCCTTCATCGGGGGCGGTGGCCGAGCCCTTCATCGGGGCGGCGGTGGCGGAGGACCGTGGCGTAGACGAAGACCACCGGCGCCGCGACGGCGACCACCCAGGCGGCGATGAGCGGCAGTCCCGGGTGGGCGCGGCCATGAACGCCGGACAGTCCCGCGGAGTTGAACCGCAGCGACCGGGTCATGTGGTGCCACCGGAACACCTCGAGCACCATGAGGAACCAGCTGCCGACCCAGAGCAGCCCGCTGGTCCAGCGGATCAGTCGCATCCGGTGGCCTCCCGTCCCGCTCGGCTCCGGAGACCCTGTCGAGGCTACCTCTCGCCCTCGACTTCGGGGGATCCCTCGGATCCGGTGTCGGTCTCGCTCACGGGCTGGTCGTCAGCCTCCGAGCCGGCCGCGTAGTCGCTGCGGTACAGCCCGTCGAGCCGGCGGTCGAGTTCCGGCGCGTGGTGGTCGTGGTCGCGCAGCACCTCGCGCAACAGCTCCGGCTCGTGCGTGGCGGCCGCCTCCAGGAACGCCGCCAGCCCTTCGGGCGTGCCCGACACCGCCGGGCTGATCGCGGCCACCAACGGGCCCGGCCCCTTCGGGCCCACCGGCACCGACTTGGCGTACCGGTTGTTGAGGTCGGTGAGCAGCTTGTGCGCCCGCTCGTTCGCGGCCCGCTCCCGGTCGAAGAAGTCCTTCGGCAGGTACGTCAGCTGGCCGTCGACCGGCAGCTTGAACGCGGTGTGCAGCCACTGGCCGGACGGCCCGAGCTTCTCCTGCGCCACCAGGAACGCGACGTAGTTGCGGTCCTCGGGCCGGCCGGTCAGCTTGATCGACATCCGGTCCGCCGTCCAGGTGAGCTGCCACTGCAGCTGCACCTGCTGCTCCCGGCGGATGTCGCGGTGCTGCCCGCCGGTGGCAGCCGGGTCCACATCGTCCAGGATCACGTCGGCCAGGTCCCGGGCGGCCGGACCGTTGAGAACCGCCGAGGCGCCGACCAGCTTCCCGAACGCGGCCGGGTCCACCCCACCGCCACCGCCGCCACCGCCGCCCGTACCGCCGGATCCGGCTGAGCCACCGGCGGCGCCCGCGCCGCCGACGGCGCCGGCGATGGCCGCGGCGTCGCGCAGCCCCATCCGGGCCTGCTCCTGCCACACCGGCGCGGCGCTCACCGTGGCGGTCGGGATCCACCAGTCGAAGGTGTCGGCCAGCAGGGTCGCGGTGCCGGACGCCTGGCGGGTCTGCACCGGGCTCGCGCCGGCGATCAGCTCCACCTCGGACGTCGGCGTCGACGTGTGCAGCTCCAGCGCCATCACGGTCCGGGTGGTCCCGCCCAGCTCGGTGATCTCCTTGGGCCGGTACTGGGGGTGCTGCATCTGGGACCAGTCCGGCTCCAGCCAGGTGGATCCGCTCGCCGAGGGCATGGTGCAGAGCGTGATCCGGTACGGCAGGGGACGCTCCCGTTCCAGCGGCTGGGTGACCACGTCCACCCCCAGCCGGGTCACCCGGGACTCCCGATCCCCGGTGGCCTCGATCGGCTCGCTGAGCAGCGGCCGGACGGTCACCGACACCGGAGCGTGGGTGGCCGAGGCGTGGCTCACGAACACCCTTCCGGTGACGGTCTCGCTGCGGTCCGGCTCGGTGGCGTTGTGCCGCAGCAGCGCCACCAGGTGCGCCAGGTTGAGGTACCCGCTGCTGAACAGCAGGTCCAGATAGTCCTGTTCGGCCTGCGCGTTGGCGGCCGCGATGCACTCGTCGATGTTGAGAATCGGGTAGATGGGCTCGTCGGTGACCGGCTCGGTGGCCCGGCCCAGCACCGCCGGCGCCGTCCAGCGCGCCCACATCGGACCCAGCCGGTCGGGAAGCTGGTTGAGCGGGTACGTGTTGGTCAGCCAGCCCGGGGTGATGCCGAGCGACTGGAAGATGACCCGGGCCTCGGCCTCCAGCGCGTCCCAGTAGTCGTTGGTGTGGGCCCGCAGATCCATCGCCCCGGCCGACCAGCGGTAGCAGAGCGGCCCGACCCGGGGCGGCCCGAAGATCGGGTCGATGACCTCGCTGGCGCGCAGCGGGGTGAAGTTGCCGTCCACGTGCACGGTGCGGCCGAGCCCGGTGGCCCGCATCTGCTCGGTCAGCCCCTCCAGCGCGTCGGCGAAGCCCAGCAGGTAGTCGTCGAACTCGCCGGTGGAGCGGTACTCCGGGGACATGGCCTTGATCAGGGTCAGGTACGACAACACCCCGTACGTCACCCCGGGCACCATGGCGCGGTGGTCGAAGACCAGCTCGGCCTGGTCGTAGAAGCGCGCGTAGTTCTCCGGGTGCAGGGTGTTCGGAGCGGGCACCCCGACCGGCATGTGGTACATGCCGGGCCACGGGATCCACGGCCAGACCCGGGTGTAGTCGTCCCGGTTGAAGCCGGACAGCCAGGTGGAGGCGTCCAGCAGCCGGCCCACCGCGTCCGCGGCCTTCTGGTGGGCGTTGTGCACCTCCAGCAGCTTGACCTGCAGGTTGGCCTGGTTGACCACCCCCATGCCGAGCTCTTCGAGGTAGCCGTCCACGGCCAGCAGCGCGTTGTGCAGGTCCACCCGCATGTTGCGGACGTCCTGCAGCTGCCAGCGGATCTCCATGCCCTTGAGCCGCCGGTCCAGGTCCTGGTAGCGCCGCTCGACCAACTGTTCCACCGCGGACGGCCCGTCCTTGAGCAGCCCCAGGATCTTCGCCACGTCGACCGCGAAGCCGACCACGGCGACCACCTTGCCCAGCACGCTCGCGATCTCGCCGATGGCGTGCAGGAGCTTCATCGTGTCGTCCAGGACGCCGAGCCGGCCCAGCTTCTCCCGCGTCTTCGGGTCCGACGGGTCCGGCATGCCCTTGGCGATGCCGTCGAACACCTTCTTCACCGTGTCCGGGCTGACCGGGAGGCTGCCGTTGGAGACGGTGTAGGTCGGCAGCGCGGTGTCCGGGCCGGGCCGGATCATCCCGTTGCTGTCCAGGTACAGCCCGGCACCGATGCGTACGAGGAAGGCCGCGTCGCTCATGGGTTGAGGGTAGGAGCGGGCGGCGGCGCGGTGAGTCGGACAGCCGACGCTGCGGCCGGTCGGCTCGGCGGCAGCGCCGGCCGGCACGCTAGGCTCTGCCCATGGCGATGGCTGATCCGAATCGGACGGAGTTGGCCGAGCCCGACACGGAATTGGCCGCGCCCGGGGCGGGCCGCGCCGATTTCGATCTGGAGGCGTACCTTCGCGCCAGCGACGGCCTGATGCCGTCGGCACTGACCGGGATCAGCGCGGCGTGGATCGGCGGGCTGGTCGCCGCCTGCACCGGAACCGCCCTCGCCGTGGTCGGCCTGACCCTGCCCTGGGCACAGGTCCGTGACGCCGCCCAGGGCAGGAGCTACCCGGTCTTCCTGACCAGCTTCAACCCGTACCTGGGATCCGGCGCGGCGGCCCTGCTGGTGATGTCGGCGATGCTGGCCGGGATCAGTTTCGGGTCCCGGAGCCGGCTCGGCGCCGTGCTGCGTTCGGTCACCGTGGTGGCCGCGACCATGTGGACCACTGCTCTGCTGGCCGCCACCCTTTACCTCACCCGGGGACGGACCATCACCGTGGTGGACCTGTGGCTCGGCAACGCCGTCCGGATCACCGTACGCGGCGTCGCGCTGTCCGTCGGAGCGCTCCTCTACTGCGTCGGCACGGCGCTGCTGGCCGGCGGCACCCTCGGGTCCGTCCGGCTGTCCGACCAGCTACGCCGGGTACCGCTGGCGGCCCGGGACACGGCCATGATCCGCGGCCTGCGGACCGGGTCGCGCTGGATGATGACCCTGTTCGCGCTGGGGCTGGCAGCGGCCTCCGTCGCGCTGCCCTGGCAAACCCAGGCCATCCCATCGGACCCGGCGGACGACGTGCCGGTGGTGGTGACCGGGCACGACCTGCACCTGTGGCAGCAGACGTACCGGATCGGCCTGGTCGCCGGCATCCTGCTGTACGCGGCCGCACTGGTGGCGGCGCAGGCCAGGCTCCGCGGCGCCGCCACGGCGCTGCGCGCCGTCGGCGTGATGGTGCCGGCCGTCGTCGCGACGGTCCTGCTCGTCGGCCTCGTGGCCGTGCGGCAGGGGGACGCCGTGGCCGGCCGGCCGGTGAACTACCTGGACCCGACGCCACACCTCGGATCCGGCTACCTGCTGGCGATCGCGGCGATGGCCGCGCTGCTGTGCGGCGTCGCGCTGATCGGTTCCGCCGGCCCGCCGGCGTCGATCGCCGCCATGGCCGACGGCCAGCCGACCCTGGACGAGGACGATGGCTAAGCGGCAGCGCCCGGGCCGGCGGCCCGCCGCACCCGCCAGGGCCGGGACGCCGGGACCGCGCACCGGGGCGGCGGACCCACCGGCCGCCCCCGCCGATCATTCCCCCGCGCCGGTGGCCGAC
>NZ_JBHLUE010000019.1:42266-240652 GCF_042434095.1 Plantactinospora siamensis
GCCCCGGCCGCACAATCTCCGCCCGGTCCGGCGTCGGACCCATCGTCCCGTTCGGCAGCCGCTCCCCCGCCCGGCACCGCAGCGAATCCTCCACCCGGTGCGACCGCTCCCCCGCCCGGCGCGCCGACGGATTCCCGGCCCGGCACGGCGGCGGATCCTTCGCCCGGGCCCGCGGCGGCGACGGTCACGGCGGTGGTGCGTGCGGCGTGGCGGCAGTTGTCGCGCGGGACCCGCGCCCTCGTCGCGTTGCTGGTCACCACGGCGATCGCCGCCGCCGTGCCGGGCGCGATCCCGTACGTCACCGACCGCGCCGCGGACCTGGCCGGCAACCCGCCGCTGCGGGTGGACGTGGTGGCCCACGGATCCACCGCGGGCCTGTACCTGGCGTCCGCGACGGCGCGCACCGACCCCGCCGGGTCGCTGCGCGACGCGGAGGGGCAGCCGGGCTGGGTGCCGGTCGGCGAGACGGAACAGGTGCTGACCCTGGAGGGCCGCCGATCCGGCACGGTCGCCATCACCGCACTGGCCGTCGAGATGGTCGACCAGCGTGCCCCGCTGACCGGCACCCTGATCGGCATGCCCGCGCAGGGCGAGAAGGAGAACACCCTGCTGGAGATGGCCCTCGACAACCCGGGCAGCCGTCCGTTGGGCACGGACGGCGCGCCGTACTTCGTCGCCCACCACCTCGAACTGGCCAAGGGCGAGCTGCGGGTGATCCGGGTGACCTCCTGGACCAACCGGTGCTTCTGCACCTGGCGGCTCCGGCTGACCTACCACTACCGGGGCGGCGACCACAGCCTGGTGCTGCCGGCCGCCGACCGCCCGCCGTTCCAGATGACCGCCGCCGCCCCGGCCGCCGACTATCAGGTCCAGTACGTACCGGACAAGAACTTCGTTCTGTTCCGGCTGGACTGCCGGACGCATCGGTCGGACTGCGCCAAGACGCACATCCCGGGCCACAAGCCGGCCCACTGAGTGGTCGGGCGAGCCGTCCAACAGGGTTCGGACGAGCGTCATCAGCAGACGAGCAGCCAGATCAGCAGGACGGCATAGGCCAGGTAGACCATCGCCGCCACGGCCCAGAACACCAGGCCGAATGCGTGCGTCAGCCGTACGACCCCGACATCTCGCCTTACGCTTCCGCACCTGTTGCGGCGACAACCGGGGGTACCCGGCGCCCGCTGATCCGTCACCGCCGCCTCCGGGCGTTGGAAGGGGCGGGTGCGACCGTTCCCCTTGCCCGGGACGGGCCCGCCCCGCCCTGCCGCCGCAGCCTCGTTCGGCGATACGGCGCCAGGGCCCGGTCGTTGCGGGAACGCTCGGGGTCGTGCCGGTCGGCGCACTGATCCCGTTCGGGACCAGGTTGCTGCTCTCCCGGCCGCTCGCGGAGGTCCAGCAGCTCGCGGCGTTCGCGGCCCGCCGAGCACCATAGCTTGAGCGTTTCTCTCTAATCTGACAGAATTGTCGAGATTAGAGATGTGATAGGGGAGGAGGTACAGGTGCATCGAATCGAGATCGATGACGAGGTCTACGCCGTACTCGAACATAACGTCAAGGGCTTCGAACAGCCCAACGACGTGCTGAGGCGGCTGCTCCTAGGGGGGAGCGATGGGCAGGGCGGAGGCGCTCCACATACCTCCCTCTCCGTTCCGGGGGCACTGGCCGACCTGATCAGCGATGGTCCCATCATGCCTGGCGACACCCTCAGCCATGTCCAGGTCCGCAAGGGACGGAGCTTCACTGCGACGGTTGAGGCTGACGGCTGGATCAAGACCGACAAGGGGCGATATCGGAAGCCGTCACCAGCGCTCGCCGCCCTAGTAGATACGTCCATCGATGGGTGGCTGAACTGGAGGCACGACCGCAGTCGCAAGACACTTCGCGAACTACGTGCCGAGAGCGGCCGCCTTGGAAAGGGATCGCTGATATAGCCGCCGAAGCATGATGGTGTCTAAGTCACGGCCCCGGCCGCTCTCAACGGTCCGGGCCGTTCTCGGCCCGTCGTTTCGGAGCCGACAGCGATGGCACGGGCCTCTACCGTCGACGTTGCTCGTCGTCAGTGGATCAGGTGAGCTGGCGGACGCGGTGTCGCCAGCGGGCGATGGTCCGCTTGTAAGGCTCGGGCATGACCAGCGACGCGACCTCGTCGTACCCGAACATGCCCAGTTCCTTGTGCTCGGCGGAATACCGGACCTCCTCGTCGCCGGCGTACCGCGCACCGTAGCTGACGATGAAGACGTGTCGGGCGGCCGTGATCTCGTAGACCCAGGTGTCGATGATGTCCACGGTGTTGATGGTCAGGCCCAGTTCCTCCGCGACCTCGCGGCACACGGTCTGCTCGGGTGTCTCTCCTGGCTCCAGCTTGCCGCCCGGCAGCTCCCACTCGTCGCGCTCGTTCTTGAGCAACGGAACGCGGCCGTGGTAGTCCACGACCAGTTTCACCGAGACCGGCAGCTGGTATTCCAGGTAGCCGGGGCCACGTTCGACAAGGTACGGCGGTTGGCCGGTCACGAGAGTCGGTCTTTCGACGGGTCGGCCTGCTCTGGAGACAGCAGGATCACGGCAATGTCGTCCGATCGCTTGAATCGACCGCCGGCCGGCTCGGGTAGCGCCTCCGCATCCCGGATGAGCTTCTCCAGGTAGGCCAACCCATGCTCGTGAGCGTCGTTGATCACCTCGGGCCAGGTCTCGTACCTGCCGTAGTCCGTGATCAGTCGAGCGAACCCGTCCGTACACAGCAGGATGTCTTCGACGCTGGACCATGCTCCGGCGGTGGAATGCGGGCTGAGGCGCCGGTCAGGGTGGCCCGAAAATACCGACTCGGCGTCGTCCGACGTCATGGTGTGCAGACGCCGGCGGTGCATCGCCGCCTCGACCCGCTGCCGGTCCTCGTCGCCCGACCCGACGGCGGCCGCCTCCCGCCGGTCGAAGTAGTCGGTGGCGAGCGTCGCCGCCACCCGACCTGTGATGGCGATGGTCGTGTCGCCGATCCGGGCCACGTCATAGCGGCTGCCCTGGTCGACACATAGCGCTACCGAGCAGGCCGGCGGAACTCGGTCTGCCGGAAAGCCCTGCCGAGCCTGCTCACCGGCAACGGCGGCGGCAACCTCCATCAGCAGGTCGGCGGCGCTGCCTCGATAGGATGCCGAGCCAGCTTCGCAGAGGTATCGGACGACGGTGTCGACCAGCCACTGCACATCGCTCTCGGCGGGGAGAGCCGCGTTCCCGTAGAGATCGGTAGCCCCGTCGAGCACCCAGGCGAGCGTGCCGCAGGCGCCCACTCGGTCTTCGTTGGCGCCCGTGCCGCCAGCGGTCGTGAGCATGTCCCAGACCCGCATGACCATCCGATTCACTTGATCCACGAGGTCGGCATGAAGATTCCGGCTCCGATCAGGGCAAGACCTACGACGATGGCGGCGGCCACCCGACGAAGGCCGCTGTTGTTGACAAGTGAGAAGGTACCGAACACGGTGCCGATCGCACCGGAGGCGACCAGCAGCAATCGGATCCCGTCGGTCCCTCTGCTCTGGCTGGCGATATTGCCGGCCGTCACGATGAAGGCCACGACCGCCGCCAGCAGCCCGAGGAGTTGGAGTTGCTGCGCCCGGAACTCGTTCAGCTCGGTGCGGAACCGGTGGTGAGCGCGGTCCCACCGGGAGCGCTCCTGCATGAGGTCGACTCGGATCCGAGTCGTTTGATACTGGGTGAGCCGGCGCAGGTAGTCCCGGGACGTCCGAGGTTCCAGCTCGACGGCCTGTGCCAGCGAGGCCCGTGCGGCGTCGAACTCCCCGCGAAGCGCCAGGACCCGCCCCTTCGCCTCGTGGTAGTGCGCGATGCGTCCCTGTGAGAGGGCGATCGCCTGGTCGGCGAACCGCTCGACTTCATTCAAGTCGCGCTGGGTCGGCTGTCCGTCGAGCCGAGCAGCTCATCATGTCGATCGTCGACCCGGCGGCTACAGCGCCAGCCAAGAGATGATCGGACGCCTCCAAGCCGCCACCGTGCAGAAGATCCTTACCGAGGAAGACCTGTGAGACGAGGAACTGGACGCGCTTCTGGGCGAGGCCGTCGAACTCGCCCAATGGCCATAATCCTCTTCGGCCGGCTCCAGCAGGCTGCCTGGTCACTCGCCGACCTGTTCGCTCAGCTGGCTGGCCGACCGGTCGTCGGCCTCAGCCGGCGGGCGCAGTTGCCGTCGTGGTCGGCCGGCAGCACACAGCGCCGGCCGCCGGGCAGCCGGGCGTCGCAGAACACCCGATGGCGTACGCCCTGATCGTCCTCTGCCGAGACGGTGGTCTCCCCCGGGTCCGTCTGCGGCAGGATCGCGGTCCACCGGGCCACCACCCGGGCCAGCCGCCGCGCGGCCTCCACGTCTCGGACGACCACGGGCAGATGGATGACGTACCGGTCGGTCATCGGCGGTGCCTGCCCGCGGGCCGCTCGTTTGGATGCGGCCGGGCCCGGCCCACCACCCGGAACGCGCCCTGTCGATCCGGCCTCGGCCACGCTCCTCCGTTCGACCGCGCCGTCTGCCACTGGTTGAGCGCCAAAGCGGCCTGCGCGGCGGCCAGTTCGTCGGCCACCCGGTCCAGGAACGCGACCACCGCCGCCGGGTCCAGGCCGCGCCGCCCGAACCGAGCACGCGGAAACTCACGCTCGCGCACCTGTTCCGGCGACAACCGAGGGTACGCCTTATCCGGCGCCCGCTGGTCCGTCACGGCCACCTCCCGTCGCTGGAAGGGGCGGGTCCGTCCGTTCCCCTTGCCCGGACGGACCCACCCCGCCCTGCCACCGCAGCCTCATTCGGCGGTACGGCATCAGGGCCGTCGTTGCCAGGCAGCTCGGAGTCGTTCCGGCCGAAGCTCTGGTTCGTCTCGGGACCCGGTCGCAGCTCCCTAGGCCACTCAACCATCTCTATTACGGCCTTCCCGGGCCGCAAGAACCACTTCCATCGCCTGGTCACGGCATCCCTGCCCCTCCCCTCGGGTGGGATGAGTCTAACCCGACCTTCCTAGGTTTGCTAGTAAACCTAGGGTTGCTCTCTTTCCCGCTCCACCCGGGTGATGCGATCACGACATGCCCTACGCCGCGCCACTGTGGCGATCGATCCGCGATGACCTTCGCGCGCGGATCAAGGCGGGCCTTCTGAAGCCGGGCGAGAAGATCCCCACCACGAAGGCACTCATGGAGGAGTACTCCACTACCTCCGCTACCGTCCGCCGCGCGGTCGACTCGATGATCGAGTCTGGCGAACTGGTGGGCCGGCAGGGCATCGGCGTCTTTGTCGCCGACGACTCGCAGCGATCGTCGTAGCCCCGGCAATTCCTATTCGTCTACCGCTCTGATCATATTCGCGAAAGCAAGTACCGATTCCAGCTGCTGAGGCTTCACGGGGTCTGGCGAAAAGTGCATTACCTCGTTACGAATCTTGATGATCTGTTCCAGCTGTCCCAGGAACACCTCGTGGTCGAGTCGCCAACCTAACTTTCTGAACGTGGGCTCTTCCTTCAGAAGATGCTTGTAGCTTCCGAGTGTGAGATTGTCGGCCGATTCGCCCCGCCAAGGCTGGCGAACCACGACTCGTATTTCTTCGGCGCCAAGGCATCTATCGACTCGGCGCCTCAGGCGTAGCTCGATCTCCTCCAGGAGAGCGAAGGGACGAGTCATGTTCCCGAATTTTTGCGTAAGGTCCGACGATGTTACGATGCCCGATATCCTTCTGCGGTCTGGGCTGCGGACAAATACATAGCCCCTTTCGTCGATCTCATCGATCTGACTCAGCAGGTACTCGTCGTGCTCCACGACGCGTGCCGAAATAGTGGCGTCCGAAAGGGAGGCATGATTGTCGCGAAGAAGTGCCTTGCAAACCGATTCCCAGCTTACGGCCCCATGCAAGTTCTCGTCTTCATCGAGAACGGCCAGCTGCGAGTAGTTGTCCTTCAACATCAACGTGATAGCTCGCTCAACCGTCGCGCCAACGGCAACGGAACAGACGCCCCTGTTCGCCGCCTCTAGCTGGCCAACCTGCAGCGAATCTATCCGGAGTGCGTTCTTCTTCTGCTCCTCACTGGAACTGCCGGATTCGTTCGCTGAGGGTTCGATGCGGGCTGGCACTATCTCGATTTCCGCATCGAGTGAGTCCTCGGTAAATGGCGGCCGAGTGGTGAGCCCTTTCTCTGCAAGATCCGCTGATATGTTCTCGGCACTCTGGACCGTGCGGCGGGTGTAGTCCCACCGCTCGATCAGTTCGCGTGTGGTGAGTCTTACCGGTGAACGTGTTGCCATCTCCGCCGCGTGGTTCAGGAAGGCGTCCAGTGTCAGTAGAGACGCTTGATCGTCTCCTTCGCCAGGGCGGCCCGGGTCTACACCGGTCTTGATTACCTTCTCCAACCGTCTTGGAGCGTCATAGCGGGCTAGCGCGCAGACAGTAAGCAGCGAGCCCAGACTGTGCAGGAGGTCCGACTTCAGTGCGGAGCGAGGGATATTGGAGACTAGCCACTTCACTGGCCGGGCGTGGTGGAAGCCTTCCGCACCGTCGGAACGATACAGATACGGGCCGGTCACGCGACCGATGGCGATGCCTGCGCTGGTAGCGCGAAGGGGCATGACTACAATATCGCCATTTTTGATCTCACGCACCGCCCGCCATAGCTGGCCCGTCCAGTTTGCGAGCACGCGCTCACCCTCATCTGGATACGCGCGTCGAAGCTCGGTTCTCAGACCCTCTCGCGTCTCGATTCCGCTGAGGTCGCCAATCTCCGGCCAGCCAAGGATCGCCAAGTTGTCCGCTAGCGCCTGCTTCTCGCGCTGCGGATCCCCGCCTGCTCGGATCATCCACGCAGCTGTCACGATCCTGTCCTCTCAGCAAGCCGATGCAGGTGGTCTAGCAGCGTCCTCAACTCGTGCACCTCCGGTGAGTCGTCTCCGGCAAGCACCTCCATGTCGGCCAGGAGCGACGACAGCTCCTCGATCGCTTCCGGCACCTGACCGGCGGAAGCGGCCAGCACGGCGGTTTGTTGGCGCAGGTCCATGAGCTCCGGCGAGTCTGACCCCTTCGATCGCCGCTGCTCCTCCAGTAGCAGGCGGAGGCCGGCAAGCGCCGGGCCGGTCTCGCCCAGCTCGGCGCGGCACATCGCCGCCTGCTGCCGGCAGTGCCAGATCAACTCGCGATCGGGCGCGGGACGTTGGCTCAGGTCAGCGACAAGACTGGTGAACTCCGGCAGCGCCTGCCGGAAGGCGCCGGCCAGGAAGTGCAGGTTGGCGAGGTCAAGCCGCAGCTCAAGGATCTTCGGCTGCTTGGCCGCAGCGCCGCGGATCGGTTTGAGCACCGATTCGAGCAGTTCCGCTGCCTGGGTGAAGCGCTCCGCCTCTGCCAGTTCCCGGGACCGTTCGACGGCTGCGGCCAACGACGCGGGTGATGCTTGGGCCGCCTCCGCCTTCGTCGGCGGGTTGGCCCGCCGAGGTAGCGGCCCAAAGGGATACCGGTACGGCATCGTCGGGTCGACGGATTGGTCGCCACCTGCGAAGGTTCGTTGACGAGAGGCATCTGTTGGCACGGCTCCCAGCGGGGCCAGGATCTCGTACACCTCGGCGGCCGAGCCGAGCCGGTCCTGCGGATCCTTCGCGAGCAGCCGGGTGACAAGCTCGGCTAGGTCGTCGGGCACCCCGTCCCGGTCGTCACCCACCAGGGGGACGGGGTCGTTCATGTGCCGATGAAGCATCCCGAGAGGGCTCTCGGCCCGGTACGGCGGAGCGCCGGTCAGCATCTCGAACAGGACGCAGCCGAGCGCGTAGAGGTCGGCCCGCGGCCCGACGGCGTTGTTGTTCAGCGCCTGCTCCGGAGCCATGTAGGTAGGAGTGCCAAGCGTGTCGCTGGTCGCGGTGAGGCGAGGCACATCGGCTCCGAGCAGGGCCGCCACCCCGAAGTCGAGGACCTTGACCGCTCCGGAGGGCATAACCATGACGTTCTGCGGCTTGAGGTCACGGTGCACGAGAGACGCCGCGTGGGCGGCGGCCAGCACCGAACAGATCTGGGCGCCGATGGCCGCGGCCCACGGGATCGGAAATGGCCGGTGCTCGGCGATCAGGTCGGCCAGGACCACGCCGGGAACGAGCTGCATCACGATGTAGAGGTCGTCGCCGTGGTGTCCGACGTCATGAACGCTTGGCACGCCCGGGTGGTCGAGCCGCGCGGTCACCCGGGCCTCGCGCATGAAACGCTCGATCACGTTTCCACGCTCGCCCTCGGCGATGGTCTGCCCGCTCAGGAACTTGATGGCGACCGGTCGGTCCAGCTTCTCGTCGAAGCCGGCCCACACCACACCCATGCCGCCCCGGCCCACCGGATACGTCAGCTCGTACCGGTGGGCCACTCGGGTTCCTGCCTGCACGGACGCCTCCCCAACGTGTGGTGCAGTCGGCGCCCACGGGCGCCACGAGTCTCGGATCAGGCGATGCCCTTGCGGCTACGGATCATCTGGTACGCCTGCCTACGGGCGAACTGGTGCATCCGCGACCGCAGGTTCTCGTCGTCGAGGTAGCGCTGCATCAGCTTTCCGTTGTCGTCGTGGCGAGACAGGATGACATCCTCGATTCGCTTCTCGAAGACGACTCCGAAGTTGTCCTCGTCGTTGACGATGGCGGCCGCCTGCATCGCGCCGTCCTCGGCGGCCGCGACGATCTGCTGTTCGAACCAGACCTTGTCCGCCTCCCCGAGCCCGATGCCGAACCGGTCGTTGAACTCGTCGATCAGGTCGGACAGCAGCACCTTCTCCGGGTCGTGCTGCCGACCGGCGCCACCGCCGAGGAAGCCCGGCAGCATCTGCTCGCCCTCCGGGCTGAGCGACGCGTCGTTCTCGCCGGTCTTGCTGACCCGCAGGTGCGTCAGCTGCACCTCGCCGATGTCGACGGACGGGTCCTGCCGGCGCGGCAGCCGGTTGAGCAACGCCCGCCCGTACAGATAGAGCCGTTCCAGGTCCTCATCGTGGTACGGAACGACCTGGCTGAGGAAGGCGTACATGCGGGTGAAGTCGCGCAGCGCGGACCGGAACTCCTTTGCGGCCTCCGGGTCGTCCTCGGCCAGGGCGTTGAAGCGCTGCACGGCCGGCTCGGTGAACCGGTAGAGCGAGGCGTGCGCCCGGGCGAGACCGGTATCCGTGGTCGCCTTCTGCTCGGCGGCGAGCAGGGCCTCGGCGTACGCCTGCATCTCCGACTGCACCAGCACGGGATGGCTCATCACGGCGTGCTGGGCGGTGTAGAGCAGGTTGGGATCGGTCGGCGTGGTGGCGGCAGTCTCGAAGTACGGCTTGAAGTCCTGAGCGATGTCGCCGGCCTCGTTGACGAAGTCGAGCACGAACACGTCACCCTGCGCCTTGAGCGGGTGGGTGCGGTTGAGCCGGGACAGGGTCTGCACGGCGGCGACGCCCTTGAGCAACTTGTCGACGTACATGGTGGTCAGCAGCGGCTGGTCGAAGCCGGTCTGGTACTTCTCGGCCACGACCAGGATCTTGTATTCGGTCTGCTGCTTGGCCCGCGGCGTGCCGGCGTGCCGGTCGTCGGCCGCCGTGTAGGCGAAGCGTTCGGGCAGCTCGGTCTCGCTGAAGCCGTTGATCCGCGGCTCGGTGACCTCGACACCGTCGAGGTTCAGGTCGCCGGAGAACGCGACGAGGGCGTGGCAGTCGGGGTAGCCGTTGGTGTCGACGTACTTCTGGATGGCGGTGTGCAGGCGGACGGCGGCCTCGCGGGAGCTGGTGACGACCATGGCCTTGGCCCGGCCGCCCAACTGCCCGAGGGTGTGCTTGCGGAAGTGCTCGACGATCACCTCCGCCTTTTGCGCCTGCATAGTGGGGTGCAGCAGGGCAAAGCGGGCGAGCTGCGAGCCGGCCTTCTTGGGGTCGACCTCCGGGTCGTCCGGGTTGGCGTTCGCGAGCTTCCAGTACGACTTGTAGGTGATGTATTGCCGCAGCACGTCGAGGATGAACCCTTCGTCGATGGCCTGCCGCATCGAGTACGTATGGAACGCCTTGACGTCACCGGTGGTCGGGTCCTTCGTGCCGAACAGCTCGAGGGTCTTCGGCTTGGGGGTGGCGGTGAAGGCGAAGTAGGACAGCGTCTCGTGCCGGCCCCGGGCCAGCGCCGCCGCGGTAAGCAGATCGCCGGATTCGTCCACAGCATCGCTACCGAGCTTGAGCAGCACCTTCTTGAGGGCAGCGGCTGACTCTCCAGACTGTGACGAGTGCGCCTCGTCGACGATCACCGCGAACTGCTTGCCCTTGAGACCCTCAACCTGGTTGAGGACGTACGGGAACTTCTGCATCGTGGTGATGATGACCTTGGCGGTTTCGCCCTGGATGGCTGCCGCGAGCTGCGACGAGTCCTTGTCGATCCGCTGCACCACGCCGGGGACGTGTTCGAACTGGAACACGGTGTCCTGGAGCTGCCGGTCCAGAACCACCCGGTCGGTGATGATGATGATCTTGTCGAAGACCGGCTCGTTCGGGCGTAGCCGCTCGGTGTCGACGTCGGACCCGGTGTGCAGGCTCGACAGCCGGTGCGCCAGCCATGCGATGGTGTTCGACTTGCCCGAGCCGGCCGAGTGCATGACCAGGTAGTTGTGCCCGGAGCCGTGGCTCGCGGCGTGCGCGGCGAGCCGGGTCACCGCGTGCCACTGGTGGTAGCGCGGGAAGATCAGCGCCTTGGATTCCTTGTCGTGGTGCAGGAACCGCCGGATCAGATCCAGCCAGGTGTCCGGGTGCCAGACCTGCTCCCAGAGGTACGAGGTGCGATAGCCGGACGCGCCGGCCGGCGGGTTTCCCGCTCCCCCGGAGACGCCCGGCCCAGCCGAGCCGGTGTTGAACGGCAGGAACCGCGTCCTGTCCCGGGCGAGCCTGGTGGTGACGAAGACCAGGTCCGGGTCGACCGCGAAATGGACCAGCGCCCGCCGGGCGAAGATCAGCTCCTTCGGGTCGCGGTCTTCGCGGTACTGCCGCTTGGCGTCCTCGACGGTCTGACCGGTCAGCGGGTTCTTCAACTCGGCGGTGGCGACCGGGATGCCGTTGACGAAGAGCATCAGGTCCAGGGTGTTGTGGTTGCTCTCCGAGTACGCGAGCTGCCGGGTGACGGTGAGCCGGTTGGCCCGGTAGAGCCGGAGCGCGTCGTCGGTGATCGAGTGGGCGGGCTTGAAGTAGGCGAGCTTGATCAGCACGCCCTTGTCCTTGACCCCCCAGCGGAGTACGTCGAGCGCGCCGCGCTCGTCGATCTGCTTGGCGAGGTGTTGGGTGAAGGAGCGCTGCGCCTCGGACGGGTTGCCGTAGTAGGCGCAGAGCTTGTCCCAGGCGGCCTGCTGGGTCGCCCCGATGAAGACGAATAGCTCGCTGGTGTCGAGCCCGAGTTTACGGCTGTAGTGCTCGGGTACGCCGGCTCGCCAGCCCGAGCCGAGCAGCGCTGCCTCGATCGCTCCCTCGAAAGACTTTTCCTGGTGCAGGATCACACCGCTACCCCTCTCGCTGTCGTCACGTCGATCTGCCCAGTCACTGCGGCGGTGATCAGCGCCTGTTGACGCTCCAACAGCAGCGAGTTGCCTGACCGAAGCGACGCCACGAGCCGATGTACACTCTGCACTTCCTCGGTCAGCCGAGCGACGCGCCACGATCCATCCGGCGGGATGGGAATCCTGTGCTCACGCAGCTGCTCGCCTGTCAGGTGAGGAATAGTGGCAAGGTTTCCGCCAGACGCGAAGACGCCAACCTCCTTCGCCAGCCGGAGCCAGTACATCAGCCATTCGACCGGAACGTGCTGTCTAGGCCGGACCCTGTGGAGCGACTTTTGGTAGTAGCACTCTTCCACCGACCCGTCCCACACGGCGGCTTCCGCGACACCCGCTCCACCCTCGCAGACCAGCAGGTCTCCTTTCCGGACGAGGTACCGGGGCCGCTCCTCGGGCTCGAAACTCATCTCTGCCAGATCATCCACGTTGACCTGGTACCAGTGAACGTTAGCGTTGCGGAGATAGGGCCGAGGATGCCGACCTGCGGCTCTTTCCGGATTTAACATCTTGCCGAGCAGCACGTCAAAGTACGCATAAACAGGCCCTGTTGCCCAATCCGCCGGAATACTGGGAAGCCAACTCCATCCCGTGTCTCGCCGCTCCGCTGTGGCATTATCGCTCCCCGACAAAGCCGCCGCGATCGCCGCCAATTCGCGTTCGAGTAGCGCCTTAATCTGGCGGGTCCGTCTCTCGCTGATTTTCCTGAGCCGCCCGAGTTCAGCGTCCAGGAAGTCGGCGATGCGCCGCTGCGCCCCAAGCGATGGAGAAGGGAGGGGTATGTTTGCATATCGTTCCGCGTTGAAATTCTGAATTGTCGACGTAACCGCATCGGCGCGAACAGCATCCTGAAAAGGCAACGAAGCAGCGGCATAAGCCAAGAATCGCGGCTCAACATCTTGGCGCGGGCGGAACCGGACAAGGTAACCTGCAAAGGTAGCCCGTTCAGCGGCAGCCGGGGTCAGGAACGAGCGACCAAGTGTCCCGCTGCGCGACAGCAGTAGGTCTCCATACTGGAGAGTGTGCCGGGGCTCCAGAGGAAGATTGACGTACACCCCTGCCGAGCGAAGTGATCCGTCTTGTTCGATGTCAGAAGTTCGAATGAGGCGGGTTCCGGTCTCGACATACGAGTCGGCCGAGATATTCAGGCCGTACTGGCCCGCATCGACGCAAAGGTCCTTGAGCCGAGTCTGGGCCCACGTCACTTCGTCACCTCGCCAAGCAGTGCCTGGATCTCCGCCTCTAACGCCTTGATCTCGGCGTCGATCTCGGCGAGTGGTCGCGGCGGCGTGTAGACGTAGAAGTGCCGTGTGAAGGGAATTTCATACCCGATCTTGGTTTTGGTTTCGTCGATCCAGGCGTGGGGGACGTGTGGGAGCACCTCGCGCTTCAGGTAGTCATGGATGTCCTCCCCGAGCGGCACGTTCTCGTTGTCGCGCAGGTCGGAGTCGGGCAGCGGGTTGCCCTTGCGATCGGTCTGCACCTCCCCCTCCGGGTCGCTGACCGAGAACGCCTCCCACACCGCCTTCTCCGCCGGCGCCGGCAGCTTGCCCAGCGAGACCAGCCGCATGGCGAACACGGACCGGCTGGTCGACGCCGAGCCGATCAGCGCCTTCGCGGCCGTCAGCAGTGACTCGCGCTCGGCGTACTTGATGACCGCGCGCGACTCGGCGAGCAGCGCGACGGTCTCCTCGGTGACCTCGAAGCGCAGCCGCAGTGGGCGCTCGACGGTGATCCGCTGATAGCCGAAATCGGTGTTGGCGAAGACCTTCACCTTGGCGTGCAGCGGGTGCTCGGGGTCGTCCGCGATGGCCAGCGCCTCGACGTATGCCCGGGTCAGCTCGGTGATGTGCTCGGCGGTGAGCATCTTGCGCTTGTCACCGAGGCTCTTGCGCATCTTGGTCCAGTGCTCCCGGCCGTCGAGCAGCACTACCTTGCGGTGGCGAGCCGGCGCCTTGCGATTGGTGAGGATCCAGAAGTAGGTGGAGATGCCGGTGTTGTAGAAGAGCTGGTCAGGCAGGGCCACGATGCCTTCGAGCAGGTCGTTCTCCAGGATCCAGCGCCGGATCTCCGACTCCCCCGACCCGGCCGCCCCGGTGAACAGCGGCGAGCCGTTGAAGACGATCGCGAGCCGGCTGCCGCCGTCCTCCGGCCGCTTCATCTTGGAAATCATGTGCTGGAGGAACAGCAACGAGCCGTCGTTGATCCGGGGCAGCCCGGCGCCGAAGCGGCCAGCGTGGCCGCGGGCTGCCTCAGCCTTGACGACCTTCTCGACCTTCTTCCACTCCACCCCGAACGGCGGGTTGGCGAGCATGTAGTCGAACCGCTCGTTCTCGTGGCCGTCCTGGCTGAACGAGTTGCCGAACGCGATCCGGTTCGGGTCACCGCCCTTGAGCATCATGTCCGACCGGCAGATCGCGTACGTTTCGCCGTTAAGCTCCTGGCCGTAGACCTCGACGGTGGCGTGCGGGTTGTGCGCCTGGATGTGTTCCTGCGACTCGCTGAGCATCCCACCGGTGCCGCACGCCGGGTCGTACACCTTCTTCACGATGCCCGGCGTGATCAGGTCTTCCTCGTCGGGGGCGAGCAGCAGGTTGACCATCAGCTTGATGACCTCGCGCGGGGTGAAGTGCTCACCGGCCGTCTCGTTGCTGATTTCCGAGAAGCGGCGGATCAGCTCCTCGAAGACGTAACCCATCTGATGGTTGGAGACGACGTCCGGATGCAGGTCGATGTCAGCGAACTTCGCGACCACCTGATAGAGCAGGCCGGACTCATCGAGCCGAGCGATCTGGGTTTCGAAGGCGTACTTCTCCAGCACGTCGGCCGCGCCACCGGAGAAGCCGCCGAGGTAGATCCGCAGGCTCAGCGCGACGTTGTCCGGGTCGGCGAGCAGGGTACGGAAGGTCAGCCTGCTGGTGTTGTAGAACGGCAGGCCGGCGACGCGGCGCAGCACCGGATCCTGGTTCTTGACACCCAGCTTCTCCAGCTCGTCGCGCTTGGCAAGCACCGCGTCCTTGGTCGGCTCCAGCACGCTGTCCAGCCGTCTCAGCACGGTCAGCGGCAGGATCACTTTGCCGTACTCGGACTGCTTGTAGTCCCCGCGCAGCAGGTCGGCCACCGACCAGATGAAGTTCGCGAGTTCGTGGTGCTTGGTGCTCACCGGTGTCCCTTCGTTGCCGTTCCGGAAGTATTACGGCGATTGCGGACCGAGGTGGTCAGCCGCTCGGCGCGTAACATCCTCCGACTGTCATGATCACCTAGGCCGGGCAGGTTCCTCTACCGCCCCGGCCGGCCAGAGCCGGGCTTGAGCACGCCTCGGGCCAGTCCATCGGCCGTGGCCTGCGCCAACTCTTCGCCCAGACTGCTCGCTTGTCGGATAGCCGACTCGAAGGCGTCGAGCCGGCAGAACGCCTCGCCCAGCTCCCGCTGCTCCCCCACCGGCACCCGCGCCACCTGCGCCCGCCGGATGTCGAACCGCAGCGTCCCGGACAGGCTGCTGGCCTGTCGCTCGTTGTCGGTGGTGCGCACCTGCCCGGCCAGGAACCACGGGTCCAGCGCGGCCGGGTTTGGCCGCAGCAGGTAGATGTGCCGGCCGAGCAGCGCGCCGCCGGGCTCGTCAACGACCCGGGCCGTGAGCCGGGGCGCGATCATCGGCACCAGCACGTCGCCGGCTTCCAGGAGGATCCGCGGGGTCAGCCCGTCGTCGCGTCCGGAGGGCGGCCGGTTGCGCACGATGTCCTCGGCGGTCATCACGGGGCCACCGGCCTCCGGCTCGGCGGCCGAGGATGAGGACGCGGCGCGTACCGGTCCGAGCAGCTGGAGCGCCCCGGCGCGCGCCAGATCCGCGACCGAGGTGGTGGGTGGTGCGGTCGTGGTGTCGGCGCCGGCCGTGACCTCCGGCAGCAGCGCGGGCAGCTCGGCCAGCAGCGCGGCCAGCCTTTCCCGGGTACGGCCTACCTGCTCCCCCGCCACGTCGGCGTGCGCCACCGGTTGCCGGCGGGCGGGCGTGAGGTCGACCTCGTCGTCCAGCAGCTCGATGATGGGCAAGGTACGGGCGAAGTCGGGCTCCTCGATGGACTCGCCGGGCCACGCGACGAACCGGCGGTAAGTCTCGACCGTCCGGGCGTATGCCGCGGCCAGGTCCGGGCCGGCCGCCGCCACGTCGATGAGCAGCAGCTGGGCGGGCGCCGCGGTCTCCGGTGCGGGTCGCCGCAGCACCCACAGGTGCAGCGGTACGGCGTGCGTGGCCGCGGCCCGGGCGGGCAGCGCCACGACTGCCCGCAGCGCGCCGCGGCGCAGCAGCTCGGCCCGGATCCTTCGCCCGGCGCGGCGGCTGGCGGCGGCGGGCGGCATGAGCATGACGGCAGAGCCGCCCTCCCGCAGGTGCGCGAGGGCGTGCTGCACCCAGGCCAGCTCGGGCTCGGTGCGTGGCGGCACGCCGTACACCCAGCGGGGATCGTAGCCGAGTTCCTCCTGGCCCCAGTTGGTGAGGCCGATCGGGGTGCCGCAGACGACCGCGTCGACGGTGGTGTCGGCGTACGCGTCGTGTCGGAGCGAGTCGCCGATCCGGACCTCGCCGGTGGTCTGGTGCAGCGCGAGCCAGATCTGCGCGACACGCGCGGTGGGCGCCTCGATTTCCTGGCCGCAGATGGCGGTGGCGCCGGCGCGGGCCGCCGCGCGGAGGATCCGGCCGGCGCCGCAGGCCGGGTCGAGGACGGTACGTCGGTCCGCGCCGGCCAGGTCGACCATCAGTTTGGACAGGTCGTCGACGGTGGCCCGGGGCCGGCCGCTGGGGGTGTCGGCGAACTGCCGCAGCAGCTCGTCGTACGTCTCGGCGGCGCCACACTGCGCGGCCACCTCCGCGGCGTCCCGGAGCAGGTCGTCGGTCGGGGTGGATCCGGGGTGCAGCAGGTGCTCGCCGACGGCGACCAGGAGGTCGATCTGGGCGTCACCGGCCGAGGCGAGCCGCCGGGCCAGCCGGTCGGCTGCGGACGCCTCGGGCAGCTTGCCCTGCTCGCGCAGCCAGCCCTCGACCTGGGTCAGTTCGAACTCCGGGCTGTTGGCGGTGCCACCGACGGGCGCCGGGAAGTCGGGGTGCCGCTTGCGCCAGTTGCTGACGGCGGCTCGGCCGACGCCGGCGAGGCGGGCGATGTCGGCGGCTGTGACCGTTGGACTCTCCACCCGAACAGTGTGGCACAGCCGTCAAGCATCGTGTCTGTTGACAGTGTTCACGTCCAGATGCTCTCATGGATGTCATCACAACCAATCACCTTTGTGGAGGCACCCTCATGCGCAAGCTCCCCATCCTCGGAATCGTCGCGGCGTCCGCCCTCGCCCTCGGCTGCGGCGCCGGCTCGACCACCGGCGGCGACAAGCCCGACGACAAGCAGGCCAGCGGCGGCAGCGCCGCTAGCAGCAGCGGCTCGAAGCCGGCCGGCACGGACGCCGGCGCGGCCACCATCGGCCGCCCGGTCCGGGACGGAAAGTTCGAGTTCGTGGTCAAGAAGGTCACCTGCGGCGTGGGCAAGGTCGGCAGCTCGATGCTCAACCAGAAGCCGCAGGGGCAGTTCTGCCTGGTCACCGTCACCGTGAAGAACATCGGCAAGCGGGCGCAGACGCTCGACGGCGCCAGCCAGCAGGCGTACGCGGCCAACGGCACCGAGTACTCCACCGACGCCGAGGCCGGGATCTACGCCAACCAGGACGGCAACAGCACGTTCTTCAACGACATCAACCCCGGCAACCAGGTCACCGGAGTGCTGGTGTTCGACGTACCGAAGAACGTCAAGCTCGCCAAGCTCGAGCTGCACGACTCGGCCTTCTCCGGCGGCGTCACCGTCCGCCTGGCCTGAACCCTCACCATCCCGAGCCGGGCGCGGAACCGCGAAACCCGCCTGGCCCACCACCCCCACCACGAGGAGCACACCGTGCACCGCACCCAGCGCCACCGCACCGGCGGCGGCCCGACGCACCGGCCGCCCACCCGTACCGACCAGAGCCGGCCCACGACCGACCCGCCGCCCAGCGAGGCCGACCCGCCCGAGCCGCCGCCCGCGGTGGGTCCGTCCTCGGTTCGCCCCCGCGACACGTACCGCACCACGCTGTACCGCTTGGACCGGGTCCCGCCGAGCAAGGAGGGACTGGCCGAGGCGCTGAACAGCGA
Source organism: Plantactinospora siamensis (assembly GCF_042434095.1). Classification (NCBI taxonomy): domain Bacteria; kingdom Bacillati; phylum Actinomycetota; class Actinomycetes; order Micromonosporales; family Micromonosporaceae; genus Plantactinospora; species Plantactinospora siamensis. Next base: position 59,972 of record NZ_JBHLUE010000019.1, read on the forward strand.
ATACCTGGCCGACCGGGACATCTCCATCGAGGAGCGGCGGATCGCGGACGCGCCGGCGCTGGTGGTGCGCGGCATCGTCCGCTGCGACCGCGCCGACTGGTGCGATCCCCTCGACCGGATGACCGGCCGCGCCCCGGACATCGGTCACGCCAGTGCCGGCTGCGCCGTGGTCATCGCCGTCGACGACCAGGTGTACGCGCTGACCTACGGCGCCCTCGGCCGGTTCCTGGTCGACACCTCCCTGGCCAGCCCCGACTTCGGCCTCGCCTTCGCCGTCCGGTCGGTGTCCCCGCAGAAGATCCGGCAGGTCCGCCGCAAGGTGTTCGGCACGGGTGGTCGGGTCGACCGCAACCTGGTGCCGTCCGGCCAGCACATCCGCTGGTACGGCATCGACAAGTGGGGCGAGATCGTCGGGCAGCTCGCCGGGCCTATCGTCAACCCCCGGCTCACCGCCTGCGGCCCGGCGGGGCGGTCCACCAGCATCAGCGGCGGCACCTCGCTCGGGATCGACCTGGGCGTCGAGCCCCCCGACCTGCTCGCCGACCTGCGGGAGATCGCTCGGGTGTGCCGGCGCGAGTCGCCGCTGGCCGACCTCGAGTTCGTCACCCAGATCCGGCCGATCCAGCGCGGCGACGCGCGGCTGGCCGACGTCACCGGGCGGCTGGACAAACTGCTCGGGCAGGCCGAGCCGGACGGCGTCGGGCTGGCCGTCCCGGGCGACCTGGTGGACCGGATCGAGGACGCGCGGGCGTACCGGCTGCGGGTGGCGTACGCCGGTCGGAAGCCGGCAGTGGTCGCGGACCTGGCCCTCGACGACATCCTCGCCCAGACCCGGGAGGCGCCGGCCGGGCAGCGTTGGGACGGCCTGCGCAAGGGCCGGATCGGCCTGTACGCGGACGCGGCGGGCCGCGACGAGCTGGGTAGCGCGCCGGCGGACCGCTGGCTGACCGCGCAGCTCGCGCACGGCGCCAGCCAGCTGTTTCTGCACGAGGGCCGCTGGTACGAGATCGGCGAACGGCACCTGGAGTTCCTGCAGGCGGAGATCGCGGAGATCCTCGCCCGGCCGACCGCCGTGGCCCTGCCGCCGTGGCCCGTCGGGATGGAGGAGAAGGACTACAACGACCTGGCGGCCGGCGCCAGCGGCTACGTGCCGCTCGACCGGCGGCTGCTGCGGACCGCTCAGCATCCTCGCGGCATCGAGGGCGCGGACCTGCTCGGCCCCGGCGGGGAGCTGATCCACGTCAAGCGGGCCTCCGGCAGCGCCCCGCTGAGCCACCTGTTCGCGCAGGGTGTGGTCGCGGTGGACGCGCTCAAGTACGAGCGTGACGCGCGGGCGCGGTTGGTCGAGCGGGTCCGCGCCGAACGGCCCCGTCACTGGCTCGGGCTCGACTTCCGGCCGCACACGGTGGTGTACGCCATCGCGCTGGACCGGGGTCGTGCCCTCACGGCCGGCTCGTTTTTCACCTTCGCCCAGGTGGCCCTCTACCGCGCGGTCAAGGCGCTGCGTGCCGAGAACGTCGACGTGCAGGTCGTCGGCATCCCTTCGTCCTGAGCCCTCCTTGAGTTAGGAGCTGTCATGCGTCCCGACGAGTTCCTCCGCGCCGCCCACCTCCTCCCGCACGAGCTGCGGGTCCGCGCCAACGCGCTGCGCCCGTACCTGCGGGCGCAGGGGTGCGCCGAGTGCGAGCGGATCGGCGACCAGCTCAGCCTCGCCCTCACCGCTGCCACGTATGACGAGATGGTGGCTGCCGGTCAGCTGTTGGCCGCCGCCGAGCGGCGAGCCGCCGCGCACGACGGTTCGCACGACCCGCCAACTGCAGGGTTGGGGCGGCTGTGGGCGGCGTAGCGACCTACCATCGGTACGGCTGCAATCCCGGTGCTGCACAGACGGGCGATCGGGCGGCGGACACCGGGAGTTCCCGTCGCTCGCGCCCGTACCAGTCGGGTATCGGACAGCCCGGTCCACGCTCGCTCGCGGCAAGATCTGTTTCGTGCGCGCGTATGTCGGGGTGACGGACGGCGAGTGGTACCGGTTCCTGGCGGCCCGACCCGACGTGACCGAGGTGAACTTCTGGCGGCCGTCGACGAAGGCGGCCTTCCGCGCCCTCCAACCGGGCGAGCCGTTCTTCTTCAAGAGCCACCACCCGCACAACCGGATCGTCGGCGGCGGCTTCTTCAGCGGGTTCGTGCCGCTGCGGCTGTCCGAGGCGTGGTCCACCTTCTATGAGGGCAACGGCGTGGAAAGCCTGGCCGCGTTGCGCCGCAGTGTCGGCCGGTACCGCAAGGCGCCGCTTGGGCCCGACGAGGATCCCGAGATCGGGTGCGTGCTGATCCGCGACACGGTCTTCTTCCCGCCCGACCAGCCGGCCGAACCGCCACCGGACTTCGCCCCGAACGTGGTGCAGGGCAAGGGCTACGACCTCGCCGACCCGTCGTACGCCGGCTACTTCGGGTTGCTGATGCAGCGCCTGCTCGGGCACACCGTCGAGTTCGACCTGAGCGAGCCGTGGCACCGGCCCGGCCCGGTGTACGGGGACAAGCGGCTGGCGCCGTACCGGCTCGGTCAGCAGGCGTTCAAGGCCGTGGTGCTCGGCGCGTACGGGCGGCGCTGCGCCATCACCGGCGGCCGGATCCAGCCGGTGCTGCAGGCCGCGCACATCCGGCCGCTGCCGGTGGGCGGCGAGCACCGGCTGGACAACGGGCTGCTGCTGCGCTCCGACGTGCACACCCTGTTCGACCGGGGCTATCTCGGTGTCGACCCGAAGTATCGGCTGCAGGTCAGTCCCCGGCTGCGCGCCGAGTTCGGCAACGGCGAGGAGTTCTATTCACGCGCCGGCGAGCAGATCGCCGCGCCGCAGGCACCACGAGATCGGCCGAACCGTGAGTTCCTGGAGTGGCACCAGGACCAGGCCTTCCGGCGTGCCTGACGGCTGTCGAGGCCTCATTGCCCGTGGCAGACGGCTTCCACGTTGTGGCCGTCCAGGTCCCGTAGGTAGACCGCGTAGTAGCCGGGGTGGTATTCCGGCCACTCCCGCGGGGCGTGCAGCACCTCGACACCCGCGGCCACCGCAGCGGCGTGCACCGCGTCGACGGCCTCCCGGTCGGCGGCGCGGAACGCCAGGTGGGCCTCCCGGGTCTCGGCGCCGGCGGCGGGACTGAGCCAAAAGCTGGGGTTGCCGTCCGGGCCGGCGAACCCGACCACGAAGGAGCCGCCGACGGGGAACCGCATGGCCTCGCGGATGCCGAGCGGCGCGAAGGCCCGCAGGTAGAAGGCGACGGACGCCTCGACGTCGGCGACCTGGACTCCAACGTGATCGAGCATGGCGCGGACGCTACCGACTACGTACGACACTTCCGCTCCGATGACGCCCTCGGGGATGACCGCCATCCGCGGCCATCCCCGAGGTTGGTGCCGTTTCAGTTCACGGCGCCGACGGTGTCACCGTCGCCTACAGATTCGACGAGCCGTATGAACCCCAGGCGTCGCCCCACAGGTCAAGGCCGATGTAGGACGTACCGGCACACCAGCTGATGCAGAACTTGGCCTGGGCGACGGTGTCGTACCGGGTACGGGACGGGTTGTAGTAGCCGGTCGGGCTGTTGGTCCACTTGTCGAAGGACCACCCGAAGTTGGTGTAGGTGCTCCAGTTGTAGCCGCCTCCCCAGACCGAGGAGCCGTCCTGGCACCAGTTGATGGTGCCGTTGAGGCGCATCAGCGTGCCGCCGTAGATGTTGTCCTTCCACTGGGACCGCGACCAGGTCCAGCACGAGGACGAGGCCAGCGCCACCTGTTCGTTTGCCGAGAGCGGCCGGCCGGCCGCGGCGCGGGTCTGCGCGTACTGCTGGGACGAGATCCGGGAGATCGGCCCGGACGAGGCGCGGGTGACCACCGGGGTCGTCACGTCGGTGAGCGGCGGCGGCGCCGCGGAAGCTGGCGGGGCCGGGGCCACCGGCTTGGCCGGAGCGGCGCTGGCGGGGCTGCCGGCGAGCAGCACGATCAGCGCCACCCCGGCGGTCAGGACGGGGTGGAGACTCTTGTTCATCTGTCAGGTCCCTTTCGGGTGAGCATTCTTGTTGGGCCCGAGGGCCACGAACCAGCGATCGTCGTGGCGGTAGAGCCACAGCGTCTCGACGTAGTCGGAACCGCTGACCGTGCCCGTGATCTGCACCGACTTGGTGTGGTCGGACTCGGTGTCGGCGAAGGCGGTCCGGGTCACCTGCAACTTCCCGCCCCCGAAGCGGCTCAGCCGCGCCGAGATCTCGGCCCGCGAGTCGTGGTCGGGGTCGGCCACCTGCTCCAGTTGGTGGCGATCGTCAGCGGCCAGCCCGGAGGTGTAGGCGGACACGGCGGCGGCCGGAGTGGCGGCCCCCCGGGGGCCACGGGTGCCGAGATACACGGCGACCGCCGCGACCACGACAACCAGCACGCCGGCCGCCGTCAGCACAACTCTTCTGCTCATGTCCGGTGAGCGTACTTCCAGGCGTTGTAATTGCTCGCGCTCGCCATGATTTCCGTCAGTCGCTTGTCCCGGTAGTCCGAACCGTGCTGGGTCATCAGTGGACCGGTGGAGTCCCGACCGGTGCACACCTGGGTGTGGCTGATGTTGCCGTCGAAATCGTAGTCGTACTGGAGGACGTCACCGCTGCCCATGTCGTACATGTAAATGATGTACGTCCGGCCGGATCCGGTCGCGAACCAGTACCAGTTCTCGGCGCCGCCCCACGTGTAGCTCGACGTGCTGGCGTATGACCCGTACCACCAGTTGGAATTGCTGCTGCGGGAACTGAACGGCCATGATCCGACGGTCTGCCAGCCGCCCGCGCGCATGACCTGGGAGGCGAAATTCGTGCAGTCATCGGAATAGCTGGGATAGGCGGGATTCCGTCCGGTGGCCCAGGCCCGGGCATAGTTGACCATGGCTGTGTAGTCGTATCCACCGGACAGCGTCACGGGACCGCTGTCGACGAACTTGACCTGGGACGGAGCGCCGGCGGCTCGGACGTTGGACGTGGGGCGCCGGCTGGACGCCGTGCCGGCGGTGGCCGCCCCGGCCGCCCGCCGGGCGTTGAGCTGGCGCATGTCGGCCGGCAGTTCGTCCTCGAACTGGGTGGCTGGCGTCGAGAAGGGATTGGCCGGCAGGTACTGAGCCCGGGCCAGCCGCCAGGTCGACCCGGTGCGGTGCAGCTCCAGCTCGTGGTCGACCCAGTAGGTCATGTGGTCCACGTCTCCGGGGGCGACAACGGCGTAGTACAGGTCCGTCTGCTCGGTGACCCGTGCGATGAGCCTCGATCCCTGCGTGTCGACGCTTCCGACCTGGATGGACGTGGCGGCGCGGCGATATCCGCCGTGCAGGTGGTTGAGCTGGGCCCGGACGGCCGCGAGACGGTCCCCGTGCGTCCGCGAGAGGGCAGCCTGCGCCGCCACCTGCGGAATGGGCGTGGCCAGCGGTCCGGCCGCCGTGACGCGGCTGGCCCGATCGGCGAAATAGGCGGTGGCGATGGCCTGCAACTGGCGGAGATCGGCCGGTTCACCGGATGCCACCGGGGCAGCCAAGGCCCGTCCCGGCATTGCCAGGGCCGCCCCACCAAGGGCGGCTGCGGACAGAATCGTCCTTCGATCCATGTGTATCCTCCCCCGTGATCGTGTGACCAATCGGCCGCACGATCACGAATTTAGATACCTGGACAGTGAAGGGAAATCATCTTTTCAGTCAGAGGGGTTCCCCGGAGTCGGCCGACTCGGACATGCGGGATACATACCATGCGGGGGAAACCATGATCGTCCTTAGTGAATGTTCATTGACTCAGTCGGATTGCTGACTGGAGGGCAACTTATTGGAAGTAAAAAATATTTCGACAGGACAAGCAATGATTCCAGGCCCAGCCGGTAGCTGCCGTCGATCCGATCCCCTTCGGCCGCGTGCCGCCGGTGCGCCCATGCCGCCCTGTATCGCCGTACCGCTGGAGCAGCAGTCGAGGATTACCCTCCGGGCCGGGCAGGCCGCTGCGTTGACCTCCGGCGCAGCAGGCCGTACCGCACGGCCCTGCGCAGCCGGATGAGGCCGGCCCGGCCGGGCGCGAGGAAGAGGTCAACGGCCGTGAGTCTCGCTGGCGCGTCAGGTCGCGGCGGTGGTGCGGACCAGGAAGGCCGCCACGGTCCCGGCCACGGCGGTCCATCCGCTGTCTGTGGTGCCGAGCAGGTCCCAGCCGTGGGTCGTGGCCTGCGGTCCGGTCAACACGTCGAGGTGCTTGTCCGCCGAGCCGGTGTCCCGGTACAGGGCCTGCACCTCGCCCCGCTTCAGGTGCGGGTCGTCGCTGGCGACCACATAGAGCGCTGGGCAGCGGATGACGCGCACCGCCGCGCCGACCGTGAGCGGCACCGCCGTCCCCCCGACGTGCGGGGTGAAGCTCGCATGGCAGGACAGGCAGACAACCGCCGAGACCGCCGACTGCGGCTCGGCCGCGGCGGCCAACGCGACGGTGCCGCCCATCGACGCGCCCAGGACCGCCACCCGCCGCGCTCCCCGGCGGTGCAGCTCGGCCACGGCGCCGGAGACGTCGGCCGCCAGGTCGGCCCGGGCCGCGTCGGTGGGGGGACAAGCCGAGCTGCCGAAGCAGCGCAGATCCAGATCCAGCACGTGCAGCCCGCGCTGGCTCAGGTACACCGCGTACGGCCAGAACCCGCACAGGTCCGCCGGGTACTCGTGGACCAGGACCACCCCGGCCGCACCGGACCCCACCTCGGCGGCGTCCAGGCGTACGCCGTCGGAAGCGGCGAGGGTAACGATGCGCCCGCTCGCCTGCGGACCTCCACACCGCTGCCCCGGGGACTCGATCGACGCCGACGCCGCCGGGCGGGGGTGACCGCTGCTGGGCGCGGACGAGCAGCCGGAGACCGCCAGCGCGAGGAGGCTGACGATCGCGATGACCCGTCGACGCCAGTCAGCCGGGCGCCACCGGCGACCGGTGACGTTGATGCGATCCATCCTCATCCCGGCAATGTAGGACCCGAACCGTCAGCTCGTCGGCAGCGCGGCGCCGGGAAAGCCCCGGCAGGGGTGCACGGTGTAGCTGAGGACGCCGGCCTGGATGGCGGGGTCGCCGTCCAGGATCTGGCTGACCTCGTTCGGCCCGTCAACGAAGATGCCGATGCCGGCCAGCCCGGTCCCGTCCCCGACCGGAAAGACGAGCGGCATCGCGCCGTCGGCCTGCAGTTGCATGTTGCGCCGGCCGTGCTCCCAGATGATCTTGTCGGTGCCTTCCATTCCGTACCGGTCGGTGGTTCGCAGCACGACCATGGTGTACCGGGCCGTGGCAGCCAGCCGTTCGCGCATCATCTCGTCGGTGAATGTCATTGCCGCCTGCTTTCCGCGGTGCTCAGGACCGCCTCGTCAAGGTTCGTCTCCGGACCAGCTGCGCCAGCGCCAGCAGCAGCACCACACCGGGCACCGCGAGCCACAGCTGGATCAGGCTGTACCGGCGCAGCTGACCGCGGACGTCCACCCCGGCCAGCTCGCCGGCCAGCGCGCCGGGCCGGGTCAGCGTGGCCGCGTGCAGGGCCAGCGGAAAGTAGTTCGCCCCGATCCCCGCCAGCGCCAGCGCCAGAAGGCGACCGGTGGCGCCGGCCGACCAGAGCCACCAGGCACCGAAACCCGCGCACACCACGGTGCCGAAGAACTCGACGATGACCACCCGCCGCCGCCAGCGCGACCCGCTGGCGCCGTGCATGTCCAGGGCCGCCAGCCGACGGACGTCCAGAAGGGTCACGAGCCTCGTCCCATCTCCGTCGGTGTCACGGCTGTCGAGCCCGCCTAGATCACACCCGACCGGCCCACCCGTGTCATCCGACTGGAGAACGACCCGCCGTCCACCGCGGGTAGCACGGGCGCCGACCAGACCGCGGCGCTCAGCGGGCCACGGCGGGTAGCCGGTGGGCGGCGAGGAAGCCCCAGATCACCGCTGCGGTCGGGTTGCCGGCCAGGGTCGCCGGCCAGCGATGACCACCGGTTACCCGGTACGCGGCGACCGCCGTACCCGGGGCGCAGCCGCTCCACCGGCGCACCCGCACGGCCGGGGTGTCCACCGCGACGGCCGGCCTCGCCGCGCAGCGGTCCAGGGTGGCCCACCCGGCCAGCCAGTCGTCGACCGGCGGCAGCACCCAGGAGGGGTCGCCCCGGTCGCCCCCATAGGCGACGACCGGATCGTCGACGGCGTGGACGTCCAGGATGGACACCGGCCGCGCCGGCCGGCAGCCGCCGTCCTTCGGCAGGTACATGTTGCCCACGACGGGGGCGACCGCGGCGATCCGGTCGGACAGCCGGCAGGCGAGGTAGTTGGCCATCCCGCCGCCGTTGGAGGTCCCGGTGGCGTAGATCCGGCTCGGGTCGACGCAGTAGTCGGCGGCTAGCGTGTCCAGCAGGCCGCGGGTGGCCGGCAGTTCCTCGATGCCGTAATCCACCGGTCCGGCGCTGGCCCACATCGGCGACCCGGTGGAGTCGGGCAGCCCCTGCGGATACACGGCGAGGAACCCGCTCCGGTCGGCCAGGCCGCTGAAGCCGGTCTCGGCGGCCGCGCCTGCCGAACTGCCGCCGTGGCCGTGGTAGACCAGCAGCACCGGGTACGCCTGCCCGGGCCGGTACCCGGCCGGGACGTGCACCAGCGCCGTACGGGTCCGCCGCCCCTCGGCCGTGGCCGGGTCGACGGCGACCTCGACGGTACGGTCCTGCCCCGCCGTGGCGGGTCGACCGCATCCCGAGCGGGCGGGCCGGCCGGTGGGCGCGCCGGCGCCGGGGATGGCGCCACCGGTCACCGCGGCGGCGGGTGCGCCACCCGGCGAGCCGGTCACCAGGGAGGCGGGTGTGCCGCCCGGCGAGCCGGTGCGGGCAGCGGAGTCCCGGCTCGGTGCCGGTGCCGAACACCCGGCCGCCAGCAGCGCCACGAGCACGCCCGCCACCGTCGGCACCCCGGCGGTCCGGCGGAAGGCCCTCGCGTACACCGGGCCTTCCTACCACGCCATGGCCATTCACGATCGGACCCGGCCGCGGCGTGGATCTATCGCCTGAGGTACGCCCCGCAGCGTGGGCAGAAGTGCTGGCCGTCGGCGGCGACCCGCAAGCCGCACTCCGGGCAGGTCAGGTCCTGGTCCGCCGATCGGTGCTCGACGGCCGGCGCCGCCGGCGCCGTGCCGGACCCACCCGAGGGTGGGGCCGCACCCGGCAGCACGGCCCCAACCGGCGGTACGGGCGTGACGGGCGGCACGGCCCCGACCGGCGGCAGGGCCGGCGGCGGCAGCTGGATGCGGACCCGCTCCAGCAGGTCGTGCCGCTGAGCGGCGGTGCCCAGGCTCCAGGCCAGCGAGAACAGGTCGGTGTCGCGGGACAGCTCCACGACGGCGGCGGGCAGGTGGCTCTCCAGCCGGGCGAGGGCGGCGGCCCGTTCCTCGCCGGGCCGCGGCGGGGCCACGCCGCTGGTCTGGAACAGCCAGTCGACCCGCTCGGCGTCCGGTTCCTGGCCGGCGGTGATGGCGGCCCGGTAGCGCACCAGCTCGACGAGCTGACCGAGCACGTCCCGCTCCGGTTCCAGCAGCACCACCCGGAACAGGTCCGGGAAGTACATCCGCAGCAGCAGCATCTTGATGTGCTCGGACGGTCGCAGCCGGGAGCTGCTGCCGTCCAGCTGCCGGGCCAGCACGAAGGTGTTGAGGAAGCGCTTGAGCCGGCGCGGGTTGCGGTCGGTCCGTTCGACGATGAGGTTCAGCTCCGCCGTACCGAGGATGTCCGCGACGCCGCAGTGCCGGGCGCAGGCCAGGGCCATGTCGCGGGCCTGGCCCGGGTCGGGCAGCGGCAGCACGTGATCCACCTGGATGATTTTTTCCAGGTACGTCCGGCTGCGCGGGCCGGCCGAGGCGCCGTGCGTCCGGGACAGCGCGTCCACCACCACCGCATGGTCGTAGCCGATCACGAAGACCAGCCCCGGAGCGTCCAGGTAGAGCCGGATGGCGTCGAGCACCTGACGGATGTTCTCCGGCGAGCAGCGGTCCAGGTCGTCGACGAACACCACCAGCATCCGACGGTGGTTTACCGGGCGGTCCCGGTCGGCCCAGTCGGTGAGGGCGCGCTGGAGTTCCTTGCTGATCTCGTTGCGCTGGGCGGGGTCCACCGAGAACCGGGTCCACAGCTCGTCGGCGAGCCGGCCGATGCCCAGCCAGGTGGCCGCGATCATGAACGGGGCGAGCAGCCAGGACGAGCGGCGGGTCCGGCGCAGCAGCCGGCGCAGGACGCTGGGGTCCAGTTCCTGCAGGACCGACCGGATCAGCGCGGTCAGCGCGCTGGAGCCCTCGGCCGTCCACGCGTTGAACCAGGCCACCCGGGTGAGGCCGCGCTGGGCGGAGGGATCGCTCTCGATCTCCTGGCGGATCATCCGCATCAGGCTGCTCTTGCCGGCGCCCCAGCCGCCCTGGATGCCGATGGTGAACGGGGTGGCCGCCCGGGCGTCCAGGATGATCCCGGCCATCCGCCGGGCGGTGTCGGCGAACCCGAGCACGTCCGCGTCGGGCCGTACCGGATGGTCGCTGAGCAGCCGCCACGCCGGCGCGGCGGCCGCCGGCTCCGCCGCGCCCGGGATGAACACCGGCGGGGTCATCCCGCTGGCCAGGATCCGGGCGTACGTGACGCCGCCGCCGACCTCGGCGCGTACCCGGAACACCACCTCGTGCGGGATCGACTGCTTACCGAACGGCGGCAGCGGCACCGGGGTGACGGTGAAGGTCTGCACGGCGTCCGACGACGGGAAGATGTGCACGGAGGTGGCCTGCGGGGCGACGGGCACGCTGCCCGGCAGCGCGGTGATCTCGAACCGGTCCACGATCGCGCTGCGGTTCAGCACCCGGACCTCGACCTGGTACGGCAACGACGCGTCCGCGAAGTTCACCTGCACGGTCACCGCCGGCGCCAGCTGCTCGGCGGCGGCGCCCGGCTCCGGCTCGCCCGGCCGGGGCCGGGCAACGTCCGGTTGGGGCCGGGGTACGGCCGGGGGCGCGTTGTCGACCATGCCATCGCCTCCCGAACGCCCCGGCGCCGCTTCCGCCCGCGGGCCGGCCACCTCGACGGTGATGCGCTCAAAGGATACCGGGGCCGTTGCGCGCCTTCCCGACCGTCAGCGCCCAGCCTGCTGCCGGGTGAGCTCGGCGACGTACCCGGCCAGGTTGCTCAGCGTCTGCTCGCCACCCTCGATCGCGTGGTACTGCTGCACGGCCTGGTCGCGCAGCTGCCTGGTGGGGAAGACGGTGCGCATCTCCAGCCGGGTCCCGGCGCCCTGCGGCGCGAAGTCCAGCGTCGACTCGAACGCGTTCGGGTCGTCCCGGGACTCGCCGTGCAGCAGCGCGATCCGCGCCGGTGGGGTGATCTCGGTCCAGGTGATCCACTCGGGATAGTCGGTCCCGTCCGGCCCGTGCATCATGAAGTCCCAGACCCCGCCGACGCGGAAGTCGAAGGACCGCGTGGTGGTGCTGAATCCCTCCGGGCCCCACCACCGGGACAGGTGTCGGACCTCGGTAAACGCCTCGAACACCAGCTCCGGTGGTGCGTCGATGACCCGGGTGATCACGATCGCCCGGTCGGCCGCCGCCTGATCCTCCACCGTTTCCTGCTCTGCTCCCGCCATCGGTCAGTCCTCCTGTCGTGTCCGCTTGAGGTCCTGCACATAGCTGTCCAGCCGGTCGAAGCTCTCGGTCCAGAACCGCTCGAACCCGCCGACCCACTCGTGGATCGGCCGCAGCCCGCGGGCGTCCAGGCCGTAGAGGCGCTGCTTGCCCACGCCGCGGACCCGTACCAGCCCCACCTCCCGGAGCACCCGCAGGTGCTTGGACGCACCCGGCACGCTCATCCCCAGCTCTTGGGCCAGGTCGGTCACCGGCCACTCACCCGCGCGCAGCAGCGCCAGGATGTCCCGGCGCTGCAGCTCGGCGATCGCGTTGAACGCGTCCGACGTCGTCGCTGCTCGTGCCACGTCGGCCAGCTTATTTTCCCATATAAGAAAGTGTCAAGCGGCGTAATGACGCCACGATGACGTGCCGGGCAGACCCTCGGGGCGACGCGGCCGCTCCGGCCGCGCGGCGAAGGGGGAACCATGAAGGCGGTACGAACCTGGATGCTGGTGGCGGCCCTGGCGCCGGCCGGGCTCATGGTGGGGCCGGCCGCGCCGGCCGCCGCGGTGGTCACCGACGGCTGCGCCGACAGCCCGAGCCCGTATGTGCTCATCGGTACGCCCGGCAACGACCTGCTGATCGGCACCGACGGCCCGGACAAGATCGATGGCCGCGGCGGCGACGACGTCATCTGGGGCCTCGGCGGCAACGACCTGTTGATCGGCGGCCCCGGCAACGACACCCTGTACGGCGGGGACTGCGCCGACACCGTCGAGGGTGACGCGGGCGGCGACGTCCTCTACGGCGGCCCGGGCACCGACGCGGTGCGCGGCGGCGACGGCGACGACACGCTGTACGGCGGGGACGGCGACGACACGGTGGTGGGTGACGCGGGCGCCGACACGGCCACCGGCGGCGCCGGGCTCAACCTGTGCGACGCCGAGACGATGGCCAGCGTCACCTACCCCGCGTCGTCCGCGCACTTCTACGAGTACTTCACCCTCGGAACGGACTGGTACTACGGACCGGGCTGCGGCGACCAGCCGGTGTACTGACCGGGTGCCGCAACACGTCCGCGGCCGGCGCCGGCACGTCGATGGCGCGCATCGCCGCCGACCACCGGTCGAACGCCCGGCGCGCCTCGCCGTGCCGGCCGCCCCGCACCAGCGCGGTGACCAGCAGGCGGTGCACCGACTCGTCGTACGGGTCGGCGCCGAGCAGCCGGGTGAGCAGGCTGACCGCCTGGTCGAGGTCGCCGGCGTCAACGCTCAACGTGGCGAGCTGCCGCAGCGCCCGCAGCCCGGCCGCGCGTACCTCGTCGCGCAGCCCGTGCGCCCAGTCGGCATACGGCTCGTCGTCGAACGCGTCGCCCGCGTACCGGCCCTCGATCTCGGCGAGGATCTCCCGGGCCCGCCCGGTGCGACCCTCCCGCAGCAGCCGCGCCGCCAGCTCGCTGTCCCGGATGAGATCCTCGGCGTCCACCAGCACGTGGTCGCGGTCCAGCCGGATGCCGATGGCGTCGGCGCGGACGTACCGGTCGACCGGCCAGGCGTGCGCCGGGTCGAGGGCGGCGCGGACGGCCGACAGCAGCACCGACAGCCGGTGCGCGGTGCGTCGGGCGTCATCGTCCGGCCACAGCGTCTCGGACAGCTCGCCGCGGGGCACCGGCCGCCCCCGGCGGGCGACGAGAATCTTCAGCAGCGACCGCGCCTGGCGGGACCGCCAGGCGGCCAGCGGCACCGGCTCGCCCCCGACCAGCACCTCGAACCGGCCGAGCACCCGGATCCGCACGCCGTCGTCGACGCCGTCCGGCGCCGGCACACCGACCGCCGGCACGCCCCGGGCCTGCAGGCGCCGGCCGGCGGCCCGGCCCGCCGCCCGCTGCTCGGCGCCGGCGCCGGCCAGCTCGCCCAACCGGACCAGGACCAGGTCGGCGGCCACCTCGGCGCCGCCGCGCCGCCAGATCGCCTCGGCCTCCTCGAACGCCTCGGCCGCCACGGCGGCATCGGTGCTCGCGGCCCCGGCCAGCTCCAGCGCCTCGGCCAGGCAGTCGACCCGCCGTGTGGCCCGCGCCGCGGCCACGGCCGAGGCGGCCCGCCGCGCGGCGGCGTCCCGATCGCCCTCGGCCAGCGCCACGTACCCGCGCGCGACCATGGCGACCGGCGCGAGCCGCGGCCCCGCCGCCCGCTCGGCCTCGTCGGCGGCGGCCCGGGCCGCCTCAAGATCGGGACCGCGGCCGGCCAGCGCCACCCGGGTCAGCTTCGCCAACGCCGAGACCAGCACCTGCCGGTCGTCGTCGGCCCGGGCCAGGTCGACGGCCTCCTCGAACAGCGCCCGGCTCTGCTCGTGCCGGCCGCGCAGCCGGTGCAGCTCCGCGGACCCGGCCAGCCCCATGGCGGTACGGTTCAGCGCTGCCCGCCGGGACAGCTGCACGGCCCGGTCGAAGCGCAGCGCCGCCTCCTCGAACCGACCCACCATGGTCAGCGCGTGGCCCTCGTTGACCAGCGTCACCACCCGCATGCCGGGCGGGCCGCCGCGCTCGGCGGCCCGGACCGCCCGGGCCGCCACGTCCAGCGCGGCCGCATAGCGGGCCTCGCGGGCCAGCCCGACCGTCTGGTTCAGCAGCACCCGGGCGAGCAGGGCCAGGTCGCCGGCCCGCTCGGCCGCGGCCCGAGCGTCGGCCAGGTGCCGGTCCCGCCGGCCGCCCGCCTCGGTCAGCGCCACGGCCAGGTGCGCGGCCGCCAGCGCCCGGTCGCCGCCCGTCCGGGCCTCGGCGGCCGGCGTCCGCGCGCCCGGATCCACCGGGCCGAGCGGCCGTGCCCCCGGATCCGCCGGGCCGAGCGGCCGTGCTCCCGGATCCGCCGGGCCGAGCGGTCGCGAGGCTGGGTCCGTCGGTCGGGGCGGATGGGCGGCCGACTCCGCGACGGTCAGCGCCTGCGCCGCGGCCTGCGCGGCGGTCGGGTCGCCGAGCATGGCCAGGGTGCTCGCCCGGCAGGCCAGCGCCAGGGCGTCGTCGACACCGGGTGGACCGTCCGGCGGCGTGTGCCGGTCGCAGACCGCCAGCGCGGACCGATAGTCCGACCGCATGTAGTGGACCATGGCCGCCCGCCAGACCAGCCCGGCCGGCCAGTCCCCCGTGCGGGCGGCGCGCTCCAGCAGCGGCGCGAAGGTGGCGGTGGCCGCGGCCGCGTCCCCGCCGATCCGCTGGGCGTCGCCGAGCAGCAGGGTCAGCCGGTCGGAGCGCTCTGGCACCACCCCGAGCAGCCGGGCCGCGGCCGGCGCGTCCGCGGCCACCATGTCGGCACCGGCGGCCTCGATCAGCCGTACGCACCCGGCCAGGTCGCCGGCGCGGCGCAGGGCGTGTGCCGCCGCGAGCGGGTGGCCGTGCTCGCGGTACCAGGCGGCGGCCACCCGGTCCCGGGCCGCTCCGGCCGGGGCGTCGCCGTGCAGCCGGCGCAGCCGGTCGAGCCGGGACGCGAGCACCGGCACCACCCGGTACGCCGGATCGGCCGCATCGCCGTCCGGCCAGCGCGCCGGGGCCACCAGTCCGGTGTGGATCAGCCAGCGCAGGCCGGGCAGCACCCGGTCGGGCCGCCCCAGCTCGCCGGCCGCGGCCAGGTGGGCGCCCAGGCCGAGAGTGATCGGTTCGAGGCCGGCCAGCCGGTCCAGCAGTTCGGCCACCGCGTCCGGCAGGGGCCCCAGGACCCGCTCGTCCAGCCAGGCGGCCGCGGGCGTGCCGGGCGCGGTGAGCGCCCCGAGCAGGTCCCGGCGGCCGATCGCGGACCCCGCCAGGGCCTCCCCGGCGAAGGTCACCAGCGCGGGCCAGCCGGCGGTCAGCTCGGTCACGTGCCGCGCCAGGTCGGTGTCGGCCACGCCGTACTCGTCGCGCAGCACCACGGTGACCGCGTCGGCGGGCAGGGCCAGGTCGGCCGCGGTCCGCTCGGTCACCGGCGCCGGCAGGGCGGCCAGGGTGGACCGGGCCAGCGGCTCGTGCACGGCCACCGAGAGCCGTACGCCGGGCGGCAGCGCCCGCAGCGCGGTGGCGAGCCGGTCCCGATCGGGGGTGTCGAGCAGGCCGAGGTCGTCCACCGCCAGCCGGCCGGTGCGGGCGCCGCCGGGCGCCAGGGCGGCCGGGTCGATCCCGGCCATCAGGTCGGCGGCCCGCCGGTACACCACGGGCTCGCCGCCGTCGCCGGACTCCAGCCGGGTGGTCTTGCCGTAGCCGGGTCCGGCCACCAGCAGTCGACAGCCGTGCCGCTGTCCGCGTACCGCCTCGGTCATGTCGTCCTCCCGACCCGCCGGCGCGGCACGGCCCGGACCGGTCCGCGCGTCGCGCACATGGTGGCATCGGGCGCGACGCCGGGCTGTCGGGCAACCGGCACGGCGGGCCGGCCGGGGCGTCGGGGTAGCGACAGCCCGGCCGGTCCGGGCACGGCGCACGGGGGTGGCGCGGTGGGAGACCCACCGCGCCACGGTGTTCCGGAGGATGAACCCGGGCCGCGACCGTGCTCGCTCGCGGCGCATCCCGGCAGTGCTCAGTCGACCCAGGACTCGCACTCGTCGGCGGTCTTCATGATGGTGTCCTTGCCGGAGCCGCCGATGCACAGGTCGTCCTGCGTGCCGGTGGTCTCGGCCATGGCCACGCCGCCGTAGATGGTGTCGGCGCCGTCGCCACCGTCGACGGTGTCGTTGTCCTTGTCGCCGTAGAGCGTGTCGTCCCCGACGTTGCCCTCGATGTAGTCGTCGCCGTTGCCGCCGTGGATCTCGTCGGCGCCGCCGGTGACGACCAGGCCGCTGCCCTCGCCCCACAGCCCGTCGGCGCCGTCGCCACCGAAGATGACGTCCTTGCCCTGGCCGCCGTAGATGTTGTCGGTGCCGCCGAGGCCGCAGATCGTGTCGTTGCCCCCCTTGCCGTCGATGGTGTCGGCGCCCGAGGAGCCGACGATGACATCGTCCCCGCCGGTGCCGTTGATGACGCCGGAGCCGGTGATGGTGGCGGGCTTGTTGTCACAGGTCGGGGTGGCGAGCGCCGGCGAGGCCGGCAGCACGGTGACCGCCGCCGCGAGCAGTCCGGTGGTGACGATGGCGATCCTGCTGGTGAGTCGCATGTCCGTTGTCCTTTCGGGAATGGCGGTCAGCAGTTGACCCGGGTTTCAGTGGATGCGGTGCAGACGTTGACCCCGGCCCCGCCGTAGCCGGCGTCGTTGGCGCCGGCCTGGCCGGACAGGTTGTCGTCGCCGTCACCGCCGTACATGGCGTCGTCGCCGTCGCCGCCCAGGACGGTGTCGTCGCCGTCCGCCGCGTACACCAGGTCGTCGCCGTCGCCGCCGGCGATCAGGTCGGCGCCCTCGTTGCCGAACAGGGTGTCCGCGCCCTCGGCGCCGTTGATGGCGTCCGCGCCGGGCTCGCCGTACACGGTGTCCACGCCCGGTCCGGCGTTGACCCGGTCGTCCTCGGTGCCGGCGCAGATCAGGTCGTCGCCCTCGTCGCCGCTGATCACGTCGGCGCCGGCGCGGCCGAGCACGACGTCGTTGCCGGCGCCGCCGTTGATGGTGTCCGGGTCCTCGGCGCCGTCGATCAGGTCGTTGCCGTTGCCGCCGTCCACCACGTCGGCGCCCGCGCCGGCGTCGACCGCGTCGTCGCCGGCGCCGCCGAACAACTGGTCGTTACCGTCGCCGCCGGCCAGCACGTCGTCGCCGCCGAGGCCGAAGATGATGTCGTCGCCGCCCAGCCCCAGGATCACGTCCGCGCCGGACGTACCGAACAGCACGTCGTTGCCGGCCGTCCCGACGATCGTGCCGGGCGGCACGACGACGTGGACGTCGCAGGCCGGGATCGGCGCCGGCTCGTCGGCCGCCGCCGCCTGTTCGTGGGCCACGGCCGGCGGCGGCTGGTGGGCCGCGGCCGGGGCCGCGGCGGCGGCCAGCAGCGCGCCGCCGCTGAGCAGGACCGCGCCGGCGCAGGCGGCCAGCCGCACTGATGTTCGCTTCATGGTGCCCTCCCTCGCGGGCCGCCGGGTCGGCGGCCGCCGCGGTCCAGGCTCCGGACGAGCGTCATCACCGCATCAGGGCGCGATCAGCGGTACGTCACTCCGGCCCGTCCGGGCGGCGGCGTCAGGGAATCTGGGAGGCACGCCGGAGGTGGCTGGGGCTGACGCCGTGCCGGCGTTTGAAGGCGGCGCTGAGCGCGAACGGGCTGGCGTAGCCGACCCGCCGGGCCACCGCGCCCACCGTGGCCTCCGGATCGCGCAGCAGGTCGGCGGCGAGCGCCAGCCGCCACCCGGTCAGGTAGGCCATCGGCGGCTCGCCGACCAGGTCGGTGAACCGGCGGGCCAGCGCGGCCCGGGACACCCCACCGCGGACCGCCAGCGCCGCCACCGTCCACGGCCGCGCGGGCTCGTCGTGCATGGCCCGCAGCGCCGGCCCCACCACGGGGTCGCCGTGCGCCCGGTACCACGCCGGCCCGCCGCCGTCGGCCCGGCCGAGCCAGTCCCGCAGGACGGCGATCAGCAGCAGGTCGAGCAGCCGGTCCAGCACGACCGCCTGGCCCGGGTCGTCGCGGTCGATCTCGGCGCCGAGCAGCCGCAGCAGCGGCCCCACGGTGCTGCCGGCCGGCTCGCCGGGCTGCTCCCCCGCGCGGATCAGCACGGGCGGCAACGCGGTCAGCAGCCGGCGTCTGATCTCACCGTCCCCGGTCCAGGTGCCGGTCAGCAGAACCGTCCGGCCGTCCGCCGCGGTGCCCCAGGTGCGTACGCCGAGGTCCATCGAGGCCGGCAGCGGGCGGCCGTCCGGGGTGGCACACCGCTGGCCCGGGTGGATCACCGCCTGGGTGGGCGTCCCGACCGGATCGGCCAGACTGTACGGCTCGGGGCCGCGCACGATCGCGACGCTGCCCGGCCGCAGCCGGTGCCGGTCACCGTCGGCGCCGAGCAGGACGCACTCTCCGGCCACCATCGCGATGAGGCAGAGCGGCGCCCGGTCCTCGATGCGGATCGCCCACGGCGGCTCGAAGCGGCAGCGCAGCAGGAACGCGCCGCGGGCCCGCGGCCCGTCGAGCAGGCCGGCCAGCGCATCCACCCGGCCATCGTAGACGCGTACGCATGGAATCGAGCCCGTGCGGCATGGACCGTCTCACGCTCGCCGGGTTTCGATGGGTGGCATGACGAACGGACTGCGGGTTGCCACCCTGGCGGCCGCGACCCTGACCACCGGGCTGGTGGCCGGGCTCTTCTACGCGTACTCCTGCTCGGTGATGCTGGCGTTGGCGCGGACCGACGACCGCTCCTTCGTGGCGGTCATGCAGCTGATCAACCGGCGGATCCTCAACGGATGGTTCCTGAGCGCCTTCGTGGGCGCCCTGCTGCTGCTCGCCCTGGCGAGCGCGCTGCACCTGCCCCGGGACGCCCGCTCGACGCTGCCGTGGCTCGTCGCGGCGCTGGCGCTGTACGTGCTGACCGTGGGCGTCACCGGCGCGGTGAACGTCCCGCTCAACGACCGGCTCGAGGCGGCCGGCGACCCGGCCCGGATCGCCGACCCGGCCGCGGTCCGGGCCGCGTTCGAGGCCCAATGGGTACGGTGGAATCTCGTCCGCACGGTCACCTCGGTGGCCGCCTTCGGCTGCCTGATCGGCGCGCTGCTCACCCGGCGACCGTCGGCGTGACGCGCCGAGCGGTGCCTACCGCCAGCCGACAAGGGGGTACGACACCTCCGCCGCATTCCAGGCAGACTGGGCCGATGACGAGTGACGGGGTGGTCCGCAGCTACCGGGCCGACGAGGGCTGGGGCGTGATCGACGGACCGGACGTGCCGGGCGGGTGCTGGGTGCACTTCTCGGCGATCGCCGGGGACGGCTACGCCGAGCTCGCGCCCGGGCAGGCCGTCTCGTTCCGGGCCGAGGCGCAACCGCAGGACGGGTACGCGTACCGGGCCGTCAAGGTGTGGACCGGCGACGCCGAACCGGCGGACCCGGAGACGGACGACGGCGACTCCACCGCCTACCGCAGCACCCTGACGCTGAACTTCGACGAGTAGATGCCTCCCACCCCCTCGTTTGCTGTCAAGCCCACCCTGGTTGGGCAGCGGGTGCTGCTACGTCCGGTCGCCGCCGACGACGCCGTGGGCCTTGTCGAGATGCTGAATGATCCGGAGGTCCGGCGGCTGACGGGAACACGTCGACAGGCACGGCCCGGGACGGAGTTGGAACGCGCCGAGCAGTGGTACTCCTCCCGCTCCGCGGACGAGAACCGGCTGGATCTGGCGATCGTCGAGCGGCACACCAACAGCTACGTGGGCGAGACGGTTCTGAACGAGTTGGATGCCGACAACCGGTCCTGCTCGTTCCGGATCGCGCTGGTCGGCCCTCGGGCCTTCGGCCGCGGCTACGGCACCGAGGCCACCCGGCTGATCCTTTCCCACGCCTTTGGGACTGTCGGTATGCATCGGGTGGCGCTGGAGGTCTTCGCCTTCAACCCGCGGGCGCGGCATGTCTACGAGCAGGTCGGCTTCGTCCACGAAGGCACGAAGCGTCAGGCACTGCACTGGCAGGGTGACTGGATCGACGCTCACATCATGGCGGTCCTCGCCGAGGACTGGTCGGCGCACTGCGGATATCCCACATCCGGAAAGTGAATCTTCCGGGCAGGAAGAAGTCGGTGCGGATGGGGGTGCTGCCGGTGCCTCAGGGTACGGCGAGCCGGTCGACCAGCAGCTGCGTCCGTCGTTCGGTGTCCTCCGGCGGCAGCCGTCCCGCCCGGGTCAGGGTCGCCAGGCCGTGCAGGGCCGCCCAGAACAGCTCGGTGAACAGCCCCGGGTCGACGCCGTCGCCGGCGACCTCGCCGAGGCTCTCCAGCAGCGCGGCGAAGGCGTCCTTCAGCGGCTCCGGGGTGTCCTCCCGAGCGAAGGCGAGACCGCCGTCGAGCTGGAACATGGCGTCGTAGACCGCCGGGCTGCGGGCGGCGAACTCGAGGTAGGCGCGCGCGATGGCGGTGACCCGGGCGCGCGGGCCCTCGGCGGTGGAGGCGGCGGCCCGCACCGCCCCGGCCAGCTCGGTGGCGCCGTCCAGGGCCACCGCGCCGATGATCTCGCGCTTGCCGCGGAAGTGGCTGTAGAGGACGGGCTGGCTGTATTCGATGCGTTCGGCGAGTCGCCGGGTGGTGACCGCGTCCCAGCCCTGCTGCTCGGCGAGTTCGCGGGCCGTGGCCACGATGAGGCGTTCCCGGTCCGCCCGCTCGCGCTCCTTGCGTTCCTGTACCGACATGAGCCGATACTAGCACCGCTAGGCATGCGAGCGGCGGCAATGCTAGCGTCGCCACATTCGCTGTCAGTGCTAGATGCTGGAGGTCCTCATGCTCGCCGCACTCGAGGTGTTCACCACCGTGTTCCTGGGCGTCATGGTGGGGGTGGAGTTCGCCGTCGCCTTCGTGCTCAATCCGATCTTCAACGCGCTCCCCGAGGACAGCGGCCAACTCGGCCGCGCCCACGGCGGCCGGATGCTCGGCGCCCTGATGCCGTTCTGGTACGTCATCTCGCTCATCCTGGTCGTGGTCTGGGCCGCCGTCAGATGGCACCGGCCCGGCAACGGCCTCGCCATCACCGCCGGCGCGCTGCTGATCGTCAGCGTGATCATGTCGGTCCTGCTGCTCGTCCCGATCAACAACCGGAGCAAGACGTGGACTCCCGAGAACCGGCCCGCCGACTGGAAGGAGCAGTCGAACCGCTGGGACCGGTTCCACTACGTCCGCGTCGCCGTCCTCATCGCCGCCCTCGCCGCGCTGGTCGCCGCCCTCACCTGATCCCGCCGAGCGGGCACGCAGGCCACCCACCGACACGCTGGACAGCCACTGTCACCCTGACGGCCACAGCAAGCTACGGGGGTGGTCGGCGTGCAGATCATCGAGGTCACCGAGCTCGCGGTACGGTCGGCGGTCATCCGGCTGCGCCGGCGGGAGACACCGCTGCAGTTCGTGCTCTATCCCATGATTCACATGGCGCAGCCGGCGTTCTACCGGGCGGTCACCGCCCGGCTGCGGCGGGCGGACGTCATCGTTGTCGAGGGCGTCGGCGGCGGCCGCCGAAAGCACTCCGTGCTCGCCGGCGCCCTGACGCTCAGCTACAGCGCGCTGCGCTGGAACCGGCGGGCGAAGCTGGTCGAGCAGCACATTGACTACGCGGCGCTGGGCGTTCCCCTGATCCACCCCGACGTCAGCCTGGAGGAGTTCTCCGCCGGATGGCGCCGGGTCCCGCTGGCACATCGGCTGGCCATGTGGTGCCTGCTGCCGTTCCTCATCCTCGCCGATCTGTTCGGCGGCACCCGTATGATCTGGACCCGCGCGACGGAGCTGAACGACCTGCCCTCGCCCCAGGACGAGGCGCTGACCAACTACTCGCCGGCATTGGAAGCCGCCTTCCTCGGCGAACGCGACCAACGGCTGCTGGACGCGCTCTACCGGCTGCACGAGGAACGCGGCGGCGAGAGCATCGAGGTCGCCGTCGTGTACGGCGCCGCGCACATGCCCGCCGTCGTTCACGGCATGCTGGGCCGGTACGGCTACCGGGCCCGCTCGGCCGACTGGCTGACCGTCGCCGACCTGTGACGGGACGCCGTCCGGCCAATGGCCGGCGACGTGCGGCAGTCCTATCGGTGCGAAAGGAGCAGCCGATCCCGGCACATCTCCAGCACGTCAATCGGTACGTCGGCGAACACGACCAGGTGATCGGGGCCAAGGAAACCACGTGTGGCCTCGTGGTGTTCCCTCAGACGATCACGTCGCCGACTGCCTTAGGTCCGCGGGCACCGGGTACGCACCGGCATGGGCAGCCAGAAGCGCAACAAGCATGACAGCGGCGGCGAGTCGGCGCGGGGCCGCCGGCACCCCGGTAGCGGAGAACGGGGCCGGCAGGGGGCCACGGTGGAGCACTCGCCGGGCCAGCGGCACGAGCGCACCGCGACCGGACCGGCCGGAACCGAGCGCGACCATGGCCGGTCGAAGGCGGCTCGGGAGGGGCGGGTCAACCGGCAGGGCACGGCCTGACCCGCGGCTACCCCTCCTCCGCGCGCTCGTCGGTCAGCTCCGGGCCGGCGGCTGCGGGCAGCAGATGCCGCACCGCCGGCTGGCGCTCGGCGATGCTGCGGGCCCGATCCTCCGCCTCCCGGTCGGCCCCGGTGAGTCGGCCGCCGTGCTGGCGTAGGTGCTCGTCCCAGGACGGGACGAGGTAGACCTCGACGAACCGGTTCCGGCACTCCCCCTCGCGGAACAGCCCCCAGCGCATCGCCCCGGTGCGTTGCCGGGAACCGCGGACCAGGTCCATCGCCTGCATGAACTCCGGCTGCCGTTCCGGAGGCACGTCGTAGGCCACCGTCACCAGCACGGGGCCCACCCGCGGATCGGGCTCGTGCTCCAGCTCCAGTCGCGGCCAGTAGGTGGCCGGGTCCCGGTCCACTCCGCGCAGTTCGGGCAGCGGCCAGATCTGACTGGTCACCGCGCCGACCGCCATCAGCGCGGCGGCCGCCACGAACGCCAGCGTCAGCCCCGCCGCGTCGGCCACCAGCCCCCAGACGAAGGCGCCGACGGCCTGCCCGCCGGCGAAAACCACCTGGTAGATCGCCAGGCCGCGGGCCCGCACCCAGCCCGGGAGGAACAGCTGCATCTCCGCGTTCACGTTCGCCAGCACGGTGACCCAGGCCAGGCCGGCCGGCACCAGCGCCACCAGCACCACGGGGACCGACCGGACCGTTCCGGCCACCAGCAGCGCCAGACCGTACAGCACCCCGGCCACGAGCAGGAACTGGTTGGCGGACAGCCGGTTACGGGTCACCGGCAGCAGCAGACCACCCAGGATCGCGCCCACGCCCAGGGCCGCCAGCAGCAGGCCGTACCCGCTGGAGGCCAGCCCGAGCCGGTTTCTGGCCACCAGCGGCAGCAGCGCCCACAGGGCGCTGCCGGGGACCAGGAAGACCAGCGCCCGGCGGAGCAGCCGGCGGACGATCGGCGAATGCCGGACATACCGGCCGCCCGCGCGCAGCGCCGCGGTGAACCGCTCCGGCACCTCGACGGCGCGCGCCGCGCTGGGCCGCCAACGGAACAACGCGAACGCGAAGACGAGGAAGGCCAGGGCGTTGAGCCCGAACACGGGCGCCACGCCCAGTCGGGCGATCAGCAGGCCGGCTACGGCCGGGCCGACGGCGCGCGCCACGTTGACACTGATCGAGCCGAGCGCGGACGCGGCCCGCAGCTGTTCCCGGGGCACCAGCTCGGGTATCACCGCCGCCCAGGCCGGCAGGGTGAGGGCCTGTCCGACGCCGAAGGCGAACGTCAGCGTGAGCAGCAGCGCCGGCGGCATCCGGCCGGTCAGGGTGAGCAACGTCAGCGCCACCGCCACCACCACCAGGAACAGCTGTACGGCGATGAGCAGGTGCCGGCGGTCGAAGGTGTCGGCGAGCGCCCCGGCCGGCAGCGCCAGTAGCAGCACCGGTGTCAGGCTGGCGGTCTGCACCAGGGCGACCAGGGTGGCCGCATTCGGCTGGTGGACAAGCAGCCACTGCGCCCCGACGGTCTGCATCCAGGTTCCGATGTTGGCGGCCAGTAGCGCGAGCCAGAGGCTGCGGTAGACCGCGACCCGCAGCGGCGCCCACGCCGAGACCTGCGGCGCGGTGGTAGCGGTTCCGCCCGGGTTCACCACCGCCCGTCCGCGCGCAACACCTGCTCGCCGGAGACGTACAGGTCCTCCGGGGTGAGCTGGAGCAGCCGGACCAGCTCCGCGGCGACCTGTTCGGGTTGGGCGTACACCTCGTCCAGGAACTGGTCGCCGACCCGCTCCTGCAGCCGGGTCGGCATCGGCCCGGGATGCAGTTGCATGATCTTCACCTTGTTGTTGTGCTGCGCCTCGGCCAGCGACTCCACCAGGCTGCTCCCATAGCTCTTCGTGGCGCGGTAGACCGGGATGCCCGGCCGGGATCGGGTCACCGCCATCGCCCCGACGTACACCACGTTGCCGTAGCCCTGCCGGTGCATGTGGTGCAGCGCCTCCCGGATCACGTAGGTGGGGCCCAGCACGTTGACCTCGACCACCCGGCGCAACCGGTCCGGGGCCAGATCCTCGATGTCACCGCCCGCCCACATCGAGGCGCAGTCGGCCACCCCGTCGAGCGCGCCGTCCCGGGCGACGATCGCGGCGAACGCGGCTCGCACCTGCTCGTACGAGGACACATCGCAGACCGCGCCAAAGCAACCGAGATCATCGGTTGCCGCCGCGACCTCGTCCGGAGCATCGCCGAAGATGGTCACGCGATGCTCGTTCGCCAGCAGCCGAGCCGCCGCCAGGCCGAGGCCACTGGTGCCGCCGACCACCGCAAAGGTTCTGGCTCTCATGTCTCTCCCGCCTACGTACCTGGCCGCCGGAACGCCGGTACGGCGGGCCGACCGCGCTGCTTTCCCGTTGTTCGGACTTGCACACCAGCCGGCCCCGGCTGTCTCGCAAGATCACGGAGCTTCACGGTGATGCGCATAGACCAGCTCGTACCCTTCGGCCATCCGGTCGGTAGAGAAGTTCCTGGCGACGTGCTCCCGGCAGGCCCGGCCGTCAAGGAAGGCGGCGTCGTGGAGGGCTTGCGGAAGATCGCCGGGGTCGTCCCGGACGAAGCCCGTGACGCCATCCTGCACCAGCTCGGGCATCGCTCCCCGGTTCAACGTCACCACCGGCGTGCCGGCGGCCATCGCCTCGATCACCACCATCCCGAACGGCTCCTCCCACTGGATGGGCATGATGAGGCAGCGGCCGGACAGCAGGAGGCGTTTCGTCGCCGCTCGATCCGGGTTGAGCATCACCTCCACGTCCGGGCCGAGCATCGGCTCCACCACCCCGCGAAAGTACTCCTGCTCGTACGGCTCGACGCACTTGCCGGCCAGCACCAGGGGCAGCCCGGCGGCCCGACAGGCCTCGATTGCCAGTTCCGGCGCCTTCTCGGCGTTGAACCGAGCGAGCCACAGCACCCGTCCCGCTCGACCGCCCGGTTGCTCGGTCGGTTCGTTGGCCAAATCGTCGATCACCATGCCGTTGTGCACGGTGCCGTACCAAGGTAGGTCGGGGGCCAACCGGCGTTGGGCGTGGGAGATCGCGACCAGCCGGACGCCGGCGCCGAGCGAACGGAGCGCGTCGCCGTACTCGCCGACCGGGCTGCCATGCACGGTGGTCACGGTGGGGACGCTCCGCCGCTCGGCCGTGAGCGGCCCGACCACGGTGTGGTCGTGCACGACGTCGAAGCGGCCGACATCGACCATCCGGTTGACCCGGGCGATATGGGCCACCTCCGGCAGGAGCTCGCCCATTCGCTCCACCTGCGGCTCCTCGACGGTGGTCGCGAGCCGCGCCTGGGTGCCGCTCTCCGAGCCGGCGCCAAAGAGGGTCACGTCGTGTCCGCGACGAACGAGGGCGTCCACCAGCCCGGCAACCACCTGCTCCACACCGCCGTAGCCCGGCGGCGGAACCTCGTACCACGGGGGCACTACCATCGCGATGCGCAAACCCCTGCGGTCCTCGGTCGTCATGTCACTGGTGGCCATCAATCCGCCTCCTGGTGATCGCACCTTCGCCGGTCCGCAGAATGATGGGCGGCTGGCCGTACGGGACCCTGGTCCGCGGGCCCTCTGCCCGGCCTTCCCGAACCGGCCGCGGTTATCCGCGGTCTTACTGAGTGATTGATCAGTGAAGGACGCCGGGACCACGACGGCTTGGATTCCGAGCTCCTCCACCGCCCGCGCCACCGGCCGGGTCGGCGCAAGACGAAGATCAGATCGAAGAACAGGTCCAGGAACGGGGCCTGGCGGGTCGCCACGCCCTCATGCGGCGGTACGGGGGTGCATGCTTCTCGCGGTGTGCCGGGGAGGTGGGGGACGGTTCTTGAGTTATGGCCCCGGTACCGGCAGGGGCTCCGGGCTGGACCGATCTGGCCAGCCCGGAGCCCCTGCTGAGTCACGCCGTCGCCATCTGCTTGACGTGCTCGCCCTTGGCGAACTCCTCGACCATCTTCGCGCAGAACGCCGGAAGGTCGTTGGGGTTGCGGCTGGTGACCAGGCCGTTGTCGACCTGCACCTGTTGGTCCACCCAGTTCCCGCCCGCGTTCTGGATGTCGGTTCGTAGACTCGGGAACGAGGTGACGGTCCGGCCGTTGACGATCCCGGTCTCGACCAACGACCACGGGCCGTGGCAGACCGCGGCGATCGGCTTCTGCTGCTGCGAGAAGGCCCGAACGAAGTTCATGGCCTGCGGGTTCATCCGGAGCCGGTCGGGGTTGACCGTCCCGCCCGGCAGCAACAGGGCGTCGTAGTCGGCGGCGTTCGCCTGGTCCACGGTCCGGTCCACCCGATAGCGGTTCGCCGGATTGATGTCCTGGTTCATCGACTGGATCTCGCCGGGCTGCAGCGAGATCAGGTGGACCTCGGCCCCCGCCTGCTCCGCGGCCGTCCGAGATTGGGTGTACTCCACGTCCTCCACCCCGTCCGCGGCGAGGCAAGCGACTCGCTTGCCGGCCAGTGGCTGCTGGCTCTGCCCCATCTTTACGGCCCCCTTTCGCGGCGCCACCCCGCCGGCGACGCATCGCTCGCTCGCGGGCCGCCTTCCCGGCGCGGGCACCGGCAAACCAAGCGCCTGCTCCGCCCAGCCGAAGCGGCGGTTCGCTCGTCATCAGTCGCGGGGCGGCCGAAAACGGCGAGTGATCCGACGGGTCATTCGAAACTGGTACAGTCCGGCGCTGGTGACGGCGTAGAACACGGGCGGGACGAGGAAGACGGCGAGGCCGACCAGCGGCGCCACCAGGTAGCCGATGACCCCCGCCAGGACGTACAGGACGACCCCGGCGGCGGCCCGGAACCGCTCGACGTGGAAGAACCCGTCCTTGACCTGCTCCTTCAGCAGGTCGGGATGCCGAGCCAGGTAGTGGTAGAAGGCCAGCCAGGTCGCGCACAGCAACCCGCCGACCATCGCGTAGAAGGCGATGGCCACGCGCTGGTCCGCGTTGTCGTGCTCCTGCAGCGCGTGCGACACCACGATGGTCGGAAACGGCAGCAGCGCCGTGGTGAACAGCACGAACAGGTTCATCCAGTGCAGGCCGCGGTCGACCTGCCGGATTCGGTTGAACGCCGCCTTGTGGTTGAGCCAGACGACGGCCACGTACGAGTAGGACGCGAGATAGGCGACGTAGCTCGGCCACTGGCCAAGCAGTCCGGACAGCAGACGACCGGGCGGGACGTCCGGCACCCGGAGGTCCAGCACCAGCAGCGTGATGATGATGGCGAAGATGGCGTCGCTGAACGCCACGGCACGGCTGGGGTCCGATCTCTCGCCGAGGTCCATCTCTGGCCCGCTCATCAGGCTCTCGTCCCCCAGGCCGTCCGCGGCAAACGCCTAGGACACAGCCACCCCCTGCGTGCGGATCAATAGTGCCGATCACGACTCGGGTGGGGTAGCTGAGCGTGACAATGTGGGTGCCAGGAGTTCCTGGCGTCTGGGGAAACCGGCATCACGGGGGGCACGAATGAAGGCTGTCGTCTACGACGGACCGAAGTCGGTGAGCGTGAAGGAGGTGCCGGACGCCCGGATAGAGCGACCGACGGACGCTCTCGTCCGGATCACCACGACCAACATCTGCGGCTCTGACCTGCACATGTACGACGGACGCACGGACATGCAGCCCGGACGCGTGCTCGGGCACGAGAACCTCGGCGAGGTGATCGAGGTCGGCGACGGCGTCGACCTGGTGAAGGTCGGGGACATCGTGTGCCTGCCCTTCAACGTCGCGTGCGGCTTCTGCGAGAACTGCAACAAGGGGCTCACCGCGTTCTGTCTGGTGGCCAACCCCGCGCCCGAGATCGCCGGCGCCGCCTACGGCTACGCGGACATGGGTCCGTACAACGGCGGCCAGGCGGAGTTGCTCCGCGTGCCGTGGGCCGACTTCAACTGCCTGGTGCTGCCACCGGACGCCCGCGACCTGCAGCGGCAGCGCGACTACGTGATGCTCGCCGACATCTTCCCCACCGGCTGGCACGCGACCCAGCTCGCCTGCGTGCAGCCGGGCGACAGTGTGGCGATCTACGGCGCGGGGCCCGTCGGTCTGATGGCCGCCCTGTCCGCCACCATCAAGGGGGCCGGCAAGGTGATGGTGGTCGACCGCCACCCCGACCGGCTGCGCCTGGCGGAGCAGATCGGCGCCATCCCGATCGACGACTCGAAGGGATCGCCGGTGGACCAGATCAAGCAGCTGACCGGTGGGATGGGCGCCGACCGGGGCTGCGAGTGCGTGGGTTACCAGGCGCACGACCCCCAGGGTCAGGAGCACTCGGGGCTGACGCTGAACAACCTGGTGCAGTCGGTGAAGTTCGGCGGGACGCTGGGGGTGGTCGGCGTCTTCACCCCACAGGACCCGGGCGGTCCGGACCCCCTGCAGAAGCAGGGCAAGGTGCCGTTCGACTACGGCATGTTCTGGTTCAAGGGGCAGACCATGGGCACCGGCCAGTGCAACGTCAAGAACTACAACCGCCAGCTGATGAACCTCATTGCGGCGGGCAAGGCGAAACCCTCCTTCATCGTGTCCCACGAGCTGCAGCTGGACGAGGCGCCGCAGGGATACGAGAACTTCGACCGCAGGGTGGAGGGCTGGACGAAGGTGCTGCTGCACCCCGACGGTCGCCGCTGACCCGGGAACGGGCGCCGGCTCGGGAACTCGCGGCGGGTCGGCGCCGGACCCTCGCCCCCGCCGGATCTCGTCACCCGCCCACCTCATCGTTCCTCGTCATCCTCGCCGGCATCGAGGCGCTGCCTCGGGCGAACCCAGCCGGCTCGTCCGGGGCAGCGGCCTCTCTCGGTCCCGGTGAACGGCCGGGACGGATCGGCTTCCGCGGCGCCGTTCAGCGATCAAGGGAATGCGATGCGCATAGCGTTGATCATCCTGGGCGCCGTGGCGGTGGCCTTCGCGCTCGACCGGTTGACCGCCCTGCTGATCCGACGGATCTCCCGCGGTCGCTACCGATGGATCCTGGAACCGATCCACCGGGACTGCCGCCGGCCGGCGATCGCGGTGGCCATCCTCACGGTCCTCTACCTGGCAGTGCCGACCTGGCTGGGCCTTCCGGAACGGAAGGCGCGCCACATCATCGTGATCCTGCTGATCGCCGGCGTCGCCTGGTTGATAACCAAGTTCCTCCACGTCGGCGAGGGCGTCACGTTCAGCCGGTTGCCGTCGACCACCGTCACGGACCGGCGCATCCGCCGGGCCCGGACCCAGCTCCGTCCCGTACGCCGTCTCACCTCGGTCGTGGTGACGATCGGGGCCATCGGCCTGATCCTGGTCACCTTCCCGCGCATCCGGGCGTTCGGGATCTCCGTGCTGGGCTCCGCCGGCGTGATCGGCGCGCTGATCGGCCTGTCCGCCCGCTCCGTGCTGGCCAACGCCTTCGCCGGTCTCCAGGTGGCCTTCTCGGACAGTCTGCACATCGGCGACGTGCTGGTGATCGACGACGAGTGGGGCCGGGTCGAGGAAGTGAAGCTGACCCAGGTGGTCATCCGGCTGTGGGACGAGCGGATGCTGATCCTGCCGAGCTCCTACTTCACCGATCGCCCGTTCCAGAACTGGACGCGGAACGAGGCCCGGGTGGTCGGCAGGGTCGAAATCGAGCTGGACCACACGGCGGATCTTGACGACCTGCGGGTGGAGGCGCGACGACTCATCGAGTCGTCTCCGCTGTGGGACCGGGACCGATGGGTTTTACAGATGGTCGACGTCAACGCGCAGGCGGTCAAGATAGAGGTTCAAGCCTCGGCGGCCGACGGGGCAAGCGCCTGGGATCTTCGCTGCGACCTGCGGGAAAGCCTCATCCGCTACGTGCGCGATCAGCATCCGCAGTGGCTGCCGCGCACCCGCAGCGAGTACAAGCCGTGAGCACTCACCGATCGACGGTGCCGGTTGCCAGATGGCTGGCCGCGGCTGGCGGAACGAGTAACCCACCGCGGGCCGGCCGCGCCGGCGCGTGTACGGGACCCGCCGTCGCGTAGCGGCTCCGGGTAGTTGGTGCATTACTCGCGCAGCGGTCGATTGGCTCGTTTGGATGTTTTTCCCAGGGGTATGGCCGAATTGGTAACCCCGGCTCGACATGGACTGCTCCATCCATCGCCGCCGTGTGGCGACAACGCCGTGGTCCTGCTGAGGGCCGGCCGTGCAGGCAACCCGCGAGCAGATCAGCGCCGTGCCGGCGGCACGGGGCTCCACCCAGAGGAGGATCATGGAACTGACAGCCGCGACCACCATCCGCAAACCCCCACCGGAGGTCTATGCGTTCTGGCGTGATCTGGGGAACCTCCCGACGTTCATGGCGCATCTCGAGGAGGTCCGCGCCACCGGTGACCGGACGAGCCACTGGGTCGCCGTCGCCCCGTTCGGCAAGGACATCGAGTGGGATGCGGAGATCGTCGACGAGACGCCGGGCGAGAAGATCGGATGGCGGTCGACCGGCAACGCCGACGTGCCCAACGCCGGCACCGTCCGGTTCGTGCCTGCCCCGGACGGTGTCAGCACCGAGGTGCAGGCCGTTCTGACGTACGACATCCCGGGCGGCGCGGCCGGCAAGGCGGTCGCGAAGTACTTCGGCGAGGAGCCGCACCAGCAGCTCGACGACGACCTGCGCCGGCTCAAGCAGGTGCTGGAGACCGGCGAGGTGGTCCGGTCCGACGGCGCCCCGGGGGGCAAGCGGGCCCGCAAGGAGTTTCCGCAGCGTCCGGCCCAACCACTGTCGGACTCCGAACTAGCGAAGGGAGCGGACCAGTGAGGGCGAACACCTGGGCGGGCCGTAACAAGGTCGAGGTCCGTGACGTGCCGGACCCGAAGATCCTGAACAGCCACGATGCCATCGTACGGATCACCTCCACCGCGATCTGCGGCTCCGATCTGCACCTGGTCGACGGATACATCCCGACCATGCAGGACGGCGACGTCATGGGGCACGAGTTCATGGGCGAGGTGATCGAGGTCGGATCGGCGGTGCCCGCGGACCGGCTGCGGGTCGGCGACCGGGTCGTCGTGCCGTTCCCGATCGCCTGCGGCGCGTGCGGCGCCTGCGCCGCCGAGCTGTACTCCTGCTGCGAGAACTCCAACCCCAACGCCGGGATCGCGGAGAAGATGTTCGGTCATCCCGTCGCCGGGATCTTCGGCTACTCGCACCTGACCGGCGGCTTCGCCGGCGGCCAGGCCCAGTACGCGCGGGTGCCGTTCGCCGACGTCGGCCCGCTGAAGATCGAGTCCGAGCTGACCGACGAGCAGGTGCTGTTCCTGTCCGACATCCTGCCCACCGGCTACATGGGCGCCGAGATGTGTGACATCCAACCCACCGACGTGGTGGCGGTCTGGGGCGCCGGCCCGGTCGGCCAGTTCGCCATGGACAGCGCCCGGGTGCTCGGCGCCGCGAAGGTCATCGCCATCGACAAGGAGCCGTACCGGCTGCGGATGGCCGAACAGGCCGGCCACACGACCGTGAACTTCGAGGAGGTCGACGTGCGGTCCCGGCTGCTGGAACTGACCGGCGGCCGGGGACCGGACAAGTGCATCGACGCGGTCGGCATGGAGGCCAGCCACGGCGCCGCGCACATCCACGCCTACGACCGGATCAAGCAGGCCGTCCGGTCGGAGACCGACCGCCCGCACGCGCTGCGCCAGGCGATCATGTCGTGCCGCAGCGGCGGCGTGGTGTCGGTCATCGGCGTGTACGGCGGCTTCGTCGACAAGTTCCCCGCGGGCGCCTGGATGAACCGGTCGCTGACCCTGCGCACCGGCCAGTGTCACGTCCAGCGGTACATGCGGCCGCTGCTGCAGCGCATCGAGAGCGGGGAGATCGACCCGACCCGCGTCATCACCCACACCCTGCCGCTCGACGAGGCGGAACGCGGCTTCGAGATGTTCAAGAACAAGCAGGACAACTGCGAAAAGGTCGTCCTCAAGCCGTGACCGACAACCATGGTCACGGCGTCGGACCGGCGTCCAACGGACGGCTCTTGTCGGTTCGACGCGTATCACTGTCCCTGGCCGCCGGCATCGCGGCCGCGGCGGTAGCCGCGGTGCTCGGCGCGCCGGGACTGAGCATCCTCCTGGGCTGGACCGTCGCGGCCGGCATGATCCTGATCTGGGTGTGGCGGATCAGCTGGCCGCAAGGTCCGGAAGGGACCGAGCGGCTGGCCGAAGCGGAGAGCCGGTCACGGTCGACCGACTCCGCCCTGCTGATCGCCAGCGGAGTCAGCCTGGCCGCGGTCATCGAAGCGCTGATCCGGTCCTCTGGTGACCAGGACGCCGTCGACGTGGCCGCCGTCATCCTGAGTGTCGTCGTGGTCGCCCTGTCCTGGGCGCTGGTGAACACGGTGTTCGCGTTCAAGTACGCCCGGATGTACTACCGCGACACCGACGGCGGCATCGACTTCAAACAACAGACGCCGCCGCGCTACAGCGACTTCGCCTACATGGCGTTCACCGTCGGCATGGCCTTCGGCGTCACCGAATCCGAACCGACCCTCAGCAGCGTACGCCGGGTGGCTCTCGGGCACGCCCTCCTGTCCTATGTCTTCGGTACCGGCATCCTCGCTGTTGCGATCAACCTCGTCACGAGTCTCGGGCAGTCGTCCTAGCAGGGGTGACCGGGACGCCCGCTCCGGCGCCCGGCCTGTCCCTCAGGTCGGGCGCTCGGGCGCGCAGGCGGCGTCGAGCAGTTCCAGCAGATGCCGGTACGGGTGCCCGGTGGCCCGGCTCATCCCCAGCTCGCAGGTGCGGTTGACCGAGGCGTGCGCCGTACAGCCGGCCGCCCTGACCTCGGCGGCCTCGGCCCGGGTGGCCGACGCGGTGAGCTCCGGATGCAGCAGGCCCCGGTCGCCGGCGAAGGCGCAGCACTGCCAGTCGGTGGGCACCACCACGCGGTCGGCCACCGCTTCGGCCACGGCGGCGATGGCGGCGTCCAGGCCGAGCCGGGTCGACGAGCAGGTGGGATGCAGCGCCAGCGACGGCAGCCGCCGCTCCACCGACAGCCGCGGCAGGATCCGCTCGGCCACGAACGCCACGGCGTCGACCACCTCGACGCCGTCGACCAGCTGCCGCAGACCCTCGGTGCAGGAGGCCGCGTCGGTGATCAGCGGAGCGTCGGGCGCGCCGGCGAGCGCCGCCCGCACCCGTTGCCGCATGGCCGCGTACCCGTCGGGCAGTCCCTTGCTGGACCACGGCGTGCCGCAACACAGGTCGCCGACGCCGTCCGGGATGTGCAGCCGGACGCCGGCGCGGTCGGCGAGCCGGCGCACGGCCGCCAGCACCCCGTCGCCGCCGGGCGCCGGGCCGAACAGGGTGTTCAGGCAGGACGGCAGGTACACCGCGTCGGCGCCGGGGTCGGGCGCGGCCCGCCGGCGGGCGCCGCCGCGCGGTAGGTCGCGGTCGTACCGCGGGACGGCGTCGGGGTTACCCACCCGCCGGGCCGTCCGGGTGGCGGCCGCGGCGGCCGGCGGCGCGGCGGCCGCGGCGTCCAGGGCGAGGTTCATCCCCCGGGTGGTCGCGTCCCAGTGCCGGGCCGCGGTGGTCCAGGCCCGCCGGGCGGTACGACCGTGCCGCTCGGCCCGCAACCGCTTGGTGAGGTCGCCGGTGTTGATCAGCACCGGGCAGGCGGTGCCGCACATGCCGTCGACGGCGCAGGTGTCCACGGCGTCGTACCGGTATTCGGCCCGCAGCTGCCGGGCCAGCTCGATGTCGCCGGCGGCGTCCGCGGCGGCGAGCTCGCGGCGCAGCACGATCCGCTGCCGCGGCGTGGTGGTCAGATCCCGGCTCGGGCACACCGGCTCGCAGTAGCCGCACTCGACGCACCGGTCGACCTCCGGCTCGACCGGCACGACGGGCTTGAGGTGCCGCAGGTGCGCGTGCGGGTCGTCGCTGAGCAGCACGCCCGGGTTCAGCGTGCCGGTCGGGTCGCAGGCCCGCTTGACCTCCCGCATCACCTCGTACAGGTCGTCGCCGTACTGGCGACGGACGTACGGCGCCATCACCCGGCCGGTGCCGTGTTCGGCCTTCAGGGTGCCGTCCCGGGCCAGGACGGCGTCCACCATCTCCTCGGTGAACGCGGCATACCGGGCCACCTCGTCGCCGGCGCCGAACCGCTCGTTGAGCATGAAGTGCAGGTTGCCGTCCTTGGCGTGCCCGAACACGACGCTGCGCTGGTAGCCGTGCCGGTCGAACAGCCCGGTGAGGTCGTCGCACAGGTCGGCCAGCGCCGGTACGGGCACCGCCACGTCCTCCAGCAGCGCCACCGTGCCGGCGGGCCGGGCCCCGGCCACGGCCGCGTACAGGCCCTTGCGGAGGTGCCACAGCGCCGCCCGGCCGGCGGCCTCCCGGCTCAGCGTCGCGGGCGTGGTGAGGTCGTCCCAGCCGGCGAAGAGCCGCCGCGCCTGGTGTTCCCGCTCGGCGAGCAGGTCCGCGTCGGCTTCCTGCCACTCGACCAGCAGCGCGGCGTGCCGGTCGACGGTCAGCTCGGGCAGCGCCCCGGTGGCGGGCAGCGCCTGCGCCACCCGCAGCGACTCGGCGTCCAGCAGTTCCACCGCCGCCGGCCCGGCCGCCACCAGTTCGGGCAGCACCCCCATGGCCGCGCGCAGGCTGGGAAACACGACGAGGCCGGTGGTCACGTCGCCGTGCACCGGAACGGTCCGGAAGACCGCCTCGGCCACGAAGCCGAGGGTGCCCTCGCTGCCCACCACCAGGTGGGCCAGGATCTGCGCCGGCGAGTCGTGGTCGAGGAAGCTGTTGAGGCCGTACCCCATGGTGTTCTTCAAGGCGAACTGCCGGCCGATCCGCCGCGCCCAGTCAGCGTTGCCGCGGATCCGGTCGCGCAGCCGGTCCAGCGCCCCGGCCAGGCCCGGCTCGACGGCGCGCAGCCGGGCGTCGGCGTCCGGCGCGGCCGTGTCCACCACCGTGCCGCTGGGCAGCACCAGGACCATCGACTCCAGGGTCCGGTACGCGTTGGCGTGGGTGCCGCAGGTCATCCCGCTGGAGTTGTTGGCGATGACCCCGCCGATCGTGCACGCCGACTCGCTGGCCGGGTCCGGGCCGAGCCGGCGCCCGTACGGGGCGAGGCGGGCGTTGACCTGGCGCAGCACGGCGCCGGGCTGCACCCGTACCCGGGCGCCGTCGTCCAGCACCTCGACGGCCCGGAAGTTGCGGCGGACGTCGACGAGCAGGTGCTCGGTGCCGGCCTGGCCGGACAGGCTGGTGCCGCCGGACCGGAACGTCACCCCGAGACCCAGCCCGGCCGCGGCGCGCATGATCGCGGCCACCTGGTCGACGTCCCGGGGCACCAGCACGGCCTGCGGGGTGAGCAGATAGTGCGAGGCGTCGTGCGCCATCCCGAGCCGGTCGCTGACCCGGGCGCGGACCGCGCCGGGCGCCGCAGACTCCAGGGCGGCCGATATCCGCGGATGCACGGGCTGCGGGCGGGTCATGTGCGCCGATGCTAGTGCGGAGTCCACCGACGTGCAGCGGTCCACCGCCATCGGCTAGAGTCGCGTACTCGTAACCCGGATTCCCGGGCGGGGCGGCGGACCAGCCAGGTCGCCGTTCGATGGCTCCCCCATCGGGAGAGTTCATGACCACCCTGATAACCGGCGCGAGCGGCGCGGTCGGTGGCGCCGTCCTGCGTGCCCTGCACGCCGCCGGACACCCGCTGCGCGCCTCCAGCCGCCGGCCCGAGCGACTCAGCCTGCCCGTCGGCGTCGAGGCCGTACCTCTCGACCTGGCCCGACCGGACACGGTGGCCGCCGCCTTCGACGGCGTCGACCAAGTGTTCCTCTACGCCGAGCCGGGCGGCATCGACGAGCTGATCCGAGCCGCGGAGACCGCCGGCGTGCGGCACGTCGTGCTGCTGTCCTCCTCGGCGGTGCTGTCACCCGACGCGGAGAGTCAGCCGCTCGGTCGACACCATCTGCTGGTCGAGCGGGCGCTGCGGCGGTCCGATCTGGACGCCACGCTGCTGCGCCCGGGGTCCTTCGCCGGAAACGCGCACGGCTGGGCGCACCCCATCCGCGCCGGCGGTCCCGTCGAGCTGCCCTACCCGCAGGCCCGGATGGCCCCGATCCACGAGGCCGACATCGCCGATGTCGCCGTCGTCGCGCTGACCGGCGCCGCCCGCACCGGCCGGGAGGTCACGCTCACCGGGCCGGAGGCGCTCACCCTGGGCGAGCAGGTCGGCCAGATCGCCGCGCGGCTCGGTCGCGACATCCCCGTACGCGAGCTGAGCCGGGCCGAGGCCGAGCGACAGTGGAGCCGGTTCATGCCCGCCGACCTGGCCGCCTCGCTGTTGGACTACCAGGCCGGACAGGTCGGCGTCACGCCCGAGATCACCGACGCGGCACAATTCACCGGCAGACCGGCCCGCACCTTCGGGCAGTGGGTGGACGAGCACCTCGACGCATTCCGGCCGGGCTGATCACCGGAACACCGCGCTCGGCTGATCACCGTCCCCGCTGGACGCGGCGCGGCGCGGCGCGACGCGACGCCCGCCACCGCACCCTGGCCGGCGGCCCAGCGTCGCGTCCCGCCCGGCGGCCCAGCGTCGCGTCCCGCCCGGCGGCCCAGCGTCGCGTCCCGCCCGGCGGGGGCGGTCAGCCGTTGGGGCGGGAGGCGATGGCCTGCAGCGACCACCGGTTGCCGTCCGGATCGGTGAAGTGGACGAAGTCGCCCCACGGCTGCGCGTCCACCTCGCTGGCCTCGACCCCGGCGTCGAGCAGCTGCTTGCGGGCCGCCTCGGCGTCGGCCACCACGACCTGGATCTCCTGGGTGCCCGGAGTCTTGTCGGTGATGCCGTCGCCGAGCACGATGGAGCAGGCCGAGCCCGGGGGCGTCAGCTGGATGAACCGCAGCCCCTCGTGCACCCGGTGGTCGTGGTCGGCGTTGAAGCCCACCCGCTGATAGAACTCCTTGGCCCGGTCGACGTCGGTCACCGGCACGGGAATCAGCTCGATCTTCCAGTCCATGCGCGCAGCCTAGGACCGGGCTGTGACATTCCCGGCCCGCCGCGTTCACCGTTCCCGGAGGCTGGTCAGGTGGGAGTGAGGCGGAAGATCGGCCAGCCGATCTCGGTACGCCAGGCGGCGGGCACGTCGGTGTCCCGCGGCCCGACCAGGTACGTCTCCCGGATCGGCCCGTCGACGGCCAGCGCGTGGTCGACCACCCAGGCCCCGAGCCGCCCGTAGGTCACATCGATGTCATCGTGTGGCCCGGCGTGAACGGCGACGGCGAACTCGGCCGCCGCCAGGTCGACGACCTCGATCCGCCCGGCTGGCCGCGGGCGCCGGACCGGCCGGTAGACGGTCATGACGCCCGTGCCGTCGGTGAACAGCTCGTTGGCGTACTGGCCACCGGGCGGCCCGGTGCGCTCAGCCACCGGGTACGCCGCGTCCAGCTCCGCCATCGCGCCGTCGTACCAGGCGCCGGCCCGCGCCAGCTCGACGGTTCCGCGGACTGCGGCGACGGCCCGCCCGGGGACCGAACGCAGCTCGACCGGCAGATCGTCATGGTCGGGTCGCAGCAGTTGGCGCAGGGCGGTGACGGCCCCGCGGGTGCGCTCCAGCGCCTCCTCCAGCCGACGCAGGTGCCCGGCGATCAGGTCGGTCCGCCGCTGGGGGTCGTCGCTGGCGAGGATCGCCTTGACCTCGGCCAGCGGCACGTCCAGCTCGCGCAGTCGGTGGATCACCTGTGCCGGCGGGATCTGCTCGGTAGAGTAATAACGGTAGCCGGTGAAGGGGTCCACGGTCTGCGGCTCGAGCAGACCGGCCTCGTGATAGCGACGCAAGGTCCGCACGCTCAGGTGGGTGACCGTCGCGAACTCGCCGATCGTCAGGCCCCTACGCATGCCACTCACTCTGCACCTTCCCCGCGGGAGAGAGTCGACGGACTTGACCCTCCCCCGCCGAGAGACCTCATGGTGGGCACATGGACGCAATCGACTGGAGCCGGGCGATCGGGATCGCGCCGGACGAACTGCCCGGTCCGATCACCCGGTACCTCGCCGCTCATCAGGCGCGGGACCTCGACACGGCCGTGGCGCTCTACACGCCCGACGCGTCGGTGACCGACGAGGGCCGTACGCACCAGGGAAGCGAGCAGATCCGGGCCTGGTTGTCCCGGTCGGCCAGCGAGTACACCTACACGACGGAACTCGTCGCGGCGGCCATGGTCGATGACCGGCACTACGACGCCGTCCACCACCTGGAGGGTGACTTTCCCGGTGGCGCCGTCGACCTGCACTTCCGGTTCACGCTACGCGACGGGCTGATCGCCCGGCTGGTGATCGAGCCGTGACGCACGGGTCCCGGCCGGCACGGACCTGGTTCATCACCGGCGGCAGCCCGGGCGGCTTCGGGATGGCCTTCGCCGAGGCCGCTCTCGAGGTCGGGGACCGGACGGTGCTGACCGCGCGGCGGACCGAGCCGCTGCGCGAATGGGCACAGGCCCACGGCGACCGGGTGCTCGTGCTCCCGCTGGACGTGACCGACCCCGAGCAGGTACGCGCGGCGGTGTCGGCGGCGCAGGCGCGGTTCGACGGCATCGACGTGCTGGTCAACAACGCCGGCCGCGGCTGGTACGGGTCCGTGGAGGGGATGGACGAGTCTTCCGTACGGCAGATGTTCGAGCTGAACTTCTTCGCGGTGCTGTCGGTCACCCGCGCGGTGCTGCCCGGCATGCGTGCCCGCGGCGCCGGGTGGGTCGTGAACATGTCCTCGGCGGCCGGGCTGCGCGGGGTGACCGGGTTCGGGTATTACAGCGCCGCCAAGCACGCGATCGAGGGGCTGACCGACGTGCTGCGCGAGGAGGTGGCCGGGCTCGGCATCCGCGTACTGGCCGTCGAGCCCGGAGCGTTCCGCACCCAGGCCTACGCCGGATTCGCCACCGAGCCGATCCGGGAGACCATCCCCGACTACCAGCCGATGCTGGAACGGGTGCGCGCCGCGATGGTCGAGCAGCACGGCGGACAACCCGGCGACCCGGTGCGCGGCGCGCGCGCCGTCGTGCAGGCGATGGACCGGGACGCTCCGCCGCACCGGCTGGTCCTGGGCGGCGCCGCTTTCGACGCGGTCACCGCCACCCTCGATCAGGCCCTGGCCGACATCCGCGCCAGCGAAGCCCTCTCCCGCGGCGCCGACTTCCCGACCGACCCACAGCCGGCCCGGTAGGCGTCGAGGTGCCGCGAGCGCCCCAGCCGGCCGCGGTCAGCGCGCGGCGGTCGTGCCGGGTGGCACGTCGGCGGGGGCCGGGTCGGCGGGCGGGGCCAGCCGGGGCGGCCGACCCTCGTACGGGGTGGACAGCACCACGGTGGTCCGGGTGGTGACGTTGGCCGAGGTACGGATCTCCTGCAGCACCCGCTCCAGCTCGACCGGGCCGGCCACCCGCAGCAGCAGCAGGTAGAAGTCCTCCCCCGCCACCGAGTAGCAGGACTCGATCTCGGACAGGTGGGCCAGCCGCTCGGGCGCGTCGTCGGGCTGGGACGGCTCGAACGGGCGGATCGCCACAAACGCCGTGAGCGGAAGATCGACCGCGTCGTACGCGACCCGGGCGGTGTAGCCGCTGATCACCCCGCGCTGCTCCAGCCGGCGTACCCGCTGGTGCACCGCGGACACCGACAGCCCCACCCGCTCGGCGAGGTCGGTGTAGGACAGCCGGCCGTCGGCGGTCAGCGCGGCGAGGATGGCGCGGTCGGTGTCTTCCACGCCGAGAAACCTACCGGTGTTCCCGCTCCCGGGGCACGCCGGAACCGCCGGCCGCCGTGCGGTCGCCGAGCGCCGGCGGTGCCGGGCGGTCGCCGAGCGCCGGCGCGGGGCTGTCGGGCGGGGACCCCGCCGCGTCGAGGATGTCCTCGTAGATGCCGACCTTGTAGTTGACCAGGTCGAGGCTGCGTTCCAGCTGAGCCATCTGATCCAGCACCCGGATCCGGTGCGCGCGCAGCAGCTCCAGCCGGGCCACCTCGTTGCCGGCGCCGGCCCGGACCAGCTCGGTGTAGCGGCGGATGTCCGGCAGCGGCATGCCGGAGGCGCGCAGGACCACGCAGACCGTCAGCCAGTCCACGTCCTCCTCGCGGTAGACGCGCCGCCCGCCCGCGCCCCGCGAGACCGGGTTGGCCAGAATCCCCTCCCGCTCATAGAAGCGCAGGGCGTGCACGCTGAGCCCCGTCCGCTCGGAGACCTCGCCGATGCTCAGCGTGCCGGTGGTCAGCTCGGGCATGACGCCCAGGATAGGGCTTGACCTAGAGTCGGCTCCAGCTCCTAGGGTCCGGGACACAGGCGGCCGACCGGCCGCCCGCACGGCTGCCCGGCAGGTCCGCGCGCCCGGACGGGCGCCCGGCAGGGCCGCCCCGGCGGCCCGGACCGGGCCGCCGGAAACCACGGAACGGAGCAGCACATGCGATATCGCGTCCTCGGCCGCACCGGCATCGAGGTCAGCGTGCACGCCCTCGGCACGATGATGTTCGGCCCGATCGGCAACCCGGACCACGACGAGTGCGCCCGGATCATCCACAGCGCCCTCGACCGCGGCGTGAACCTCGTCGACACGGCCGACATGTACTCCGCCGGCGAGTGCGAGGTGATCGTCGGCAAGGCCCTGCGCGGCCGGCGGGACGACGTGGTGCTGGCCACCAAGGGGCACTTCCCGATGGGCGAGGGCCCCAACCACGGTGGCAACTCGCGGCGCTGGATCCTGCGAGCGGTGGAGGACAGCCTACGGCGGCTCGGCACCGACTGGATCGACCTCTACCAGATCCACCGGCCCGACCACACCACCGACATCGAGGAGACCCTGTCGGTGCTGACCGACCTGGTCACCGCCGGCAAGATCCGCGCCTTCGGCTGCTCCAGCTTCCCGGCCGAGGAGATCGTCGAGGCATACCACGTGGCCGAGCGACGCGGCCTGGGCCGGTTCCGCACCGAACAGCCGCCGTACTCGATCCTGGCCCGCGGCATCGAGGCCGACGTGCTGCCGGTCTGCCGGCGTACCGGGATGGGCGTGCTGACCTGGAGCCCGCTGGCCTGGGGGTTCCTGTCCGGCAGGTACCGCGCGGGCCGGCCGGTGGACCTGGCCAGCGGACGGGCGGCGCTGAACCCGGGCCGCTTCGACCCGGAGCTGCCGGACACGGCCCGCAAGTTGGCGGTGGTCGAGCGGCTCGTCGAGCTGGCCGGCGACCTCGGCCGCAGCCTGCCGGAGCTGGCCGTGGCCTTCCCGGTCGCCCATCCGGACGTCACCTCGGTGATCATCGGTCCGCGCACCATGGATCAGCTCGACGGGCTGCTCAAGGGCGCCGAACTCGCCCTCGACGACGCCACGCTTGACCGGATCGACGAGATCGTGCCGCCCGGCACGAACGTCTATCCGCCGGACGGCGCCTGGCGCCCGCCCGCGCTCACCGACCCGACCCTGCGCCGCCGCCCGCCAACCGACCGCGCCGCCAGCTGAGACGTAAGGAAGGGCCCCATCCTATCGTTTCCGGTATAGGAAGGGTCCCCTCCTAACAGGGCGCCGAGCGGGCTCAGTCCCGGGACAGGGAGCGGGAGATCACCAGCCGCTGGATCTGGTTGGTGCCCTCGACGATCTGCAGCACCTTGGCCTCCCGCATGTACCGCTCGACGGGGTGGTCGGCCACGTAGCCCGACCCGCCGAGCACCTGCACGGCGTCCGTGGTGACCTTCATGGCCGTGTCCGTGGCGAACACCTTCGCCTTGGCCGCCTCCACCGAGTACGGCCGGCCGGCGTCGCGCAGTCGGGCCGCGGCCAGGGTGAGCGCTCGGGCCGCCGCCACCTGGGTGGCCATGTCGGCCAGCAGGAACCCCAGCCCCTGGAACGCGATGATCGGCCGGCCGAACTGGTTGCGCTCCCGGGCGTACCCCGTGGCGTAGTCCAGCGCGGCCTGGGCCAGCCCGACGGCGCAGGCGGCGATGCCGAGCCGGCCGGAGTCCAGCGCCTGCATGGCGATCCGGAACCCGACCCCCTCCGGCCCGACCAGCCGGTCGGCCGGCACGCGCGCGTCGTCGAAGGCGATCTGCGCGACCGGCGAGGACCGCAGCCCCATGGTCTTCTCCCGGGCCTGCGGGACGATGCCCGGGGTGGCCGCGTCGGCCAGCAGGCAGGAGATGCCACCCGGGCCGGGTCCGCCGGTACGGCAGAAGATGTTGTAGAAGTCCGCGACGCCCGCGTGGGTGATCCAGGCCTTGGTGCCGGAGACCACGTACTCCTCGCCGTCCCGCACGGCCCGGGTGGCCAGCGCCGCAGCGTCCGAGCCACCCTGCGGCTCCGAGAGACAGTACGCCCCGAGCAGCTCGCCGCCGATCAGCTCCGGCAGCATCCCGCGCAGCTTGTCGCTGCCGTACGCGGCCACCGGGAAGCAGGCCAGGGTGTGCACGCTGACCGCCTCGGCCACCGCCAGCCAGCGGCTCGCCAGCACCTCCAGGACCTGCAGGTACACCTCGTACGGCTGCTCGGCGCCGCCGGCCGACTCCGGGTACGGCAGCCCGAGCAGGCCGGAGCGGCCCAGCGTGCGCAGCAGCTCCCGGGGGAACTCGCCGCGGGACTCGAATTCGGCCACCCGCGGCGCGAGCTCGCCGTCGGCGAGTTCGGTGGCGAGTCCGAGAAGCTCCTGGGCCTCCTCGGTGGGCAGGATGCGGTCGACGGTGGTCATAGCAGGACGAGCTCCGTGGAAAGGGTGTTGAGCCGTTCGACGCCGTCCGCGGCGCAGACGACGATGTCCTCGATCCGGGCGCCGTGCCGGCCCGGAAGGTAGATGCCCGGTTCGATGGAGAACGCCATCCCGGGCTCCAGCGGCCGGTCGTTGCCGGCCACCACGTACGGCTCCTCGTGCCCGTCCAGCCCGATGCCGTGGCCGGTGCGGTGCAGAAAGGCGTCGCCGTACCCGGCCGCCGTGATGGCGTCCCGGGCCGCCGCGTCCACCGCCTCGGCGCGGACGCCGGGACGTACCGCGGCCACCGCCGCGCGCTGCGCGGCGTGCAGCACCGCGTAGTAGCGCCGGAACTCCGCCGGCGGCTCGCCGAGCGCGTACGTGCGGGTCGAGTCGGAGCAGTACCCGGACGGCATGGTGCCGCCGATGTCCACCACCACCGGGTCGCCGGGCTCGATGGTCCGGTCGGCCGTGTCGTGGTGCGGGCTGGCCGCGTTCGGTCCGGAGGCCACGATCACGAAGTCCGCGGTGGCGTGGCCCGCCTCCCGGATGGCCGCGGCGATGTCCGTGCCGACCTCGCGCTCGGTGCGGCCGGGCCGCAGCCACTCCGCCATCCGGGCGTGCACCGCGTCGATCGCCGCGCCGGCCGCGCGCAGCGCCGCCACCTCGGCCGGGGACTTGTGGATCCGCAGCTCGCGCAGCACCTCGCCGGCCAGCCGCCAGCGGGTGTGCGGCAGCACGTCGCGCAGCGCCAGCACCTGCTCGGCCCACATCCGGTTGCCCAGCCCGATCGCACGCGCCGGGACCGCGCCGCCGGCCGCGCGCCGGCCGCCGGTCTCCGGGTCCGCGCCGGTCGCCCCCGGACCGCCGCCGGCTGCCGCGCCCGTCGCCGCCGGGCCGCCGCCGGCCGC
Source organism: Plantactinospora siamensis (assembly GCF_042434095.1). Classification (NCBI taxonomy): domain Bacteria; kingdom Bacillati; phylum Actinomycetota; class Actinomycetes; order Micromonosporales; family Micromonosporaceae; genus Plantactinospora; species Plantactinospora siamensis. The sequence continues at coordinate 104,235 of NZ_JBHLUE010000019.1, forward strand.
GCCGATGTCCGTCGCGGCCGAACCGCCGCCGGCGCCAGCGGCGTCGCGGAGGGCGGCCAGCACCAGCGGGTACGGGTCGGCGCCGTCGGCGTGGTCGACGATCCGCAGCCCGGTGCCGGGCGCCGGCGAGGCCTCGGCCGCGGGCCGTTCCAGGCGCGGCACGATCAGCGTGGCCGGGCCGGCGGCCGGCAGGACCAGGCAGGTCAACCGCTCCAGCGCGTGCGCGTGGTAGCCGGTCAGGTAGCGCAGGTCCGACCCCGGCGTGAGCAGCAGCGCGTCGAGGCCGGCGGCCGCGGTGGCCCGCTGCGCGGCGGCCAGCCGGTCCGGCGGGTACAGCTCGTCGGGGCGCATGCCGGACAGCTTAACGGTCGTTCGGGTGGTTCCCCAACGCCTTGGCCGACTGCGGACCGCGGTGTCGCCGAGGTGTTAGGAAGGGCCCCTTCCTATACAAAAAACGATAAGAAGGGGCCCTTCCTTCTATTCGAGGACGGCCGCGGCGACCCGGCGGGAGCGGGCCGCGTCGGCGGTCACCTCGGTGCTGTCCACGAACTGGTCGATGGCCCCCACCGGCGGGCGGTCCCGCAGCGCCGGGTCGGTGATGGCGGCCCGCAGCGCCGCCACGAACCGGTCGGCGCCGAGCACCAGGAACGGGCGGCGGTGGAACGGTCGTACCGTCGGGTCGGCCGGCGCGGCCAGGCCGGTCGCGTTGGTCCGCTCGGCGGCCAGGCTGAGCGCCGCGCCCAGCGCGCGCTCCCGGCGGGGCCAGTCGGTGGCCCGCACGGCGCCGGTCAGCGCCGCGGTGGCCGGCGCTATCCCGGGCAGCCGCGCGAACTGGCTACCCAACCATTTCCCGTACGGGGGATAGCGGCGCTCCAGCAGCATGAACAGCCGCATCAGGTCCCGGGCCAGCCGGGCGGCCAGCACCGTGCTGCCCAGCTCGTCGTCGACCTCGGCGCACCGGCCCGCCAGGTGCTCCTCCTGGCCGATCCGCGCCCACTGCGCGGCCAGCACGTACCGCCACACGTCGTCGGGATACCAGCTCAGCGCGGCCCGCGCCCCGCTGAGCCCGGCCCCGGGCAACCCGTCGTGGAAGACCGCCCCGCCGGTGAACTCGGCCAGCCGCTGGGTGGGCACCGCGAGCCAGTCGGCGACGCCGATCCCGTCCCGCGGGTCGAAGCCGAGCGCCGCTACCAGCCACCGGCCCAGTTCCACGGCCGTCACGCCGTGCCGCTGGCCGCCGGGCGCCAGCACACCGAGCCCCGTGTCGGGATGCCCGACGAACCGGGTGGGCAGCCCCAGGAACTCGGCCGGCAGGGCCGCGTCGACCGCCGCCGTCACGGCCGGGGCCAGCCCCGCGTCGGCCCGGTCCAGATAGATCTGCAGCCGCGGCCCCCAGTCGTGGTCCATGGACCGGGGCGAGTCCAGGCCGAACAGCTCGGAGCCGGAGTCCAGCCGTGCCGCCGCGTAGGCCAGCCGCGGGAACCGGTCGCGCAGGACGGGCCCGACCAGCTCGTCGTGGAAGCGCTGGCACAGCTCCAGCCCCGGGACGAACGTCATGGCCCCAGCCTGCCCGCCCGGCCGCCGGATCGCCGCCCATTTACCGCCGGGCCGCCCGGTCACAACCCGCCTGCGGTTAGGAAGGGCCCCTTGTTATCGCTTTCTGTATAGGAGGGGACCCTTCTTAACGCCCGCCCCGGACACCGGCAGCCGTGTACCCGGCGTCCGCGCGGCCCGGCCGGCCGCGGGCCCGGCCGGCCGCGGGCCCGGCCGGCCGCGGGCCCGGCCAGCCGCGGGCTCAGCCGGCCGCGGGCTCAGCCGGCGCTGCCGCGCAGGTACGCCAGCACCGCCCGGACCCGGCGGTTGGTGTCGTCGCTGGCCGGCAGGTCCAGCTTGGTGAGGATGTTGCCGATGTGCTTGCCGACGGCCCCCTCGGACAGCACCAGCCGGGCCGCGATGGCCGAGTTCGACCAGCCCTCGGCGATCAGCTCGAGCACCTCCCGCTCCCGCTGGGACAACTGCTCCAGCGGGTCCCGGCGGCGTCGGACCAGCTGCCGGACCACCTCCGGGTCGACCACCGTGCCGCCGGCCAGCACCCGGCGCAGCGCGTCGACGAACTCGGCCACGTCGACCACGCGGTCCTTGAGCAGGTAGCCGATCCGCCGCCCGTCGCCGGAGTCGAGCAGCTCGGCCGCGTACCGCTGCTCGACGTACTGGCTCAACGCCACCACGGCCAGGTCCGGGTCGGCGGCGCGCAGCCGGACGGCCATCCGCAGGCCCTCGTCGGTGAAGCCCGGCGGCATCCGGACGTCGGTGAGCGCCAGGTCCGGCCGGTACGCCCCGACCGCGTCCCGCAGCCCGGCCGCGTCCCCCACCGCGGCCACCACCTGGAAGCCGAACCGCTCCAGCAGCCCGACCAGCCCCTCCCGGAGCAGTACGGCGTCCTCCGCGATCACGACCCGGGGCGACTCGACCGGCACGGCAGCTCCACTCGCACGACGGTCGGACCCCCGACCGGACTGGACAGGTACATGGTGCCGCCGGCCGCGGCCACCCGGTCGGCGAGGCCGGTCAGCCCGGTCCCGCGGCCCGGATCGGCGCCGCCCCGCCCGTCGTCGACCACCTCGACCACCAGCAGCCGGGGTTCGGCCGGGGGCTGGCGGGCGCCGGCCCGATCCGCGGCCTCGCAGGCGGCGGTGACGGTCACCCGGGTGGCCGCCGCGTGCTTGGCCACGTTGGCCAGCGCCTCGGCCGCCACGAAGTAGGCGGTCGACTCGGCCGCGGCGGGCAGCCGGGGCAGCTCGGCCCGCACGGTGACCGGCACGGGCGCCCGCTCGGCCAGCTCGGCCAGCGCCGCCGGCAGGCCCAGTTCGGCGAGGGTACGCGGGTGGATCCCGTGGATCAGCCCGCGCAGCTCGGTCATCAGCGCCTTGGCCTGCTCGTGGGCTCGGCCCACCGACTCGGCCGCGGCCGACCCCTCCGGCAGGTCCAGCCGGGCCAGCCCGAGCTGCAGGGTGAGGCTGACCAGCCGCTGCTGGGCGCCGTCGTGCAGGTCCCGCTCGATCCGGCGGCGCTCGGCCTCGAACGCGTCCACCAGCCGAGCCCGGGACCGGGCCACCTCGACCAGCTCGGTGCGCAGCGGCTGCTCGCCGCCGCCGAGCAGCGCCCGGGCCAGCGCCGCGTACCCGCCGGCCAGCCCGGCCGTGAGGTAGGCCAGCCCGGCCAGCAGCAGGACCCCGGCGGCCGCGGCCAGCAACGCCGGCGGCAACGTGCGGATCTCCACGAAGATCACGACCGGGTCGTCGGTGGTGAGCACGATCAGCGGGGCGGCCAGCAGCCCGGCCGCCAGCGCCAGCGCCAGCAGCAGCCCGGTGCCGAGCGCCGGCGCCAGCACGGCCAGCACCAGCAGGTACGCCACCTCCCGCCAGGTGGCCTGCTCGGCGTACCGGGTGCGTAGCCACGGCCACGCGCCCGGCGCCGACGGTCGGGCGTGCCCCGGCGTCAGCGGCCGCTGGTCGACCAGCCGCAGCCGCAGCCGTTCCAGACTCGCCACCGGCAGCGCCAGCAGTGGGCCGAACACGCCCAGCATCCCCGCGCCGAGCAGCACCAGCACGGCCAGCCAGGCGGCCGAGCCGGCGCCGGGCATGTCGCCGGCGCGCACGAGGCGCTGCTCCAGCGCGCCGAAGATCGCCCAGGGCAGCGCCAGGATCATCAGCGGACCGGCCACCACGCCGGCCACCGCCAGACCGGTGAGCAGGTAGACCAGGGACCGCCAGGGCCAGGCTCCGAGCAGGAACCGGGGCCGGCGTACGGCATGCAGCGCGGACATCGACACGTGATTGACCGTAACGAGCGTGCACGGCCGGAACCCAGCCGTCGGGCCCCCGTTCGCGGGTGGTGCTGGCCCCACCTTCCCGGGCCGGTGGCGCCGGAGGACCGGGCCGGCGACCGTTCGCCGCGGTCGGGCTCGTGGGCCGTTCCGCCCGACCCGAGGCAGGTTTGCCTGCTGCCCTTACCGGATCAGCCGTGGCCGCGGTTCATGATCCCTCTTGCCACTCCAGGATCCGCATGGTCCCGCGCTTGGGCAGCGGGCCGAAGGCCCGTTTCGGGGTGCCGCCGGCCGCCGTGGTGGCGTAGAAACCGTCGGCGCGCTCGGCCAGCAACCGCTTACCGTCCGGGGCCACGTAGAGGTTCGTGAACGGCCTGCCGCCAAGCTTCGCGATGATCCGGATCGTGGCAATCTTGGTGGCCGGGTCGGCGGTCAGGGTCGCCAGTTCGGCGTGTGGTCCACCGCCGAAGCAGGGCACCGTCCACGAGCGGACCTGCGGACCGTGGCACGTGTAGAGCAGGTCACTCCCGCCGTCCTGATCGTCGTCCCGCCCGATGACATCCGCCTCCACGAGTTCCTGCTGGCTACGCCGCACGACGACGGAACCGACCTTCGGCTGGCCCGGCATCTCGACGTACGCCACGTCTTCGACCGGTCGGCCGCCGGAATCCCACTGCGGAGCGAGTCCCACGTCGGGCCGTGATGTAAGTCGGGGATCCGCCGGATCCAGCGAGACCGCACGAAGACCTTCACGGTCGGGGTCCTCCAGCTCGACGGCCAGCCGATTGGTCCGGGGGAGGAAGCCGACCCGTTTCGGTCGGGTGTCCCTGGCCCCCCACGACTGCGGGTCCAGGCTCCCCGACGACTCGTAGCGGTCACCCTTCAGCGTATAGAGCAGGACGTTGCCCGACCGGTCGATCTCGGCGGCGTACTGGAAACTCGCGCTGAACACCACCTTCCCGTCGGTCGGGACCATGACCGCCCGGCGCAGGGTGCCGGTGGTGGCGTCGTACACCCGCAGTTGGGCTTCCTCGCCTGTCCCGGCGCGGGTCAGCGCCACCAGCCCGGCTGGCAGAGCGGACCGGGGCGGCAAGCCGGCGGCAGCGGTCCCGGTGGCCACGGTGGGACTGGGCTCGGGGGCAGGCGCCGGGTCGCAGCCGGTGTTGGCCGCGACCGCGGCGACCATCAGCCCAGCCAGCGCCGCACAACGGCCGAGCCGGTGGCATGCCGTCGCGCTTCCCCGCGATAGCCGAAAAGCCAGCACGCCGAGCCTCCCCCGTGACGATGCCAGCGCGGTGCCAGCCTAGAACATCGCACCAACCCATCGACGACGACCGCGATGGTCCGTCCTGACGTCCCCACCTACGCCGACTGTCGTTGTGGACCGAGGGCCGGCCCCGCGCGGTGGACCCGACCGCGCGGGGCCGCCGGTGTCGGACCGCTGTGCGAGGCTGTGCCGGTGAACCAGCGCTCTCCCCTGCTTCTCGTGGACTCGGCCAGCCTCTACTTCCGCGCCTTCCACGGCATCCCGGAGTCGGCGGCCCGGGCGCCCGACGGCAGCCCGGTGAACGCCGTGCGCGGCTTCCTCGACATGATCGCCACGCTGGTCCGCACCCGCCGGCCGGACCGGCTGGTCTGCGCGCTGGACTACGACTGGCGCCCGGCGTGGCGGGTCGAGCTGCTCCCGTCCTACAAGGCACACCGGCTGGCCCCGGCGGGCGGCGAGGTGGTGCCGGACACCCTGGTGCCGCAGGTGCCGCTGATCCTCACCGCGCTGGAGCTGATCGGCATCCCGGCGGTGGGCAGCGACGGCTACGAGGCCGACGACGTGGTCGGCACGCTGGCCACCACCCAGCCGGGGCCGGTCGAGGTGGCCTCCGGCGACCGGGACCTGTTCCAGCTGGTCGACGACGCCAAGCCGGTCCGCTTCCTCTACTGCGGCCGCGGGGTGGCCAAGCTGGAGGACTGCGACGGCGCGGCGGTGCGGGCCAAGTACGGCGTGCCACCGGAGGGCTACGCCGACTTCGCGGCGCTGCGCGGGGACCCCAGCGACGGCCTTCCCGGGGTGCCCGGCGTGGGCGACAAGACCGCGGCCCGGCTGATCGACCGGTACGGCGACCTGGACGCCCTGCTGGCCGCGGTGGACGATCCGGCGGCCGGCTTCGCCCCCGGGCTACGCGGCAAGCTCGTCGCGGCCCGGGACTACCTGGCGGTCGCCCCCACGGTGGTGCGGGTGGCCCGGGACGTCCCGCTGCCCGACCTCGACCCGGCACTGCCCCGCGTGCCGGCCGACCCGGACGGGCTGTTGGCGTTCGCCGAGAAGTGGAACGTGGCCGGGCCGTGCCGGCGCCTGGTCGACGCCCTGGCCGAACGGGGCTGATCCGGCACGATCTACGATCGCCGGCATGGCGACCCGGCTCGTTCAGATCAACATGAAGGCTCGGGACGACGCCGGGCTGGGCCGTTTCTGGGCGGCGGCGCTCGGCTGGGAGCTTTCCAGCGAAGGACCCGGCCTCACCAATCTCGAACCGGTGGGCTTCGACTATCCCGACCCCGCGGCCGTCTGCATCGACCTGGTGGCCGCCGCCGAGCCCAAGGTGGGAAAGAACCGGGTGCACGTGGACCTCGCCGCCAGCTCGGCGGGTCTACCGAGCCGGCGCCCTCGTCGGGCCCTCCGGACGCCAGCCGGGCTGCGCGGTGCCGCGGAACCGGGGTGCCGCGGTGCCCCCTATCGCTCCACGCGGTCCGGCCGGCTGCGGCCGGGCCGGGGCCCGAACGCGTCCCGTCCGGCCAGGCCAACCGGGTCGAACGCCGCCTGCTCGCCGTGCCGCGCGGCAGGGTCGCCCGCCCGAGCGGTCTGCCGCTCATCCAGGTAGGCCAGCCCGGCCCGGTCCTCGGGACTGGGCGCGAGCATCAGCGCGTACGCCAGCCCGAGGCCGACCACGATGACCGCCAGCACGATCGGAACCAGCAGGGTGCCCACCGTGGCGCCCTCGGTGGGCGGGGCCGTGGACCGCAGATGCACCGACATGGCGGTCATGCCGGTGTAGTGCATGCCGCTGACCGCGACGCCCATCACCAGGGCGGAGCCGGCGATGGCCAGCGGGCGGCGGACGGTGAGGGCCAGCCAGAACGCGGCCGTGGCGGCCACCACGGCGATCAGCACCGACAGCACCACCCGCAGCGGGTCGTAGTCGATGTCGCCGTTCAGCCGCATGGCCGCCATGCCGGTGTAGTGCATCCCCGCCACGCCCAGCCCGGTGATCAGCCCGCCGGCGGCCAGCCGGACCGGCGCCGCGCGGCCGCCGACCACGGCCAGGCCGACGCCCACGGCCACCACCGCGATGACCGCGCTGGCGAGGGTGAGCCCCACGTCGTACCGCAGGGTGGTGCCGGTGACGGCGAAGCCGAGCATGGCCATGAAGTGCATCGACCAGATCGCCGTACCGCCCAGCGCGAACGAGGCCAGCGCCAGCCACCACATCCGCTGGCGGGCGGTCGAGGCGGACCGCAGCCGGATGGCACAGATCAGCCCGAGCAGCGAGCCGAAGACGGACAGCGCGTAGCTGAGCACCGGTGTGCTCCAGCCGTACGCGAAGTGGTTGACGTGCGCCATGGGTCCCCTCCGGAACGAGTCCGGGACGCCCACCGTCCCGGCGGTCCCGTTCACGGGACCCACCCAGCCTAGCTGATCACTCAGCTGGCCTGGTGGTAGGCCAGTACCCCACGATTGACGGCCGCAATCGCGGCCCGGGCCACGGACCGCAGCTCGGCCCCCGCGCCGCCGGCGTCGGCGATCTGGCCGAGCAGGTCGGCCACCTGGCGCGCCCAGCGGACGAAGTCGCCGGCCGGCATCTCGCCGTCCAGGCCCGCCCCGCTGGCCAGCACCTTCGCCAGCGGCTCACCGCGGGCCCACCGGTAGACCGGCCAGACGAACCCGAGGTCCGGCTCCCGGGTGGTCTCCAGCCCGCGCCTCGCCTCGTCGGCCTCCAGCGCCGACCACAGCCCGAGGGTGGCGTCCACCGCGTCGGCGACCGGGCCGCGCGGCACCGAGCCGCGCTCGTCGGTCTCCCGGCGCGCCTCGAACACCAGCGTGGAGACCGCAGCGGCCAGCTCGGCCGGGGCCAGCCCGTCCCAGACCCGCCGCCGCAGGCACTCGGCGACCAGCAGGTCGGTCTCGCCCCAGATCCGCGCCAGCATCCGCCCGGCGTCGGTCACCTCGCCGCCGTCGGTCAGGTAGCCGCGGGCCACCAGCAGCTCGCAGATCTTGTCGAAGGTCCGGGCCAGCGACCCGGTACGGCTGGCCACCCGCTGGCGCAGCTCCTCGGTGTCCCGCTCCAGCCGGGTGCGCCGCTCCGCCCACCGGGCGTGCTCCTCGCGGTCCGGGCAGGCGTGGCACGGGTGCCGGCGCAGCTGGTTGCGCAGTTCGACGAGCTGGTTGTCCTCGTCGCTTCCCCGGGACCGGCCGCCGCGCCGGCCGGCGTGCCGGGGCAGCCCGGTGCCGCTCACCGCGGCCGCGAGGTCGCGGCGGGCCGCCGGGGACCGGTGGTTGAAGTGCTTGGGCACCCGCACCCGGGCCAGCACCTCGGCGGGGGCGGTGAAGTCGGCCTGGGTGACCCGGCCGGCCCAGCGGTCCTGGGTGAGCACCAGCGGGCGCGGCTCGCCGAAGCCGCCGACGCCCGGGTCCAGCACCACAGCCAGTCCCGCGCGCCGGCCCGACGGGACCCGGATGACGTCGCCGACGCGCAGCCGCTCCAGCGACCGCACGGCCGCCGACCGGCGCTGGTGCTGCCCCTCCCGGGCCAGCGACCGCTCCCGGTCCGAGATGGCCCGGCGCAGCGCGAAGTATTCGGCGAAGTCGCCGAGGTCGCACTGCGCCTCCCCCTCGTACGCGGTCATCGTCTCGGTGTTGCGCTGCACCTGCCGGGCCAGCCCGACCACCGACCGGTCCGCCTGGAACTGCGCGAACGACGCCTCCAGCAGCTCCCGGGCCGGCGCGAACCCCACCGAGCCGACCAGGTTCACGGCCATGTTGTACGACGGCCGGAAGCTGGAGCGCAGCGGATAGGTGCGGGTGGAGGCCAGCCCGGCCACCTGCCGCGGATCCACCTCCGGCGACCAGACGACGACCGCGTGCCCCTCCACGTCGATGCCCCGCCGGCCGGCCCGGCCGGTGAGCTGGGTGTACTCCCCCGGCGTGAGGTCCACGTGCGCCTCGCCGTTGAACTTCACCAGCCGTTCCAGCACCACGCACCGGGCCGGCATGTTGATGCCCAGCGCCAGCGTCTCGGTGGCGAAGACCGCCTTGACCAGGCCGCGGACGAACAGCTCCTCCACCACCTCCTTGAAGGCGGGCAGCATCCCGGCGTGGTGCGCGGCCAGGCCGCGCTCCAGCCCGTCGAGCCACTCCCAGTAGCCGAGCACCGACAGGTCCTCGCCCGGGATGGCGGTGATCCGCCGCTCGACGATCTCGCGGATCTCGGCCCGCTCGTCCGGGGTGGTCAGCCGCAGCCCCATGGCCAGGCACTGCTGCACGGCCGCGTCGCAGCCGGCCCGGCTGAAGATGAACAGGATCGCCGGCAGCAGGCCCTCCCGGTCCAACCGCTCGACGATCTCCGGGCGCAGCGGCCCCCGCCAGCGCGGGCCGCGCCGGGTCAGCGCGCCACGCGGGTCGGCCATCTCCAACCGGCGCAGCGTCTCCCGGGTATAGCGCAGCAGCTCCGGGTGCACGTCGTGCTTGCGGGCCGCGTCGGCGTCGTGGAACAGATCGAACATCCGCTTGCCGACCAGCATGTGCTGCCACAGCGGCACCGGCCGGTGCTCGCTGACCACCACCTCGGTCTCGCCGCGCACCGTGACCAGCCAGTCGGCGAACTCCTCGGCGTTCGATACGGTGGCCGACAGCGAGACCAGGGTGACCGAGGCGGGCAGGTGGATGATCACCTCTTCCCACACCCCGCCGCGGAACCGGTCGGCCAGGTAGTGGACCTCGTCCATCACCACGTACGCGAGGCCGTCCAGCGCCGGCGACCCAGCGTACAGCATGTTGCGCAGCACCTCGGTGGTCATCACCACCACCGGGGCGTCCCCGTTGATCGCGTTGTCGCCGGTCAGCAGGCCCACCCGCGCGGCGCCGTAGCGGCGGACGAGGTCGTGGTACTTCTGGTTGGACAGCGCCTTGATCGGGGTGGTGTAGAAACACTTGCGCCGCTCGTCACCGGTCAGCGCCAGGTGTACCGCGAACTCGCCGACCACCGTCTTGCCGGCGCCGGTGGGCGCGCACACCAGGACCCCGCTGCCCCGCTCCAGGGCCTGGCAGGCCGAGCGCTGGAAGTCGTCAAGATCGAAGCCCAGATCCGCGGCAAACTCGGTGAGGGCGGGAAAGCTGCTCGCGTGCGCGGCCCGGCGGCGCGCCGCGGCGTACCGCTCGGCGGGGCTCGACATGACTTCCAGGTTAATGCGTGTCGGTTTGCCACACCGGAAGAGGGCATCGGGCCGACCCGTCGGAGCCGGTCGGTAGGGTGCAGCGCGTGCCGGACCATCCCAAACCGCGAAGCGGGCGCAGCGACGTCGCCAGCGCCCCGACCGCCGCCGCGCCGAGGCGCCCGGTGGAGGCGGTGCTGTTCGACTTCCACGGCACGCTCGCCCAGGTCGAGGACCCGATCGGCTGGGTCCGGGCCGCCGCCGCCGACCGCGGGGTCGAGCTGGACCGGGCCCGGGCCACCGCGCTGGCCGACCGGCTGGTCACCGCCGGCCGGCCCGGCGGGCCGCTGCCGCGCCGGGTGCCACCGCACCTGGCCGAGGTCTGGGCCGACCGGGACCTGTACGAGCACGCCCACCGGGCCGCGTACACCGGCCTGCTGGAGACGGTCCCGGCCGGCATCGACGGGCTCGCCGACGCGCTGTACGACCGGCTGCTCGACCCGGCCGGCTGGCTGCCGTACGCCGACGTCGAGCCGACCCTGCGCCGGCTCCGCACGGCCGGCGTGCCGATCGCGCTGGTCAGCAACATCGGCTTCGACGTCCGGCCGCTGTTCGCGGCGTGGGGGCTGGCCGACCTGATCGACGAGTACGTCCTCAGCTACGAGGTCGGCCGGTGCAAGCCCGACCCGGCGATCTTCCTGGCAGCCTGCGGCCGGCTGGGCGTCGACCCGGAGCACACGCTCATGGTCGGCGACACGCCCGCCGACGCCGGGGCGGTGGCCGCCGGCTGCTCGGTGCTGGTCCTCCCGCCCGCGCCCCCCGGCGCCCCCAACAACCTCACCGCGGTGCTCGACCTCGCCCGCCGGTAAGGAAGGGCCCCTTGTTATCGCTTTTTGTATAGCAAGGGGCCCCGGTTAACGCTCAGCCTTCGGACAGCCGCCGCGCTCAGCGCAGCAGCCGGACCGCGCCCGGCACCGCGGTCACGGTCACCGGCAGCGCGGCCGAGCGTTCCCCGTCCGCGTACGTGGTGATGCCCTCGGCCGCCAGCTCGATGGTGCGCGCCCGGTAGCTGGTGACCAGCGGATGGTCCACGTGGGTGCCCTGGTAGAGCCGGGGCCGCACCCGCATCAGCGCGGTCCGGCTGAACCGGCCGCCGACCACCACATCGAGCAGCCCGTCCCCCGGGTCGGCGGCCGGGCAGATCCGCAGCCCCCCGCCATAGCTGGGGCAGTTGCCCACGGCCACCAGCACGGCGTCCACGGTCAGCTCCCGGTCGTCCAGCCGCAGGGTGTAGCGCCGGGGCCGCAGCCGGGCCAGCTCCACCACGATGGCCAGGTCATACCGGCGGCGGCCGCGCGGCCAGCGCATCCGGTTGGCCCGCTCGTTGACGATCGCGTCGAAGCCGGCCGCCAGCACCGCGCCGTACCAGCCGGTGCTGCCGTCCACGGCGGTCACCCGGGCCAGGTCCACCGGCCGGGTCCGGCCGGCGGAGATCGCCGCGGCCACCGTCTCGGCCGCGGCCAGCGGCTCGACCGGGAAGCCGGTGTCCATCGCGAAGTCGTTGCCGGTGCCGGCCGGCACCGGACCGAAGCCCACCGGCGTGCCCGCCACGGCCTGCAGCGCCTGGTGCACCGTGCCGTCGCCGCCCACCGCGACCAGCGCCGCGGCCCCCTCGGCCACCGCCGCCACGCAGGCCGCCCGGCTCTGCTGGGCGCTGTCGGCGGTGAGCAGCCGGACGTCCCGGCCGGTGCCGGCGAGCCGGTCCATGATCTCCGGCAGCAGGTCGCGGTGCCGCCCCCGGCCGGCGGCGGGGTTGGCCAGCACCGCCACCGGGCCGTCGGCCAGGCCGCCGGCCGGCGCCGGGCCGGGATGATGGTCGGACACGGTCACGGCGAGCACCGTACCCGTCCGGCACCGGGGACGTACGCCCCGGTGCCGGCACCCGTTCGCCGTCAGGTCATGCAGACGTCACGTCTTCTTGCGGACGTCAGGTCGTGCCGCCGTCAGGTCATGTCGTCGTAGTCGCGGTCGATCGGCCGGCGGGGCGCCACCGGCTCCGGGCCGGCCACCGGGGCCACCGCGTCGATCCGCTCCCCCGCCTCGACCGGCTCGTTGTCGAAGGTCAGCGGCGAGATCTCGTCGTCGCCGATCCCCGCGTACGTCTCCCGGCCCCGGCCCTTGCGCCGGTCGTTGATGAACGCGACCGCCACGGCGGCGAAGTAGAGCGCGCACAGGCACACGCCCAGCATGCTCATGCCGAACGGGTCGGGCGTCGGGGTGACCAGCGCGGAGAAGGCGAAGAGCAGGAAAACGACGCTCCGCCACCAGCCCAGCAGGCGCCGGCCGCTGACCAGGCCCACGAAGTTGAGCATCAGGATGATCAACGGGAACTCGAAGGCCACCCCGAACAGCATGATCAGGTTGGTCACGAAGCCGATGTAGCGGGTGATGTCCAGGGTCGTCTTGATGTCCCCGCCGGAGAACTCGATCAGGAACTCCAGGCCCTTGCGCACCACGAAGAAGGCCAGGAACGCGCCGGCCGCGAAGAGCGGCGCGGCCAGCGCCGTGAACGCGTACGCGTACCGCCGCTCGTGCCGGTGCAGGCCCGGGGCGATGAACGCCCAGAGCTGGTAGAGCCAGACCGGGGCGCCGACCACCAGACCGATCCAGAGCGCGATCTTGAGATCGAGCAGGAACAGGTCCGCGACCCCGAGCTGGACGAAGTTGCAGACACCCTTGTCGTCCCGGGAGCCGGGCAGGTCGCAGTACGGCTGCTCGAGCAGGTGCCGGACCGGCTTGGCGAGCCAGAAACCCACCGCGAAGCCGGCGAGGATCCCCAGCGACGCCTTGAACAGCCGGCTACGCAGCTCGCGGATGTGCTCCATGAGCGTCATGGAGCCGTCGGCGGCCCGCTCGAAGTTGCTCTGCCGACGCTTGCGCAGGGCGAAGGCCACGGTCGTTGGACCGCCGGCTCAGTTGTCGCGTACCCGGTGCACCGGGTCGACGACGGGCGGCTGCTGCTGGTACGGCTGCTGCTGTGCGTACGGCTGCTGACCAGCGGGCGGCTGCTGCCCGGCCGGCGGCTGCTGGTACGGCTGCTGCTGCGCGTACGGCTGCTGCTGGTACGGCTGCTGCTGGTAGGGCTGCTGGCCGTTCGGCGGGAGCGGCTGGTAGCCGGTCTGCGCCTCGGCCTTCTCGGCGAGGTCGTTGTCATCGTCGACCAGACCCTTGGTCTCGGCCTTGATGATCCGCATGGACCGACCGAGCGAGCGGGCAGCGTCGGGAAGCCGCTTCGCGCCGAAGAGCAGGATCAGCAGGACCACGAGAACGGCGATGTGCCAGGGCCTGAGGGCACCCATGGGAAGCTCCAGTCGGTGGGCGGGCCGGATGTCGGACTCCATGGTACGTGTGTCCGCGGACGTAACCAGGGGCCGGGCCGACCTTGACCGATCCCGATCGGCGCGGTCCCCGACCATCGTCACCCGGCCCGCTCGAACCGGTCTCGATCACCGGTCGAGGCGCGGCCGGTGCCGGCGGATGCCGGCCCGACGGTCGCCCGGAACGCGTTCGGCGCAGGCTCGACCCGGCGGCGGGCGCCGTCAAGCACCCCGACCCCGGTCAGCGGGCGGTGGCGGTCCGGTCAGCGGCCGATGGTGGGCTCGTTCAGCGGCCGGTGGCGGCCTTGATGGTCGCGATCCGCCGTTGCGTCTCGCCGGCGTCCGCGGCCAGCCCCTCCAACTGCTCCTGCAGCGCCTCGGCCGACTCCTGCAGGGCGGCGATCTCGGTCTGGCGCCGTTGCAGCCGCTGCGCGGCCCGGTTCAGCGCGGGCAGCCCGGCCAGCACCGGCCGGATGGCCAGGGCAAGCACGAGCAGGGCGAGCACGACGACGGCGAGCACGATCCAGAGCACCACGGCGGCCAGCCTACGGCCTCCCGGCCACCGCCGCCGGACCGGCGTCCCGGGCCGGCGCCCGATCGGTCGCACCGGCGCCCCCGGCCCGCGCCACACCGGTCTGCCCCGGACCGCCCGACCCCGGACCGCCCGACCCCGGACCGGCCTGCGCCGGACCGGCCGCAGCGGCCGGCTGGCTGGGCACGGCGGCCGCATCGGGCTCGACGGCCGCACTGGGCTCAACGGCCGCACCGGGCTCAACGGCCGCACCGGGCTCGACAACCGCACCGCCGTCGACCGGCACGGCGTACGCGTCGAGGGCCGCCGCGGCGGCGTCCCGGACGGCGGCGGCCAGCTCCGGCGGGCCGACGACCGTGACGTCCGGTCCCAGCCCGAGCACGAACCGGCGCGCCCACCCCAGATCGGTGACGCGCAGCCCAACCAGCCAGTCCTCGCCGCCGCCGCGGCGCACCGACTCGCACGGGTAGTACTCGGTGATCCACCGGGCGCCCCGGCCCACCCGCAGGCTCACCAGCGGCAGCTCGGGCGTGGGCCGGAAGATCCCGGCGCTCAGGTCGATGGGCTGCGCCTGCGGCGGGGCCTGCGCCGGCTCGGACAGCTCGGTGAGCGCGTCGATCCGGTCGGCGCGGAACAGCCGCACCGCCTCGGCCCGCCGGCACCACGCCTCCAGGTAGGCCCGGCCGCCCACCATCAGCACCCGCAGCGGGTCGATGGTCCGCTCGGTCGTCTCGTCCCGGGTCGGCGTGTAGTAGGTGATCCGCAGCGCCCGGCCCCGCTGCACGGCCGCGCGCAGCGAGTCCAACCGCTCGGCGTCGCCGGGCAGGCGTACCGCCACCGGCGCGCCGGCGAACTCGCCCGCGGCCGACTCGATCTTGGCGAGCGCCCGCTCGATGGCGTCCCGGTTGGCCATCCCCGGCGTCTCCACCAGCATCCGCAGCGCCACCAGCAGGGCCAGCGCCTCGTCCGGGGTGAGCCGCAGCGGACGGTCGATGCCGGCGTCGTAGGTGATCGTCACCCGGTCACCGTCGAAGGCCATGTCGATCAGGTCGCCGGGGCCGTAACCGGGCAACCCGCAGACCCAGAGCAGCTCGAGGTCCTCCCGCAGCTGCCGCTCGCTCACCCCGAGGTCGGCGGCCGCCTCGGCCACCGTGATGCCGGGCCGGGACAGCAGGTAGGGCACCAGGTTGAGCAGCCGCCCAAGCCGGTCCGCCGAGGCGGCCCGGGAGCTTCCGGTACGCGCCGCGGGGCTCACGAGCCCACCGCCGCGGGAACCTCGTCGTGCCGCGCCACGGCCTCCTTGAGCAGCTGGATGACCGCGTCCCGCACCTCCGGCGGGTCCAGCACCCGCACGTCCGGCCCGTACCCGGCCAGCGTGCCGGCCAGCGACTCGGCGTCGGCGTACGCGAGCACCAGCCGGTCCCCCGCGGCGCCCGGGGTGACCTCGCGGGCCCACCGGCGCAGCCCGGCGGCCCGCCCCGGCCGCACCAGCACGGTGGCCCGGCCGCGGTGCTCGGTCGGGCCGGACCAGCTGGCCACGTGGCTGATCAGGTCCACCCCGGCGGGCGGCTGGTAGGCGTCCGGCGCGCCCTGGGCGCGTACCGTCCCGACGATCCGGGACAGCCGGAAGCAGCGGGTGGCGTTCCGGTCCAGGTCGTGGCCCACCACGTACCACCGGCCGCGCCAGCAGACCACGCCCCATGGCTGCAGCCGGCGGCCGGCCGCGGCGTCGTCGTCCGGGGTGCGGTAGTCGAAGGTCACCGCCCGGCGCTCCCGGGCCGCGGCGGTGAGCGGCGCGAACGCCGGATCGGCGGTGACCACCGGCTCCAGGCCCAGGGTGGCCTGCGGATCCACGTCGATGCCGGCGGCCCGCAGCTTGGCCAGCCCGGAGGAGGCCGCCGCGGCCAGGCCGGCGTGCTGCCACAGCCGGGCCGCGATGCCCACCGCGGCCGCCTCGTCCGGCTCCAGCAGGATCTCCGGCAGCGCGTACTCCCGGTGCGCGATCCGGTAGCCCGGCTCGGTGTCGAACGCGCTGGCCGTGCCGGTTTCCAGCGGTACGCCCAGCTCACGCAGCTCGGCCTTGTCCCGCTCGAACTTGCGCTGGAACGCCTCGTGGTCCCGGGCGTCGTCCGGGTCGTGCTCGTAACCGGGCACCGTGGCGGCGATCTGCGCCGCCGTCAGGAACCGTCGGGTGGACAGCAGACAGATCACCAGGTTGACCAGGCGTTCGGTACGGGTCCGGGACACCTGGGCAACGCTAGCAGCGTCGTGGGGGTCCCGGTGCACCTGCGCCGTGGCGTACACCACCATCGCCCGTCCGGCGGATGCGTGGCTCGGGTCATAGGCTGATTCGCATGGGTCAGGACCAGCAGGGAGAACAGTCGGAGAGCGCCGGCACCGTGGTGGTGGCCGGGGCCGCCAACCTCGGCATCGCGGTGGCCAAGGCGGTGGCCGGCGTGTTCTCGGGCTCCTCGGCGATGCTCTCCGAGGCCGCGCACTCACTGGCCGACACCACCACCGAGGTCCTGCTGTTCACCGCGCTGCGCCGGGGCGCGCGGCCCGCCGACGCCAAGCACCCGTTCGGGTACGGCAAGGAGAGCTACGTCTGGGCCTTCCTGGCCGCGCTGTTCACCTTCCTGGCCGGCGCGGGCTTCTCCATCTACCAGGGTGTGCACACGGTGGTCGCCGGGGAGGAGAGCGGCCCGGCGCTGCTGTCGTACATCGTGCTGGCCATCTCGTTCGTGCTGGAGGGCATCTCGTTCCTGCGGGCCGTCAAGCAGGTCCGCGGCGAGGCCGAGCGGTGGAACACCACCGGACGACGGTTCCTGCGCTACTCGGCCGACACCACGGTCAAGGCCGTGTTCCTGGAGGACAGCGCGGCGCTGATCGGCCTGCTGCTGGCAGCCGTCGGCATCGGGCTCACCGAGCTCACCGGCAGCTCGGTGTGGGACGGCGCGGCCTCGATCGGGATCGGCGCGCTGCTGCTGGTGGTGGCCGGCATCCTGGCCAAGAACAACGTGTCGCTGCTGGTCGGCCAGGCGGTGCCGCCGCGGGTCCACGAGGCGATCCGGGAGGAGCTGGCCGGCCTGCCCACGGTCACCCGGGTGGACACCCTGCTCACCATGCAGCTGGGCCCGGATGACGTGCTGGTCGCGGCCAAGGTCGACTTCGTCGACGAGGCCACCGGGGCCGACATCGAGGCCGGGTCCGACGAGGCCGAACGCCGGCTCACCGAGCGGTACCCGAACATCCGGTACGTCTTCCTCGACCCCACCAGCAGCCGGCGCGCCGAGGGCAGCCGCTCCCGGCTGGAACCGCCGGCCCAGGGGAGCCGGTCGGCCGACGGGTCCGGCCTGCCGACAACCGGCCCCACCGCCGCCCGTTCATCCGGCTCCTGACCCTCCCCCGCCCCCAGATCTCGCCGGGAAGCCCTGGGGGGTGGGGCGCGGGCGGAGGGCGGGCGGCTAGCGTGTGCGGTCATGGTGCGATGGCGGTCCGGAACGGTCACGGCGGTGCGTCGCCGGTGGCGGGGCGCGATCGAACTCGACGCCTCGCTGCCCGACGGCGCCGCGGTACGCGCGCTGGCGTACCCGGAGCTCGTCGGCGCCCCCGAGGTGGGCGACCGGGTGCTGCTCAACGTGGGCGCGCTGCTCATGGGCCTGGGCACCGGCGGCTACGCCCTGGTGGTGGCGCTGCCGGACCGGCTGCCGCCGGACCCGCCGCAGCCGGCCGACACCCGGGCGGCCGGCCACCTGGTGAAGGCCCGCTACACGCCGCTGCAACCGATCCTGCTCGGGGTCGACGAGGAGGCGTCGCCGCACCGGGCGGCGCTGGCCGACGCCGACGATCTGGCCGGGATGCCGGTGGTGGTGGCCGACCTGCACTCCGCGCTGCCGGCGATCGTGGCCGGCATCCGGGCCGACCGTCCGCAGCTGCGCATCGCGTACGTCCTCACCGACGGCGCGGCCCTGCCCGCCTGGTTCTCCCGCACCCTCACCGGGCTCGCCGACGAGCTGGTCGGCACGGTGACCGTGGGCCAGGCCTTCGGCGGCGACCTGGAGGCGGCCACCGTGCACTCCGGGCTGCTGGCCGCCCGGCACGTCCTGCGGGCCGACGTCACCATCCTGAGTCAGGGGCCCGGCAACCTGGGCACCGGCACCCGGTGGGGCTTCTCGGGCGTCGCGGCCGGCGAGGCGATCAACGCCACGGCCGTGCTCGGCGGCCGGCCGGTGGGCTCGCTGCGGATCTCCGCGGCCGACCCGCGACCCCGGCACCGGGGCGTGTCCCACCACAGTCTCACCGCGTACGGGCGGGTGGCGCTGGCCCGCGCGGACCTGGTCGTGCCGGACGGGTTGGCGCCCGAGCTGGCCGCCGCGGTGGATGCGGCGCTCGCCCCGCTCGCCGCCCGGCACACCCTGGTCCGGGTCGGCACCGACGGCCTGGACGCGGCGCTGCGCGGCGCGCCCGTGCCGCTGTCCACGATGGGCCGCGGGCTGACCGACGATGCCGAATACTTCCTGGCCGCGGCCGCCGCCGGCCGCCACGCCGCCACGCTGGCCCCACCGCCCCCCTGACTCCGCCTCTCCGCCTCTCCGCCTCTCCGCCTCTCCGGGGTCGATCATGCAGTTGGCGGATGGTTGGATCGATCCAACGACCGGCTAGCTTCATGGTCGACCCCCGAACCGGACGCGGAACCAGGCCGGCGCGGAGCCGGACGCGGAACCGTTCAGGGTGGGGCGGCGTCAGCTGAGGACGATGAGGGCGATCCAGGCGCCGACGATCAGCACGAGCGCGAGCGCCATGACCCAGGTCGGGACCCGGTATTCGCCCCGCCGGTTGCGGGCGATCTCGTCGGCGATCTTGTTGCGCCGGCGGTCGACCCAGTTCTGCCGGGTGCTCGCCGGGTCGCGGTCCCGATCCGGGTCGGGCGGCGTGGCTGCGCTCATAGCGCGGCCAGCCTACCGGCCCGGCGCCCTGACCGGGCGCCGGGCCGCGAACCCGCCGGCCACAACGGGATCCGGCAGCCCCGGTCGGCCCGCAGCCGCCAGCGAACCGGCCGCCAACGGCCGCCGAGCGGACCGGAGCCGCCGAACCGCAGCCGACGCCCGACCGGCAGGCGAAAGCAGCGGCGCGCGGGGGTCACATGCTGGCGATGAGCCGCTCCACCCGCTCGTCGTACGCCCGGAACGGGTCCTTGCACAGGACCGTGCGCTGCGCCTGGTCGTTGAGCTTGAGGTGCACCCAGTCCACGGTGAAGTCCCGGCGCTTCTCCTGGGCGTGCCGGATGAACTCGCCGCGCAGCCGGGCCCGGGTGGTCTGCGGCGGGGTCTCCTTGGCCTCGAAGATCTCCACGTCGGTGCCGATCCGGTCGACCTGCCCCCGCCGCTCCAGCAGGCCGTACAGGCCCCGGCCGCGGCGCAGGTCGTGGTATGCCAAATCCATCTGGGCCACCCGGGGATGCGACAGCGGCAGGTCGTTCTTGGCCTGGTACCGCTCGATCAACCGCAGCTTGGTCACCCAGTCGATCTCCCGGGCCACCGGGTCGAGGTTGCCGCTCTCGACCGCGTTCAGCACCCGGCCCCACAGCTCGACGACCCGCTTGGCGGTCTCGTCCCCGCCCCGGCGCTCCACGAACTCGGTGGCCTTGGCCAGATACTCCTGCTGGATCTCCAGCGCGCTGATCTCCCGGTTGTTGGCCAGCCGGACCTTGCGCCGCCCGGTGACGTCGTGCGACACCTCCCGGATGGCCCGGATGGGGTTCTCCAGGGACAGGTCCCGCATCACCACCCCGGCCTCGATCATCCGCAGCACGATGTCGGCGCTGCCCACCTTGAGCAGCGTGGTGACCTCGTTCATGTTCGAGTCGCCGACGATCACGTGCAACCGCCGGTAGCGCTCGGCGTCCGCGTGTGGCTCGTCCCGGGTGTTGATGATCGGGCGGCTGCGGGTGGTGGCCGAGGAGACGCCCTCCCAGATGTGCTCCGCCCGCTGGGACAGGCAGTACACGGCGCCGCGCGGGGTCTGCAGCACCTTGCCGGCCCCGCAGATCAGCTGCCGCGTGACCAGGAACGGGATGAGCACGTCGGCCAGCCGGCCGAACTCGCCGTGCCGGGAGACCAGGTAGTTCTCGTGGCAGCCGTACGAGTTGCCGGCCGAGTCGGTGTTGTTCTTGAACAGGTAGATCTCGCCGGCGATCCCCTCATCGTGCAGCCGCTTCTCCGCGTCCACGAGCAGGCCTTCGAGGATCCGCTCACCGGCCCGGTCGTGCACCACCAGGTCGGCCACCGAGTCGCACTCCGGCGTCGCGTACTCCGGGTGGGAGCCGACGTCGAGGTAGAGCCGGGCGCCGTTGCGCAGGAACACGTTGCTGGACCGTCCCCAGGACACCACCCGGCGGAACAGATAGCGGGCGACCTCGTCGGGGGACAGCCGCCGCTGGCCGCGGTAGGTGCAGGTGACGCCGTACTCGGTCTCGAGACCGAAGATTCGCCGCTCCATGCACAGACACTAGCCGCCCGGAGCCGCCCGTGGTCAGCGTCGGACTACGCGTTGCGGACACGGGCGGATCAATTACCGCCCGGAAGCGGCATATTGGGCACCATCCGGCCGGCCGCGTGGGCGCGGCAGGTGGCCAGGTCCGGCAGCAGGCCGGCGGAGCGCTGCTCGGCCAGGCTGGGCGCGGCCGCGTCCCGGTCGGAGAGCAGCGGGACGGTCGCCGGCCACGCGATCCCCAACGCCGGGTCCAGCGGATGAACCGCCCGTTCGGCCGCCGGGTTGTACGGGGTGGAGCACAGGTACGCCAGCGTGGCGTCCCCGGTCAGCGCGCAGAAGCCGTGCCCCAGGCCCTCGGCCAGGAACACCGCCCGGCGCTCGGCGTCGTCCAGCCGGACCGCCTCCCACTGCCCGAAGGTGGGCGAGCCGGTCCGCAGGTCCACGATCACGTCGGTCACCGCGCCGCGGACGCAGGTGACGTACTTGGCCTGCCCGGGCGGCACGTCGGCGTAGTGGATGCCGCGGACCACGTCCCGGGCCGAGACCGACATGTTGGCCTGGGCCAACCGGAACGGGATGCCTACCGCCGCGGCGAGCCGGTCCGACCGGTACCACTCCAGGAAGAGCCCGCGGGGGTCCCCGTGCAGCTGCGGGGTGATCTCCCAGGCGCCCTCCAGGCTCAGCTCCCTGATCTTCATGGCCGCCCGACCACCTCCCGGTCGGCGTTGAGCAGGCGGAGCAGGTAGTCCCCGTACCCGCTGCGGCTGAGCGGACCGGCGAGCGCCCGCAGCTGGTCGTCGTCGATCAGGCCGGCCCGCCAGGCCACCTCCTCCACGCAGCCGATCTTCAGGCCCTGCCGCTCCTCGATGACCCGGACGAACTCCGCGGCCTGCACCAGCGAGCCGAAGGTGCCGGTGTCCAACCAGGCCGTTCCCCGGTCCAGCACCGTCACGGACAGCTCGCCGGCCTCCCGGTACACCTCGTTCACGGCCGTGATCTCCAGCTCGCCGCGGGCGCTCGGGCTCAGCTTGCCGGCGATCTCCACCACCCGGTTGTCGTAGAAGTACAGGCCCGGCACGGCATAGCGGGACCGGGGCAGCGCCGGCTTCTCCTGGATGGACAGGACCCGGCCGGCGCCGTCGAACTCGACCACGCCGTACTGCTGCGGGTTGGCCACCGGGTACGCGAAGATCCGGCCGCCCACCGGCTCGGCGCCGGGCCGGGCCCCGGCGCGGGCCAGCTGGCGGCCCAACCCGGCCCCGTAGAAGATGTTGTCGCCGAGGATCAGCGCCACCGCCTCGGTGCCGATGAAGTCCGCGCCGATCAGGAACGCCTGGGCGATCCCCTCCGGCCGCGACTGCTCGGCGTAGCAGATCCGGAGTCCGAACTGGGCGCCGTCGCCGAGCAGCCGGCGGAACTGGACGGTGTCCTCGGGCGTGGTCACCACCAGGATCTCCCGCACCCCCGCCAGGATCAGCGTGGACAGCGGGTAGTAGACCATCGGCTTGTCGTACACCGGCATGAGCTGTTTGGAGACGGCCCGGGTGATCGGCCACAGCCGGGAGCCGGTGCCACCGGCCAGCAGGATTCCACGCACCCCCGCAGGATAGTCATCGTGACGACACGGCTACGCTGCGCCATACCGGCAGCTCATTGGCGTATTTTTGACCAGTGCGGATTCTCGTCACCGGCGGCGCCGGCTTCATCGGCTCGGAGTACGTCCGGATGTTGCTCAACTCGCCGGCCGCGGTGCCCGCCGAGGTGACCGTCCCACCCCCGCTGCTGGAGCCGAGCCTGGTCACCGTGCTGGACAAGCTCACCTACTCGGGCAACCCGGCCAACCTCGACCCGGTCCGCCGCGACCCCCGGCTCCGGTTCGTCCGGGGCGACATCTGCGACCCCGACCTGGTCGACCGCGTCGTACCCGGACACGACGTGATCGTCCACTTCGCCGCCGAGTCGCACGTCGACCGGTCCATCACCGGCGCCGCGCCGTTCGTGCAGACCAACGTGGTCGGCACGCAGACCGTGCTGGACGCCGCGCTGCGGCACGAGACCGGCCGGTTCGTCCACGTCTCCACCGACGAGGTCTACGGCTCCGTCGAGACCGGCTCCTGGACCGAGACCGCGCCCCTGGCGCCGAACTCGCCGTACTCGGCCAGCAAGGCCGGCTCCGACCTGCTGGCGCTGGCCTACCACCGCACCCACGGAATGGACGTGGTGGTCACCCGCTGCTCCAACAACTACGGGCCATACCAGTTCCCGGAGAAGGTGGTCCCGCTGTTCGTCACCAACCTCCTGGACGGGCAGCCGGTGCCGCTGTACGGCGACGGCGCGAACGTCCGGGACTGGTTGCACGTCCACGACCACTGCCGCGGCGTGGCGCTGGTGCAGGACAAGGGCCGGGCCGGCGAGGTCTACCACATCGGCGGCGGCACCGAGCTGACCAACCGGGAGCTCACCCAGCGCCTGCTGGACGCCTGCGGCGCCGGCTGGGAACGGGTCCGGCCGGTCCCCGACCGCAAGGGCCACGACCGGCGCTACTCGCTGGACATCACCAAGATCGGCGCAGAGCTCGGCTACGCGCCGGTGATCGACCTGCCGACCGGGCTGGCCGCCACGATCCGCTGGTACCGCGACAACCGCGCCTGGTGGGAACCGCTCAAGTCCCACGCCGCGCTGTGAACGCCGCGGCGCGGCCGGCCGAGGCCCGGCGCCGGGTGCTGGTCACCGGCGCGGCCGGGATGCTGGGCCGGGACCTGCTGGCGGCCCTGGCCGCCCACCCCCGACTGGCCGCCACCGCGGCCACCCGCGCCGAGGTGGACATCACCGACCCGGACGCCGTGCGCGCCGCGGTGGCCGGGCACGACGTCGTGATCAACGCGGCCGCGTGGACCGACGTGGACGGCGCCGAGCGGGACGAGGACGCCGCCACCGCCGTCAACGGCACCGCCGTCGGCCACCTGGCCCGGGCGTGCGCCGTCATGGGCGCCCGGCTGCTGCAAATCTCCACCGACTACGTGTTCCCCGGCACCGGGCGCCGGCCGTACCCGGAGGACGCGCCCACCGCGCCGGTCAACGCGTACGGCCGCGGCAAGCTCGCCGGCGAGCAGGCGGTGACCCGGCACCTGCCGGACGCCGGCTACATCGTCCGCACCGCCTGGCTGTACGCGCCGCACGGCCGCAGCTTCGTCGGCACCATGCTCCGGTTGGCCGCCGAGCGGGACCACCTCGAGGTGGTGAACGACCAGACCGGCCAGCCCACCTCGGCCGCGGCGCTCGCCGGGCTGCTGATCCGGCTGGCCGAGGCCGCCCTCGCCGGCCGGGCCGCGCCCGGCATCTACCACGGCACCGCCGCCGGCCAGGCCAGCTGGTACGACCTGGCCCGCGCCGCCTTCGCGCTGCGCGGACTCGACCCGGACCGGATCCGCCCGGTGTCCAGCGACCGGTTCCCCCGGCCGGCCCGGCGACCCGGCTACAGCGTGCTGGGCCACGACCGCTGGGCCGCCGCCGGCCTGCGGCCGCTGCCGGACTGGCGCACCGGCCTGGCCGCCGTGCTGTCCCCCGCGTCGATCCCCGCCCCGGCCGGATCGACGGCCGGATCGACGGCCGGATCGGTGGGCGCCGAGGGCGCGCCGGCGGGCACGGGCGCGTAAAGTCCGGCGACCCGGGCTACCGCACCCTCCCGGGCCACCGACCCGCGCTGCCGTGCGTCCCGTCCCGGGGCTACCGGCTCTCGCTCCCGCCGTCGGCGGTCCCGTCCGAGCCCTTGGCCGGCTTGTCGGCGCCCTTCCCGGGCTTCGCCGCGTCTCCGGCCGGCTTGTCGGCGCCCGACTTCCCGGCGTCCCCTGCCGGCTTGCCGGCATCCCCCGCCGACCTGTCGGTGGCCGGCTTGTCGGCCTCTCCCGCCGGCTTACCGGCCTCCCCGGCCGGCTTGTCGCCGGCCGGCTTGTCGGGGCCGCCCTCCAGGTCGGCGGAGCCGGCCGACACGGTCGGCTTGCCGGTCGGCTCGGCCGGCGGCTTCGGCTCCGCGGCCCGCCCGGCCGCCGCCTCGGCGGCCTTGCTCGCCGTGCCGTTCAGCAGGCCGGTCAACGCCGCGCCGGTGATCCGGCGGAACGTCCGGCCCTTGCGCTGCCGGTCGAGGATCGCCACCTCGAGCTGGTTGGCCGGGATCGTCCGGGCCGCGGCGCCCTCACCGCCCACGCTGCTCA
The DNA here is from genome assembly GCF_042434095.1 of Plantactinospora siamensis. Classification (NCBI taxonomy): domain Bacteria; kingdom Bacillati; phylum Actinomycetota; class Actinomycetes; order Micromonosporales; family Micromonosporaceae; genus Plantactinospora; species Plantactinospora siamensis. The sequence goes on from NZ_JBHLUE010000019.1 coordinate 129,096, forward strand.
GCGCCCGGATCGCCAACTGCACGGCGTCGCCGAGGGTCATGTCCAGCCGGTGGCCGCCGCGCAGCACCCCCGAGATCGCCTCGGCCTGACCACCCATGGCCATGAAGCCCGGCTCGTCGTTGACCGAGCCGTCGTAGGTCACCCGGTAGATCTCGTCGTCGTCCGGCGTGATCCCCACCTCGGCCACGCAGAGCTCCACCTCGTACGGCTTGGACTGCTCGGTGAAGATCGCGCCCAGCAGCTGCGTGTACGCGTTCGCCAGCCCGCGCCCGGTGACGTCGCGGCGGTCGAAGCTGAGGCCGTTCAGGTCGGCCATCCGCACGCCGCCCCGGCGCAGGTTCTCAAACTCGTTGTAGCGGCCCACCGCCGCGAAGCCGATCCGGTCGTAGATCTCGCTGACCTTGTGCAAGGCGCTGGACAGGTTCTCCGCGACGAAAAGGACGCCGTCGGCGTAGCTCAGGACCACCGCGCTCCGGCCCCGGGACACGCCCTTGCGGGCGAGCTCGGAGCGGTCGCGCATGATCTGCTCGGGCGAGGCGTAGAACTGCATGGCCACGGCGGCGGCTCTCCTTCTTCGCTGGTCTCGACTGGCGGTGACGGCGGCGGCTCAGCCGCCCGGATTCTCCATCCGGCCGGTCACAACGGCGTTGGCGATCTCCGCGGTCTGCGCGTCGGACAGCCGCTGGGTGCCGTCGGCGGTGGCCGTCATGACGACCGGATAGATCCGGCGGGTGAGGTCCGGGCCGCCCGTCGCCGTGTCGTCGTCGGCCGCGTCGTACAGCGCCTCCACGGCCGACCGGGCCGCCTCGGTCGTGCTCAGCCCCGCCCGGTACCGCTTCTTCAGGGCCGACTTGGCGAACAGCGATCCGGAGCCGATGGCGTCGTACCCCGTCTCCTCGTACGGGCCGCCGGTGACGTCGAAGCTGAAGATCCGCCCGGCCCGGGCCGGGTCCGCGGCGGCCAGGTCGAAGCCGGCGAACAGCGGGATCACCGCCAGGCCCTGCATGGCCGCGCCCAGGTTGCCGCGGATCATCGCGGCCAGTCGGTTGGCCTTGCCGTCGAGGGAGAGCATCGTCCCCTCGATCTTCTCGTAGTGCTCCAGCTCCACCTGGAACAGCCGCATCAGCTCGATGCCGATGCCGGCCGTGCCGGCGATGCCGATCAGCGAGTACGCGTCGGCCGGATGCACCTTCTCGATGTCCCGCTGGGCGATCAGGTTGCCCATGGTGGCGCGGCGGTCCCCGGCCATCACCACACCGTCCGAGCTGGCCAGCGCCACGATCGTGGTGGCGTGCGGCGCCAGGTCGGCCGCCATGCCGGGCGGCAGGGCACGCCGGCCGGGCAGCAGTTCCGGGGCGGCCACGCTCAGGAACTCGGTGAAGGAGGACGTCCGAGCGTTGGTGAAAACATCTGGAAGACGCCCGGATGGATCAAAAGCCGCTGCCACGTGGCTCCTTTCAGATACGTGATGGCGCTGGCCAGCCGGACCGGGTCGTCCTTGAACTGGCCAAGACCACCGTTGCAGTTGAAGCAGAGTATCCCCCGCACCCACCCGGTGCGATGATCGTGGTCCAGGTGTCGCGGGTCGGGCATGCAGTAGCTGTGTCGACCGCTCGTGTTGGTCGTGCGGGGAACCTCGTCACGCCTCGGAGCAGGCCGTGGCCGACGTGCTCACTGAAACGGACATATCGGTCACTGGCCCCCCTTCTGTACATAACCTCTGACGAATTCCTCCGCATTTTCTTCGAGGACGGAGTCGATCTCGTCGAGCAGGTCGTCGACATCCTCGGTGATCTCGGCGTGCCGCTCGGCCACCTCGGGGTTGGCCTCGACGGTGACGTCCTCGATCTCCTGGTCCTGCCGCGCCTTGCCGGACTGCGACTGACCGCCGGTGTCCCGGGTAGCCATGTGGTGCCTCCTCAACATCGCCTAGGAAAAACCTACCCCGCCGATACGACCAAGTGGCGCGCCAGACGCCACGTTTCGCGTACGGCGGACGACGGACCGCATGCGCTCAGCGTCAGACGCCGGCGCGCGGCCCGGCAACACCTGCGGGCGCGGGCCGCGGCCTCAGCCGTGGGTGATGGCCTCGAGCAGGTCCTTGGCGCTGGCGCAGCGGTCGAACAGCGCGCCCACGTGCTTGCGGGTACCCCGCTCGGGTTCCATCATCGGCACCCGGACCAGCGACTCCCGGCCCACGTCGAAGATCACCGAGTCCCAGCTCGCGGCCACCACCTCGGAGGCGTACTGGGCCAGGCAGCGGCCGCGGAAGTAGGCGCGGGTGTCCTCGGGCGGCTCCACCATGGCCGTCCGGGTGGCCTCGTCGTCCAGCAGGGTGGCCATCGAGCCGCGGGCCACCAGGCGGTGGTACAGGCCCTTCTCCGGGCGCACGTCTGAATACTGCAGGTCGACCAGCTGGAGCTTGTGCGAGGACCAGCCGAGGTTCTCGCGTTCCCGGTAGCCCTCGAGCAGCCGCAGCTTGGCCACCCAGTCCAGCTCGCCGGCGCAGAGCATCGGGTCCTGGCCGAGCCGGTGCAGCACGCTCTCCCACCGGCTCAAGACGTCGGCGGTGGGCGCGTCCACATCGGCGCCGTACCGGTCCTCCACGAACGACCGGGCCCGTTCGTAGTAGGCCCACTGCAGGTCCAGCGCGGTGAGCCGGCGGCCGTCCCGCAGCCGCATGAGGTGCGCCAGCGACGGGTCGTGGCTGACCGCGCGCAGCTCCGCGACCGGGTCCGCGATGCCGAGGTCGGGGCCGAGGGCCTTCTCCTCGATCATGTTGAGCACCAGGGCGGTCGTGCCCACCTTGAGGTACGTCGAGGTCTCGGACAGGTTGGCGTCGCCGATGATGACGTGCAGCCGGCGGTACTTGTCGGCGTCGGCGTGCGGCTCGTCGCGGGTGTTGATGATCGGTCGCTTGAGGGTGGTCTCCAGCCCGACCTCGACCTCGAAGAAGTCGGCGCGCTGGGAGATCTGGAAGCCGGGCTGCGAGCCGTCCTGGCCGATCCCGACCCGGCCGGCGCCGCAGACGATCTGCCGGGTCACGAAGAACGGGGTCAGGTACGCCACGATGTCGGCGAACGGGGTCTGCCGGCGCATCAGGTAGTTCTCGTGCGAGCCGTAGCTCGCGCCCTTGTTGTCGGTGTTGTTCTTGTACAGGTGGATGGGGTGGCTGCCGGGGATGGTGGCGGCCCGCCGGGATGCCTCGGCCATCACCCGCTCGCCGGCCTTGTCCCACCGGACCACGTCCATCGGGTTGGTGACCTCGGGCGTGGAGTATTCGGGGTGGGCGTGGTCGACGTACAGCCGGGCGCCGTTGGTGAGGATGACGTTGGCGAGCCCGAGGTCCTCGTCGGCGAGCGCCTCGGCAGGGTCGTACGCGGCGCCTGAATAGGTGAAGCCGCGGGCGTCGCGCAGCGGCGACTCCTCCTCATAGTCCCAGCGCGCCCGGCCGCCGCGGTTGAGTTCCGGGCGTGCCCCGTAGGCGTTGACCACCTGGGACGAGGTGACCATCGGGTTGGCTCCCGGCTGGCTCGGCACGGAGATGCCGTACTCCACCTCGGTGCCCATGATCCGTCGTACCGTCACGCCGCCACCTCGCTTCGATCACCTTACGCTTCGAGAGTAGTCGCCCACGCGCGACGGACCGGAGTGGCGTGCCGACCGGGCGCGGTCGGCGGGTCCCCCGGACGGCACGACGGCGGCCCGGTGTCGCCGGGACACCGGGCCGCCGCCGCGTGCGTTACAGGTATTGACCCGTGTTGCTGGCCGTCTCGATGGACCGGCCGGCCTCGGTGCCCTTGCCGCCGGAGACGAGCGTGCGGATGTAGACGATCCGCTCGCCCTTCTTGCCGGAGATCCGGGCCCAGTCGTCCGGGTTGGTGGTGTTGGGCAGGTCCTCGTTCTCCCGGAACTCGTCGACGCAGGCGTCGAGCAGGTGCTGCAGGCGCAGCCCCTTCCGTCCGGAGGCGAGGAACTCCTTGATGGCCATCTTCTTGCCCCGGTCCACGATGTTCTGGATCATGGCGCCGGAGTTGAAGTCCTTGAAGTACAGGACCTCCTTGTCACCGTTGGCGTAGGTGACCTCGAGGAACCTGTTCTCCTCGGTTTCGGAGTACATCCGCAGCACCACGGCCTCGATCATGGCGCCGACCGTGGACTGCGGGTCGTTGCCGTGCTCGGCCAGGTCGTCCGGGTGCAACGGCAGCCCGGACAGGATGTACTTGGAGAAGATGTCCTTGGCGGCCTCGGCGTCCGGCCGCTCGATCTTTATCTTCACGTCGAGCCGGCCGGGTCGCAGGATGGCCGGGTCGATCATGTCCTCCCGGTTGGAGGCGCCGATGACGATGACGTTTTCCAGGCCCTCGACGCCGTCGATCTCGCTGAGCAGCTGCGGGACGATCGTGTTCTCCACATCGGAGGAGACGCCGGAGCCGCGGGTGCGGAACACCGAGTCCATCTCGTCGAAGAACACGATCACCGGCGTGCCCTGGCCGGCCTTCTCCCGGGCCCGCTGGAACACCAGCCGGATGTGCCGCTCGGTCTCGCCGACGTACTTGTTGAGCAGCTCCGGACCCTTGATGTTGAGGAAGTAGCTGGTGTGCTTCTCCTCGCCCCGCCGTTCGGCGATCTTCTTGGCCAGCGAGTTGGCCACCGCCTTGGCGATCAGGGTCTTGCCGCAGCCGGGCGGCCCGTAGAGCAGGATGCCCTTCGGCGGCCGCAACTGGTGCTCGCGGAACAGGTCCGCGTGCAGGAACGGCAGCTCCACGGCATCCCGGATCTGCTCGATCTGGGAGTGCAGGCCCCCGATGTCGGTGTAGTCGACGTCGGGCACCTCCTCGAGGACGAGCTCCTCCACCTCGCTCTTCGGGATCCGCTCGTACGCGTACGACGATCTCGGCTCGATCATGAGCGAGTCGCCGGCGCGCAGGCCGACCCCGATCAGCGTCTCGGCCAGGTGGACGATCCGCTCCTCGTCGGCGTGCGAGATCACCAGCGCCCGGTCGGCCGCGCCGCCGGTCGGGTTCTCCAGCACTTCCTTGTAGGTGACGACCTCACCCACCCGCTCGTAGCCGAAGGCGTCGACCACGTTGAGGGCGTCGTTGAGCAGCACCTCCTGGCCGCGCTTGAGGTCGTCGACCTCCAGCGACGGCGACACCGCCACCCGCAGCTTGCGGCCGCCGGTGAAGATGTCCACGGTGCCGTCCTCGTGCCGGCTCAGGAAGACGCCGTACCCGCTGGGCGGTTGCGCCAGCCGGTCGATCTCCTCCTTGAGCGTGACGATCTGGGCCCGCGCCTCCTTGAGGGTGTTCACGAGCCGATCGTTGTTCTCCGTCAACCGGGCCAGTTGGGCCTGGGTTGCGGCCAGCCGCTCTTCGAGCTGCCTGACGTGTCGGGGGCTTTCGGTCAACTTCCGCCGCACCAGAGCGAGTTCCTCTGTAAGGAACGCGACCTGGGTGGAGAGATCGTGGGCCTCCTTCTCCCACCGTGCGGCGCGCGAGTCCGCGTCGTCGCTGCGTGCCACGTCCCACCTCCCCGGGGGCTTGAACGTTCTGCCCTAACACTAGCCGGTATGAGGCCCGTTCGGTCCCGCGCAACACCCTCGTCACCGAAGCTTGATCACTTGATCCGCCTCTTGCGGCGCGTCGGAGCCTAGGCGTGGCGCTCAGAGAACCGGTCGACCGACCACCGAGGCGACCAATCGGGCGAACTCCTCAAGCCGCCCGATCTGCCCGGCTCCGCCGTCGTCGAGGGTCTTGCCGAACCGCAACGCGTCGTGCCGGGGCGGCAGCGGCGTGTCGTCGGCCGGGACCGTCTCGTCGATCGAGCTGAGCAGCAGGTACACGTCGACGCTGTCCACCCGCATGGTCCCGGCCGGCGTCCGGGTGAGCCGCCGGCGGCAGCCCACCTCGGTGATCGTGGAGGTCGGCACCACCCGCAGCGACGAGGTCATCGAGCCCGCCGGCCCCTCGTCCGGCGGCACGTCCTCGCCGTGCCACAGCACCAGCCGGCTGCCGTCGCAGACGGCCACCTCCTGCCACACGCCGTTCACCTCGTTGACGAAGCGCTCCAGCGTGAACCCGAGCACCGAGGCGCCGTCCAGCACCGCCGACAGCTCGTCCAGAGCCACCTCCGGGTCCCGCAGGTAGGCCCGCGCGGCCGCCGGCAGGTCGCGGTAGGGAGACCAGTCCGGGAAGACGGCGGGCAGGTCACCCCCGCCGAACGCGGGCCGGCTCATGACCGGACCGACCGGCCGGGCCGGGTCACCGGCCACCGTCCGCGCCCGCACCGCCCACGCCGGCGCCGTCGGTCCGCGCCGCGCCGTCGCCACCGGTCCGCGCCGCGCCGGTGCCGCCGGCGTCCTCCGGCGCCCGGTCGGCCACCCCCGCGGCGGTACGCGCCGAACGCAGCTCCTGGCGGCGCAGCGCGTACGCCTCGGCGCCCTTGCTCGGCTTGCGCCGGCGCGGCGGGGCGGTGACCCCGGGGGCGAGCCGGCGGGTCGACACGAGGAACGCGGTGTGCGCGATCATCCGGTGGTCCGGCCGGACGGCGAGGCCGTCGGCGTGCCAGTCCCGCACCAGCGACTCCCAGGCGCGGGGCTCGGTGAAGCCGCCCCGCTCGCGCAGCGCCTCCACCAGCTCGGACAGCTGCGGCGTGGTGGCCACGTACCCGATGAACACCCCACCGGGCACCAGGGCGCGCTCCACCAGGTCCAGCGCGTCCCACGGAGTGAGCATGTCCAGGATGATCCGGTCGAACCCGGTCTCCGGATATTCGGTCACGTCGCCGACCCGCAGGGTCCAGGCCGGATGCGGCCCGTTGAAGAACGCCTCGACGTTGCGCCGGGCGATCTCGGCGAAGTCGGGCCGCAGCTCCACGCTGTGCACCTCGCCGGTGGGGCCGACGGCCCGCAGCAGCGAGCAGGACAGCGCGCCCGAGCCGGCGCCCGCCTCCAGCACCCGGGCGCCCGGGAAGACGTCGCCCATGGCCACGATCTGCGCGGCGTCCTTGGGATAGATGACCTGGGCGCCGCGCGGCATGGACAGCACGTAGTCGGCCAGCAGCGGTCGCAGCGCCAGGTAGGCCGTGCCGCCCGTTGAGGTCACGACGCTGCCGTCGGGCAGCCCGATCAGGGCGTCGTGCTCGAGGGCGCCCCGGTGGGTGTGGAACGCCTTGCCGGGCTCGAGGGTGACGGTGTGCATCCGCCCCTTGGGATCGGTGAGCTGCACCCGGTCGCCGGGCCGGAACGGGCCGCGGTGCGGCGGGGCGACGGCGGGCGGGGCGGCGGGCTGAGCGGTCACTTATGTCATCTTCCGTGTCGGTTCGAGAACTCGGGCGAGGTCGTCCAGGTGGAGCACGCCCACCACATCTTCGCCCGACGTCACCACGTACTGAGCGCCCGGGTGGTCCTGGACGGCGCGCAGCAGCTGCTCCCCGCGCAGCCCCACCGCCAGCCGGGGCACGGCCTCCAGCCGGCGGGACACCGCGTCCACCGCGATCCAGGGCCGCCGCTCGGGCGGCACGGCCGCGGCCGCGGTCCGGTCCACCAGCGCCACCAGCCGGCCGGCCGCGTCGCTGACCCCCACGGTGGCCGGCCCCGCACCGGGGCCGGCCGTCGCGACCAGGGCGGCTGGCTCGCCGCCGGCCCGGTCGGGCTCGCCGGTGACACCCGCCGACGCCGGGCCGCCGGACGACCCCGTACCGCCGAAGGACCCCGCGCCGGACGGCGCCGGCGCCCGGTGCGGCGCGTCCTGACCCGGCGCAACCGCGACCGGCGGCGCCGCGGCGGGCGTCCCGCTGGCGGGCGTCCCGGTGGCCGGCGGCGGGCCGGCCACCGAACCGGCCCGGCGCTGGGCCTCGGCCAGCGGGGTGCCGGACGGCACCGTGAGCACCGGCCGGACCAGCCGGCGCAGGTCCACCAGCGGCGCCCGGCGGGCGATCCGGGCGACCCGGACGGCCTGGCCGGCGCCCTGCCACAGCGAACCGGCCACCACCAGCATGAGGATCAGGGCCACCGGCCGCAGCACGCCGACCAGCGTCAACGCCAGCATCCCGGCCAGCACCACCAGCGCCACGCCCCGGCCGGCCAGGCCGGCCACCTCGGTGGCCCGGTGCCGGTCCCGGGTGATCCGCCAGACCACGGCGCGCAGGGCCCGGCCGCCGTCCAGCGGCAGGCCCGGCAGCACGTTGAAAACGGCCACCACCAGGTTGCTGGCCGCCAGCTGGACGGCGAGCCGGTCCGGCACCGTCCCATCCGGCAGCAGCGCCGCGGCCCCCACCGCGAGCGCGCCCAGCGCCAGCGACACGGCCGGGCCGGCCAGCGAGACCCGCAGGTCGGTACGGGGTTCCGGGGCCTCGCGGTCCAGCTCGGTGTAGCCGCCGAGCAGATCCAGGGTGATGCCCCGGACGCCGATGCCGTGCCGGCGCGCGGTGACGGCGTGCCCCAGCTCGTGCAGCAGCACGGAGGCCGCCAGGCAGGCCACGAAGAGCAGCCCGAACAGGTAGCCGGCCAGCCGGGACGCGCCCGCGACCGGGCCGGCCATTCCACCGTAGGCGACCGTCACCAGCACGGCGAGCAGCGCCATGGAGGGGCTGAGCCGCACGGGCACCCCGAGGACCCGACCGATCGGCAGGCCGTCCCGGCCCGGCATGCGGCGCCGCCCGGTCTGCTCCATCCTCCCGATGCTACGCACCGGTCGGCGCGCCGCACGGGGGCGGCCCGGGCGATCTTGTCGGTGCGGTGCCTTAGCCTTCGGACATGGCGGCGGATACGGCGACAGAAACCGGCCCGGGTGGTCCCTCCGGCACCGCGGCGGTGCCGCACAGCGGCCCGGGTGCGGCGGTGCCGCGCAGCGGCCCGGGTGCGGCGGTGCCGGCACCCCGGTCGGACGACCCGGCGGCCGCGGCCACCGAGCCGCACCGGCCGGCCGCCTCGCTGTCGCCGTCCCGGGCCGCCGACTTCAAGACCTGCCCGCTGCTCTACCGCTTCCGCACCATCGACCGGCTGCCCGAGCGGCCCACCGCCGAGCAGGCCCGGGGCACCCTGGTGCACGCCGTCCTGGAGCGGCTGTTCGACCTGCCCGCCGGCGAGCGCACCCCTGAGGCGGCGGCCGCCCTGGTCGATCCGCAGTGGCAGCGGTTGCTGGTCGAGGAGCCGCGCCTGGCCGAGCTGTTCGGCACCGGCGATGGGGATGCGGATCCGGCCCAGCCCAGCCTGCTGGCCGCCGTCGGCGGTCCGGCGGCGCCGCCCGCCAGCTCGGCCACGTCCGGCGGCAGTCCAGCCCCGTCCGGCAGCAACTCGATGTTCTCCGGCACCGAGCCGGTGGCGCCCGACACCGAGCCTGCGGCGCCCGACACCGAGCCTGCGGCGCCCGACACCGAGCCAGCGCCGTCCGGCGCCGAGCCGGCGGCGCCAGCCTTCGCGGCCGGGGCCGTCCCCGGGTTCGCCGGGCAGGACGCCGAGCGGCTCGGCGCCTTTCTGTCCTCGGCCCGCGAGTTGCTCGGCGGCTACTTCGCGGTGGAGGACCCGCGGCGGCTCGAGCCGGCCGAGCGGGAGAGCCTGGTCTCGGCCACGGTCGACAACGAGCTGCTGATTCGGGGCTACATCGACCGGCTGGACGTGGCCCCGGACGGCGCCCTGCGGGTGGTCGACTACAAGACCGGCGGCGCGCCGCGGGAGGCGTTCGAGGCGCGGGCGCTGTTCCAGCTCAAGTTCTACGCGCTGGTGCTGTGGCGCACCCGCGGGGTGGTCCCCCGGGTGCTGCGCCTGCTCTATCTCAAGGACGAGGAGATCTGCGACTACACGCCGGACGCGGAGGAGCTGCTCCGGTTCGAGCGCACCCTGGTGGCGCTGTGGCGGGCCATCGAGCGGGCCACCGCCGCCCGGGACTTCCGACCGAAGCCGAGCCGGCTCTGCGGGTGGTGCAGCCACCAGGCGCGCTGCCCGGCGTACGGCGGCACTCCCCCGCCGTTCCCGATTGCTCCGGCGCCCACCGGGGCCAGCCCGGCCGGTGTCCCGGAGGCACCGGGCGCCGATGAGTGAGCCGCCCCCGGCCGGTCCGCCGCCGACCGACCACCACCGGCGGGCAGGAGACAGCGAGCCGACCAGCCACCACCGGCGGGCGGGAAACCGTGAGCAGGCCGGCCACCACCGACGGGCCGGAGACCGCGAGCCGACCGGCCACCACAGAGGGGCCGGAGACCGCGAGCAGGCCGGCCACCACCAACAGGCGGGCAACGGCCGGCCGGCCGGCCACCGGGAGCGGGCCGGCGGCCGGGCAGCGGTGTGGTCGGCCGGCTGAGCACGGCCGTCGCGAGCCGGCCGCTGCTCGGTGACGCGCTGCTGGCCGCCGGGACGATGGTGCTGGAGCTGGCGCTGCTGGTGCTGGCCGGCGGCGACCGTGGACCGGTCCGGCCGGTCGCCGAGCTGACCTGGGGCGTGGTCTGCGCCGCCCCGGTCGCGCTGCGCCGGGTCGCGCCGGGCTGGGCCGTGGCGGCCGCCATGCTCACCGTGGCCGGCTCGGCGGCGCTACGGGTCGCGCCGGCGACCCAGGGCCTCGCCTTCGTCCTGCTGACGTACACGCTGGCGGCCCGCTGGCCGATGCGCCGGGCGGTCATCGGCTCGGCCCTGCTCTGGGTGCCGATCGCCGTCCTCGACCTGCTCCGGCCGACGCCCGCCGGCGCCCTGGGCGGCGTCGGCTACTTCGTGCTGGACAACGTGCTGATCGCGCTGGTGTCGTTCTTCGTCGGCCGGACCGTGCACGCCCGCCGGGCCTCCACGGCCGCGCTGCGGGAACGGGCCCGGGTGGCCGAGGAGAACCAGCGGGCCCTGGCCGAGCAGGCGGTGGCCGACGAGCGCCGCCGGATCGCCCGGGAGCTGCACGACGTGGTGGCCCACCACGTGAGCGTGATGGGCGTGCTGGCCACCGGCGCCCGCCGGACGCTGGCCCGGGACCGGGCCGCCGCCGACGAGGCGCTGGGCAGCATCGAGGAGACCGGCCGGACGGCGCTGCGGGAGTTGCGCCGGCTGCTGGACGTGCTGCGCACCGAGGCCGAACCGGCGGAGCTGGCCCCGCAACCCGGGCTGGCCGGCATCGAGGCCCTGGTCGAGCAGCTCCGCGAGGCCGGGCTGCCGGTCACCCTGGAGGTCGCCGGCACGCCCCGGCCGCTGGACCCCGGCATGGCGCTGACGATCTTCCGCATCGTCCAGGAGGCGCTCACCAACGTGCTCAAGCACGCCGGGACGGCCACGGCCGGGGTGTCGATCGCGTTCCGCGGGCGGTGGCTCGAGCTGGAGATCGTCGACACCGGGCGGGGTCCGGTTCCGGACTCGGCCACCCTGGGCCACGGCCTGGTCGGCATGCGCGAGCGGGTGGCCCTCTACGGTGGAGCCCTGCGCACCGGCGCCCGGGCGGGCGGCGGCTACCGGGTGCAGGCGCGGATCCCGGTGGAGCAGCCGGGCGGATTCGACGACGAAGGGGCAGCATGACGGGGCTGGACGGCGCGGCGACCCGGGACGACCGGCCGATACGCGTGCTGCTCGCCGACGACCAGCCGCTGCTGCGGACCGGGTTCCGGATGGTGCTCGGCGCCGAGGACGACCTGGACATCGTCGGCGAGGCCAGCGACGGCGCCGAGGCGGTCGAGCTGTCCCGCCGGCTGTTGCCGGACGTGGTGTTGATGGACATCCGGATGCCGCGAATGGACGGCGTCACCGCCACCCGGAGCATCGTCGAGGCCCGCCTGCCGGTCCGGGTGCTCATCCTCACCACCTTCGACCTCGACGAGTACATCGTCGGCGCGCTCCGGGCCGGCGCCAGCGGCTTCCTGGCCAAGGACGTACCGGCAGAGGATCTGGTGACCGCGATCCGCACGGTGGCCGCGGGCGACGCGGTGGTGGCGCCGCGGATCCTGCGACGGCTGCTGGACCAGTTCGCCGGCGTGCTGCCGGACCCGTCGGCCGCCCCGGCCCCGGTGGTGGACACGCTGACCGAGCGGGAGCGCGAGGTGCTGGTGCAGGTGGCCCGCGGCCTGTCGAACCAGGAGATCGCCCGGGCGCTCACGGTGAGCGAGACGACGGTGAAGACGCACGTGGGACACGTCCTGACCAAGCTCGGCCTGCGGGACCGGGTGCAGGCCGTGGTGCTGGCGTACGAGTCGGGCCTGGTCCGGCCCGGCGGCTGACCGCGGACCCAGCCGGCCGGCCGCCCGCGACCGGCCCCCAGACCCACCCCGCGAGCGATCCCAAACCCGCCCCGCGACCGACCCCGGACCCGCCCCGGCGACCGACCCCGGACCCGCCCCGAACTCGGCCCACCCGGCCCATCCCCGGCCCATCCGGCCCGTCCCCGGCCCATCCGGCCCGTCCCCTGCTCATCCCCGGCCGCTGAGGGCCGACGAGCATCTCCGCCATGTTTCGTCAACCGGAGTTGACGGATGAGGTCTTGTCAACGTAGATTGACGACGGGTGGCAGAACTTGCCCCTCCCGTCGCGGGAGGCCGTACGGTCGAGCGCGCCGGGCCGGGGGAACCCGCCGGCTCGGGGGAACCCGCCGGATCGGGGGGAACCCGCCGGATCGGGGGAACCCGCCGGATCGGGGGGAACCCTGAGCCCGGGTCGGGGCCGACCCGCACCCGGAAATCCGCCCGTCCTCCGTCGGGAGTCGGAGGGATGCGTTGTCCCGGCGGCCGACAATGGAGGCCGCCGGCCGGGCTCTCCGCCCGGCCGGACCATGATCAAAGGAGTGGAGCATTGACCGCGACGGTGGCCCGCAATACGGGGGCGGCGGCCCGCGCCCGGGAAGTGTGGAAGGTGTACGGCAGCGGCGAGGCGCAGGTGGTGGCCCTGCGCGGGGTGACCGCGGAGTTCGAACGGGGACGGTTCACGGCCATCATGGGCCCGTCCGGATCCGGCAAGTCCACCCTGATGCACTGCCTGGCCGGCCTGGACACGGTCACCCGGGGAACGATCGAGATCGGCGACACCACCGTGACCGGCCTCGGTGACGCCGGGCTGACCAAGCTGCGCCGCGACAAGGTGGGGTTCATCTTCCAGCAGTTCAACCTGCTGCCCACGCTGAGCGCCCAGGAGAACATCCTGCTCCCGCTGGCCATCGCCGGACGCAAGCCGGACCAGGCGTGGTTCGACCTGGTGATCGACACCGTCGGGCTGCGGGACCGGCTCGGGCACCGGCCGAGCCAGCTCTCCGGCGGCCAGCAGCAGCGGGTGGCCTGCGCCCGGGCCCTGGTGGCCCGGCCCGAGGTGGTGTTCGCCGACGAGCCGACCGGCAACCTGGACTCCCGCTCGGGCGCCGAGGTGCTCAACTTCCTGCGCCGCTCGGTCGGCGAGTTCGGGCAGACCATCGTGATGGTGACCCACGACCCGGTGGCCGCCTCCTACTCCGACCGGGTGGTCTTCCTCGCCGACGGGCAGATCGTGTCCGAGCTGGTGGAACCCAGCCCGGAGACCGTGCTGGACACGATGAAGAAGCTGGACGCGTCCGGCGAGGCGACGCTCTGATGCTGCGCGCCACGCTCAAGAGCCTGCTGGCCCGCAAGCTGCGGCTCATCCTGTCCGGCCTGGCCGTCGTGCTGGGCGTCATGTTCGTCTCGGGCGCCTTCGTGCTCACCGACACCCTCGGCCGGTCGTTCGACGCGGTCTTCGCCGACGCGTACGCCGGCACCGACGTCGGGGTGAGCGGCAAGCCGAAGGTGAGCGGCGACAACGGCCAGGCGCCGGCGCTGGTGCCGGCCGCGGCCCTGAACACCGTGCGCGGAGTGCCCGGGGTGGCCTCGGTGACCGGGCAGGTCGGCGCCGACGGCGCCCGGCTGATCGGCGCGAACGGCAAGGCGCTGACCTCGTTCGGGCCGCCCCAGCTGGGCGAGAACTGGACCGGCGAGGACAAGCTGGTCAAGCTGCGCGAGGGGCGCGGGCCGAACGCCGACAACGAGATCGCGGTGAACGCCGCCACCGCGGCCGCCGCCAAGGTCAAGGTGGGCGACCGGGTGGGCGTGCTCACCATCGCGGCGCCGAAGCGGGAGTTCACGCTGGTCGGCATCTTCGGCTACAGCGGCGACCGGGACAGCATCGGCGGTGTCCAGGAGGTGACGTTCACCGAGCCGACCGCGCAGCGGTTGATGCTCGGGCAGCCCGGCGTCTACACCAACCTGCGGGTGACGGCCGCGTCCGGCGTCTCCGACACCGAGCTGCGGGACCGGATCGGCACGGCGCTCGGCGACGGGTACGTGGTCAAGACCGGCAAGCAGCTCTCCGCCGACTCGTCCGCCGACCTCAAGCAGGGGCTGTCGTTCTTCAACAAGATCCTGCTGGGCTTCGCCGGGGTGGCGCTGTTCGTCGGGATCTTCCTGATTCTCAACACGTTCTCGATCGTGGTGGCCCAGCGGACCCGCGAGCTGGCGCTGCTGCGCGCCGTGGGCGCCAGCCGGCGGCAGGTGATCAACTCGGTGCTGGTCGAGGCCGTGGTGGTGGGCCTGCTCGCCTCGGTCATCGGGCTGGGCGCCGGGATCGGCGTCGGCGCGCTGCTGGCGTACCTCTTCGGCAAGCTCGGCGGCGGCCTCGCGCTGGCCGGCATCGGCGTGCCCCCGGCGGCGGTGATCAGCGCGTTCGCGGTCGGGCTGCTGGTGACGCTGGTGGCGGCCGTGCTGCCCGCGCTGCGGGCGGCCCGGATCCCGCCGGTGGCCGCGCTGCAGGACGTGGCGACCCCGGACCGGCCGCTCACGAAGATCACCGTGGCCGGCGCGCTGGTGGGCGCGGCCGGTGGCACCCTGCTCGGCCTCGGCCTGGCCGGGAAGGCCGGTGACAACACGCTCTGGACGATCCTCGGCGGGGTGCTGGTGGCGTTCATCGGCGTGGCGCTGCTCACCCCGGCCATCAGCCGGCCGGTGGTGTCGGTGCTGGGCCGGCTCTTCTCCTGGTCGGTGGCGGGCAAGCTGGGCCGGCTCAACTCCGGCCGCAACCCGCGGCGGACGGCCATCACCGCGGCCGCGCTGATGGTCGGCATCGCGCTGGTGACCGGCGTCAGCGTGATCCTCGACTCGGCCAAGGGCAGCATCACCGCGCTGGCCAAGGACACCATCCAGGCCCAGCTGGTGATCTCGGGCGGGCGGAGCGGCCCGCGACCGGCGAGCTTCGACCCGGCGGTGCTGGAGAAGGCCGCGGCGCTGCCCGGGGTCCGGCTCACCGACGGCGAGTACGGCGACATGGCGGTGGTGAACGGCCAGCGGACCTGGGTGGCCGCCAGCAGCAACGTGGCGGCGCTGACCCAGATCTTCCAGGCGAAGCCCACCGCGGGCAGCATCGACCGGTTGGCCGACAACGAGGCGCTGGTCAGCTCGGACACGGCCAAGAGCCGGGGGCTGTCCGTCGGCTCCAAGCTCACCGTGCAGCTGTCCCGGGGTGATGCGCGGACGTACACGGTCAGTGGCGTCTACGGCAGCTCGCAGCTGACCAACCCGATGGTGCTGCCGCCGGCCGCGGTGAAGGACTTCGCCCTGCCACAGCCCATCCAGGGGTTCATCCAGCTCACCGACGGCACGCCGGTGAGCCAGGTGCAGCCGCGGGTGGAGGCGCTGCTGGCGGACAGCCCCGAGGTCTCGGTGGCGGATCGGGACGCGTTCATCAAGCAGCAGACCAACCAGTTCGACACGATTCTCACGATGATCCAGATCCTGCTGGCTTTGGCCATCCTCATCGCGGTCCTCGGCATCGTCAACACGCTCGCGCTGTCGGTGCTGGAACGCACCCGGGAGCTGGGACTGCTGCGCGCCATCGGCCTGCGGCGTAGCCGCACCATGTGGATGATCACGGTCGAGGCGGTGGTGATCTCGGTGTTCGGCGCGCTGCTCGGGGTCGTGGTCGGCAGCGGGCTGGGCGCCGCGGTGGTCCGCGCGCTGCGCGACGACGGGATCGACCGGCTGATCCTGCCGTGGGGTCAGATGGGCCTGTTCCTCGGCCTGGCCGCGATCATCGGCGTGGTCGCGGCGGTGCTGCCGGCCATCCGCGCGGCCCGGATCAACGTCCTGGGCGCGATCGCCCACGAGTGAAAGGAAGGGCCCCTTCTTATCGTTTTCGGTATAGGAAGGGGCCCTTCTTAACGCCCCCGGCCGGGCGACCGTCGGCCGGCCGTAACGCTCCGGGCGGGCGACCGTCGGCCGGCCGTGACGCTCCGGGCGGGCGAGCGCGGCCGGTGGCTCAGCCGGTCGCCCGGGCCTGGAGGCTGGCCAGCAGTTCCAGGTCCGCGGCGGTCAGGCTGTCCAGCCGGCGTACGCCGTCGGCCGGCGCCAGCGGCACGTCGGAGGGCACCGCCAGCACCGCGGCGCCGGCGGCCAGCGCGCTGGCCACCCCGGTGGGCGAGTCCTCGATGGCCACGCACCGGCCGATCGGCACGCCGAGCAGCCGCGCCGCCGTCAGGTAGGGCTCCGGATGCGGCTTGGTGTTGTCCACCTCGTCGCCGCAGACCACCACGTCGAAGTTGTCGCGCCCGATGGTCTGCAGCGCGACCTCCACGAGCTGCCGGGCGGTGGAGGTGACCAGCGCGGTCGGGATGCCGGCCGTGCGGACGGCCCGGACCAGCTCCCGCGCGCCCGGCCGAAACCGGACCTCGGTGCCGAACAACTCGGCCACCCGCTTTTCCAGCCAGGCGGCCCCGGCGGCGGCGTCCCGCCACGGCTGGCCCAGATCGTCGTGCAGGAGGACCATCGACTGGTCCATCGACGTACCGACCATCGCGGCCCGGGCCTCGGCCGAGAGGCTCCCGCCGTACGTGGCGGCGAGTTCGTTGAGCGCGATGGTCCACAACCGTTCGCTGTCGATCAGGGTGCCGTCCATGTCGAACAGCACCGCGGCGGGGGCGGGGGTGGCGGCGGTCAGGGGGTCCTCCTTCGGGCACGGGACGACCGGCGCAGCCCGCCGCGCCGCCGGGCGCGGCGCGGGGCGGGACCCGGCCGCTCGGCGCGGCGCGGCCGCGACGGTCGTCAAGGACCGGCAGTTCGATCCTGCTCGATCCTGCCAGCGCGCCGCCACCGGTGGCCGCACCGGCCGTCTCCGGGGTGACCTAGCTCAACGGCCCAGGTCACAGGCGGCCAACGACCGCTGGTAGCCGTTGAAGAAGGAATCGGTGCGCTGCTTGGCGCTGCCGTGCGCTCCCTCCGCGAACCACGGTTGGCCCGGGTCGTCGGCCACCGCGGCCAGCCCCCGGCGCAGCTCGTCCAGGTCGCCGTCCTGAAGGTCGAGATCGCCGTCCTTCACCGAGTCGCCGATGTACGCGCCGGCCATGCAGTCGGCCTGCAGTTCCTGCTGGATCGTGTAGCTGTACCGGATGCCGAGCCGGGTCTGGATGCCGTGCGCGTACTCGTGGCCGAGCAGGTAGTAGAGGAACGCGTCACCGATCTTGCGGAAGGCCTGCACTGCCCAGTTGACGTCGTAGGCGATGAAGTCGCCGTCGGAGCAGTAGAGCGCGTTGTTGCGCGGCACGCCCTGGCCGGCGCACGACACCTCGCCGGTCCGCTGGTAGGCCACGACCCGACGGACCGGCTGGAACCGCTGGCCGTTCTGCTGGAAGCGCGCCCCCCAGTACTGCTCGGCCAGGTCGACCGCGCCGTTGAGGTCGCTCTTGAACTCCCCGATGGTCATCGTGCCGTCCTCCTGCCGGCCCTGCGGCGGGGAGGACCGGCCGGCGGAGGAGCGACCGGCCGCCGGGCGGTCACCGCCACCCCCGTCCGGCGTGGTCCCCGCCCCGCAGGCCAGGGCCACGACGAGCGCGGACAACAGCGCCGCGAGGCGCAGGACGGGGCCGGACCGGTCACGGGTTGCGGGCTGCACGGGAACCTCCTGGGCTACGGCGGTGCGCCATCAATACCCAATAACTCCGCCAGCAATGGCCGCGGATTCCTGTGCCGGGCCGAGGGCCGGCCGCCGCTCGGCGGCCCGCGCCGGGCAGCGGTCATCGCGCGGGCCACGGCCAGCGCCGTTTGCCGGGTCCCGGCCGGCGGCGCAAGGTCAGCCCGCGACGCCGGCCTCGCCACCGGCGAGCGCGAAGGCCGCCGGATCGACGGCGCCGGTCTGCACCACCGGCAGCGGGTCGCCGCCGACCGCGCCGAGTTCGCGGCCGGCCGGGTCGTGGTCACGGCCGGCCGGGTCGGCGCCGACCGCGCCCGCCCCGCCCGGACCGACACCGCCGCCGGTGGGCGCGGCCGCCGATGAGGCGGCGGTGGCGCGGTCCGGCGCCACGCCCGCTGCGCCGGCCAGCACGGCCGGCCCGTCCACCGCGCCCGACGCCGTGGGCGGGCCGAGCGGCTGCGTCGGCGGCACGCCCGGTTCCGTACCCGACCCGGGGGTCGGGCTCTCCGGCGCCCCCTCGTTGGTGAGCGCGGCGACCAACCCGTCCACCTGGTCGACCGGCAGCCGGAACGAGCTGCGGCACAGCGGCCCCAGCCAGAGCGACAACACCACGATGTCCTGCTCCGGGTGGTGGGTGACCCGCATGGTGCGCTCCGGCCCGCGCGCGTCGGCGAACACACCACCCCGGCCGGTGCCCGGCAAGATCTGACCCATGGCATCAGAATGCCCTACCCGCGGGGAGCCGAGAAGCCCTCGATGCGATCTCAGGTAAGGGGAACCGGGCCCGGACAGCTCAGGTGGCCAGCTCGTACTCGTGCAGCTGCTCCACCATCCGGAAGCCGAACCGGTCGTTGACCGCGCGCATCGGCGCGTTGCTCTCGGCGGTCCAGCTGTGCAGCCAGCGGCGTTCGGCGCCGTGCCGGCCCAGCTGGCGCAGGTTGGCCACCTTGAGCAGCACGCCCAGGCGATGGCCGCGGTGCCGGGCGAACACGAACGTGTCGTCCTGCTTGGCGTTCGAGCGGTCCTTGCGATCGAGATAGCACAGCGTGTAGCCGGCGGGTTCGCCGTCCCGGGTCCGGGCCAGGGACACCACCGAGAGGTAGGTGGCCGCGAGACGCTGCTCCTCGGCCCGGAGCCGGTGCACGTCGTACTCCACCGCTGCCCGGTCCAGCTCGCCGACCGGCACCTCCCGGGACATCGCGGCCCGCATGGCCGCGTACGCCGGAAGGTGTTCCTCGGGGCAGGGCCCGGCCCAGGAGACCACGCGGTACCCGGCGGCCCGGCCGGTCGCCGCGGCCGCGAGCCGGTCCAGCAGGTCCTCGGCCGCCGGCAGGGCGAGCCGGAGGTGGTCCTCGACGTGCCGGCTGGCGAACCCGAGCCGCCGGGCGAACAGCGCGCCGGGCCAGGTCGCCACGGTCTGCCCGGCCGGCACGGCCACCTCGGCCTGGAAGACGGTACGGCCGTCGGCCGCAGCGCGGGCGGCGGCCCATAGCGCGGCGCCGACGCCGCGCCGCCGATGCTCCGGCGGTACGGCGATCCCGAGCTGCGCGACCTGCCGGTTCTCGGTGAGCGGCAACTCCAGCAGCAACGCGCCGAGCACCGTACCGGCCTCGACGGCCGCCACCGGCAGCCGCCGCAGGTGGGGGCCGGGTTCTCGCAGGGACCTGGCGAGGGCCGGGAAGGTCTCCACCACCGCCGCCGGTCGCCCGGCCGTGCCGCCGGCCAGCGACGCCGCGTGCCAGGCCCGCAGCGCGGCGTCGTCGTGCGGATCGACCTCCGCGATTTCGATCATCGGCCGAGCCAACCAGCCGGGACCGGCCGTCGCAACGCCGTTTCGACCCGGCCCGGCACGCCTGCGCCGTTGCGACCCGCCCGTTACGCCAGCCCGTTAGGCCCGCCCCGTCGTGGCCCGGCCTCGGTACGCTGACGCCGGGAGGACGGATGAGCGCAGGTGACAACGCCGCGATCTTCGAACGTGGCGAGGGGGTACGACGGGAGGCGCGCGGCAGCGTGATGCTGTTCAAGGCCCTCGCCGGCACCACGGAAGGCCGACTGTCCCTGATGGAGCGGACCCTGCCGCCGGGCGGTCGGATGCCGCCGCCGCACCGGCACGCCGGCAACGACGAGGCGTACTTCGTGCTGGACGGCGAGGTGACGTTCATCCTGGACGGCGAGACCCGCCGTGGCGGCCCGGAGACCTTCGTGCTGGTGCCCGCCGGCGTCGGACACACCTTCGGCAACGCCTCCGACCGGCCGGCCCGGCTGCTGGTGCTGCACTCCCCCGCGCTGGACGGATACTTCGCCGACCTGGCGGAGCTGTGGTCGGGGGAGCAGCCGCCCACCCCGGAGCAGGAGCGCGCCCTCATGGCGCGGCACGGCATGGAGCCGGCATGAACGGCGGTCGCCCGTACCGCGGAGCGCTCCGGTGCGGCACCGGCCGCTGGCACCGGCCGTCATGATCGTCCGTGGCGGCGTCGATGTGGCCGCGCCGGCCGCGCGGGCGTACGACCTGTACGCCGACTACCGGAACTGGCCGGCGCTCTTTCCGGCGATCAACGCGGTCCGGGAGACCGGCCGCGACGGTGATGCGGTGGAGCTGGCCATCGAGCACCGCGAGGGCTCGGTGACCAACCGACTGCGGCTGGAGCCGCCGGCCCGCATCGTGGTCACCGAACGCAAGCGGCGGTACGACGCGGAGTTCGTCAACACGTTCCGGGACACCCCCACCGGCAGCCGGTACGAGGTGGTCGGCGAGGTGCGCCTACGTGGCTGGTTGCGCCCGCTCGCCCCGATCATCCGCCCGTACGCGCGCCGGCAGCTCCGCCGACTCACCCTCGCCCCGATGAAGGCCGCCGCCGAGGCGCGGCGAGGCGGACCGGAATGATCGGCCCTCCGTGCAGGCCCGCGCCGCGGGCACCCGATAAGTTCATCCGGTATGGCGCTGCTTCGGTGTGACTTCTTCTCGGACGTGCTCGGCCTGAGCACCTCCATGACCGTGCTGCTGCCGCAGCGCACGACGGCGCAGATCGGGCTGTCCGGCGCGGCCGCCGACGGCGACCCGCCGGTGCTGTACCTGCTGCACGGCCTCAGCGACGACGACACCGTCTGGCTGCGCCGGACCTCCATCGAACGGTACGTGGCGCCGCTCGGGCTGGCCGTGGTGATGCCCCAGGTGAGCCGCAGTTTCTACACCGACGAGGCGAACGGCAACCGGTACTGGACGTTCCTGAGCGAGGAACTGCCGCGGGTGTGCCGGGACTTCTTCCGGCTGTCCGACCGGCGGGCCGACACCTTCGTGGCCGGGCTGTCGATGGGCGGGTACGGCGCGCTGAAGTGGGCGCTGCGCGACCCGGGCCGGTTCGCGGCGGCGGCCAGCCTGTCCGGCTGCCTGGACCTGGCCAGCCGGGTGGCGGACACCACCGACCGACCGCTCGACCCGGCGATCTGGCGTACCGTCTTCGGCGGGCGACCGGTGGCCGGGACCGACGACGACGTGCTGTCGCTGCTCGACCGGGTCAACCCGGCGACGCTGCCGGACCTGTACGTCTGCTGCGGCACCGAGGACCACCTGCACGCCGACGCGGTCCGGTTCGCCGAGGTGGCGGGGGCGCGCGACGTACCGGTCACCCTGGAACTGTCCCCGGGTGGGCACGACTGGGCGTACTGGGACGCGAAGATCCAGGACGTGCTGGCCTGGCTGCCGCTGCCGGCGAACGCCCGGCAGCGGTAAAGACCTGCGAGGCGGGGCGGCACGAAGGTCATCCGGGGCCTGACGCACCTGGTCGTGGCCGCCGCGCTCATCCCGGTAATCGGTCGCAACGACCGGGATCTGGCCGGTACCGTGCCCGGGTGACCGACGCGCGCCGCGAACTGCTTCGGAGCACCTTCGGCCAGGACGCCGACCGCTACGATCGGGCCCGGCCGGGCTATCCCGACCAGCTGGTCACCGACCTGGCCCGGCTGGCCGGACTGGGTCCACAGTCGCGGGTGCTGGAGATCGGCTGCGGCACCGGACAGGCCACCCGGCCGCTGGCCCGCCTCGGCTGCCGCATCACCGCCGTGGAACTGAGCCCCGACATGGCGGCGGTGGCCGAACGCAATCTGCGCGACTTCCCAAATGTCACCATCGAGGTGTCCCCGTTCGAGAGTTGGACGCCGCCAACGACGCCATTCGACCTGGTGTTCGCCGCGACCGCCTTCCACTGGATCGACCCGGAGACCCGGGTCGGCAGGGCGGCTGACGTCCTACGACCCGGCGGCGCTCTCGCGGTGGTCCACTCCGAGCACGTAGCCGGCGGCACCGAACGCTTCTTTGCCGACTCGCAACGCTGCTACGAACGCTTCGACCCGGATACGCCGCCCGGGCTGCGCCTGAGGCCCGCCGCCGAGGTCGTGGACGAACCCGGCGAGTTCGATCGCTCCGGGCGGTTCGGCCCGGTGCGGTTCCGCCGGTACGAATGGGAGAAGTCCTACACCACCGACGGCTATCTCGATCTGCTGATGACCTACTCCGGCCACCGGGCGCTGCCCGAGCCGGCCCGCGACGGGCTACTCGCCTGCCTCGCCAATCTCATCGACGGAAACCACAATGGCCGGATCAGCAAGCGGTACCTCACCTGGCTGGCGCTCGCGCGCCGCACCGTCTGACAGCGCGCTGCACCGTCTGACAGCGCGCCGCCCCGGACACGGTGAGCGCCGGACGGGGCGTGGCGTCCGGGGCGCGGAGCGTATTCGGACTTGCCAGCCATTCGGGGGTGATCGGTAAGGTCCAGGTCGCCAAGCGCTCTTAAGGCCGCCCGCCGGGCGGCCGGCCAGGCTGGAGGAGGAGAAGGCCCGGTGGCCCTCACGACCATCTCGTCGCGCGCCGCGGCAGCCCTGGTGGCGGCCGTCGCGGGCTTCGCCTCGTACCAGCACATCTACCGGGTCGCGATCAACGCGGGCGAGCACCGATCGGTGTCGGCGGTGCTGCCGCTGGCGATCGACGGGCTGATCCTGGTGGCCACCCTGGCGATGCTGGACGACAAGCGGAACGGCCGGCTGCCGCGGTTGTCGGCCCGGATCGCCCTGGCGTTCGGCGTGCTGGCCACCCTCGCGGCGAACATCGCGAGCGCCCAGCCGACCGTCACGGCCCGGATGGTGGCGGCCGTGCCGGCGGTGTCGTTCATGCTGGCCGTGGAGGTGCTGGCCCGGACCGGCAAGCCGGTCGCCGTGCCGCCGCCCGGGCCCGTCCGGGCCGGGGAGGTGGCCCGGTCGGCAGCCGAAACCCCGGCGGCCGAGGCGGCGGTCGTCGAGGCGGCGGTGGGCTCGTGGGAAGCCCCGACCCGGCCCCAACCGGGCGCGGCCCACTCGGGAACGCCGCATCCAGGCGCCGGCGCGGCCCAGCCGAGGCCCGCCGCGCCAGCGCAGCGGGCCGCCGTGCCACGGCAGCGGGCCGCGGCGGCGCGGGCGCTGCCCGTACCGTCGGTCGAGCCGGCGCCGCACGACCCGGCGCCGCCGTTCCCCGGGCCGGCCGCGACGGGCCGGCGGCGGGCCGGCGACACCGAGCCGGCTCCGGCGGCGAGCGCGCCGGCGTACCGGCCGGACGTCAGGCCTCGGACGAACCGGGCCAAGATTCCGGCCGCGCAGCGGGTGGCCAGCGCCGCGGCCACCCTGCCGGACGCCACGGTGGCGCAGATCGCCGCGCGGGCCGGCGTCTCGGAGACCACCGCGCGCCGGCACCTGGCCGCGACCCCCGGGCCGGGGTCGCTTGATCCCGCGGACGCCGTGCGCGCCAACGGCCACCCGGTGGGCGCCGCGACCTGACGACCACCGGGCCGGTCCCGGGCGGCGGCCGGCTCGGTCCCCGGCGGCGGCCGGGTCAGTCCCCGGCCGCGGCTGCAGCGTCGAGGACGAAGGCGACGACGGTACGGCCGCCGCCCTCGGCCGCCTCCGCGCGGGTGCCGACCCGGCGGAACCCGCACTTCTCCGCCACCCGGACCGAGGCCTGGTTTTGCACGTCGGCCTCGAGGATCAGCCGCCGCAGGCCGAGCTCCGCGACGGCCCACCCGGCCACCAGCCGAACCGCCCGCGGGGCGATGCCCCGCCCGCGATGCTGCGGAAACACGCTGTACGCCACGGTGCTCGTGCGGTCGTCCGTGAACTGCAGGTTGATGATCCCGACCGGCTCGTCGGTGCGCGCGTCCGCGATCACCAGCGGCGCGGCGCGGCCGCTGCGCCACGCCTCGTCGATGCGCGCCATGCTGGTGCGCCGGGCCTCGGCGTCCATCGGCCGGTCGTCCAGCCACCGCAGCGTCTCCGGGTCGCCGCTCGCCGCGGCGATCGCGTCCACATCGGCGGCCCGCCGCGGGCGTACGGCCACGACGCCGTCGGTGAGCGGCGCCGCGGGCGGCTCGGCCGGCGTCGATCTGACCACCGCCCGATGGTACGGCCCGGACAGCGGCGTCGTTGCCCGCCGATGCCGAGCGCCGTGCGTGCGCCCGGCCGCCGGCGGGTATTCCTGCCCTGTGCTGCGCCGACTGCTCTGGATCCTGTGGTCGCTCCTGTTCGGCATCGGCTCGGCGTGGACCTTCTCTTCCGTCCCTTCGGTTCCGACGTGGGTGCTGGTGGCGATCCCCGCCGTGCTGATCTCGCTCGGTGTGCTGACCGCCTGGCGTGGGCGGGGGCCGATCGGCCTCGGGCAGCGGGCGCCCCACCTGGCCTGGGCCGGAGGCATGCAGGCCGCCGCCGCGTTGGTGGTGCTGCCCCTGACCTGGCGGAGCCTACCGACGGCGATGGCCGTTGGGGGCGCCATCATGGCGGCCGCGATGACACTGTGGATCCCCATCGGCATGCTCGGCGAGGACGCCCCGAGCCAGCGGGGTGCCCGCGCCGCCGCCGGTCAGCCGGGTCAGTTGCCGCCGTCGCCGTAGCGGCCGCCGGTGGATTGCGACCAGACGCGCCGGTTGGACATCTCGGAGATGAAGTCGACGTGGGCCTGCAACGGCCAGGTGAGCATCGAGTAGTCGCCGATGATGAAGGTCATGTTGTACGGCCCGTCGGCCGGGGTGGTGAGGAAGGTGGGCGCCACCAACTTGTAGTAGTTCTCCACCTCGGTCGGGAGCTTGCCGGAGTTGTCGGTGAGCAGCAGCGGCGCGTGGTAGCCCAGGTGCGACAGCGGCGCGGAGGCGACGGCCCCCTGCCAGTTGTCGATGTTGACCAGCGTGAAGCCGTGGCCGGGGCCGAGGATGTTCCAGCCCATCATGCCGGCCGGGTCCCACATCTTGGCGAAGGCGACGGAGAGGTTGACCGGGGTGGTCGTGGCCGGGGTGTTGAACGCGACCGCGTCGTCGGCGTCGATCCGGGTGACGCTGCCGTACTGGCTCAGGGTCCGCAGGACCGACGCCGAGATCTGGTCCGGACCCCCGTACACGTAGATCAGCGCGTGGCCCTTGCGGCGCTTGAGCGCGTCGATCGTCGGTCCGGGCACGCTGTTGCGGTGCGCCCAGAGCAGCCCGGCGGGCATGTGCGAGGCCCAGTGCGTGGCCGGCAGGTAGAACCGCCAGTCGTCGCCGTCCGCCGAACCGATCAGTACGTCCTGGGCGCCGTTGCCACCGGTGCTGGCGCTGGTCTCCATCTGTGGCACACCGAGGTCGGGGTTCTGGATGCCGCCGTACAGCTTGTCGATGTTGTTGGCCAGGTCGAAGACGGTGCGGCCGGTGACCGCGGTCCACTTCACCCCGATGGCCGTGAGTTGCCGCTTGACCGCGTCGTTGGCGGCGGCGCCGACCAGGAACGCGTCCACGTCGTTGAAGCGGACGATGCCGGTGTCCCCGAGCCGCTTGATCTCGTTGAGGGTCACCGTCGGGATGCCGGTCCGGGTGACGAAGAGGATCGGGGCGTCGTCCGGAAAGTGCAGCAGCGGTACGGCCGAGATGGCCTGCAGCGGATCGTCGGCGGTGACCAGGGTGATGCCCCACGGCCGGTCGGGGACGTTGTCGGTCTCCCCTGGCGCGTTCTCCGGCAGCGCGGCCGGCCAGATGTGCTGGGTCACCGAGACCGCCTCCTGGAACGGGTCGGTGCCCCAGAGCCGGGTGGTGGTCTTGGTGGCGATGGTCGGCACCAGGCTGGGCGACTCCGGCGGCGACGGGACGTCGAAGTCGCGGCCGCAGACCACCCCGAACGGCCACAGGTTGGGGTCGGGGCTCGGACATCCGCTGGGGGCGGGCGCCGCCGCAGCGGCCGCGGTCTCCGCCAGCGCCTTCCGCGGCTGCTGCGGCGTCGTCGCTCCCGCGACGAATGACAGCACGCACAGCACCGCCACCCCGCCAGCGGGAAGCAGATGCCGGCCCCGCGACAAGCGCCGGCCATCTCCGCTGGACCACATGTGATCGCTCCCCCCAGCCGTCCATCCGGGCAAGCAGAGCCTTCCCATGCCGCGTCACAGCGGCGTCACGGGAAGTCCGCGCCCGTGGCGGCTGGTCACCGCGTGCAGTTCGCTGAGGACGTTCTCCAGATGAAGGACGGCATGACGCCCCCCGGACATGCCCCCATAGCTCACGAAGGCCACCGGCTTGGCCATCCAGTGAGTGAAGTGCCAGTCGATCGCGGCCATGAGGGCAGCGGCGCCTGCGGCGCCCGGCCAGCCGCCCCCTGCGCGCGCTCGGCTGACACGGTCGCGACGCGGCGAGCCCGTTGACAGGTGACCATCTGGTCACATATTTTTCCTTCGGTGGACGACGACCTGGTGTTCAAGGCTCTCGCGGACCCCACCCGTCGCTACCTGCTGGACCTGCTCTTCGAGCGGGACGGCCGCACGCTCACCGAGTTGGAGTCGGCGGTCGAGATCACCCGGTTCGGCGTGATGAAGCACCTGCGGGTGCTCCAGGACGCCGGCCTGGTCGTCACCCGTCGGTCGGGCCGGGAAAAGCTGCACTTCCTCAACCCCGTACCGATCCGGCTCATCCACGACCGCTGGATCGACAAGTACACGGCCGGCCCAGCATCGCTGCTCGCCGGCCTGAAGAAGGCACTGGAGGAACCGCATGACGACACCTGACCTGAGCACGCAGATCTACCAGGTGTTCATCAAGGCCACCCCGGAGCGGGTGTGGCAGGCCATCACCGATCCCGACGAGACCATGCTCTACTTCCACGGCGCCCGGATCACCAACACCCCCGAACGGCACATCTCGTACGGTCCCGACGGGTCCACCTGGGGCGACGGCCCGGTGCTCGAGTGGGACCCGCCGCGCCGGCTCGTGCACGAGTGGCGCTCCCTCTACGACGAGGAACTGGCCGCAGAGCAACCCAGCCGGGTCAGCTGGGACATCGAGCCACAGGACGGCGGCCTGTGCCTGCTCACCCTCACCCACGACCGGCTCGACGGGGCGCCCGGCACCGCCAAGAGCGTCTCCGGCCCCGGCTGGATGCTCGTGCTCAGCGGCCTGAAGACCCTGCTGGAGACCGGAACCCCGCTCACCACCGCCCCGGAGGCCTGACATGGCGCACTTCGCCTACAAGCTGATCCCACCGCGTCCCAGCTTCTTCGCCGACCAGACCGAGCAGGAACAGGCCGTCATGGCCGACCACGTCGGCTACTGGACCGGGCTGCTGGCCGCCGGCACCGCCGTGGTCTTCGGCCCGGTGCTCGACCCGGCCGGCGTGTGGGGCCTCGGCGTCGTCGAGGCCGAGGACGAGGCCGCGCTGGCCACCATCGCCGCGAACGACCCGGTGGTCAAAGCCGGCGTCGGCACCATCGAGACGTACCCGATGCCGGGCGCCATCGTCCGCCCCGCGCCGCCCGGATAGCGCGCCGTCGTCGTTCGCCGGCGTTCGGCCGCCAGATAGACGAACGCCGGCGGACCGCGACGCCACGGCCGGCGAGGCCGGGAGATTGGCCGGTACCGTGAGGCGATGGCCGGCGACTGGACCACATCGGACGCCTGGGTGTTTGCCTCGATCGAGGGCACCGGCCCCGAGGATGCCTACTCACTGACACAAATCGTCGTCAAGGCGGAGGGCATCAATCACTCCCTCCTGAGGGAGGACGAGTTCAACCGGGCGATAGCCCGCCTGGTGTCCGCCGGCCTCGTGGGCGCCGATCCCCATGGGGACCGCTACTGGCACACGGAAGCCGGGCGGGCGCTGTACCGGCGCCGGATGCGGCGGCGGGGACTGTTCGGCTGGATGGACACGTTACCTCCGGCGCTACGCCGGCTCGGCGCACCGCAGGACGGCCCCTGGTCCCTGCCCCCCGGCGCGTTCGAGGACGCGGTTGAGCAACTGCGCCAGAAAGCCGCCGAGTAGGAAAGCTCCTCCCGGGCTGACGCCAGTCCCGGGCCGCCGGGCTACACGCACGCCCAGCAGTACAGCCGGTGGCCCTGGTCGCACGCGTCACGGGCGAGCTGAGAGAGTTCGCGCAGGAAATCGGCCAGCAGCTCCGGGTCGCCCTTTCCCCAGAACTCCTCGGTCCGGGACCAGGCCACCGCGGCCGCGTCCAGCCGTTCGGGCGTCTGCTCTGCCAGCGCCTGCTGCAGTTCGTCGGTGAGTGTCAGGACCAGCCGCTCGCCTTCGTCTCTGACGGCCACGGCTCGGCCCGAGCGCGGGCGAGCAAAGACGATGTCGGCGTCTACGCGGGTGAGCAGCCCCTCCAGGGTTCCCATCTGCACCACCGGGTCGATGCCCTTGGTGGACAGCACCCGCAGGCCGTGCTCGGAGAGCCGGACGCGCGGCCGCATGAGACGGTCCACCGCCTCCCGATCGCCGGCGTCGAGGGCCGCCCGCAGCTCGGGCGAGACGGCCTCGGCCCCGGCCGGGCCGCCATCGAGGTCGATCGCGGCGGCGGCCTGCTCATCCGAGGCGGCCGCGAAATAGTCGTAGAGCACACCCACCCGAGGATCATGCACCACCGGACGGCGCGGTCCATCGGGTGGACGTGCTGGATCCGGCTTCGTGCGGCCCACCTCGGGTCAGGGTCCGAGGAACTGATGGATCAACGACAGCGTGTACGGGAACGACGGCAGCTCGGCTGGTGCGAGGGCACGAATCTCCGCCCGGGTGAACCACCGCGCCTGGGCGATCTCGCCCGGATCCAGCCGCAGCGTCGGTACGTCAACGGTGGCGGCGAAACCGGCCAGCAGCACCGACGGCGAGCTGAACGACCAGGGATGGCTACCTGTGTACGTCAGCCGGAGCGGCACCAGCCCGGTCTCCTCCCACAGCTCCCGGCTGGCCGCCCCTTCGAGCGTCTCCCCGGGCTCGACGAACCCGGCCACGAGTTCCCAGCTGTCCCGGTGCGGCCCGTACGTGTGGCGTACCAGCAGCAACCGGTCGTCGTGCTCGACGGCCATGACCACCGCGGGTGACAGGGCGTTGGGCACGTACGGCAGGGTCGAGCACTCCGGGCAGCGCCGCGTCGGGAAACCCGGGCAGTCGACCAGCGGTCCCCCGCACTCTCCGCAGTGGCGGTTGGTGCGCCGCCAGCGCACCTGGTAGTAACCCCGGGCGACGGCCGCCCCGGCAACTCGGCCACCAGTTCAAGCCATGGCCGCAGCACCGCACCCTCGGCTGTCGCGGTCAACTCACCTGCCCAGACCGGACGACCGTAAATTGCGCCGATGTGGAACAACGCCACATCCGGCAGCGCGGCGACGGTCGGCAGGGCACCGTCGGTCCGGACCACGACCCGTCCGTCGAGGGTCGCCGCCACCAGCAGGTCACCGGCGGCCGGCACGACCGACACGTCGTAGCCGGGCAGGAACGGCATCGGCACCGGAGAACCGTAACCAGTCCACCGCCCGGACACCAGGGACGGTGCCCTAGCTGGTCACTTGGCGTTGAAGTAGTTGGCCTCGGGGTGGTGTACGACGATGGCGTCGGTGGCCTGCTCGGGCATGAGCTGGAACTCCTCCGACAGCTGCACGCCGATCCGGTCGGCGGCCAGCAGGTCCATGATCTTGGCCCGTTCCTCCAGGTCGGGGCAGGCCGGGTAGCCGAACGCGTACCGGCAGCCGCGGTAGTCGGTGCGCAGCAGGCCGGCCAGGTCGGCCGGGTCGTCCTGGGCCAGCGTCCGGCCGCCGGGCAGGGTCAGCTCGGTCCGGATCCGCCGGTGCCAGTACTCCGCCAGCGCCTCGGTGAGCTGCACGGACAGCCCGTGCACCTCGAGGTAGTCGCGGTATTCGTTGCCGGCGAACAGCTTCGCGGTGTATTCGCTGATCGGCTGGCCGACGGTGACCAGCTGCAGGGCCACCACGTCGAGCTGGTCGCCCTTGGGCCGGAAGAAGTCGGCCAGGCACAGCCGGCGTTCCTGGCGCTGCCGGGGGAAGCTGAACCGGGCCCGCTCGGCGTGCCCGTTCTCGTCCAGCACCACCAGGTCGTTGCCCTCGGAGTAGGCCGGGAAGTAGCCGTACACCACGGCCGCCTCGAGCACCTTGTCTGCGGTGAGCCGATCCAGCCAGTACCGCAGCCGCGGCCGGCCCTGGGTCTCCACCAGCTCCTCGTACGTCGGGCCCGAGCCGCCCCGCGAGCCGCGCAGCCCCCACTGGCCCAGGAAGGTGGCCCGCTCGTCCAGCAGCGCCGCGTAGTCGGCCAGCGGCAGTCCCTTGACCACCCGGGTGCCGAAGAACGGCGGCGCCGGCACCTCCACGTCGGTGGCCACGTCGGACCGGACCGACGTGTCGTCCAGCGCCGGCAGCGACTCGGTCACCACGGCCCGCTGCCGCTCCCGCCGGGCCCGCCGCGCCGCGAGCGCCGCCTCGCGCTCCGGGTCGACCACCGGGGCGCCGCCGCGCTTGGCGGTCATCACCCGGTCCATCAGCGACAGACCCTCGAACGCGTCCCGCGCGTAGTGCACCTGCCCCGGGAACATCCCCCGCAGGTCGTCCTCGACGTACGCCCGGGTCAGCGCCGCCCCGCCGAGCAGCACCGGCCAGCGCTCGGCCACGCCCCGGTCGGCCATCTCGGCCAGGTTCTCCTTCATGATGACCGTGCTCTTGACCAGGAGCCCGGACATGCCGATCGCGTCGGCCCGGTGCTCCTCGGCGGCGTCCAGGATCGCCGAGATCGGCTGCTTGATGCCGATGTTCACGACCTCGTAGCCGTTGTTGGACAGGATGATGTCGACCAGGTTCTTGCCGATGTCGTGCACGTCGCCGCGCACCGTGGCCAGCACGATCCGGCCCTTGCCGCCGTCGTCGGCCTTTTCCATGTGCGGCTCGAGGTAGGCCACCGCGGTCTTCATCACCTCGGCCGACTGGAGCACGAACGGCAGCTGCATCTGGCCGGAGCCGAACAGCTCGCCAACCACCTTCATCCCATCCAGCAGCAGGTCGTTGATGATCGACAGCGCGCTGCGGCCCTCGGTCATGGCCGTGTCCAGGTCGGCCTCCAGGCCGGTCCGCTCGCCGTCGATGATCCGCCGCTTGAGCCGCTCGTCCAGCGGCAGCGCGGCCAACTCCTCCGCGCGGGTGGCCCGGGCCGAAGCCGCGTCGACGCCCTCGAACGCCTCGATGAACGCCTGCACCGGGTCGTATCCCTCGCGGCGCCGGTCGTAGACCAGGTCGAGCGCGACCTCGCGCTGCTCGTCCGGGATCCGGGAGACCGGCAGGATCTTGCTGGCGTGCACGATGGCGCTGGTCAGGCCGGCCTGCTGGCACTCGTGCAGGAACACCGAGTTGAGCACCTGCCGGGCGGCCGGGTTGAGCCCGAACGACACGTTGGAGACGCCCAGGGTGAAGTTGACCCCCGGGTAGCGCCGGGCGATCTCCCGGATCGCCTCGATGGTCTCGATGCCGTCCCGGCGGGTCTCCTCCTGACCGGTAGCGATCGGGAAGGTCAGCGCGTCGATGAGGATGTCCGACCGGTCCATCCCCCACCGGCCGGTGAGGTCCTCGATCAGCCGGGCGGCCACCCGTACCTTCCAGTCCTTGGTGCGGGCCTGGCCTTCCTCGTCGATGAGCAGCGCCACCACGGCGGCGCCGTGCTCGCGGACGATCGGCATCACCCGGGCGTACCGGGAGCCGGGCCCGTCGCCGTCCTCGAAGTTCACCGAGTTGACCACGCACCGGCCGCCGAGCATCTCCAGCCCGGCCTCGATCACCGCCGGCTCGGTGGAGTCCAGCATGATCGGCAGGGTGGAGGCGGTGGCGAACCGGCCGGCCAGCTCCCGCATGTCCCGGGTGCCGTCCCGGCCGACGTAGTCGACGCACAGGTCCAGCAGGTGCGACCCGTCCCGGGCCTGGGCGCGGGCGATCTCGACGCAGTCCTGCCAGTCGCCGGCCAGCATCGCCTCGCGGAACGCCTTGGAGCCGTTGGCGTTGGTGCGCTCCCCCACCATCAGCACCGACGAGTCCTGCGCGAACGGCACCGCGTGATAGATCGACGAGACCCCCGGCTCGTGCCGCGGCCCGCGGACCGCCGGGGTCAACCCGCGCATCCGCTCGGCCAGCACCCGGATGTGCTCGGGGGTGGTGCCGCAACAGCCGCCCACCAGCGCCACGCCGTACTCGGTGACGAACCGCTCCAGGGCGTCGGCCAGCTCCAGCGGGGTCAGCGGGAAGTAGGCCCCGTCCGAGGTCAGCACCGGCAGGCCCGCGTTCGGCATCACCGAGACCGGGACGCGGGAGTGCTGCGACAGGTAGCGCAGGTGCTCGCCCATCTCGGCCGGGCCGGTGGAGCAGTTGAGCCCGATGAGGTCCACCCCGAGCGGCTCGATGGCGGCCAGCGCCGCGCCGATCTCGGAGCCGAGCAGCATCGTGCCGGTGGTCTCCACGGCCACGTGGCAGATCAGCGGCACCCGCCGGTCCAGCTCCGCCATGGCCCGCTTCGACCCGATCAACGCGGCCTTGACCTGGAGCAGGTCCTGGCAGGTCTCCACGATGAGCGCGTCCACGCCGCCCTCGATGAGCCCGGCCGCGTTCTCCTGGTACGCGTCGCGCAGCTCGGCGTACGGGCTGTGCCCGAGAGTCGGTAGCCGGGTGCCGGGGCCGATCGAGCCGAGCACGTAGCGCGGCCGGTCGGGCGTGCTGAACTCGTCCGCGGCCTCCCGGGCCAGCCGGGCGCCGGCCGCGGAGAGCTCGCGGATCCGGTCGGCGATGCCGTACTCACCGAGGTTGGGCAGGTTGGCCCCGAACGTGTTGGTCTCCACGCAGTCGGCGCCGGCCTCGAAGTAGGCCCGGTGGATGTCCCGGACGACGTCGGGGCGGGTGATGTTGAGGATCTCGTTGCACCCCTCCAGGCCGTCGTAGTCCGCCAGGGAGAGGTCCGCCGCGTGCAGCATCGTGCCCATCGCTCCGTCGGCGACGAGGATCCGCTGGGTCAGGTCGGCAAGCAGAGAATCGGGCACGACATCCAGGCTAGTCCCTGGGGTGACGTTCGCCCGGCTCACCGTTCCGGGATCTCAGATACTGTGACGTGCGTCGCGTTCGGTCCGGTGCGTACCCGATCGTCCCGGTCCGGGGGCGGCCCGCACCCGGCGCGGCCAGCGGGCCGCATGGCCCCCGGACACGTAGGCTGGCGTACGTGAGGGATTCGAGGGACACCACCAGCAGGGAGATCGACCGGTACGGCGGCCGGCGCCGCTCGCCGGCCGACGCGGCACGCCGCGAGGTGACCCGATGACGGAGTTCGACGGCCTGCCGGAGCTGCGCTCGCCGGTGGCCATCGCGGCCTTCGAGGGCTGGAACGACGCCGCGGACGCCTCGACGGCCGCGGTCGAGCACCTGGAGCAGGTGTGGCAGGCCCGGCCCATCACCGAACTGGACCCCGAGGAGTTCTACGACTTCCAGGTGAGCCGGCCCGTCATCACGATGACCGAGGGCGAGACCCGGCGGATCGAGTGGCCGACCACCCGCTTCATGGTGGCCAGCCCGGAGGGCACCGACCGGGACGTGGTGCTGATCCGCGGCATCGAGCCCAGCATGCGCTGGCGGACATTCTGCGAGCAGGTGCTCGAGCTGTGCCACAGCCTGGAGATCAACCGGGTCGTGCTGCTTGGCGCGCTGCTGGCCGACGTGCCATACACCCGACCGCTGCCGATCAGCGGCAGCGCGTCGGACCGCGACGCCGCAGAGCGTTACCAGCTCACCCCGACCCGGTACGACGGTCCGACCGGGATCGTCGGCGTGCTGCACGACGCGTGTTCCCGAGCCGAGGTCGACGCGCTGTCCTTCTGGGTGCACGTGCCGCACTACGCCAACAACCCGCCCTGCCCCAAGGCCACCCAGGCGCTGCTGCACCGGGTCGAGGAGGTCCTCGACCTGCCGGTGCCGATGGCCGACCTGGCCGAGGAGGCGGCCGAGTGGGAGCAGCGGGTGCGGGCCGCGGCCGAGCAGGATGCCGAGCTCGGCGAATACGTCCGGGAGCTGGAGGAACGGGTCGGCGACGCCGGCATCCAGCCGCTCACCGGCGACGAGATCGCCCAGGAGTTCGAGAAGTACCTGCGCCGCCGGGGCGGCTCGGCCGGCCCCACGGCCGGTTCCTGGTAGGGAGCGGGACTCACGCCCCGGCTCAGCGGCCCGCCCATCCGGGCTTGACGGCCATCATCCGGGCGGTCTTGCCGGCGTCGGTGTCGACCAGGTCGCCCAGCGTCTCGTCGACCCGGCGCAGCAGCTCGTCGCCGAGCACCCGGCGGATGAACGTCGGCGCCCGCCCGCCGGCGGTGGCCCGCGATCCCTCCGGCGGCCGCTGCCCGGGCAGGTACTTGCCGGTCAGCACCCCCTGGGCGAGCGGCTGGAACGCGACCTGGCCGATCCCCTCCGCCGCGCACAGCGGGACCACCTCCGGCTCGATGACCCGCCAGAGCATGTTGTACTGCGGCTGGTTGGCCACGATCCGCCCGCGCAGCCCGAGCTCGTCGGCGAGGGCGAGCGCCGACCGCAGCTGCGCCGCGGTCCACTCGGAGACACCGAGGTAGCGCACCTTGCCCTGCCGGACCAGGTCGTCGAACGCGATCAGCGTCTCCACCAGCGGCGTGTCGTCGTCGTACCGGTGCGCCTGATAGAGGTCGATGTGGTCGGTGCGCAGGCGGCGCAGTGAGGCGTGGCAGGACTCCATGATGTGCTTGCGGGACAGGCCACGGTCGTTCGGCCCGTCACCGGTCGGCAGGCACACCTTCGTGGCGATCTCGACCGATTCGCGGCGGACGCCGCGCAGCGCCTCGCCGAGCACCTCCTCGGCGGCGCCGCGGGCGTACACGTCGGCGGTGTCGAAGGTGGTGATCCCGGCGTCCAGCGCGGCGCGGACGCAGGCCAGCGTGGCACTCCGGTTGCGGTTGCCCTCCGCACAGTCCGTACGGCATCCTAGGAACCTAGCTGTCGGTTGACCGAAGGGTGCGCGCAGATGCAGATCAACCCGGGCGCCGCCGAGTTCCCGCACCGGCAGATCGCCAACCACATCAAGGCGCGGATCCGGCAGGGCGACTGGGCCGCGGGCGAGCGGCTGCCGTCCATCCCGGCCATCGCCGAGATGTTCGGAGTGGCGAAGCAGACCGTCCAGCGCGCCGTCGACCAGCTGCGGGTGGAGGGCGTGCTGATCACCAAGCCCGGCTCCGGGACGTACGTGCGGGGCACCCGGCGCCGGCTCAACCGGCTCTCCCGGGGCCGGTACGGCGGCTTCCGGGGCTACCATGCCGACCTCGCGGCCCGGTACCGGCAGCAGCTCACCGAGGTCGGTCGGGCGCCGGCGCCGCCGGAGGTGGCCGACGCGTTCGGCGTGACCGACGGCACCGAGCTGGTCGTCCGCCGCCATCTGGTACGCACCGAGGACTCCCCGGTGGAGATCGGCGCGTCCTGGTTCCGGGTGGCCGACGCGCAGGGCACCTCGCTGGAACTCACCGAGGCGTTCGGCCGGCCGCTCTACCAGGAGGCCGAGGAGGAGATCGGCCGCCGGTACGCCACCGCCACCGACACGATCACGGCCCGGCAGCCCAGCCGGGAGGAGGCCGAGCTGCTGCAGATCCGGCCGGACACCCCGGTGCTGCACCTGCTGCACGTCGCCTACGACCAGGCGCACAAGCCCATCGAGGTGGCCCAGGCCACCTGGCCGGGACCGGTCACCACGCTCACCGAGGAATACAAGATCCCGGGCCCGGCGGCGGAGCCGGCGCCGGATCCGGGCCTGGTGCTGGGCTGACCGTGCGCGGCGAGGGCCCCGGCTCGGCCGGCGAGACCGGCCGAGCCACCGCGGGCGCCGGCCCAGCCGGCGAGACCGCCGGCCGGACCGGGCCGCGGCTCAACCCGCGCAGGCCACGCCGTTGAGGACGTAGTTGAGCGGGTGACCGTCGTTGGTCCGCCAGCTGCCCTGCAGGCCGAAGGAGACGCTGCCGCCGGCGGGGATCGACGCGTTGCTCGGCACGTTCCGCGCGGTCACCGTGGCGCCGCTCTGGCTCAGCACGGCGTTCCACGCGTTCGTCACCCGCTGGTCGCCGGAGAAGGTGAACACCAGCGTCCAACCGTTGATCGCGACGGTTCCGGTGTTGCTGACCTGCACGGTCGCCACGAAGCCGCCCCGCCACTCGCTCTGCAGCACGTACAGCACGCTGCAGGACTGGCTGGGACCGCCGCTGCCGCTGATCGCCAGATCGGCCGTCTTCTCCCCCAGGACCGTGCCGTCGGGGCCGCTGATCCGCACGCTCAGGTGCAGCGACGTCGCGGTGCAGCCGCTGAAGACGAAGTACGTCAGCGACGCGCTGCCCGTACCGGCGGCCGGCAGGCTGATCTGCTGGCCGACCGGGTCGATCGCGGCGCAGCCGGGCGGGATGGCCGTCCCGTTGCCCTGGAACCGGCCGTACCACTGCGAACTCACCTGCAACGGTTGGTCGGTGCAGTTGCGCACCTGCACGGTCGCCGTCGAGCGGCCGCCCGGGTCGATGCTCGGCGGGTTGAACGTGAGGCTGCTGATCTCCGCGATTCCGGTGCCGGCGCAGCCGGCCTCGGTCGACCCGGTGGCGGCGTGCGCCGGGCCGGTGAGCCCGACCAGGCCCAGCAGGGCCGTCGTCAACAGCGTGAGTGATCTGAGCAGGACCGGCGTCCGCATGGTTGCTCCCGCGGGGGTCGGCCGGGCCAACGGCGGGGACGGTACCGGTGAGCCTGGCGGGGATGGTCCCGCACATGATGCCGACATACATCGGAGATAGTCAATACGCCGACCGGGCCGGTCAGGGTCTTCCGGCCCGACCGGCCCGGTGACGGGACGGCGTCAGAGGCGGATGCCGAGCAGCGCGTCGACCGTGGCGGCGGCCAGGGCCGGCGCCTCGGCGTCGTCACCCGTCCCGGCCAGCGCCGCCTCGGCCCAGGCGTCCACCAGGGCCAGCGTGCCGGCGGTGTCCAGGTCGTCGGCCAGCCGCTCGCGTACCCCGGCCAGCAGATCGGCCCCGGACGGCCCGGCGGGGGCCGCGGCGGCCGACCGCCAGCGGGCCAGCCGGGCCTCGGCGGTGGCCAGCACCTCGTCGGTCCACGGCCGGTCGGCGCGGTAGTGCCCGGCCAGCAGGCCCAGCCGGACGGCCATCGGGTCCACCCGGTCGGCCCGCAGCCGGGACACGAAGACCAGGTTGCCGCGGGACTTCGACATCTTCTCGCCGTCCAGACCGATCATGCCGGCGTGCACGTAGTGGCGGGCGAACGGCACCGTCCCGGTGAGCCGCTCGGCGTGCGCGGCGGAACACTCGTGGTGCGGGAACACCAGGTCGTTGCCGCCGCCCTGCACGTCGATGGTCGGCCCCAGCAGGTCCAGCGCGATGGTGGCGCACTCGATGTGCCAGCCCGGCCGCCCCGGGCCCAGCTCGCCGCCGGGCCAGGACGGCTCGTCCGCGCGGGCGCCGCGCCACAGCAGCGGATCGAGCGGGTCGCGCTTGCCGGCCCGGTCGGGGTCGCCGCCGCGCTCGGCGAACAGCTCCAGCATCTGGGCCCGGTCGAGGTTCGACTCCGACCCCCACCGCGGCGCGGCCGCGATGTCGAAGTACACGTCGCCGGTGCCGTCCTCCAGCCGGTACGCCGCGCCGTCCTTGACCAGCAGCAGGACCTTCTCGGCGATGTCGGGGATGGACTCCACGGCGCCCACGTAGTGCGCCGGCGGCAGGATCCGCAGCGACTCCATGTCCTCCCGGAACAACGCCGTCTCGCGCATGGCCAGGACCACCCAGTCCTCGCCATCGCGCTGGGCCCGCTCCAGCAGCGGGTCGTCGATGTCCGTCACGTTCTGCACGTACGTCACCGGCAGCCCGGCGTCCAGCCACAACCGCTGCACCAGATCGAAGGTGATCATGGTGGCGGCGTGCCCGAGGTGAGTGGCGTCGTACGGCGTGATGCCGCAGACATACAGCGTGGCCGCGCCCGGCGGGCGGGTGGGGTGCACGGCGCCCCGCGCCGAGTCGAACAACGCTGGCGGCCGACCGGTCCCCGGCAGCCGCGGCACCTCATGCCCCGCCCAAGATTCCATGGGCCAAGCCTAGCGAGCCGTCGCGGGCGGCCCGTCCCACCAAGCGGGCTGTGATCAGGACGACAGGGACGCCCGGGGCGTGGCCGGGCGCTGCCGGTCGGAATGTCGGCGCCGGCGGACCGGCCCGGCGGGGCCGGAGCGTCCGGACGGCAGCCGGGTCAGATCGGCGGCCAGGGCACCGCCGGCCAGTCCTGGGACGGGCGGGGAAACCGGCCCCGGGTCCGCAGCCGGGTCACCCGGGCGGCGGTGGCGGCCACCTCGGCGCGGGTCAGATGCTCGGCCAGCCCGTCCCCGAGCGGGCCGGCCAGGTCCTCGGACAGCCGGTCCAGCACCTCCACCGCGTCCGGCGGCAGGGTCCGGCGGGCCCAGCCCCAGAGCACCGTCCGCAGCTTGTCCTCGACGTGGAAGCTCACCCCGTGGTCGACGCCGTAGATCCGGTCGTCCGGGCCAACCAGCACGTGCGCGCCCTTGCGGTCGGCATTGTTGATCACCGCGTCGAAGACCGCCAGCCGGGCCAGTCGCGGGTCGTCGGCGTGCGCCAGCGCGTACGGCAGGCCGTCCTCGTCCTGCGCCGCGGCGATCCGGAACCAGCGCGGCGGCAGGCTGTCCGCCGGCACGAACCCGACCAGCGGCTCGAGGTCGTCCGGTTCGTCGATCCAGAGCTGACAGGCGCCCGGGCCGAACGGCCCGTCCCGCAGCACGGTGGGCGGCACCACGTCCCAGCCCGTGGCTCGGGAGACGAGGTACGCGCTGACCTCCCGGCCGGCCAGCGTGCCGTCCGGGAAGTCCCACAGCGGCCGTTCCCCCGCCACCGGCTTGTAGACGCAGCGGGCCGTCACCCCGTCCAGGGTGATCACGCCGCGCAGCGTCGTGTTCGACGCGTCGACCAGCCGGCCCTCCAGCTCGACCTCGCCCTCGCGTAGCAGCCGCAGGGCGGTTTCGTCGTCGAGCACCGGCTGCAGATCCGGCGAGGTCACCGGTGGTAGCCGTTGTGCCGCGGGCAGAGGTGCCCGGCGGGGTCGAGCGGCTGGCCACAGAGCGGGCAGGGCGGCCGGCCGGCCGCCACCACCCGGCGGGCCCGGTCGATGAACTCGCGAGTCGCCTCCGGGGTCAACCGCACCCGCAGCCGGTCCAGGTCCGGATCCGGCTCCTCGTCCTCGTCGATGGCGTCCTCGCCGACCGCGTCCGGCTCGTCCTCGAGGTCGGCCTCGGCGCCGGACAGCTCGATCTCCGCCTCCGCCTCGCCGGCCGCGATCGCCTCGATCACCACGGTGGCGGTGTCGACGTCGAAGGCGAGCCCGAGCGTCCCGACCCGGAACTCCTCGTCCACCGGGGTGTCCAGCGGCTCGTTGTCGGTCGCCGACAACGGCGGATCGGGCAGTTTGACGCCGAACCTCCGGTTCGCCTCGCTCAGCAACTCCTCGAGCTTCTCGGCCAGCAGCGACACCTGGACCTTCTCCAGGGCCACGCTGACCACCCGGCCACCACCACGAGCCTGCAGGAAGAACGTCCGCTCCCCCGGCGGACCCACGGTCCCGGCGACGAACCGCTCGGGCGGCTCGAAGGCATGCACCTGGTGGGTCATACCCAGAACCCTAGCCCGCCCGTCGACGGGCCGCGCAGCGCACCTCGGCGATTCGGCACCGCCCTCACCCGACCCGTCCGGCGTCCGCGCTGCCCGTCCCGCCGCCCACCGGCGCGTCCGATTCGGCCGCCCGGGACCGGCGGCGCCGGGCCCGCTTCGGCGGCACCAGACCGGCCAGGTCGCCGCCGGTGTCGTTGAGCCGCAGCAGGAACGGGCGGGTGGGGGTGTACCGGATCGCGGTGATCGAGGCCGGATCGGCGACGATCCGCTGGAACAGGTCCAGGTGCAGGCCGAGCGCGTCCGCCACGATGGCCTTGATCACATCGCCGTGGCTGCACGCCAGCCAGATGGCGTCCGGCCCGTGCTCGGCGGTCAGCCGGGCGTCCCAGGCCCGCACCGCGCCCACCGCGCGGTGCGCCATGGCGGCCATGGCCTCCCCGTCCGGGAAGACCGCCGCGCTGGGATGCTGCTGTACGACGGGCCACAGTGGATCCTTGGCCAGCGTCTTCAGCGGCTGCCCCTCCCAGGCGCCGTACCCGCACTCGATCAGGCCGTCCTCGGTCGCCGGCTCGGTGCCGGGCAGCGCCAGCTCGAGGGTCTGCCGGCAGCGCACCAGCGGGCTGGTCACCGCCGCCACCAGGGGCAGGCCGGCCAGCCGGGCGCCCGCGGCGAGCGCCTGGGCCCGGCCCGTCTCGTCGAGTTCCACCGGCTGCCGGCCCGCCAGCCCGCCGGTGGCGTTCGCGGTGGTCCGGCCGTGCCGGAGGAGCAGAAGAGTCGCCACGAGCATCAGCCTACGGAGCCGGCCAGGGCCGCGGCGGGGCACCTCCGGCCCGGCCCGCCGGCCGGCCGGGACCCCGACGCGGTCGGCCCGCTCGGCGGCCGGCGGGACGGGCCGGCCGGGACCCCGGCGCGGTCGGTCCGCCCGGCGGGCAGCGGGACGGGCCGGCCGGGGCCGCGGCTGCGCCGCTCACTCGGGTTCCACCAGCAGCCGGGCGTAGGCGGCCATCGACCGCTGGTAGCGCGGCAGGTGCCGGGCGAGGGCGGCCACGGCGATCGACACCGCCTCCCGCTCCCGGCCCACGCTGGTGAGCGCCAGCGCCAGGGTGGCGCTGACCGCGTCGTCCAGCTCGTCGGAGCCGCGCCCGCGCTCCTCGGTGAGCAGCCGTACGCTCTCCTGCGCCTGCCCCACGTTGCGCAGCGAGCTGGACAGCTGGATCACCGAGCGGCGCCGGCGGATCCCGTCGATGCCCTGCTCCAGCGCCCGGCGGTAGAGCGGAACCGCCCGGTCCGAGTGGCCGGTGGAGTCCCACGCGCAGGCCCGCTCGAAGGCCGCCACCGGGTGGTCCGGGCCCAATTCGTCGGCGAGCGCCCCGACCCGGTCGCGGAACTCCTCCTCGTCCCAGTGCTCGGGCGCGGCGTTGAACGCCGCCCACAGGTCCGCGCTGCGCTGCTCCCAGTCGGCGCTCGGATGCATGACCGTCCTCCTCGTGGTGAAACCGTTAACAGGGGTCCCTTGCTATACGAAAAGCGATAACAAGGGGCCCTTCCTTTCTGACGGGGGCCACTCTGCTGGCGCTGGTAGCTTGGGGGCCAGTGATTCGGTGTGGGCCGAATCAGTGGGTCGGGAGGGACGCGCGGATGGCGGTCACGCTGCGGTTCGGCCCCGCCGACCTGCTGCGCTGCCGGTTCGCCGTCTCGCCGATGCTGGAGACGCTGTCCGCGATCCGGCTGCTCTCCCCGCGCGAGGGCGTCGGCCCGCACGGCCGCTGGCTGGACACCCGGGACACCCGCGACCTCGACCTGCGGCCCATCGCCCTGCTCCAGCCGCGCCGGGGCTACACCCCCGACTTCCTCTCACCGCCGCCGGCCGGCCCGCTCGCCCGGTTCGAGGACGAGCTCGCGGCCGTCGCGGCGACCGACCACGAACGGGTACGCGCCGAGCTGCGGCGCTCGCTGGCCGACACCCCGGGGGCGGCCGACTCGGCGGCCGGACGGCGCCTGCTGGGCCCCCCGGCCGAGGTCCTGCCGATGCTGGTCTCGCTGGTGCGCCGGGCCTGGGAGGTGCTGGTCGAGCCGGTCTGGCCGCAGGTGCGCGGGCTGCTGGAGCGCGACGTGGCCTTCCAGAGCCGGCGGCTGGCCGAGGGCGGCCTGGACCGGCTGTTCGCCGAGCTGCATCCCCGGCTGCGGTGGCACAACGGCGTCCTGACCCGGGAGTACGGTGACCACGAGCACCGCGAGCTGCGCGGCGAGGGGCTCGCCCTGGTGCCCAGCGTCTTCAAGTGGGACCAGGTCGTCGTCGTCGTGGATCCGCCGTGGCAGCCCACCGTGATCTATCCGGCCCGCGGCCTGGGGACCCTCTGGCAGCCCCGCTCCCCGGGCCGGCACGCGGCGCTCGGCCGGTTGCTCGGCCGGACCAGGGCGGCGCTGCTGACCGGCCTCGACGAGCCGGCCAGCACGACGGTGCTGGCCCACCGGCACGCGCTCGCGGCCGGCACCGTGTCCGAGCACCTGTCGGTGCTGCGCGACGCCGGTTTCGTGGCCGGCGACCGGCACCGGCACGAGGTGCGCTACCGGCGCACCCCGCTGGGCGACGCCGCGGTCGGCCAGCCGGCGCGCCGGTAGGGCGGCTCAGGTGGCGGCGATGGTGCCGGTCATCAGGAGGGCCAGCACCAGGCTGCCCAGGGCCACCCGGTAGAGCACGAACAGGTAGAGCGTGTGGTGCGCCACGTACCGCAGCAGCCAGGCGATCGAGGCGTACCCGAGCACGAACGCGATCACGGTGGCCACCACCATCTGCGCGCCGGACGGGTGATGATCGCTCTTGTTGAAAACGTCCGGGATGCTGAACACGCCGGAGATCAGCACCGCGGGGATGGCCAGCAGGAAGGAGTAGCGGGCGGCGGCCTCCCGGGTCAGGCTGAGGAAGAGCCCGGCGGTGAGCGTGCCACCGGACCGCGACACCCCGGGGATCAGCGCGAGGGCCTGGGCGAAGCCCATGACGACGCCGTCCCTCATCCGGAAGTTGTTGATCGTCCGGGTCTGCCGGCCCCAGTACTCGGCGAAGGCCAGCACGAAGGCGAAGACGATCAGCACGGTGGCCACCAGCCACAGGTTCCGGGCCGCCGTACGGATGTCGTCCTTGAACAGCAGCCCGAAGATGCCGATCGGGATGGTGCCGACGATGACGTACCAGCCCATCCGGTAGTCCAGGCTGGATCGCACCGAGCGGTCCCAGATCCCGACCACCCAGGTACGGGTGATCCGCCAGATGTCCTTCGCGAAGTACACCAGCACGGCCGCCTCGGTGCCCAGCTGCGTCACCGCGGTGAACGACGCGCCCGCGTCCTCGTTGAAGAAGATGGCCGAGGTGATCCGCAGGTGCGCCGACGAGCTGATCGGCAGGAACTCGGTCAGCCCCTGCACGATGCCCAGGACGATGACCTCCACCCAGCCCATCTGGGTGCCCACGCCGACCGGTGTCGGGCTCACTCGGCCACCCCGGACAGCTCGAACGCGGCCGCCACCGTGCGCAGCGTCTCGACGCCGCTCTCCCGGTCGGCCGCGAACAGCGTCACCGACAGCGTGGTCACGCCG
The DNA here is from genome assembly GCF_042434095.1 of Plantactinospora siamensis. Lineage (NCBI taxonomy): Bacteria > Bacillati > Actinomycetota > Actinomycetes > Micromonosporales > Micromonosporaceae > Plantactinospora > Plantactinospora siamensis. The sequence goes on from NZ_JBHLUE010000019.1 coordinate 172,541, forward strand.
GCCTCGGCGTACGCCCGCATCCGCTCGGCGATCCGCTCCTTCGGGCCGAGCAGCGAGGTGCGGTCGATGAACTCCAGCGGTACGGCCGCCGCGGCGTCCCGCTGCCGCTTGGCCAGGTAGAGGTCCTGCACCTCACGGGCCGCGTCGCCGTACCCCATCCGGGTGGCGAGCTGGTTGTAGAAGTTCTGCTCCCGGCTGCCCATGCCGCCCACGTACAGGGCCGCGTACCAGCGGACCAGCTCGGCGCAGGAGGCCACGTCGTCGCCCACCACCACCGGCACGCTGGGCACCACGTCGAACCCGGCCAGCTCCCGGCCGGCCCGCGCCCGGCCGGCGGCCACCGAGGCCAACTGCTCGGCCGCGAACTCCGGCGCGAAGAAGATCGCCAGCCAGCCGTCGGCGAGCTCGCCGGCCAGCTCGAGGTTGCGCGGGCCGACCGCGGCCAGGTAGATCGGGATGTGCTCGCGCGGCGGGTGGAAGCCCAACCGCAGCGCCTTGCCCGGGCCGTCGGGCAGCGGCAGCGTGTAGTGCTGGCCGGCGTACTCGACCTGCTTGCGACCCACCGCCAGCTTGACGATCTCCACGTACTCGCGGGTCCGCTGCAACGGCTTGGCGAACCGCACCCCGTGCCAACCCTCCGAGACCTGCGGTCCGGACACGCCCAGGCCGAGCCGGAACCGGCCGCCGGACAGGGCGTCGATGGTGGCCGCGGTCATCGCGGTCATCGCCGGCGACCGGCCCGGGATCTGCATCACGGCGGAGCCCAGGTCGATCCGCTCGGTCTGGCCGGCCAGCCAGGCCAGCATGCTGGGCGAGTCGGAGCCGTACGCCTCCGCGGCCCAGACCACCGAGTAGCCGAGCCGGTCGGCCTCCTGTGCCAGGGCGAGATGATCGGCGGGCGTGCTCCACGCCGTCTGGTAACCAAGGCTGAGCCCGAGTCGCACTGGTCCTCCCCCATCCGCAAAGTCGCATCAGGGTACGCAATCAACCTGGGGAGGCCGATCACCGGCTCGCCCGGACCGTGATCGGAGCGTCGGATCCGCGACGAAGGCCGGTTCGGCGGGTGCGAGGATATCGGCGGGTGGCGAAGGATAATACAGTTCTGCCATGCAGCAACGACCGCTCGGCCGCAGCGGGCTGGCGGTTTCCCGGCTCGCGCTCGGCACCATGACCTGGGGCCGGGACACCGATGCCGACGACGCCGCCGCGCAGCTGAAGAGCTATCTGGACGCCGGCGGCAACCTGGTGGACACGGCCGACGTGTACGGCGACGGCGACGCCGAGGCGGTCATCGGATCGCTGCTGGGCACCCTGGTCGACCGGGACGACATGCTGATCGCCACCAAGGCGGGGCTGCGGCCCGGCGCCACCCGCCGCCGGGACAACTCCCGGGGCCACCTGCTGCGCACCCTGGACGCGTCGCTGCGCCGGCTCGGCACCGACCACGTCGACCTGTGGCAGGTGCACGGGTACGACCCGGCCACCCCGCTGGAGGAGACGCTGACGGCGCTGGACCACGCCGTGGCCAGCGGCCGGGTCCGGTACGTCGGGGTGTCCAACTTCTCCGGCTGGCAGACCGCCCAGGCCGCCAGCTGGCAGGCCGCCTTTCCCGGGCGCGCGCCGGTGGTGGCCACCCAGGTCGAGTACTCGCTGCTGGAACGCGGCATCGAGCGGGAGGTGCTGCCCGCGTGCGCGGCGCTGGGGCTGGGCGTGCTGCCCTGGTCGCCGCTCGGCCGGGGGGTGCTGACCGGCAAGTACCGGCACGGCCGGCCGGCCGACTCCCGGGCGGCGTCCCCGCACTACGAGCCGTTCGTGGCCCGCTACCTGGAGCCGCGCTGCTCCAGCATCGTCGAGGCGGTCGCCACCGCGGCCGGCGGGCTCGGCGTGTCGCCGCTGGAGGTGGCGCTGGCCTGGGTCCGGGACCGGCCCGGGGTGGTGGCGCCGATCCTCGGCGCCCGGACCGTCGGCCAGTTGCTGGGCGGGCTCCAGGTCGAGCGGATCACCCTGCCCGGGGAGATCAGCCGGGCGCTCGACGACGTGTCGGGCGTACCGGTGGGTTATCCCGAACGCGACGGCTGATCGCCGCCACGGCCCGGCCCTCCGGGAGCCGAACGGCCCCGCGGACCCGGCACGCGGGTTGCGACGTCGTTCAGCCCGCCGACCGCGACGGCGGGGGCAGCGGCGGGACGCCGTCGCGCCGGTCCGGGTCCGGCGGTGGGCACGGGATCCTGCCCGCACGGGTTCGCCGGGCCGGTTTCCGTCCGGCGGGCGGCATCGCGGCATCGACCGACGAACGCACCCGGTGTCGGGCCGCGCGGACCGGCAGGCGCCCCGGATGTCGGTAGGCGCCGACCGGCGAGCGCACCGGATGTCGGGCCGCGCGGACCGGCGGGCGCCCGGATGTCTGGGCCGCGCCGGCGGCGGCCCCGAGCCCGCCGCCGACCCGCCCATCACCGATCGCCCGGGCGATCGGATACGCCGGTCCCGTCCGGACCGGTCCCGTCCGGACCGGTCCCGTCCGGACCGGTCCGGGGCCGGGCGTGCCGGACGCGTGGCGCCGTCGGCAGACGCCCGTGGTGGCCGCCCGGGCGCGCCCCGGCTTTGACAGGCTCGTCGGCACCGGCGGTATCCTTTCCCAGGTGGGTTCCTATTGGGAACCTACTGATGCGCCCGGTGATTGTCCAGGGCGATCGGGGAGGATGCGAGGGTGGCCGGCCGGGAACGCGTGGTGGACGAGGTGTGCGGGGTGGCCCAGGCCGCCGCGGTCGCCGGCGACTGGTGGAACCTGCTGGTGCTGCGCGAGGTGGCCCGGGGCCGGCACCGGTTCGACGAACTGGCCACCGAGCTGTCCATCTCCCGCAAGGTGCTCACCGAGCGGCTGGGCCATCTGGTGGCGCACGGGATGCTCGGCCGGCACCCGTACTCCGACCGTCCGGTGCGGCACGAATACCGGCTGACCGACCGGGGGGTGGCGTTCCTGCCGGTGCTGGTCGCCATGCAGGACTGGGCCGACCGGTGGCTCCTCGGCGACGGCGAGCTGACCGCGTCCGCCGCCCCGGCGGGCCCGGAGGCCGTCCGGATGCACGCCCTGCCCGGCGCCCGGATCCCGCCGGAGGCGCTGCTCACCGGCACCGACGGCCGCCCGGGTGATCCCGTCGACGGGGCCGCCCGGGCCACCGTGCTGTTCACGTACCCGGCCACCGGGCGGCCGACCCCGCTGCCGGCCGGCTGGTCGGACATTCCCGGCACGGCGGGATGCACCCTGGAGAACCGGCTGTTCCGGGACCGCTGGCCCGAGTTCACCGCGGCCGGCGTGGCCGTCCGCGGGGTGAGCACCCAGCGGCCGGATGAGCAGGCGGCCTTCGCCGCGGCCGAACAGGTGCCGTTCCCGCTGCTCTCCGACGCCGACCTGCGGCTCGCGGCCGCCCTGCGGCTGCCGGTCGTCCGGATCGGGCAGCAGCCGCGGCTCAAGCGTGCCGTCCTGGTCACCGGCCCGGACCGGGTGATCCGGCACGTCATCTTCCCGGTCCTGGACATCCCGGCCGCCGTCGACGAGGCCCTGGCCCACGCCCGGCGCTGATCCCGACCACCCCGGACCCGGGTCGTCGCGGACCGGCCGGCGCGGCGAGTCCGGGCTAACCCGGGCGTGGCCGGCCGTGATCCCGGGCCAACACGGACGCGGCCGACCGTGATCCCGGGCCAACACGGACGCGGCCGACCGTGAGTCCCGGGCCAACGCCGGCGCGGCCGGCCGTGATCCCGGCCACCGCTGGCCGGATTCGGGCGGCCCGCCGCGGCCGGGGACTGGTGCCGGCCGGACCGGCTGGGCAGGATGGAACGCATGGACTACGAATACGCGCCGCTGCGGTTACCACCGAACGTCGACCGGGTTACCGCGACGGCGCAGCTGGCCATCCAGGCGGAGTTCTCGGGCTGGGAGCTGGCCCGGGTGCGCCTCTACCGCGACGGCACCCGGCAGATCATGCTCCGCCGCCGGGTCGTCAACGCCCCGCAGCCCGGCCTGTCGTACTGAGGCGGCGCCCGGACCGGCCGGCGGTCCGGTTTTCCGCCGGGCCCGCCCACTCTGGGCAGTCAGGATCGATCCCGACGTGGCCGGGCCCGGCGGAGAACCGTCGTGGGCGGCGGGCGCCGCCGACGGCAATCGCAGCTCGGCAACCCGGAGCGCTCCTGGCCCCGGCGGCCTCGCGACGGCTCACGCGTCAGCGCGCCGGCTGGTCCTCGGAGTCGGGCAGGAACGGGTGCTCGTCGAGCCGGCCCACCAGCTGGTCTGAGTCCGCCGGCCGGAACGGCCCGGCGCTGTCGTCATCCTCGAACGCCTCCAGGTCCAGCGGGGCCGCCACCTCGCTGACCATCACCAAGCCGTCCAGCGGGTCCAGCTCGGGGATGTCCAGCGCGGCGAGCGAGCCGTCGCCGGCCTGCAGCAGCTCCAGCACCGCCTCGCCGACCGCCTCGACCGGCTCGGCGTCCTCCCCGTCCGGCATCCCGGCCCGGCGGGCGGCCTCGGCCACCCGGATCAGCGCGGCCACGCTGGGCACCCGGAAGTCCCGGCGCTGGCGCACCGACAGCACCCGCGGGTGCGGATCGGCCTCCTCGGCGCCGTCGGCGCCGCCGAGGCCCACCCCGAACCGTTCGTCCGCCTCGTCCGGGTCGATCGAGTCGACGTCCCAGGGCGTCACCTCCCCGTACGCGTCGAGCAGCCGCTCGTCGTACTCGTAGGAGGCATTGTTGAGCGCCACGTACGCCTGCCAGACATCGTCGTCGTCGACCCGCCCCTCGGCGGTCTTGACGGCGGCCAGGTGGGCCCGCGCGGCCTCGATGACCCGCTCGAGAGCGGCATCCAGGTCGGCGTGCTGGTCGGTCATGGTGGTGGGTGTCCCTTCCGGAGGTACGTGGACGGCGGGTCGGGGATCAGCTGGCGCGCAGGAAGCGGTCCAGCACCCGCACGCCGAACTGTAGTCCGTCCACCGGTACCCGCTCGTCAATGCCGTGGAACAACGCGGAGAAGTTCAGATCGGCGGGCAGCCGCAGCGGGGAGAACCCGAAGCACCGGATGCCCAGCCGGTGCCACGCCTTGGCGTCCGTACCCCCGGAGAGCATGTAGGGCACGGGCCGCGCGCCCGCGTCCTCGGCCCGCAGCGCCGCGGCCATCGCGTCCACCAGCGCGCCGTCGAAGGTCGTCTCGATGGCGTCCTGCCGCTGGATGTGTTCCATCTCGATGTCCGGGCCGATCAGCTCGCGCAGCTGCTCGACGATCAGCTCGGACTGCCCGGGCAGGCTGCGGCAGTCGATCGTGGCGGTGGCCCGGCCCGGGATGACGTTGTCCTTGTAGCCGGCGGCCAGCCGGGTGGGGTTGGCCGTGTTGCGGATCGTGGCCCCGATGATCGTGGCGATCGGCCCCAGCTTGGCGATGGCGGTCTCCGGGTCGTCCGGGTCCAGCTCCACCCCGAGCGCCTCGGACACCTGCTCGAGGAAGGCCCGCACGGTCGGGGTCACCACGGTCGGGAAGCGGTGCCGGCCGATCCGGGCCACCGCCTCGGCCAGCGCGGTCACCGCGTTGTCGTCGTGCACGAACGAGCCGTGCCCGGGGCGCCCCTTGGCGTGCAGCCGCAGCCAGTTGATGCCCTTCTCGGCCGTCTCGATGAGATAGAGCCGCAGGTCGTCGCTGACCGTGTAGGAGAACCCGCCCACCTCGCCGATGGCCTCGGTGCAGCCCTCCAGCTCGTCGGCGTGCCGGTCGACCAGGAAGTGCGCGCCGTAGTCGCTGCCCGCCTCCTCGTCCGCGGTGAACGCCAGCACGATGTCCCGCTCGGGGCGCACGCCGGTGCGCTGCCAGTGCCGGACCACCGCGAGCGCCATGGCGTCGAAGTCCTTCATGTCGATGGCGCCGCGCCCCCACAGGTAGCCGTCGCGCAGCTCACCGGAGAAGGGATGCACCGACCACTCGGCCGGATCGGCGGGTACGACGTCGAGGTGCCCGTGCACCAGCAGCGCGCCGCGGGACGGGTCGGTGCCCGGGATCCGGGCCAGCACGCTGGCCCGCCCCGGGGCCGACTCGTGGATGCGGCTGTCGACGCCCACCTCGGCCAGCTTGCCGGCCACGTACTCGGCCGCCAACCGCTCGCCGGCGCAGGTGTCGTTGTCGCCGGTGTTCGTGGTGTCGATCCGCAGCAGGTCGCGGCACAGGTCGACGACCTCGGCGTCGACGGCCGGGGCGGGGGCTTCCGGGGCACTGGTCATGCCCCTTCATACCAGCCCCGGTTTCGCCGCGCCCGCGGCCGGGTATCGCCGCTGGCACACCACGCGGAGACGGAGGGCCCGATGAGCGCCGTTCCCCTGCCACCGCTGCCCCCGGATCCCGGCGGGCCGGCCGACGACTATCGGCCCGGCGGGCGCAACATGGTCGACCTGCTGGCCGCCGAGCACCACCGGATCGACGGGCTGTGCGCGGAGCTGGTCGACGGCGGCACGGCGCCGGACCGGCGGCGGCAGGTGGCCGAGGTGCTCACCGCCACCGTGGTGCGGCACCTGTCGGCCGAGGAGCAGTACCTCTACCCCACCGTCCGGCTGGCGCTGCCCCACGGCGCGGAGCTGGCCGACCGGGAGGTCGCCGCCGATATCAGCCTGCTGGCGTCGCTGAAGGAGCTCACCGCCGCCGACCCCCGGGACGACGCGTACGACCGGCGGTGCCGGGCGGTGGCCGGGCTGCTGCGCCGGCACGCGGTGGCGGCGGCCACCGAGCTGTTCCCGCCGCTGCGCGCGCTGGCCAGCGATGCCGAGCTGATCCGGTTGGGCAACCGGGTGGAGATCGCGGCCGAGGCCGCGCCGACCCGGCCGCGCCCGTCGACGCCGGCCACGCCGCCGTGGAACCGGGTGGTGGACCCGGCGGTGGGCGTGCTGGACAAGGTGCTGGACGCGGTCACCCGCCGCCGCACCTACGTCGAGGACCTGGTGCCGCGGTCGCGGACCCGCTGACCCACCGGGTCGCACCGAGCCAGGTGCGAAACGGACGCCGCGGGGTACAGACGCGAGCATGACGGATTCGAATCGAGCAAACGGGCCGGACCGCGACGACCTGGAGACGGCCCGGCGGGCCGCCGCCGCGCACACGGCCGCGTCCCGCGACGTGGAGGCGTTCCTGCGCCGCGTCCCGGAGGTGCCCGGGCCGGCCGAACTGGCCGAGTACGCCACCCTCATCGCCCGGGAGGAGGAGCTGCGGGCCCAGCGACTGGACGCCGCCGACGCGGCCGGCCTCACCGCCCCCAGCATCGAATCCCCCTGAGCCCACCCCCGCGCCGGGGGCCCCGGTGCCGGCGGGTCAGCGGTCGGCGAGCGGGTCGTGGCCGAGGTCGAGCAGCGAGTGCCGCCAGTCCTCGTCGGTCACGCCCGTGGCCGTGCGCGCCGCCAGCAGCCGGCGGACCTCCGCGACCGTGTCCCGCATGGTCGCGATGTCCTCGCCGGTCAGGTCCACCTTCCGCTTCCCCTTGATGGCCAGGATCGAGCGTCCGGGCTCGGGCAGGTCCATGCTCGGATCGGCGCCGAACGCCGCCTCGCCGGAGCCCTGCGTCAGCAGCCAGGTCCGCAGCTGGTCGGAGGTGACGTTCACGCAGTCGTGGAACTCGGTCCACAGCTCCTCGACGCCGGGTTCGATCCGCTGGTCACGGGCCATCAGGAAGCCTCCTTCGTCGGGCGCTCGTCATCCCCCGCCCCCTCGGAGCCGGCGTCCTCCTCGTGCCGACAGGGCCCCTCGTGGTCCCCGGGGCAGCGGACCCGGCGGGGGTTGGCGGTGGGCGAGAAGAGGATCGCGTCGGTCTTCGGCGTCTTTTCCCGGTCCTCCTCCGGCTCGGTCATCGCGGCGTCACCGGCCCACCGCGGCGCCGGCGGCCGGTTGCCGCCCCGCGTGGGTGATCACGTCGAACTTCAACCGGCCGTCCCGGGCGTCGACCCGGACCCGATGCCCCGGCAAGAGGCTGCCGTCCAGCAGCATCCCGGAGAGCCGGTTGTCCACCTCGCGCTGAATGGTGCGGCGTAGCGGCCGGGCCCCGAACTCGGGCTGGTAGCCGTGCTCGGCCAGCCAGTCCAGCGCCGCCTCGGTGAACTCCACCTCGACGTTCTGGGCGTGCAGCCGCCGCTCGGTCTCGCTGAGCATGAGCGAGGTGATCTGCCGGATCTGGCCCTCCTCCAACCGACGGAAGATGATCACCTCGTCGATCCGGTTGAGGAACTCCGGCCGGAACTGCTCCTGCAGCCGGCGCATCAGCCGGTCCCGCAGCTCGTCGTTCTCGGCCTCGCCCCCGCCGTTCCCGCCGGCGGCGAAGCCCACGCTGCGTTGGGTACCCATGATCAGCTCAGAGCCCAGGTTGCTCGTCATGATCAGTACGGTGTTCCGGAAGTTCACCGTCCGGCCCTGGCTGTCGGTGAGCCGGCCGTCGTCGAGGACCTGCAGCAACACGTTGAACACGTCCGGGTGGGCCTTCTCCACCTCGTCCAGCAGCACCACCGAGTACGGCCGGCGGCGCACCTGCTCGGTCAGCTGCCCGGCCTCCTCGTAGCCGACGTACCCGGGCGGGGCGCCCACCAGCCGGCTCACGGTGTGCTTCTCCTGGAACTCGCTCATGTCCAGCCGGATCATCCGGTCGTCGTCGCCGAACAGCGCCGAGGCCAGGGCCCGAGCCAGCTCCGTCTTGCCCACCCCGGTCGGGCCGAGGAACAGGAAGCTGCCCATCGGCCGGTCCGGGTCGGCCAGCCCGGCCCGGGACCGGCGCACCGCCTCGGCGACCGCCTGCACGGCGTCGTCCTGGCCGACCACCCGCTCGTGCAGGTGGCCCTCCAGCCGCATGAGCCGGCTGCGCTCCTCCTCGGTCAGCTGGTTGACCGGGATCCCGGTGGCCCGCGAGACCACCTCGGCGATCTCCTTGGGGCCCACGTGCGGCACCCGGTCGTCGTCGCCGTTCCCGCGCGCCCGATCCAGTTGCGACTGCAGCTGCTGCACCCGGTCACGCAGCTGCGACGCCTTCTCGTACTGCTCGTCGGCGACCGCCTGCTCCTTGTCCCGGGCGACCTCCTCCAGCTGATGCTCGAGGTCCCGCACGTCGCCGTCGGGGGTGCGGGTGCGCAGCCGTACCCGCGCGCCGGCCTGGTCGATCAGGTCGATGGCCTTGTCCGGCAGGAACCGGTCGGTGATGTACCGGTCGGACAGCTCGGCCGCCGCGACCAGCGCCTCGTCGGTGAACCGGACCTGGTGGTGGGCCTCGTACCGGTCGCGCAGCCCGCGCAGGATCTGCACCGTGTCGTCGAGGCTGGGCTCGGGCACGAACACCGGCTGGAACCGCCGGGCCAGCGCGGCGTCCTTCTCGATGCTGCGCCGGTACTCGTCCAGGGTGGTGGCGCCGATCACCCGCAGGTCGCCCCGGGCCAGCGCCGGCTTGAGCATGTTGCTCGCGTCCATCCCGCCCTCGCTGCCCGCGCCGCCGGCGCCGACCAGCGTGTGGATCTCGTCGAGGAAGATGATGAGCTGGTCGCGGTTGGCCCGGATCTCGTCGATGACCTTCTTGAGCCGCTCCTCGAAGTCGCCGCGGTAGCGGGTGCCGGCCACCAGGCCGGCCAGGTCCAGCTGGATGACCCGCTTGCCGGCCAGGGTCTGCGGCACGTCGCCGTCGCAGATCCGCTCGGCCAGTCCCTCCACGATGGCCGTCTTGCCCACGCCGGCCTCGCCGATCAGCACCGGGTTGTTCTTGGTACGCCGGGAGAGGATCTCGACGGCCTGCTCGATCTCGTCGCTCCGACCGATCACCGGGTCGATCTGGTCGGCCCGGGCCAGATCGGTGAGGTCCTGCCCGTACTGGTCCAGGGTGGGTGTGCCGCGATCCGGCCGGGCGGGAGCGGCGGCCCCGCGCTCGGCGCTGGCGGCCTGCAACGACTGCGGCTGGACCCGGCTGGAGGCCAGCATCCGCCCGGCGGGCGACTCGGGGTTCAGCGGCAGGGCCATGAGGATGTGCTCCGGCCCGATGTAGGAGGCGCCCATGGCCCGGGACAGCTGGTGCGCGTCGAGCAGCGCCCGCTTGGCCGCCGGGGTCAGCGACAGGTTCGGCGGCACCTCGCCGCCGGGCGCGCCGTCGCCGCTCCCGCCCAGCGCGTTGAGCAGGTTGTTCGGGTCCCCGCCGGCGCGCTCCAGCAGCTGGCGCAGCGGCTCCCGTTGCAGGGCCGCCCACAGCAGGTGGTCGGTGTCCAGGTCGTTGCTGCGCCGCTGCGCGGCCCGGCGGGCGGCGTCGGCGAGCAGCTCACGGGCGTCCGCCGTCATCAGCCGGGTGATGTCCACGCGGTGCGAGCGGCGCCCCTCCCCCCGCCCGAAGTAGCGGGCCAGGAACTCGTCCCACGGGTCGGAGTCGAAGTTCCCGAATCCCTGCGTCATCTCGGTTCCCCTGTCCCTGAGGGTGAGTGGCCGGTCATCGCCGCCTACCCGGGGGTCCCGGCGACAAACGTGCGCGCGTGGCAGGCTGGGACCCATGCAGACCCCGGCCGACCCCGCGGCGCCGCTGCTGGTGGTGGACGCGGCCAACGTGATGGGGTCCCGCCCGGACGGCTGGTGGCGGGACCGCGCCGGCGCGGCCGTCCGGCTGCGGGACCGGCTCGAGCGGGTTGCCGGGGCGGGCCGGCCGGACCTGCCACCCCCGGTGCGGGTGGTGCTGGTGGTGGAGGGGGCCGCCCGGGGCGTGCCGGACGGGGACCTGGTGGGGGTGGTGGCCGCGGCCGGCTCCGGCGACGACGCGGTGGTCGAGCTGGTCCGGGCCGAGCCGGGCCGCCGGCGGGTGGTGGTCACGGCCGACCGGGAGCTGCGGCGCCGGGTCACCGAGCTGGGCGCGGAGGTACGCGGCCCGCGCTGGCTGGACTGAGCGCACCATCCGGGACGGCGCTACCGGCCGCCAGAAGTGACGAATCGGACGAAAAACTCGATCACTGTGCGTGCCACCTCGGGAACTGCCCGTATTGACGAGGCGGTCGAGATCGGACACCGTGGTAGTAACACGCCGCGGGGGTCGCGTCCTGGCAAAAGTGTCTAGCCTCTACTGTAGGGCCTGTCCCGTGGATCTCCGCTCGGGATCCCCGCGGCGGGCTCTCGGGCCCTCCCCGCCCCCAGGAGGTTGCAGCGTGGCGAGCGTCGCCGAGCTCAAGTCGGCCATCGACGCGGCCCTGGCGCAGATCGGCGACGGGCAGGCCGCGGTGCAGGCCGCGGGCGAGAAACTGGCGGAGGCGCAGCAGACCCTGGCCGGCGCGCTGGAGGGCAGCGGGCACGACACCGTGACGGCGGCGCAGGCGTCGCTCACCCAGGCCAGCCAGGAGCTGCAGGACTGCCTGGCCGCCACGCTCACCGCCGTCGAGCAGGCCCAGTTGTACGTCGCGAGCCTGTAGCGCCCATGTCCATCGTGGAGGATCTGGGGGCGCGGGTCCGGGCGGCCGCCGAGGAGCTGCCGCTGGGCCACCTGGCGCAGGCGCTGGACCGGCTGGGCCGGGCCGCGGACCGGCTGCGCTGGGTGCGGCAGGAGTCGCGGGACCCGATGGGCGTGCCGGAGCTGACCGCGGCCACCGAACACATCGAGGCCGCGAACCGGGCGCTGCTGGTGGCGCAGGAGCAGCTCACCGCATACCTGGCCGCCATCGGCCTGGCCGCCGACGGTGGCCGGCCACCGCCGCCGCCGGCGCAGCGGCGCGAACCCGCGGCCCGCCCGGACCGCGAGCCCGAGCCGGAGCGCGGCGAGGCCGCCCGGCGGGGGCCTGCGGACACCGGCCTGCGCCGCTGGTGGCCGGCGCGGGTGGCCGAACTCACGGAGGGCCCGCAGCCGCCACCCGTCGAACCCGGCCGGCGGGTCACCGATCCGGCCGAGCTGCTGCGCCGGGTCTCCGCCGGCGTCCGGGCCGGCGACCGGGCCGGGCTGCGGCGCGAGCTGGGCCAGGTGGAGGCCGACGTCGGGCTCGGGCTGGCGGCCGTGGCGCCGCCGCTGCTCCGCGGCCTGGCGACCGACCTGCTCGGCCATCCACCCCGGCCGGAGGACCTGCCCCGGCTGCGCCGCGAGGTCGGCGGCGGCGTCCGGGCGATGCTGCCGGGGCTGCCGCCGACGGTCCTCGACACCCTGCTGAGCCGGGTCTGCCGGATGCCGCCGCCCCGGCGTACCGACGAACGGTCCAACCCGGCGGACCCGGCCGTGGCGGCCGGGGTGCTGGCCGGGCTGCTCATGCAGCGGGTCGGCCGGGACGCCCGGCCGGCCGTCGGTTCCACCCGGGAGACCCATGGCTGACGTGCGGACCCAGCTCGTCGACCGGGTTCGCGAGCAGCTCGCGCACGCGCTCGGCGCGGCGCACGCCGAGCTGGCCGCGGCCCGGGAGGACCTGCGGACCCGCCGGGACCGGCTGGCCCGGACCCGGCAGGCCGCCGAGCGCATCCCGGCGAGCGCCGGCGCGCAGCGGGACGAGCGGCTCGCCGAGGTCGACCGCCGGCACGCGGCCCGGCTGGCCGCGCTGGCCGACCGGGCCGCCGCGGCGGCCGAGGCCGAGGCCCCGGGCGCGGCCGCGGCGCCGTGGGAGGGCTGGCGGCCCACACCGGCGGTCCGCGGCGAGTCGCCGGGACCGGCCCGGATCGGCCGCATCCCGCTCGGTCCCGGCGTGCCGGCCCTGGTCCCGCTGCTGGACGCCGGGCACGTCCAGCTCACCGCCGACGACGCGGCCGGCGGGGACGCGGTGGTCGCCGCGCTGCTGCTGCGCGCGCTCGGCCGGGCCGCGCCGGGCGCGGTCCGGATCGTCGGGTACGACCCGGAGCACCTCGGCGGCGGGCTGGCCGGGTTCGCCCCGCTCGCCACCGCCGGCCTGCTCACCTTCGTGGGGCCGGGCGGCCTGGGCGGGCTGCTGGACGAGCTGGTCGACCACATCCGGCGGATCAACGAGAAGGTGCTGGCCGGCGAGTACGCCTCGGTGCGCGAGATGGCCGCCGCCACCGCCCGCCGCCCGGAGCCGTGGCGGGTGGCGGTGCTGCTCGGCGGCGACGAGCCGGGTCGGCACGAGCGGGCGCAGCTGGACCGGATCGCCCGTACCGGGGCGGCCTGCGGCGTACACCTGGTGGTCCGCGACCTGGAGCTGGCGGAGTCGGCGGCCGTCACCCGGATCCGGGTGACCGGCGATCGGGCCCGGCTGGCCGCCGTGCCGGCGCTGCCGGTGGTCCTCGACCCGGGACCGCCGCCGGCCCTGCTCACCGACACCTGCCGGCGGCTGGCCGAGCGGGTCAGCGCCGGACCCGCGCCCACGCCCTTCGCCGACCTGCTGCCGCCGCCGGACAAGATGTGGCGGGAGAGCTCCGCGGCCGGCCTCACGGCCCCGATCGGCGACGGTCCGCAGGGCCGGCCGGTCACCCTCACTTTGGGCGACTACCCGCCGCACGCGCTCATCGGCGGCCCGTCGGGCACCGGCAAGACCAACCTCATCTTCGCCTGGATCGGCTCGCTCGCGGCCCGCTACTCCCCCGCCGAGCTGGAGTTCTATCTGCTCGACTTCAAGGAGGGCGTGTCGTTCGCCCGGTTCGCGCAGGGCCGCCGCGATCCCAGCTGGCTGCCGCACCTGCGCCTGGTGGGCATCAACGTCAACACCGACCGCGAGTTCGGGCTGGCCCTGCTGCGGTTCCTCACCGAGGAGCTGCGCCGCCGGGCCGAGGCGGCCAAGCGGCACGAGGTCACCAAGCTGGCCGAGCTGCGGGCGGTCGATCCGGCCGGGCGCTGGCCGCGGATCGTGGCCGTGGTGGACGAGTTCCAGATGCTGCTGGCCGGCCGGGACGCGCTGGCCCGGGAGGCCGCCGACCTGCTGGAGGATCTGGCCCGCCGCGGCCGCTCCCAGGGCATCCACCTGGTGCTCGCCTCGCAGGACGTACGCGGCATCGAGGCGCTGTGGGGCCGACCCGCCCTGGTGGCCCAGTTCACCCTGCGGATCGCCATGCCGAAGGCGCTGCGCATCCTGGACGAGCGCAACGACGCGGCCCAGTCGCTGCGCCGGCACCACGCCGTGGTGAACGCCGAGTCCGGGATGGCCGAGGGCAACCAGGTCGCCCGGATCCCGGCCGCCAGCGACTGGGGCACCTGGAGCGAGCTGCAGCACCGGCTGTGGCGGATGCGTCCGGCCGACGCCGCGCCGGCCCGGCTGTTCGACGGCGACGCGGTGCCGCGGCTCGCCGACGCGCCGGACTTCCAGGCGCTGGCGGCGACCCCGCCCCGGGCGCCGGGCCCGGGCCGGCCGGCCTGGGCCTCGGCCCCCGGCACGCCCCGGCCGGACGGCCCGGCGGCGCCGGAGCCGCCGCGCGGTGGCCGCGCGCCGGTGGCGCTGCTCGGGGAGATCATCGACGTGCAGGCCCGCTCGGCCGCGCTGCGGCTGCCCCGGGCGCCCGGCCGCAACCTCGCGGTGCTGGGCACCGGAGTGGACGAGGCGTGCGCGGTGCTGGACGCGGCCGGCCGGTCGCTGCACCGGCAGCACCGGCCGGGCGCCGCGCGGTACTCGGTGGCCTGTCTCGACCCGGACGCCGACCCGGCGGCGCGGGCGCTGTTCGGCACGCTCGGCGCCGACGCCGCCTGGTACGACGAGGAGTCCGTGCCCGAGCTGGTGGCCGAGACGGCCGAGGGGCTGGCCGGCGGGCCCGCGGAGCCGCACTACCTGCTGCTGTACGCGGTGGACGCCGCCGCCGGCCCGCTCGGCGCGCGGATCGGCGGGCGGACCGGGCTGGAGCACCTGCGCCGGATCATGCACGACGGTCCGGAGCGCCGGACCCACGTGCTGGCCTGGTGGCGGGGGGTGGCCCGGATGCGCGCCGACCTGGGCGGCCCGGCCGCGCGCACCGACCAGATCGGCGCCTGGGTGGCCCTCGACGTGCAGGGCGCCGAGCTGACCTCCTCGCTCTATCCCGGCACCGGCGGCCCGGACTGGTATCCCCGCCCCTGGCGGGGCCTGTTCTTCGACCGGTCGGTGCACCGCACCGGCCAGATCATCATCCCGTACCGGCTGGAACCCTGAACGCGCTCGCGGAGGCGGAGAACATGGGCGGTGAGCCCGGGGTGCGGACCCCGCGCAGCCAGGTCGAACCGGTCGACCGCGGCTACGCCGACCTGCTCGGCCAGCTCGCCGCGCTGTCCGCCCGGGTGGCCGCGCAGCGGGCCGAGGCGCAGTCCTGGTATGCCGGGCAGCGGGAGGCCGCCGACCGGGCGGTGGCCAACGCGCAGGACGCCGTACGGCGCGCGGAGGACCGGTTCGGTGCGGCGAAGGAGGCGGCCGAACGGGTGGACGCCGAGGTGGACGCGCTCTGGCAGGCGCTGCCCGGCCGGCTCGGCGTACCGGCCGGCCGGCTCGGCGCTCCGCCGGCGCCGGCGGCGGACGCGCCCGAGGATCCGGTACGGCCGCTGGAGGCGGCGCGGGCGCTGCTCACCCGGGCGGCGCGCCCGGCGGAGCTGCCGGCGTCGGTCAACCCGGTCCTGGTGCTGTTCGGGGTGCTCGGCGCGGCCCTGGCGGCCGGTCTCGGCGCGCTGGTCCGGCTGGCCGGCGCCCGGTACGGCGGTGACCTGCGGGTGGGACTGCCGGTGGTGGCGCTGGTGGTGACGCTGCTGGGCCCGGTCGTCGGGCTGGTCCCGGCGCGCCGGCTCGCCGACCGCCGGCACGCCGTGCTCGGCCCGCGGCCCATCACCGTGGTGGTGGTCGCCGGCCTGCTGACCACCGGGGTGCTGGTCGCGCTGCTGCGCTGACGGATCCGCTCAGTCGGCGGGGACGAGCACGGCCTCCCGGAGCAGCCGCCGGGCCAGCACCACCCGGTCGGCGTCCTCGTCCAGGCCGGGCAGGTCGCCCACCCGGTCCACCGCGCCGGACAGCACCGCCCGGAGCGCCGGCTCGCAGCCCTCGGGCAGATCCAGCGTCCGGTCCGGCACCCGCAGCGTGATCCGCCCGGGCGCGCCGGGCGACAGCCGCCAGGGCAGGCCGCGGCGCGGCGCCACCCGGGTGTCGGCGTCGATCCGGTCGGCCGCCGCGGCCTGGGCCAGCGGGCGGATCGGCGCGGGCCGGGCGGCCGGCCAGGACCGCCGGCGGAGCCGGTCGGCCAGCGCGGCCGGATCGGCGCCGGGCAGCCAGTCCCGCAGCGCCGCGATGGTCTCGGCGAGCTCCGGTGCCAGCTGGTCCGGGTCGGTCAGGTCGAGGCCGAACGGGAGGGTGGCGCGCAGCCGGGGGTCCTCGGCGGCCAGCCCCAGCAGCTCCTCGACCAGGGCGTACCGGGTGAGCGCCCGGATCCCCACGGTCAGGTGCAGTGAGCTGGTCTCCTGCGCCTGCGCGCTGTGCAGCCAGCCGCGCGGCAGATAGAGAGCGTCGCCCGGCGCGAGCACCACGTCCAGCGCGGGTGGCCCGCTGGCCACCGCCGACACCTCGTCGGCGCGGCCGCCCCAGGCCTGCCGCTCCAGCGGCTCGGGCAGCACGGGCGGGTGGATCCGCCAGTGCTTGCGGCCGTCCACCTGGAGCACGAAGACGTCGTGGGTGTCGTAGTGCGTGGCGAAGCCCTGGCTCCCGGCCGGAGTGAGGTACGCGTTGACCTGCAACGGATGGCCGAGCGCGAGGCCCAGCTCCCGGGCCAGGTCGACCAGCGGCGGCCAGAGCCGGTGCAGCCCCTGCAGCACCAGCGTGGCGCCGTCGGCGTACAGGGCCAGCACCCGCTCGTCGAGCACCTGGTCGGTGATCTCGGCCCCGGAACCGCCGCCGCCGGTGTACCGGGCGGCCGGCAGCAGCTCGCCGTCCTTGGCCACCCGCAGGAACGGCGTCCGCAGGCCACGACGGCTGAGCAGCTCGTCGGCGTCGGCCGGGGACAGCAGGTCGGTGAAGCCGGCCGGATTACCCAGCTCGGCGGCCCGGGACAGCAGCGGGGCGCGGCCCCAGTGCTCGGTCACGAACGCGGCCGGGTCCTTGGCCACGCACCGGGCGAGCGCCGCCGCGCTGGCAGGGTCGCCGAACGCCGGGCGGCCATGGCCGCCCGGCGTCTCGGTAAAGCTGACCGGAGGTCCGATCGTCACCGGGCCGCGCCGTCGGCGCCGCCGTCCTGCCCACCCGGGTTCGCGCCGCCGTCGGCCGGGCCCTCGGCGCCGCCGTCGGCGCCACCGTCCTGCTGGCCCGGGGTCGCGCCGCCGTCCGCGGGACCCTCGGCGCCGCCGTCGGCGCCACCGTCCCGCTGGCCCGGGGTCGCGCCGCCGTCCGCGGGACCCTCCGCGCCGCCGTCGGCGCCGCCGTCCCGACCGGCCGGGTTGGCCCCGCCGTCGGCCGGGCCCTCGGAACCGCCGCCGCTGGTGCTCCGGATGTCGTCATCGTTCAGTCGCATCGACGTCTCCTTCTTCTCCGCCGCGAGGCGGCTCGGGTGGATCTGTCCGGTCCAACCGCCCGAGGGCGGCCGGCGGTACGCCACGCCGGGCGTGCCTGCGCTGGTACCCGCGGTCGATCATGTCTAACCATGCCCCCGATCCCCGGCCGAACCGGCGAACGACCGTGCCGCGCCGTTCGGCTCACCCGGTCGACCGCCCAGCGCTGTGGGGTCCGGCCGCGGTAGGCCGCGAGGCGCCGGCGGGTAGCTTCCGGCGGAGCGAGATCAACGCCAGACCGCCGCCGGCGCCCGTACCCCCCGACCTCGCCGGAAGAGGTGCACCACCATGCCCCTGCTGTCCGCGCTCGACCGCGAGCACACCGTCGCACCGCCCGGTTACAACCGGTGGCTCATCCCCCCCGCCGCCCTGGCGGTGCACCTGTGCATCGGGCAGGTCTATGCCACGAGCGTCTACAAGAACTCCCTGATCGCCCACCTGGACGCGAGCCAGACCGCCATCGGGGTCATCTTCAGCATCGCCATCGTCATGCTCGGCCTCTCCGCCGCCATCGGCGGAACCTGGGTCGAGGCGAACGGCCCGCGGAAGGCCATGTTCGTGTCCGCGTGCTTCTGGGCCGCGGGATTCCTCGTCGGCGCCCTCGGCATCGCCACCAAGCAGCTCTGGCTGATCTATCTGGGGTACGGGGTGCTCGGCGGCATCGGCCTGGGCATCGGCTACATCTCGCCGGTCAGCACGCTGATCAAGTGGTTCCCGGACCGCCCCGGCCTGGCCACCGGACTGGCCATCATGGGCTTCGGCGGCGGCGCCATGGTGGCCAGCCCGCTGTCTCGGCAGCTGCTCTCGGCGTACGACCCGAACTACCAGCCGTCCAACGCCTCGTCGGTGGCCTCCGGCTCCGCCCTGGTCTGGTTGTTCGTCACCCTCGGGATCGGCTACTTCGTCATCATGATGTTCGGCGTGGCCAACATCCGGGTGCCGGCGCCGGACTGGCGGCCGGCCGGCTTCGATCCGGCGAGGGTGGCCGCGAAGCCGCTGGTCACCACCGCCAACGTCTCGGCCGCCAACGCGCTGCGGACCCGGTCGTTCTGGCTGCTGTGGGTCGTGCTGTTCTGCAACGTGACCGCCGGCATCGGCATCCTCGAGCAGGCCAGCCCGATGATCCAGGACTTCTTCCGGGAAAACGGCACCTCCGTGGTGGCGGCCGCCGCGGCCGGCGGCTTCGTGGGTCTGCTCTCGCTGTTCAACATGGCCGGCCGGTTCGCCTGGTCGACCACGTCGGACCTGATCGGCCGCAAGCCCATCTATCTGGTCTATCTCGGCGTCGGCACCGTGCTCTACCTGCTGCTGGCGCTGGTCGGCAACACCGCCACCTGGGTCTTCGTGCTGCTGGCCTGCGTGATCCTGTCCTTCTACGGCGGCGGCTTCGCCACCGCGCCGGCATACCTGCGGGACCTGTTCGGCACGTTCCAGGTGGGCGCCATTCACGGGCGGCTGCTGACCGCCTGGTCCGCGGCCGGGGTGGCCGGCCCGCTGATCGTCAACGGCTTCCTGGACGCCCAGGGCAAGCCGGGGACGCTGACCGCCAGCGCGTACCGGCCGGCGCTGTTCACCATGGTGGGCGTGCTGCTGGTCGGCCTGGTGGCCAACCTGCTGATCCGGCCGGTGCCGGAGCGCTACCACGAGCCGGCCGGCCGGGCCGACGCCAGCGGCCCGGCCGCCGCCGGCGACGCCAGCCCGGCCGGCGCCGCCGGCGAGTCCCGCCCCGCCGGCCCCGCCGATCCGGCGGGATCCGCCGGCCCGACCGACCCCACCGCCACCGAGAGGAGCGCGGCCCGATGAGCGAGCACACCGGTACGCCCGAACACGGCCCGAGCACGGCGGCCGGCTCCGCCCGGCTCTGGATCTCCTGGCTGCTCGTGGTCGTGCTGCTCGGCTACGGCGTGGTGCAGACCATCATCACGGCCGCCAAGCTGTTCACCGAGTAGTCACTCAGTCCGGATGCGGTCAGCGACCGTTCGGGGACTGCGAGCGATGGGCTTCGCTCGCTATCCTCGGCGGGCATGGGGGTCAACGGGGTAGCCACGGCGTCGCTGTGGCGCAACCGGGACTTCGTCCTCTTCTGGTTGCTGCAGACCCTCTCGGTGGCGGGCGACTCCTTCTCGTACGTCGCCATTCCACTGCTGGTGCTGCACGCCACCGGTTCGGTGACCCAGATGGGGCTGCTCACCGGCCTGGCCGGCGCCGCCTCGGTGCTGACCGGCGTCTTCGCCGGGGTGCTGGTGGACCGGCTGAACCGGCGCCGGTTGATGATCTTCTGCGACGCGCTGCGCGCGCTGGCCTTCGCGAGCATTCCGGTGCTGTGGCTGGCCGGCGCGCCGCAGGTCTGGCTGCTCTATCTCGTCGTGCCCCTGGGTGGCGCGCTCGGGATGGTCTTCCGGGTCGGCTACGTCACGGCCGTGGCCGAGCTGGTGGACATCGACGTGATCACCGAGGCGAACGGCCGGCTGTCGGCCACGTACGCGGTGGCCAGCGTGGCCGGCCCGATGCTGGCCGGCATCGTCTGCGGCCTGTTCGGCCCGGCGGTCGCCGTCGGCATCGACGCGGTGACGTTCGGGCTGTCGGCCGCCGGCCTCCTGCTGGTCCGGCTGGGTCGCCGCCGGCCCGAGGTCCGGGCTGGCGCGCCGGCCGCCGGGCGGCAACCGGCGGTGGACGCCCCACCGGCCGCGGCGGTGGTCCGCCCCGCCGTCGGCCGCGACCTGCTGGCCGGGGTGCTGTTCCTGTGGCGGCACCCGGCGCTGCGGGCGCTCACCGTGCTGCTGTCGCTGTCCCTGTTCCTCATGCTCGGCCTCACCGACGTGTTCATCTACCGGCTCAAGCACGACCTCGGGCAGCCGGACCACATCGTGGGCACGGTGATCGCGGTGGCCGCCGTGGGCACGGTGGTGGCGGCGCTGGTGGCCGCGCCGGCGCGGCGCCGGTTCGGCTTCGGCGTGTGCTGGGTGGCCGCGCAGGCGCTGGCCGGGCTCGCGGTGGCCGCGGCCGGGCTGGCCGGCCACCTGGTCAGCGCCGCCGTCATGGTGGCGGTCTACACCTTCGGCATCGGGGTGGCCGGGATCTGCTCGATGTCGCTCCGCCAGCAGGTCACCCCGGAGCACCTGCTCGGCCGGGTGACCTCGGCCTTCTGGACCGTGCACTACGCGCTGGCCCCGCTGGGCGCGGCGGCCCTCACCTCCGCCACGGCCGCGTACGGCAGCTCCGCCGTCCTGCTGCTGGCCGGCGGTGGCTGCCTGGTGGTGGCGCTCGCCGGCCTGTTCACCCCGCTGGTGCGGCTCTCCCCCGCCGCCCTGCACAGACCCGTCACCCAGGGCGCGAGCTGACCCGCGCGGCGGCCGCGGGCGGCGGGCGGCGTCGTGCGGAATACTGGCGGCGATGATGTTCATCGGCACGTCCGGGTGGCAGTACCGCGACTGGCGCGGCCGGCTCTACCCGGCCGGCCTGGCCCAGCGGGAGTGGCTGGAGCACTACGCCGCGGCCTTCGGCACCGTCGAGGTCAACAATGCGTTCTACCGGCTGCCCGAGCGGGAGACCTTCGCCCGATGGCGGGCCCGCACGCCGGACGACTTCTGCGTGGCGGTGAAGATGAGCCGCTACCTGACCCACATCAAGCGGCTGCGCGACCCCGCCGAGCCGGTCGCCAGATTCCTGGACCGGGCCACCGCGCTCGGGGACCGGCTCGGGCCGGTGCTGCTCCAGCTGCCGCCCACCCTGCGGGCCGACGTGGCCGCGCTGGACGCGACGCTGTCGCGCTTCCCGCCCGGCGTGCGGGTCGCGGTGGAGCCCCGGCACGCCAGCTGGTGGACCGACGAGGTCCGCGCGGTGCTCGCCGACCACGCCGCAGCGCTGTGCTGGGCGGACCGGTGCGGCCGGCCGGTCACCCCGCTGTGGCGGACCGCCGACTGGTGCTACCTGCGGCTGCACGAGGGCCGCGCCCGACCCTGGCCACGGTACGGGCGGACCGCGCTGGCCAGCTGGGTGGACCGGATCGCCGAGCGGTTCGGCGCCGGCGAGCCCGCGTACGTCTACTTCAACAACGACCCGGGCGGCGCGGCCGTGATCGACGCGGTGGCCTTCGCCCGCGCGGCCCGGCGGCGCGGGCTGACCGTCGGCCGGACGCCCAGCCGCGCCCCCGCGGAGCCGCCCCACCCCCGGGGTTGAGTCTCCAGCGGCGTCAGGGTCGATGCTGTCGGGGTGGACGAACCGCTGCTCTCCATCGGCCAGCTGGCCCGCCGGACCGGGCTGACGGTCCGTGCCATCCGGTTCTGGTCCGACGCCGGGCTGGTGCCCCCGACCGGTCGATCGGCCGCCGGATACCGCCGGTACGACGCCGCCGCCGTGGCCCGGCTCGACCTGGTCCGGACGCTGCGCGACCTCGGGCTGGACCTGGGGACCATCCGGCGGCTGCTGGACCGGCAGGCCACCGTGGGCGACGTCGTGCACGCCCAGATAGCCGCCCTGGACACCCAGATCCGCACCCTCCGGCTTCGCCGGGCCATCCTGCGGTCGGTGGCCGGGCGGGCCGAGCACCCGGAGGGACTGCGACTGATGAACGAGCTGGCACGGATGTCCGCCGAGGAGCGGCAGCGCATGATCGACGAGTTTGTCGACCGGGCCTTCGCCGGGATCGACCCGGCGGCGCCCGGCGCCGGGCTGGCGGGCGCGATGCGCCAGCTGGACCTGCCGGACGACCCGGCGCCGGACCAGGTGGCGGCCTGGCTCGAACTGGCCGAGCTGGTGTCCGACCGCGACTTCGCCGACCGGGTCCGGGCCATGGTGCTGGCCGGGTCGGCGCAGCCGGCGGACGGGGACCGGGCGATGAACACCTGGCAGGTCGTCACCGATGAGGGGCACCGGCCCGACCTGGTGCTGGCCGAGGCCGGCCCGGCCGCCGCCGCGGGCGTCGATCCCGGTTCGCCGCCGGCGGCCGCGGTGCTGCACCGGATCATCGACCCCGCGCTGCCGGCGGCCGACCGGGCCCGGCTCGCCGACCGGGTCGCCGTCTTCACCGACCGCCGGGTGGAGCGGTACTGGCAGCTGATGGGCCTGCTGAACGGCCGGCCGACGTTCCCGCCGGCCAGCCCGGCGTTCGAATGGTTCGCCGCGGCGCTGCGCGCCCACCCGCCCGTCCCGGCGGGGTGACGCCGGCGCGCGCCGACCGCCGGCGCGGGTCAGGGCCCCGGCCCGCGCCGGCGCGGGGTCACGGCACCACGGCCGCGAGGTCGTTGGGCACGGTGGCCCGCACATCGTCCCACTCCCCCTGCGGAATGTGCCGGCGCAGCGCGCCCAGCACCGTCCGGACCACACCCTCGGCGCCGCCCGCCACGTCGTACGGGAAGTTCTGCCGGACCTCGTACAGGAACTCGTCCCGGTTGAGCTTCACCGGCACCACCGTCGGGTCCCAGCCCTCGAAGTAGACGCCGCGCACCAGGGTCGGCAGCTGCGCCGCGAAGTGCGCGCTCTCCTGGACCGGCAGGCGGTCGCGGAGCAGGTGCAGCACGGTCCGCAGGGCCGCGTACGACTGGTTGCGGCGTTCCTTGGGCCAGCCGTACGCCTGCTCGATCTCCTTGAGCAGCAGGTTGGTCTTGTCGATGGACGCGTCGAACGTCGACTCCGGCTTGTTGCTCACGGCGTTCCCCTCTCGGCTCTCCTGCCCGCCGGTCCACCGTGCCGGCGGACCGGATGAACCCGCCTCCCCCGATCCGGGTGAGTCCCCCGCCGCCGGCGCCACGGCCGGCCGGGCTGGGCGGGCGGCCCGGTCCGGCGCCGCGGTGGCCGCGACCGGCCCGCCGGGGCCGGCCAGCGGCACGGGCTCGGTCAGCGCCCACGCCGCGGCGATCACCCCGATCTGGGAGAACGCCTGCGGGAAGTTGCCCAGCTGCTCGCCGCTGGCCGGGTCGAGCTGCTCGGCCAGCAGGCCGAGGTCGTTGGCCCGGGCTACCACGCTCTCGAACAGCGCCCTGGCCCGCTCGGCCGCGCCCGCGTAGGCCAGGCACTGCACCATCCAGAACGAGCAGAGGAAGAAGCCGGCCGGGTCGGTGTCCCAGCGCCGGATGAGGCCACCACGGGACAGCCGCTGGTTGATCACCTCGATGGTGGCCCACATCCGCGGATCGCTCGCGGGCAGGAACCCGACGCACGGCATGACCAGCACCGAGGCGTCCAGCTCGGACGATCCGAAGGCCCCGGTGTACGCGCCCACCTCGGCGTTCCAGCCCTCCCGCAGGACGGTGTCCCGGATCTCGTCGCGGGCCGCCCGCCACCGGTCGAGATCCGCCGGCGTGCCCAGCCGGTCGCCGAAGCCGACGGCCCGGTCCAGGGCCACCCAGCAGAGCACCTTCGAGGACAGGTAGTGCCGTTCGGTGTCCCGGGCCTCCCACATCCCGGCGTCGGGTCGCCGCCACCGCTCGGCGGACCGGTCCGCGAGGTCGCGCAGCAGTTCCCGGACGTCGTCCGGCATCGGCTCCAGGTAGTCGCGCAACAGCCAGGCCGCGTCCAGCACCTCCCCCGGTACGTCGGACTGCCGCTGCCGCCAGGCGTCGTTGCCGACCCGCACCGGGCGGCTGTCCGCGTACCCCCGGAGGCCCTCGACGGTCCGTTCGGTGACGTCCCGCTCGCCCTCCACGCCGCACATGATCGGCACCGGGCGTCCCTCCGTCCGGCCCATCGTGCCGGCCACCCAGCGAAACAGCCGGGTGGCCTCGTCGGGGCAGGCGGCCACCCACAGCGCTCGCAGGGTCAGCGAGAAGTCCCGCAGCCAGGCGAACCGGTAGTCGTAGTTGCGGTCGCCGCCCGGCGCCTCCGGCAGCGACGTGGTGAGCGCCGCCACCACCGCGCCGCTGGGCTGGTAGGTGAGGCCCTGCACGAACAGCGCGTTGCGCCGGACCAGCTCGGGATACCGCCCGTCATAGTCGTGCAGCGCCGCCCAGGAGCGCCAGCCCCGCTCGGTGGCGGCAAGCGCGGCCGGCACGTCGACCCCGGTCGGGGGCGGATCGTGGTACGTGGCCGTGTGGCTGAGCGAGAAGTCCCGCCGCTCGCCGGCCGCCACCGCGAACCGGGCGACGGCGTCCGACCCGCTGATGGTCAGCGGCACCGCGCCGGACAGGGTGAGGGTGGCCGGTCCGGCGGTGGCGACCAGGCCCGCGTCGGTGTTCAGCAGGTTGCCCAGCACCAGCCCGTACTGGAAGCGCGGGCGGTAGACCAGCTCCAGTTCGACCCGGCCGGTGAGGCCCTGCACCGAGCGCAGCAACCGGTCCGGTGACCGCCGGCCGAGCTCGTGTCCCCGGGCGCCGGGCTCCAACTCCAGCGCGTCGACCAGCGCCACCGAGCCGGCGGCGGTGACGAAGACGGTGCGCAACACCAGCGAATCCGGCAGGTACGCCCGCTCGGTGGTGTACGCCGCGCGGGGCCGGATCGACCACTGGCCTCCGGCGTCCTCGTCGAGCAGCGCGGCGAACACCGACGGCGCGTCGAACCGGCCGGGGCACCACCAGTTCACCGCGCCGTCCCGGTCGACCAGCGCGCCCGTCCGGCCGTCGGCCAGGAAGCCGTGCTCGGCGATGCGTGACCTGCCCACGCCGGCGGTTACCCGGCCCGCCGCCCGGTATTCGGCCGGTGTTCCGGCGACCCGGTGGTCAGGCGCCCGGATGGTCCGGCGGCGACCCGGTATTCAGGCGTCCTCCAGCAACGCGGCCAGGGTGGCCGCGTTGTCCTGGGCGTAGTCCCGGTAACAATTGTTCATCAGCACCTGCGTCCGCTCCGCCTCGCCGGCCAGCTCGCGCAGCCGCGGCGCCCACTCGCGCAGCTCGGCGTCGGAGTAGCGGTAGCCGAACTTCTCGTGGATGTCCCGGCTGGTCCACTTGGTGCTGTGCCCGTGGAACCGGACCACCGCCAGGTCCGCGGTGGCGGCCAGCACCGGCGGCACCGAGGACCGGTGCCCCTGCGGCATGTCCACGCAGACGTACGGCAACTCGTGCTTGCGCAGGAACATCAGCGTCTCGTCGGCGTTGTCGCCGTCGAACCAGGACGCGTGCCGGAACTCGACCACCGGGGTCAGCGGCGCGCACCGGCGCTGAATCTCCAGCAGGTACTGCTTGTTGTCCTTGCGGATGGTGAACCAGGGCGGAAACTGGAACAGCACCGCGCCGAGCTTCCCGGCCGACACCAGCGGGTCGAGCGCGGTGAGGAACCGGGACCAGACATCCTCGTACGCCTGCGGCGGCAGGTCGTCCGGGTAGACGTTCTTCTTGTCGGTGTCGGGCCGGAGGTCCTTGTAGAGCGCGTTCACCCGGGTGGGGTGGCCGGTGAGCAGGCTGAACGCCTTGATGTTGAAGGTGAACCCCGGCGGTGTGCGCGCCGCCCACAGCTCGGCGGTCCGCTCGGCCGGCGGGGAATAGTAGGTGGCGTCGACCTCCACCAGCGGGAACCGCTCGGCGTAGTAGGCCAGGCGCTTCTCCGCGGTGTCCACGTCGGACGGGTACCAGCCCGACTCCAGCAGGGTGGGATCGGTCCAGGAGGCGGTGCCGACGCTGATCCGGCCCATCCGCCGCACACCCGCCCTTCCGCCCGTGTCCCGACCCGACTCACCGTACCCGCACCGGCCGCCGGCGGGGCGGCGGCGCGGACCGGACCGGACGCTCAGGCGGCGCGGCGCTCCCGGGTCTGCTTGCAGGCCACGCAGCTGGTGGCGGACGGGAAGATCTCCAGCCGCTCCACCGGGATCGGCGCCGAGCAACCCTCGCAGAACCCGTACGTGCCCTCGGCCAGCCGGGCCAGCGCGTGCTCGAACTGGGCACGCCGGTCGAGGATGCCGCGCAGCAGCGACTGCGCGGTGTCCCGCTCGGCGGTCTTGGTCCCGTGGTCGGCCTGGTCGTCCCCGGCGGTGTCGCCCACCTCGACCAGCCGGAGCACCTCGTTCTGCAGGACGGCCTCGTCGTACTCCGCGGTCAACTCGTCGTACCGGCCCTGCAGCGACGTCCGGATCTGCTCGATGTCCGCCGCGGAACGTTCCGGGTGCGCCGCGTCGACGTCGACCCGCTCGATGGTTACGGCCTTGTCGTGGACGAGCATGCGCCGCCTACCTCTCTGCTACCGGAACGCCCGCCCGGGGGCCGGACCGCTCCGCCTGTGCTCCGCCGTGGGGCGGGGCGCCGCCGTGGGCGACCTCCACCCTCGGGCGGGGCTCCGCCGTTGAGCGGGGCGAGTACCCCTGTCCCGGCGCGGTCAAACGGCCACCCGGCCGGCTCATTCCGGCGGCAGCACGAGGGCCGGATGCCGCGGATCGTCCACCCGGACGGCGAGGTCGGCGAGCCCCACCGGATCCACCTCCTCGGCGTACCGCTCGTACGCCGGCAGCGTCCACCGGTCCGCCTCGGCGGCCTGCCGGCGCAACGCGGCCGGGGAGAGCGCGAGATGCACGGACAGGTCGAACGGCAGCGGGCCGCCGAGCAGGAACGGGCCGCTCACCAGGACCACGGCGCGGTCCGGCAGACCGAGGTAGTCGGCCCGGCTGGCCCGGTCGCGCTCGGCGTTCCACAGGGTCGGCAGGATCCGTCCGTTGCCCGCCGGCCCGGCCGGCTCCAGCACCTCCCGGCGCAGCCCCGTCTCGTCCAACCAGCCGAGATAGAACGAGTCGGGGTTGGTCCGGCCCTGCTCGAAGCGGAGCGAGGCCGGGCGCAGGAAGTCGGCCGAGCGCAGGTGCACGGCCGGCCGGCCGCGTACCCGGAGCGGGTCGATCAGCGCGTCGGCCAGCCGGTCGGGCGCGGCCGCGGGCGCCCCGTCCAGGGCCACCCGCAGCCGGTCTGCGGGCCGTGCGGTGGCGATCAGCTCGGCCACCTCGGCCACCAGCAGGTCGGGCGCGATCGGACGGAATCTCACCCGTCCATGGTGCCCGGTCAGCCGGCGCGGTCGATCACCACCCGGGCATCGTCGGCGAGCCGGTAGCCCACCCCGTACACCGTGGTCACCAGCGGCACCTCGGTGCCGACCTTGCCGCGCAGCCGGCGGATGTGCACGTCCACCGTGCGCACCCCGGCGTGCTCGTAACCCCACACGGCGTTCAGCAACTGCAACCGGGTGAACACCCGGCGCGGATGGGCGACCAGGTGCATCAGCAGGTCGAACTCCAGCCGGGTCAGCGGCAGCCGCTCGGCGCCCAGCAGGGCCGACCGCGAGGCCGCGAGGATGTGCAGCGTCGGTGGCGTGGGCGGGGCCGGCGGCGGCGACTGCGGGCGCAGCACGGCCGGCTCGGCCCGCCGGTCCACCCCGACCGGACCGGTGTTGACCGTTGCTTCGCCCCGTTCGACCAGCTCACGGGCCGCCTCGAGCAGCCGCCGGGCCGGCGCCGTGAGCGCCTCCTCGCCGGCCAGCGGGATGGACAGCGTCACCGTGAGGGCTGGCATGCCGGGCGCGCCGGCGGGACGCCGCTGCGCTCCCGGCGGCCGACCCGGCCCCGGGTGCTGGGACGGATGCCATCCGGTACGCGACGAGGCGGGGCTGACCGACATGGTCCTCCTTGGCTGGTCCGGGCGTTTCCCACGGCCCCGGGGCGCCGCACGACCGATGCTTCCGGCCGCCTCGGGGAGGGTCAAGGGGCTGCGGCGTTGCATGAATGTGACAATCGACAAACGGACCGGAACGGAACGCTTGCTCTGAGTGCCACGGCAGATGATAGACGCAGTGCTATCCCCCGTGTCGACACCCCTACCCCTGGTACGCGTCCTCGGCCTCGATCCGCACGTCCAGCTCCGCGGCCAACCGGTAGCCGACCCGGTTCACGGTGGTCACCACCGGAATGCCGTCGAACTTGGCCCGCAGCCGCCGGACGTGCACGTCGACGGTCCGGGTGCGCGCCGGCTCGTACCCCCAGACCAGGGTGAGCAACTGCGCCCTGGTGAAGACCCGGCGGGGGCGCTGGGCGAGGAACGCCAGCAGGTCGTATTCGAGCCGGGTGAGGGACAGCCGCCGACCGGCGAGCCACACCTCCCGGGACGGCTTCCGCAGCCACAGGCCGACCGACGGCGCCACGGCCCTGCCGTCGGACTCGCCCCTCGGTCCCGGGACGACGCTCCCGGGCCACGGCTCGACCGGAGCGGCAGCGACGGGCCCGGCGCCCGGCAGTCCGGCGTCCACGGGACCGGTGGGCGGCGGGCCGACGTCCACGGGACCGGCGGGCGGCACGCCGACGCCCACGGGCCCCGCGCCCGGCAGGCCGGCGTCCACGGGACCGGCGGGCGGTATGCCGACGTCCACGGGACCGGCGGGCGCAGGCGGCGGGTCCGGTGTGCCGGTCCGGACGGACGCGCCGGCGCCGGCCAGCTCGGCCACCAGTTCCAGCAGCCGGGCGGTGGCCGGCGTCAGCGGACCAGGCGGTACGGCGAGGTCCACGGTCAGGCGCAGCCGGGGCGACCCGCCGGCCGGGGCGACGCTGTCGACACCCGGCCGGCGGTGCGGCGGGACGAGGTCCCTGGTGAAGAAGGGATGCGGTGGAATGGCGGCGATGGACACTGGCGTCTCCCGGGTGGTGCCGGTGGGGTGGCGGCCGGTCGTGACGGGGTCAGTGGACCGGGGCGGGCCCGGCCCGGTGCTGGACCGCCGGCCGGGGCGAGTGCTGGGCGTACACGTCGGACGGGCCGAAGGCCGGCAGCCCGGCCGCGCGCCAGGCGGCGAAGCCGCCGGCCACGTCGGTGGCCCGGTACACGCCCAGATCCTGCAGCGCGGCCGCGGCGAGCGAGGAGGTGAAGCCCTCCTGGCACAGCACCACCACCGACAGGTCGTAGCGGGCGATCGGCAGTCGGGCGCTACATCGCGGATCGAACCGCCACTCCAGCACGTTCCGTTCCACCACCAGGGCGCCGGGCACCGCGCCGGTCGCGGCGCGCTGCGCCGCGGGCCGGATGTCCACCAGCACGGCGCCGCCGCGGTACGCCAGGTGGGCCGCCTCGGGGTCGAGCCGGACCAGCCGGGCCCGGGCGTCCGCCAGGATGGCGTCGATGCCGCGGGAGCCGGACGGCGCCGGGCGGGTCCCCACGGCGCCGGCCAGTTCGCCGATCACCACGCCACCCCCGCCTCGGCCACCTCGACCCGCCGCAGTCGCGCACCGTCCAACGTGTACCGGGTCATCCGCCGCAACGCCGGGCGGTACACGTGCACACTCACCGCCGGCTCGGCGCCCCGGTTGCCCACCCGGTGCACGTGTCGGGGGCCGAACGACCGGCCTGACCCGGCAGCCAGTACCGCGGGGCGCAACCGCCCGCCGGCCGGCGTCTCCTCGACGAGGCTGCCGGAGACCACCGTGAAGGCGCCGGCGCAGCCGCCGTGGTCGTGCAGATCCGTCTGCTGGCCCGGCAACCAGCTGAGCAGCCAGGCCTCGTGGTCCTCGGCCGCGGCCAGCCGGGCGTACCACCGCTGCGCCGGATCGAAGCGCACCGGGAACGGCCATTCGGCGGTCGCGTAGCGGCGGGCGATGTCGAGGAGACCCGGGTCCATCCGGCCGGGGAACAGACGCTGTTCAAGGCTCATGTCGCTCAGTATGCTGCTTTTCCTATCGGCTTAGTGGGTAATTCCACTATCCGAGATTCGGCAGCGGAAAGTGACCGCGGCGTCGCCGGGCGGGCGTACCGGAACGGTCCGACCGGGAGCGCCCGTAGGCTGTGCGCGTGAGCGACGAAAGGCTGTGCGGGTGAGCGACGAACTCGATGACGACGAACTGGCCTTCGTGCACCGCATGTTCGACCTCGCCCGGGCCGGCGACACCGCCGAACTCACCGAGTGCGTGGACGCCGGGCTGCCGGTCAACCTCACCAACGCCAAGGGCGACACGCTGCTCATCCTGGCCGCGTACCACGCCCACCCGGAGACGGTGGGCGCGCTGCTCGCCCGCGGCGCCGATCCGTCCCGCACCAACGACCGGGGACAGACGGCGCTGGCGGCCGCGGCCTTCCGGTCCTGTGCGCCCGCGGTCGCCGCGCTGCTGGCGGCCGGGGCCGATCCCGACCATGGCAACCCGTCCGCCCGGGCAACGGCCGCCTTCTTCGACCTGCCGGAGATGACCGCCCTGCTGGCCGGCGACGAGTCCTAGCCCCACCGGTCCCCGGGTCGGCGGGGCGGCGACGGCGGGCGTGCGCCGACCGCTGCGCGGCGACCGGTCAGCCGGCGCGACCACCCGTCAGCCGGCGCGGCGACCGGGCAGCCGGCGCGGCGACCGGGCAGCCGGCGCGGCGACCGGGCAGCCGGCGCGGCGACCGGGCAGCCGGCGCGGCGACCGGGCAGCGGGCGCGGCGACCGGTCAGCCGGCGGCGGCCGACTCGCCGGCCAGGAAGCCGGCCGGACCGTCCGCGAGGCCGTCGAAGCCGATCGCCTCGGCGCGCCGCCGCTCCCGCTCGGTCCGCTGGGCCCGGCGACCGGCGTGCACGGCGCCGCACCCGGCGATGGTCAGCGCCGCGAGTTCGAGCACCAACAGCGCGCCGGACGGCGGGTGCCGCTCGCCGGCACCGGCCCGGGCCAGGCAGACCAGCACGAAAAGGAGCGCCGACGCCACGTTGGGCGCGTTGCCGAGCAGCGCCGCCCGCCGGCCACCGTCCACGGGCGCATCCCACAGCTCCACCATCCCGGCAACCACCGTGAGGGCCGCCGCCACCAGGCCGGCCACCGTGGTCCAGTAGCCCACCTGACCCATCAGGTCGGGCCCGCCGAGCAGGTCCGCCAGGTCGAACAGGGTGGCGCAGGCGAAGAGCCCGAGCGGGAACGTGACGAGCATGGGTTGGACAGACTG
The DNA here is from genome assembly GCF_042434095.1 of Plantactinospora siamensis. Lineage (NCBI taxonomy): Bacteria > Bacillati > Actinomycetota > Actinomycetes > Micromonosporales > Micromonosporaceae > Plantactinospora > Plantactinospora siamensis. The sequence goes on from NZ_JBHLUE010000019.1 coordinate 203,753, forward strand.
TCCGTGCACCCGCATGTGGTTCTCCATGTGGCAGCCCCTCCCCAGGATTGTGTCCACCGATGTCCAGTGGAGGTCCTACCCGGGCGTTTCAGGGGCAAAACGAGAACCCTGCTCAGCCTCCGCGCCGGCGGCTCACGGAGTCCACCAGCCGGCGCGCCACCTCGGCCATCGGGATGGACAGGGCCCGGGCCGCGGCCTGGAGCACCTCCCGGGCCTCCCCGGCCGGGCAGCCGCGCTGAGTCATGATCACTCCGACCGCCTGGCCGACCACCTCCTCGTCACCGGAGGCCACCGGCTCCTCGCCACGTCCGGCCCGCACCCGGTCCCGTACGGCCGCCAGCAGCAGGCCGGCGTGTTCGGCCAGCAGCATGGCGGTGAGCGGGTGCCGGTCGGTGAGCGCCCCCGGCAGCCGGGCGTACAGGTTGAGCGACCCGATCACCTGGTCGTCGATGTCCACCGGGGCGGAGATCACGCCCTGCACCCCGAGCCCCCGGGCCCGGTCGGTCCACCGCGGCCACCGCCCCGACGCGCGCAGGTCCGGCACCAGCACCAGCTCGCGCTCCCGGATGGCGGTCATCGCCGGCCCGTCATCGCCGTACTGCACGTCGTCGAGCGTGCGTACGGGCTCGTCGGAGGCGGCCACCGAGGCCGGCTCGCCGGCCTGCAGGATTGTCACGCTTGACCAGGCCACCCCCGGCACGGCGTCCCGGCACGTGCGGACCAGCTGGGCGAGGGCCTCGTCGAAGTCACCGGCGGAGATCAGCCCGGCCGTCAGCTCACGCAGCAGGGCAGCCGTCTCCAGGACGCCCAGCGTGTCGCCGGGCGCCGAGGTGTGCAGCCTCACCGCTCCGCGACCCGGCCCATCGCCGCCGCGTCCGACGCGGCGCGCCCAACTCGTACGGTCGGCTTCGTCATGGTGGTCTCTCCCCCCGGATCTCGGACCCCGGCTACTACCCCAGCCGACGGGGGTCAAAACCGGGCAAAAAACGGCCCGCGGCGGCCGCGGATGCGCTAAGGGGCTGCCGGATTCAGCGGCCCCCCGAGCGCAGCCGGCGGCCGATCGAGGCGATGAGCCGGTCGAGCTCCGAGCCGAACGGGTTGTCGTGCACGAGGTAGGTCCAGGTGGCGGTGGGCCGCATGATGTTGGCGGCATCCGGCTCCCACTCGTCGCCGAACTCGGTCTCGGAGAAGGTCTGCACGGTGCGCCGCTCGATCTCCGGCATCAGCTCGTTGAAGGCGGGCACGGCCGCCCGGTGGAACTCGTCCAGCGGGTCGAGCCGGCCCAGCGCGCGCAGGTGCACCCCCTCGCGGACCTCGGACAGCTCGGCCAGGTGCTCGGCCCAGAGCCGGTCCAGGTGGTAGAGCGCGATCGACCGGGAGGCCCGGGAGAGGATGTCCTCGTCCATCTCCTTGGTCTTCTCCGGCAGCCGCTCCAGCAGCATCAGCGCGGCCACCTCGGAGGTGAGCAGCCGCTCCCGCCGCTCGGCGAGCGCCTTGCGCTGCTGCTCGATCACCACGCTGTACCGCCAGGTGTTCCGGTGGATCTCATGGTTGACGCCCTCGGCCACCCGCTGGGCGTGCTCCACGGCGTACTCCACCTGGTCGTCGGTGACCAGGCCGTCGGCGTTCATCCGGGGCGACGGCGGGATCGCGTCGGCCGCGTGCCGGACCACGAGGTCGTCCTCCAGGCTCACGAAGAAGACGGACTCGCCGGGGTCGCCCTGCCGGCCGGCCCGGCCGCGGAGCTGGTCGTCGACCCGCCGGCTGTCGTGCCGGCCGCTGCCCATCACGTACAGGCCGCCCAGCTCGGCCACCCGGTCCCGGTCGGCCTGCTCGCTGCCGCCCAGCCGGATGTCCACGCCCCGGCCGGCCATCTGGGTGGAGACCGTCACCGCGCCGTACGTGCCGGCCTCGGCGATGATCGACGCCTCCTCCGCGTCGTTCTTGGCGTTCAGCACCACGCACGGCACGTCGGCGGCGGCCAGCGCGGCGGCCAGCCCCTCCGACTCCTTGACGTCGAGGGTGCCGACCAGCACCGGCCGGCCCGCGGAGTGGCAGCGCCGGATCTCGTCGACCAGCGCGTCCTCCTTCTCGGCCCGGGTGGCGTAGATCCGGTCCGGGTTGTCCACCCGTATGCACGGGGTGTTCGGCGGGATCACCGCCACCTCTAGCCCGAAGAACTCCCGCAGCTGGTCGCCGACCAGCACGGCCGTGGCGGTCATCCCGCAGACGGTGGGGTACAGCGCCACGAACGCCTGCACGGCGATCGTGCCCAGCACCTCGCCCTCGGCCGTGGCGTCCAGCCCCTCCTTGGCCTCGACGGCCGCCTGCAGTCCGTCCGGCCAGCGCCGCCGCTGGGCCACCCGGCCCCGCATCTCGTCGATCAGCTCGACCGCGCCGTTCCGGACGATGTAGTCGACGTCCCGGTGCAGCAGGGCGTGCGCGTGCAGCGCTACATTCAGCGCCGAGATCTGCTCGAAGTTGTCCTCGGCGTACAGGTCGAGCCCGCCCAGCTTGGCCTCCAGCCGGGCCAGGCCCCGGCTGGTGAAGGCCGCGCTGCGGCCGTCCTCGGCCACCGTGTAGTCGGTGCCGGCGGTCAGCCCCCGGACCAGCGCCGCGGCCGTGTGCACCGGGTCCTGCTCCCCCGGCACCGCGCCGGCCAGCACCATCGGCACCCGGGCCTCGTCGATGAGGATCGAGTCGGCCTCGTCGACGATGGCGGTGGCCAGCGGCCGCTGCACCCGCTCCTCGATGTCCGTGACGAGCTGGTCGCGCAGGTAGTCGAAGCCGGCCTCGCTCACCGACACGTACGTGACGTCCCGGGCGTACGCCGCACGCCGCTCCTCCGGCGTCGAACCCTCGTTCACCCAGCCCACGCTGATCCCGAGCAGCGCGTAGACCGGCGCCATCCACTCGGCGTCGCGCCGGGCCAGGTAGTCGTTGACGGTCAGCACGTGCACCGGGCCGTTGCCCAGCCGGACGTGCCCGTACGCCGCCACGGTGGCGGTCAGCGTCTTGCCCTCACCGGTGGCCATCTCGACGACCTTGCCGGCCAGCAGCGACATGGCGCCGAGCAGCTGCACGTCGTACGGCCGCTGGTCCAGGGCCCGTCGCGCGGCCTCGCGGCCGATCGCGCAGATGGCGGTGAAGTCGTCGGCCTGGCCGGCCAGCTCGGTCAGCTCGGCGTCGTCGAGCGCGGACAGCTCCTCCTCGCGCGCCTCGATGTCCGGCAGCAGCCTGGCCAGCGGGGTGAGATCGACCGTGCTGCCGGGCTTCTGGAGGAAGCGCCGGACCCTGCTCTTCAAACGCTGCGAGACGCCCATGGGAGCAAACGGTAGCCGACCGGGAACCCGATCGGCGTACCCGGCCGGCCGGCATCCCATTCGCGCCGCTCAATCCCCTCGACCCGCCCCCGGACTGAGGGACGAATCGGGCATATCCCGTCCCGTCCCCGGTGGGCGGGTGGCGGTTCGATGAGCGCGGCACCGGCGCCGGCGGCCGGGTCGGCCGACACCCCGGTCGGCCGACCCGCCCCGCTCAGCAGGCGAGCACGGCCTGCAGCTCGTGCCGGCTCCGGTCGGCCAGGCCGGTGAGCAGCTCCGGCGCCTCGTCGAACGGGACCACGGCCGAGATCAGGTGCTTGCGGATCTCGTCGCCGTACCGGCGCAGCAGCACTCCGGTCTCGGCCGAGAGCCGCTCCCGGTCCCAGGCGTGCGCCAGCCCGCGCGGCACCCGGCCGATCTGGGCGCAGCGCAGGCTCAGCCCGTTGTGGTGGAACTCCTCGCCGAGCCGCACGTCGTCCGCGCCACCCTGGTAGAACGCCAGGTCCACCACCGTGCCCTGGGGCCGCAGCGAGCGCAGCGCCAGCTGCAGGACGGACGCCTGGCCGCGGCACTGGAAGACCACATCGGCGCCGCGGTCGCCCGGGCCGTGCCGCCAGCGCAGCTTCACCACCTCCGCCGGATCGTGGGCGTCCGGGTCGAGGGTCTCCAGGCCCATCGCCTCGGCCACCCGCCGGCGCGCCGGGGTGGGGTCGACCACCAGCACCGTGGCGCCGTGCAGCCGGGCGAAGAGCGCGGTGAGCAGGCCCACCACGCCGGCGCCGGTGACCACCACCCGGCGGCCGGCCACCCCGTCGGCCAGGCCGCGCACCTGCGCCCCGTACAGGTCGGCGCCGGCGTGCAGCAGCCCGTTGGCGCAGATCGGCCCCATGTGCGCCAGGTAGATCCCGAGCACCGGGTCGATGTCCTCGGGCAGCGGGACGAACCGGTCGGCCAGCGGATCGGCCAGGTAGCCGGTGCGGTGGCCGTACGGGATGGCCACCACCGTGCCCTCGGCCACCGCCGGGGTCCGGCTCTCGACCACCCGACCCACCTCCATGTAGCCCAGCCGGTTCACCGGATACGGCGAGTCCGGCGTGCCCGGCCGGAACAGCCCAAGGTCGGTGTCCCACTTGCTGGACACGTACGGGTTGGTGCCCTTCACGTAGCTCAGCTCGGTGCCGGCGGACACGCCGCTGTAGAGGGTCTCCACCCGGAAGGTGCCCTCGGTCACCGGCGCTGCCGGCTCGGTGCGGACCTCCACCCGGCCCGGCCCGGTGACCACCACGACCCGGTCGTTCACCGCGCACCCCCGGCGGTCGCCGCCGCGGCGCCGGCCGCACCGGCACCGGCGGACCCGGCCGCGACGCCGGCGGCCGTGGGGCCGCCCGGGGCCGCCGTGCCGCCGGCGGGCGGCGCGGCCGGCCGGACCGGCCGGCCGGTGCGGGCCGACTCGGCCACCGCGCAGGCCAGCCGGTGGGTGGCCAGCGCCTCGGCGTACGGGACCCGGATGTCGTCGCCGATCCCGCGGACCGCGTCCACGAACGCCCGGTCCACCGCCGTACGGGCGGCGTCCGGATCGGCCTCGAGTCGCCACTGGCCGTCCGCGTCCCGGACCTCGAGCCCCTGCTCGCCCACGCTGAGCGCCAGCCCGTCGGCGATCACCTCCACCCCGGCCCGCTGCTTCCAGCCGAGCACGCAGGTCGAGGCCACGGTGCCGACCGCGCCCCCGGCGAACCGCAGCGCCGCCACGGTCGAGGAGTCGATGTCCGCCGACGGCACCGCCGGCGGCTGCCCGTCGCCGTACGCGGTGACCTCGGTCACCTCGCCGGCCAGCAGCCGCAGCAGGTCCAGCACGTGCGCCGCCTGCTCGACCACCGGGCCGCCGGACCGGTCGCGCCGGGCCCACCAGGCAACCGGGGGGACCTTGTCCAGCCAGGCGCCCTGCACCAGCCGGACGGGCCGGTCGGCCAGCAGCTCGCGGGCCCGGTCCACCACGGCCAGGTAGCGCCAGTGGTGGCCGACCGCGGTGCGCAGGTCGCGCCCCGCCACCAGCGCACCGATCCGCTCGGCCGTCGGCAGGTCCACCGCCACCGGCTTCTCCACGAACATCGGCAGGCCGGCCGCGACGACGGCCTCCTCGGCCGGACCGTGTGCGAACGGCGGGACGCAGACGTACACCGCGTCGACTCCGGCCTCCAGCACCGCCGCCACGTCGGGCACCGGGCGCGCGCCGCTGGCGTCGGCCAGCCGGGCCGCGGCCTCCGGCAGCACGTCGGTCACGCAGCGCAGCTCCACGTCCGGGAAGCCGCCCAGCACCCGCGCGTGGCGTTCTGCGACGCCGCCCGCCCCGACAAGTCCAATCCGACATTTTGTCACAAGATGAGCCCTTCTTCTTTCCGTCGATCGGCCGTCCGGCATCGTGCCAGGTGCGCACATTTCCCTTCGCGTTAACAGTCCATGCGTCGCCGTCGGTCAGGATCACGGTTAGCAGGTGGGACGGCTGGGAAATTCCATACCGGTTCGGCAAGATATTCGGAATCATCAATTCATGGGGGTGGCCCGTGGGGCAGCCGTTACCGACCGTCCCGCCCACCGTCGAGGCCTGGTCCAGTTACCGGACCCACATGGCCGGGCGGTGGACGGCGCGCAGCCTCCTGCGCGCCAAAGGTGACACCACGGTGAGCGTGGTCATCCCGGCCCGGGATGAGGCCGCGACCGTCGGCGAGATCGTCGGCACGATCCACCGGTGCCTGGTGGACGAGGTTCCGCTGGTCGACGAGCTCATCGTGGTCGACTCCCGGTCCCGGGACGAGACTGCGGCCATCGCGACCGCCGCCGGGGCGCGGGTGGTGAGCCAGGACCGGATGACGCGCGACTTTCCCCGGCTCAGCGGCAAGGGAGACGCGCTGTGGAGCGGCCTGGCCGCCGCGACCGGCGACGTGGTGGCGTTCGTGGACGCCGACCTGCGGGAGTTCAGCGCGCACTTCGTCACCGGCCTGCTCGGGCCGCTGCTCACCGACCCGTCGGTGGCCTTCGTCAAGGGCTTCTACCACCGTCCGCTGGTGGGCGCGACCGGCGTCGAGCAGGACGGCGGCGGGCGGGTCACCGAGCTGATGGCCCGGCCGCTGTTCAACCTGTTCTGGCCGGAGCTCGCCGGCTTCATCCAGCCGCTTGCCGGCGAGTACGCCGGCCGACGGGCCGTGCTCGAGCGGGTGCCGTTCGTCTCCGGGTACGGCGTGGAGACGGCGATGCTGATCGACCTGCTGGACCTGGTCGGGCTGGACGCGCTGGCGCAGGTGGACCTGGGCGAGCGGCTGCACCGGCACCAGGACACCGAGGCGCTCGGCCGGATGTCCGCGCAGATCCTCTACACCGCCTGGTCGCGGCTGCACCGGCAGGGCCGGGTGGTCGACCCGCTGCCGCCCACCGGCCTGCTCACCCAGTTCCGCCGCGGCGCCGCCGGCTCGGACCGGCCCTATTTGAGCCGAGAGGTGGTGGTGACCGACGTGTCCGTGCAGGAACGGCCGCCGCTGATCGAGCTCAGCGATCTGATGCGGGCCCGGCAGCGGGAATTCGCGACCTGATCCGGCCGAACCATCCGTCCCAACCGCATTTCTACCGAGGTGAACCATGGGTCTGACCGTGCTGATGAACTCCGGGCCGTGGCTCGCCGTCCCGCCGCCGGGCTACGGCGGGATCGAGAACGTGGTGGCCACCCTCGTGCCCGAGCTGCGCCGGCTCGGCGTACGGGTGGTGCTCGCCTCCGTGCACAGCAGCGCGCTGGCCGTCGACGAGCTGGTTTCGATCTTCCCCGACGGCCAGTTCGCGCACCTGCAGCGGCCGTACAACCAGGTCAGCGGGATCGCCCAGGCGCACCAGCACGGCGTCGTGCGGCGGCTGCGCGAGCGTGACGACATCGACCTGGTGCACGACCACCTGGAGGCGGTCGGGCTGGCCACCCTCGCCGCCATGGGACCGGACGCGCCGCCCGTGCTGCACACGCTGCACTGGGATCTGGCGAAGCATCCGGAGCTGTACGGCACCATCGACGGCGGCGACCGGGTGCGGGTCAACGGCGTCTCGGCGAGCCAGCTGGCCCGGGCGCCGCGCCGGCTGCGGGAGCATTCGGTGGGCCATGTCCACCTGGCCACCCCGCTGGCCACCGGCGCGGACCGGCGGGCCCCGGTGCGCAAGGGCGACCACAGCGTCATCCTGGGCCGGGTCACCCCGGGCAAGGGTCAGGACGTGGGCGCCCGGCTGGCCCAGCGGGCCGGCTTCCCGCTGATCCTGGCCGGCCCGGTCGGGCCGTACCATCGGCCGGCCGACCTGGCCGCGGCCGGCAACGAGGCCCTGCAGAACCCGGACGTGCGGTTCTGGTACGACGAGGTGGCGCCGCACGTGGACGGCGAGCTGGTCCGGTGGATCGGCACGGTGGCCGGCCGGGAGCGGGACGACCTGGTGGCCACGGCCCGGGCCACGCTGTTCCCGTTGCGCTGGGAGGAGCCCGGCGGCACGGCCGTGGTCGAGTCCCTCGCCCTCGGTACGCCGGTGGTGGCCACCACTCGCGGCTGCCTGCCCGAGCTGATCGAACACGGCCGCACCGGCCTGCTGACCGGAACCGAGGACGACCTGGCCGATCTGGTCCTCGCGGCCGACCTGCTGGACGAGGCGGAGTGCCGGCGCGAGGCCGCCCGGCGGTTCACCCCGGCCGTGATGGCACAGGGCTACGTCGAGCTGTACGACCGGGTCCGCCAGTCCGCCCTCACCCCCGCTGGTCCCACCCCGTCGACCTAACTGTGAGGCATACGTCCTGGCGAGGGTGATCGGCGCCAGGAGGTAACTGAGCGTTTTCCGGCAACCACCCGGGGAAGTCATCGCCGGATCCGCCGAGCCGCGGGGCCGCTGTTCGCCGCGCCCCCATCCGGCTCTGGCCGTCCGCCGACGGGGGGAGGTGGCGCGGGTGGTGACCGGGAGGGCGCAGTCCCGGGCGCGGGCCCGACCACATCCGGCGACCCGCCGGGGCACGCCGAGCCGGTTGACCAGCGGCATCGGCGGGCTGTTCGTCGCGTTCGGCGCGCTCGGCTTCCTGCCCGGGGTGACCTCCGACTTCGGCGAGCTGGGCCTGGCCGGCCACGGGTCCGGCGCGCTGCTGCTCGGCGCCTTCCAGGTTTCCGTGCTGCTGAACGTCCTGCACATCGGGTTCGGCGCGCTCGGGCTGGTGCTGGCGCGGACCGCGGCGGGCAGCCGGCTGTTCCTGCTCGGCGGCGGCGCCTGCTACCTCGGGCTGTGGCTGTTCGGCGTGGCCGTGGGCGCCGACACCCCGGCCAACATCGTGCCGCTGAACGGCGGCGACGACTGGCTGCACGCCCTGGTCGGCGGCGGCATGCTCGCCCTCGGCGCCCTCACCACCCGCTCCCGCCCGACCAGCCCGCCCCCGCCGCCACGCTGACCGGAAAACCCCGAACTGCCGGGTTTCGGCATCTCGACACCGGGTAGCCGGGCGCGTCCGTTGTGCGGGGATCACGGGGTGAAGAAGATGGCGAAACGGGTGACCACCGAGCCGCAGCGAGACCGGGGCCCGGTGCTGCTGGCGCCGGCCCAGTTCGGCGGCTACCCCGGGCCGATCCGACCGATCATCCGCGGCAACAGCCTGTGGCGGCTGCTGCGGACCACGGACGCCAAGCTGATCGGCCTGATGTATCTCGCCACCTCGTTCGCCTTTTTCGTGGTGGGCGGCTTCATGGCCATGCTCATGCGCGCCGAGCTGGCCCGGCCGGGGCTGCAGTTCCTCTCCACGGAGCAGTACAACCAGCTGTTCACCATGCACGGCACGATCATGCTGCTGCTGTTCGCCACCCCGATGGTGTTCGGCTTCGCCAACTACATCGTGCCGCTGCAGATCGGCGCTCCCGACGTGGCCTTTCCGCGGCTCAACGCCTTCGCCTACTGGCTCTACCTGCTGGGCGGCTCGCTGGTGCTGGGCGGCATCCTCACCCCCGGCGGCTGGGCGGACTTCGGCTGGACCGCCTACACCCCGCTCAGCGACGTCACCCACACCCCCGGGCCCGGCGCGAACATGTGGGTCGTCGGCCTGGTGCTCAGCGGCCTGGGCACCATCCTCGGCGCGGTCAACATCATCACCACGATCCTCACCCTGCGCGCCCCCGGCATGACCATGTTCCGGATGCCGATCTTCACCTGGAACATCCTGCTCACCTCGGTCCTGGTGATCCTCGCGTTCCCGCTGCTCGCGGCCGCCCTGCTGGCCCTGGCCGCCGACCGGCTGCTGCACGCGCACGTCTACGACCCGGCCCACGGCGGCCCGATGCTGTGGCAACACCTGTTCTGGTTCTTCGGCCACCCCGAGGTCTACATCGTGGCCCTGCCCTTCTTCGGGATCATCACCGAGATCATCCCTGTATTCTCCCGCAAGCCCATCTTCGGCTACAAGGGCCTGGTCGCCGCCACCATCGCGATCACGGTGCTGTCCATGACCGTGTGGGCACACCACATGTTCGCCACCGGCCAGGTGCTGCTGCCGTTCTTCAGCTTCCTCAGCTACCTCATCGCCGTACCCACCGGAGTGAAGTTCTTCAACTGGATCGGCACCATGTGGAAGGGCCAACTCACCTTCGAGAGCCCCATGCTGTTCGCCATCGGCTTCCTGGCCACCTTCCTGCTCGGCGGCCTGACCGGCGTGCTGCTGGCCAGCCCACCGGTCGACTTCCACGTCCACGACACCTACTTCGTGGTGGCCCACTTCCACTACGTGCTGTTCGGCACCATCGTCTTCGCCGCCTTCGGCGGCATCTACTTCTGGTTTCCCAAGATGACCGGCCGACTGCTCGACGACCGGCTCGGCAAGCTGCACTTCTGGACGATGTTCCTCGGCTTCCACGGCACCTTCCTGGTCCAGCACTGGCTCGGTGCCAGGGGCATGCCCCGCCGGTACGCCGACTACCAGCCGCAGGACGAGTTCACCACGCTCAACACGATCTCGACGATCAGCTCGTTCGTGCTGGGCGCCTCCACGCTGTTCTTCATCTACAACCTCTGGAAGTCCTGGCGGTTCGGCCAGAAGGTCACCGTGGACGACCCGTGGGGGTACGGCAACAGCCTCGAGTGGGCCACCACCTGTCCCCCGCCGCTGCGCAACTTCGACCGGCTGCCCCGGATCCGGTCCGAACGCCCCGCCTTCGACGCCAAGTACGGCCCGCTGGTGGCCGACCTGCTCCGCGACGTGCCGATGCGGACCACCCGCCCCCCGCAGCACCTGCGCGAGGAGCTGCGGGCCGAGCACCGGCCACCGGAGGCGCCGAGCGCCGAGGGCGCGTACGGCGCGGGCGTGGCCAGCGGTCACCACCCGCGCCCGCAGTCCGGCGCCCGGCCGGTGCAGGTTCCCGATCCGGAGCAGCTGCGCCGACCCGCCTTCGCCGAGGCGGCGGAGGAACCCGTCGAGGACCCGCTGGACAGCCAGCGCGAATCGCGACGCGACGACCACCCGGAGGCCGACGATGTGCCGTGAGTCGGCGGCGTCCTGTTCGGCGGGAAGCCTGTTAGGAAGGGGCCCTTCCTATACAAAATGCGATAACAGGGGGCCCTTCCTTAACCGCCGTCAGCCGGCCACGGCGGCCAGGCCGGCGGTCGCCAGCACGCCGCGGACCGCGGGCGTGGCCCGGGCGAGCCGGACCGGGATGCCGGCCCGCAGCGCCGCGTCCCGCGACGAGACCAGCGCGGCGGCCGCGCCCGGGTGCAGGGCGGTGACGCCCGCCAGGTCCACCACCACCTCGGCCGGGTGCCCGGTGCCGATCGCCTCGCCGAGCACCCGCCGGAGCCGTTCGGCCGCCTCCGTGGCCAGGTCGCCGGCCACCTCCACCAGCACCCGGTCGCCCGCGCGGCGGACGACCATCCGGGGTCGCGGCGGTTCCGGCTCGGCGGTGCCGCTCTGCCACGGAGCCGGCGCGTCGTTCAGCATCGACTGGCGCAGCCAGGTGAGCGCCCGGGACAGCAGCCGGGACACGTGCATCTGCGAGATGCCGAACCGGGCCGCGATCTCGGCCTGCGTCTGGTTGCCATAGAAGCGCATGGCCAGGATGCGGCGCTCCCGCCAGGGCAGCCGACCGAGCAGGCCGCTCACGGTCACCCGGTCGTCCACCGATTCGAGCACGCTGTCCGACTCGCCGACCAGGTCGCCGAATTCGGCCGAGCTCTCCCCGCCGACCGGGGCGTTGAGCGATGCCGGGCTGTAGCCGGCGGCCGACTCGAGGGCCGCGAGGATCTCCTCCTGCGGCGTCTCCAGCCGCTCGGACAGCTCGGCCACCGTGGGAGCGCGGCTCAGCTCGCTGGTGAGCGTGGCCGTGGCCTGACCAACCTCGAGGATCAGGTCCCGCAACCGGCGGGGCACGTGCACCCCCCAGGTCCGGTCCCGGAAGTGCCGCTTGATCTCGCCGACGATCGTGATGGCCGCGTACGCGGTGAACGACCCCCGCTCGGGGTCGTACCGGTCGACGGCGTTGACCAGCCCCAGCCGCGCGACCTGCTCGAGATCCTCGAGCGGTTCCCCGCGGCCCCGGTACCGCCGGGCCAGTCGGCCCGCGAACGGCAGCGCGAACCGGACGAGGTCGTCCCGCGCCTCCTGCCGGCGCGCCGCTGGCAGGCCCTGGATCCGGGCCGCGTACGCGAGCGCCGCCGCGTCGAGATCCTCCAGCCCGCGTTCCGTCGGTGCCGGTGTGGTGGTCTGTCCGAACATCCGCGCCTCCCTCGCCGAAGGGCCCCCGCCCAGGCTGCGGAACCGGTCGTGGCGTACTACGCCCACAGACCGGGCCGGAAGCGAAAGTTCCACTGGAAGTCGACGGCCTGGAGTCGGCACGCAATCACAGAGCGTCCTTGGCTCGTCGCGGTCAGTGCTGTTCCCGCTTCGTAGGTACTCAATCACGAGACGAGGTTTTCTCGGGCTCGTTTCGCCGGCTGCGCCCGGCCGATCCACCGCTTCGCTCAGCCGACGAGCAGTCCGTGCGCCGCGCCGCCGGTCCGCAAACCGGCCACCAGGTCCGGCATGCGCAGCGGGGGCGGAATGGGCAGGTCGTACGGCTGACCGCGCAGCACCTCGGTCGCGTGCCGGGTCGGCACGGAGGTGACGGGGTACCCGCGCGCGGCGATCCGGTCGACCGCGGACCGCCGCCGCCCGAACGACGCGACCGCGAGCCACTGGGGCAGACCGGCCAGGGCCGGCGAATGCAGGCCGGGCGGCTCGGGCAGGACGTCCACCGAGCTGAACGGCTCGCTGCCGGCCAGCCACCATTCGGCGCCGGCCACCGAGCGCTGGGTCGCCCCCTCGCACCAGTAGGGAACCAGGCCGGACCGGACGACCTGCCACGGGTCGACCAACCGGCCGCACTCGACCACGCACCGGTCACCGGTCTTGCCGGCCGAGCGCAGCCACGCCCGGTAGACGTCGGCCACGGCGGCGCTGAGCGCCTCCGGGCGCGGGAACAACACCCGGTGCAGCGGGCGGCCAGCGGCGTGCGCCCAGGCCCGCAGGTCCGCCTCGAGCCCCGGTTCCACGCCGTGCTCGGCCTGGTCCGGCGGGCCGTCGGGCTGCGGCGGGTCCCAGCGCCGTCGGTCACCGCCCACGCAGCGCAGCACCTCGGTGAGCGCGGCGCTGTCGGGGGCGAAGTCCGCCGCGTCCAGCCCGCCGCCGGGGCTGCCCACCTGGAAGCCGTACCCGGGGCCGGCGGGCAGCACCGGCCAGGTGCGGGCGTCCCGCAGGGTGAGCACCGGGGCGCCGGGCGCGAGCCGCTCGGTCAGAAATCGCCGGTACGCGCGCGGCAGACGCCGCCAGCGCACCACCATGGTGACGGCGGCGCCGGCCAGCACGCCCCGACCCACCGGGTCGTGCACCTGGCGTACCGCCGTTCCGGGGTTGGCCGCCAGCAGCCGGGTGGCCAGCGGGCGGGCGTACCGCAGCGCCGCCCCGGGGTCGTCGGCCGCGCCGTCGGGCCAGGCCACCGCCATCTCGAACCCGGCCGGCAGCCACGGCACGCCGAGCGCGACCGCGAGGTGGGCGGCGGCGCCGTGCGGCGAGCCGAGCACGGCGCCGGGGAAGCTGCCCGGCCGGTAGTGGTCGGTCATCCACCGGGCCACCGCCTCGGCGTCGAGCTGGCCGACCCGCTCGGCCGGGACGGCGGCGCGGGTGCCGGCCCGGGCGATGGCGGCCCGCCGGACGGACTCGGGCGCGCCGCGGAACCGGGCCAGCACCGAATGCTGGCCGAGGTCGGCGCAGTCCTCGCCGCGCAGCGCCCGGGCGCAGGCCGCGAGCAGGGTACGGGCGGTGCTGTCGGCCGCGACGATCCGGTTCGGGGCCGGATCCCCGGATCCGGGTCCGGCGCGGTGCTCCTGCATCTCCCGCACGGGTCCCACTCCTCGTTCGACGCGCCGGTTTCCACCGGTTGACCGGTGACCGGTCACCTGGCCGGTGAACCGTCGCGGCGCGCCTTCCCGTACGGATCGGGTTCAAACGGGCGTTCCGGTCAGCTCAGCTCCTCGATGGCGTGCTCCCGCAGCCGCTGGTCGCGCCAGCGCCGGTCGCCCGGCCCCGCTCCGCCGGCCGGTGCCCCGCGCAGGTGCGCGAACGGCAGCTCCGGCGGGTCCAGCCGCACCGCCGGGTCGACCACCGCCTCCAGCACCGTGGGCCGGTCGGCCGCCAGCGCCTCGTCCCAGGCCGCCCCGACCAGCTCCGGCCGGTCGACCCGGACCCCGTGCAGGCCCAGCAGCCGGGCCCAGCCGGCGTACGGGACGTCCGGCAGCGGCAGGGCGCCCGTCGCGGACCCGCGCCGGCCGTCCCCCGCACCCCAGCCGGGGCCCTCCCGGCCGGCGCGGTCCCGGTTGTTGAGCACCAGCACCACGAGCCGGGGATCCGGCCACTGGTGCCACCGGTCGGCGATCGTTACCAGCTCGGCGAGGCCGTCCACCTGCATGGCGCCGTCCCCGGTCAGCGCGATCACCGGCCGGTCCGGCGCGGCGAGCTTGGCGGCCACCGCGTACGGCAGCGCCGTGCCCACGGCCGCGAGGGTGCCGCAGACCTGGGCCCGGGCGCCGACCGGCAACTGCAGGTGCCGGGCGTACCAGTAGGTCACCGAGCCCACGTCCACCGTCACCGAGCCGTCGGCCGGCATCCGGGCGGACAGCTCGTACAGCACCCGCCGCGGGTTCACCGGCTCCCCCGGTTCGTCGGTGCGGGCGATGGCCTCCTCCCGCGCCCGGTCGACCGTGCCCTCGACCAGGTCCCGCCACTGCCGGTTCTGCCGGTTCGGCACCAGCGGAAGCAGCGCCCGCAGCGTCTCGGCCGCGTCGCCCACCAGCGGAACGGACACCGGGTACCGGGTGGCGAGCTTGCGCCCGTCGATGTCGATCTGCACGGCGTTGGCCTCGCCCGGGAGCGGGTAGAAGTCCGTCCACGGGTTGTTGGTGCCGATCAGCACGAGCGTGTCGCAGCCGGCCATCAGCTGCGCGCTTGCCGCGCCACCGGCGTGCCCGAGCACGCCCGTGTGGAATGGCAGCCGCTCGTCCAGCACCGGCTTGCCGAGCAGCGAGGCCGCCACCCCGGCGTCCACCCGGTCGGCGAGTTCGAGGATCTCCGACGCCGCCCCGGCGGCGCCCTGGCCGACCAGGATCGCCACCCGCTGGCCCGCGCCGATGACGTGCGCGGCGGCGTTCAGGTCGCTGCCGTGCGGCACCACCCGGGCCGGCGGGAGGCCGGGGGCCATCGCGGACGATCCGCCCTGGGCGGGGAACGGGTCGGGCACGGCGGCCAGTTGCAGGATGTCCGGCACCACGACGCAGGTGGGGCTGCGGGTGGCCGAGGCCACCCGGATCGCCCGGTCGATGAGGATCGGCACCTGCTCGGCGGTGCGGGCCACCCGGAGGAACTGGCCGCAGGCGTCGGCGAACAGCCGGGTCGGCTCGATGCCCTGCTGGTAGGCGCCGCCCAGCGGGGAGCGGGCCTGCTCGCCCACGATGGCCACCACGGGCTGGCCGTCCAGCTTGGCGTCGTACAGGCCGGGAAGCAGCCGGACCGCGCCCGGACCGTGGTTGGCCAGGCACACCCCCACCCCGCCGGTGAACTTGGCGTGCCCGGTGGCCATGAAGCCGGCGGTCTCCTCGTGCCGGACCCGGACGAAGCCGGGGTCGCCGCCGGCGCGTTCGATGGCCGTGACGATGGCGGCCACCGCCTCCCCGGGATAGCCGAAGACCCGCGGCACCCGCCAGGCACGCAACCGGTCGACGATCAGGTCCGCGACCGCCCGCGCCGGCTCAGCCATCGGTCCGGCCCGGAGTCGCGGGGTCGACGTACCGGAGCACGGCGCCCACCCCGTCGGTCAGCTCGGGCGCCTCGTCGCCGATCAGCACCGTGACCTGGGCGTTGGTGCCCACCAATGCGCGGATGAGGGCCGCGTCGGCGCGTACCCGGACCGGGTCGGTGGTGACCAGGTCCGCCGGGTCGCAGGCGATGTCCGTCGGCTCCGGGCCGACCCAGAGCCGGGCGGTCGAGGAGGGATCGTCGACGATCAGCATGGTGTCCACCTGATTGCGGCGCAGCGCCGCGACCACGGCGGCCAACCCTTCGCCGACGTGCTCCTGGACGCCGAACCGGTCCTTCGCGGTGTCCGCGTGGTCGGTGGCGGCCTCCGCGATGGCCTGCACGGTGAGGTCCTCCAGCTTCTCGGTCCGCGCGCCCGCCAGGGCCGCCGGCGCGTCCACCTGGACCACCCGGTCCTGCCACTTGGCCGGCAACTGGGCCGCCAGCATCGTGCGCGCCTGCGGATCGCCGGCCACCACCACGACCTCGGCGCCGACCCGCTCGGCCAGATCCGCCGTGGCCGCCGCGCTGTCGCCGGCGTTCCGCTTCCAGGACATCATGGCCTCGCGTTGGTAGCGGGACTGGGACCAGCCGCCCGGTTGGGCCCGCCGGATCGGGTAGCGGTTGCCGCCGCGCACCTGGGCCCGGCGCGGCGCCTCGCCCGCGGTGATGCCGTCCACGTCGGCGCCCGTCCGGTTGGCCACCACCCGGACCCACGGCACCTGCTCGCCACGCTGGGCCACCAGCGGCATCGTGTGCGGGAGCGGGCCGTGCGCGGCCAGATCCCGGCGCGGCGGCGCCGCCAGGTACTCGGTGAGCACCACCTTGCCGCCGGCCGCGAAGGCGGCGAGGCCGTAGTCGCCGGTCCGCGGCTCGTGCTCGCGGACCAGCGCGTCCAGGGCCGTGAGCGTGGCCGCGTCGGCCTCCTGGTGCTCGAGTTCCTCACGCAGCCCGCGCCAGCGGAGGTCGAGGGCGGGCGCGGCGTCCTCGGTGTCCCGCGACGCGTCCAGGTAGACCGACGCCCACGGCCCGGGCCGGGCGTAGAGCGGACGCAGAAAGGACAGCTCCATGGATGGACCCCCTCCCACTCGGCCAGCCGCATACCCGGCCCCGGAGCGATGTCACCTCGCGACCGCGGACCGGGATGACACCGGTCATTCACGCCGCTCACGGCGGTCGATAGATACAATCCGTGCAGGTATCCGGACGCTCGGTGGTGATCATGACCAGGACCGACCAGCCGCGGCCGGCCGCCGCGAGCCGCGCCCTACCGCCCGTCACCGGACATGTGGTGCGGTTGCTGGAGGGCTATCCGCGGGAGATCCGGGTGCGGCAGCCCCTGCTGCTCGCGGTGCTGTCGACCGCGGCGGTGGCCCGGCTGCTCGGCCGCCTGCTCACCGGCCTGCTGAGCGTTGGCACCGGCGCCGGCGGCGGCCGGCGTCGGCTCAAGGACCTGCGGAAGGGGCCCGAATTCCTCGTCACCCCGCTGCGGGTGCGCACGGCCGAGGGCCGGATCCGCGAACTGGAAATCCACGGCCACCTGCCGCAGAGCGCCCTGGAGCCGGCCGATCACGTGCAGGTGACGGTGCGGCGGCAGCGGGACCCGGAACTCGCTCCCCGGGTGGAGCGGATCGTCAACCTCACCACCGGCCAGCTGCTCACGCCGCGTACCCCCACCCTGTGGTCGCACCTCGGCCCGGCGCTGCTGCTGCAGGCCACCCTCGGCACCACGCTGCTGGCCGTGGTGGCCGCCTGCACCCTCACCCGCTGAGCCGGCGAAGGAAGGGCCCCTTCTTATCGCTTCCGGTATAGGAAGGGCCCCTTCTTAACGGGCACGGCCCGCCGGCGCTACGCGGTCACCCGGCCGATGAACCCGGCGAGGTTCGTGACGGTGCGCTGGATCTGCTCCGCCAGCGGGATGGTCTCCGGCAGCCGGGCGCCGGGGCCCGGGTCCTTCCGGCCGCGCAGGTACAGCGAGCAGGACAGGTCGCTGCACAGGTAGGTGCCCACCGAGTTGCCCTGCTTGCCGGCCTTGCCGGCCCGGGCCGCCACCATCAGCGAGACGCCGGCCGCGGGGGTGGTCAGGCACATGGCGCACATGGTCGGCCGGGCCTGCCGGGTGGCGGCCGTCGGGCAGCGCAGGGCGAGGGCCCGCACCCGGCCGTCCAGCTCGATCACCAGGTACGCCCGCTCCGGGGCCCGGGGATCGCGCCAGCCCAGGTAGTCCAGCTCCGCCCAGGGACGCTCGGCCAGGTCACGGGGCACGGACAGGCGCTGCGCCTCGCCCTTGCTGCAGTTCACGAAGGCGGCCCGGATCTGCTGCTCGGTCAGGGGTTCCATAACTCGACCGTAATTTGCCTAAAGTCTTTAGGCAAGCGCATAATCTGTGATGCCGGCGACGGGAGGGACATGACGCGCGCGGGACTGACCACCGAGCGGCTCACCAGGGCCGCCGCCGAGTTGGCCGACGAGGTCGGCTTCGACCAGGTGACCGTCTCGGCGCTGGCCCGGCGGTTCGACGTCAAGGTGGCCAGCCTCTATTCGCACCTGGCCGGCGCCCAAGACCTGCGGACCAGGATCGCCCTGTTCGCCCTGGCCGAGCTCGCCGATCGGGTCGGCGCCGCCCTGGCCGGGCGGGCCGGTCGGGACGCCCTGGCCGCCTTCGCCAGCGCCTACCGCGACTACGCCCACGAGCATCCCGGGCGGTACGCGGCCGCCCAGCTCCGGCTCGACCCGGCGACCGCGGCCACCAGCGCCGCACCCAAGCACGCCGAACTGGCCCGCGCCGTGCTCCGCGGCTACGGCCTGGCCGAGCCGGACCGCACGCACGCGGTCCGGCTGCTGGGCAGCCTGGTGCACGGCTACAGCAGCCTCGAGCTGGGCGGCGGTTTCAGCCACAGCGCCCCGGACACCGAGGCCACCTGGATCCGCATCATCGACGCGATCGACGCCCTGCTGCGGAACTGGCCGGACCCGGCCCCGCCGGGTCCGGCCGCAGGGCCGGCCACGCCGGCCGCGCCCGCAGGGCCGGCCACGCCGGCAGCGCCCGCCACACCCGCCACGCCCGCCACGCCCGCCGGGCCGGCCGCGTCAGCGGCCCCGGACGGGTCGGCCACTCACCCCCGGTACGACGGGTAGCCGGCCGGCGGGCGGATCGGCACCCGCCACCCGGCCGTGGGCGCCGGCCGGCGCTGGGCGGACCGCCACAGGCCCACCAGCCAGCCGAGCCCGATCGCCGAGATCACGGCCAGCCCGCCCCACTCCAGCACCGGTTCCAGCGCCGCCTGCTGGGCGGTGGGCTGCACCAGCCCGCCGTTGGCGCTCAGCTGCCCGGTGCCGCCGCCGGTGAGCACCAGGGTGAGCAGCAGCGCGATCGAGTGCATCGAGTCCCACAGCGCGTGCAGCACGGCCACCCCGAGGTACGCCAGCACCAACCGCAGGCCGATCCGGAAGTGCTCCCGGGTGCTGGCCGAGAAGAGCACCCCGCCGAGGATGGCGGTCCACAGGCCGTGCCCGACCGGCGCGAGCAGCCCGCGCAGGATCTCGGTCTGCACCACCTCGACCACCGACAGGCCCTGGCTGGTGAAGAGCGCCACGAACGCGTACCCGGCGGACTCCAGGGCCGAGAAGCCGAAGCCGACGGCCGCGCCCAGGACCATGCCGTCCCGAACCGTCTTGCGGGCCAGGTGCCGGGTGAGGAAGGCCAGCGCCGCGAGCTTGGCCGCCTCCTCGATCAGGCCCACGCCGAAGAACAGCCAGGCCGACGGGCGCAGCAGGTACGACTCCAGCACCGAGGCGGCCAGCACCCCCAGCACGCCGCCGGCCAGGAAGGTGGTCATCAGCAGCTCGGTGGTGACCTCGTCGGTGTCCCGGTGGCCGGCCGCCCAGACCACGAAGGTCACCGGCACCAGGAAGCTGCCCAGCAGGACCAGGGTGGGCAGCAGCGTGGGGCTGCCGGTCAGGAAGATCACCACCACGGTGGCGATCCACAGCGCCAGGCCGGTGAGGAACATGCGCAGCCAGGGACGGCGCCGGCGCGCCGGCGTCGGAGCCGGCGCCCAGGTCTCGTTCACAAAGCCTCCCGGCGATTGATTTTCGGTGCCTGCCCAACGGGGTACCCCGGTCCCCGAGCATCGAACATCGGCCATGCTCCGGTCGACCCCTTCCCACCGGCGCCCGGCCGTGCGACGTTGAGATACCCACAGTGGCAGGACGGTGACGCAATGGGTGAGCAGATCGAGGCGCACGCCTTCAGCCGCGCGGACCGGGCACGGTACCGGCAGAAGGTCAGAAGCTGTCTCGACGTGTTCGCGGAGATGCTGCGCGAGTCGCGGTTCGACACGGACCGCCCGATGACCGGGGTGGAGATCGAGCTCAACCTCGTGGACGGCGACGCCATGCCGGCGATGCGCAACGCCGAAGTGCTCGCCGAGATCGCGGACCCGAGCTTCCAGACCGAGCTCGGGCAGTTCAACGTGGAGATCAATCTGCCGCCGCGCCGGTTGACCGGCACCGGCACGGCCGAGTTCGAGTCGCACGTCCGGGCCAGCCTGAACGCTGCCGAGGAAAAGGCCCGCCGGATCGGCGCGCACATGGTGATGGTGGGCATCCTGCCGACCCTGCGACCCGAGCACCTCACCTCGGCCGCGCTGTCCGCCAATCCCCGGTACGCGCTGCTGAACGAGCAGATCTTCGCGGCCCGCGGCGAGGACCTGGCGATCCGGATCGCCGGGGTGGAGCGGCTGGCCGCCACGGCCGACACCATCACCCCGGAGGCCGCCTGCACGAGCACCCAGTTCCATCTCCAGGTCGGTCCGTCGCAGTTCGCCGCGTATTGGAACGCGGCCCAGTGCGTGGCCGCGCCGCAGGTGGCGCTGGGCGCCAACGCGCCGTTCCTGTTCGGCCGGGAGCTGTGGCGGGAGACCCGCATCCCGCTGTTCGAGCAGGCCACCGACACCCGGTCGGAAGAGATCAAGGCCCAGGGCGTACGCCCGCGGGTGTGGTTCGGCGAACGCTGGATCACCTCGGTCTTCGACCTGTTCGAGGAGAACGTGCGCTACTTTCCCGCGCTGCTGCCGGTCTGCGAGGACGAGGACCCGGCCGAGGTGCTGGCCCGGGGCGACACCCCCGCCCTGGCCGAGCTGCGGCTGCACAACGGCACCGTCTACCGCTGGAACCGTCCGGTGTACGACGTGGTGCACGGCCGGCCGCACCTGCGGGTGGAGAACCGGGTGCTGCCGGCCGGGCCGACCGTGCTGGACACGGTGGCGAACGGGGCGTTCTACTTCGGACTGGTCCGGTCGCTCGCCGAGGCCGACCGCCCGCTGTGGTCGCAGATGTCGTTCAGCGCCGCCGAGGAGAACTTCCACTCGTGCGCCCAGCACGGCATCTCGGCCCAGGTGTTCTGGCCGGGGCTGGGCTACCTGCCGGTGACGGAGCTGGTGCTGCGCCGGCTGCTGCCGCTGGCGCACGAAGGGCTGGACCGCTGGGGCGTCGACCCGGCCGAGCGGGACCGGTTGCTCGGCATCATCGAGCAGCGCTGCCTCACCGGCCGCAACGGGGCCACCTGGCAGGTGGAGACGCTGCACGAGCTCGAGCAGCACGACCACCTGGACCGCCCGGCCGCGCTGGCCGAGGTGCTGCGCCGGTACATCCCGCTGATGCACAGCAACCAGCCCGCCCACGAGTGGCCGGTCGGCTGACCGGACGGGCGGTGGACCCCTGTGCCGCCGGCGCGGGGGTCAGGCCGCCTCGTCCGAATGCCGCTCGAGATATTCGTCGATGGCACGCCGGATCACACCCGACCGGCCGCCACGATCGTGACCGGCAAGGGCATCCAGCCGGTCCACCGTGGCGGAGGGCAGCCGTAGTCCGGTGACGATCATGGGAATGGTGCCCGGGTCTGGAGCCGGCCCGAGGTCAGGCCCCGGCGTCGCGTCGCGCAGCAGCTCGGAAATGTCTCCGCCGGCGGAGAAGTACCCCACCAACTCGTCCCGGCTCATGTCCCGGGGGTCACGACCTTGCGTCATGACGTGCCTTCCATCCACCGCTTGGTCTCCTCCGCGTTCGCTGGCCGTGCCGCGAGGATGGCCATAGCTGCCTCGGCCGGTAGCCGCTCGCAGAGGACGACCACCACCCGGGCCGTGTCCGCCAGGCCAGCAACGGCGAGCAACGGCCGGCCTCGGTCTAGCCGTACTGCCGCTCTGCCACCACAGAATCGTATTACGCGTCAAACGCGTACTACGACGCCCGACACCCGGCGAACGACCATGGACTGCCGGTCGGCTGGCCGGGTCGCAACCCGTGTTAAGTCCTGGGCCGGACAGTCTGGGCGGGAGGGAATGCTGTCAGGCCGCGGAGAGGACGACCTTTTCGCAGTCGTCGACCTTGTTCTTGAACATCTCGTACCCGATCGGGGCGTCCGCCAGCCGCAGCCGGTGGCTGATCACCACGCTCGGGTCGAGCTCGCCGATCCGGATGCGCTCCAGCAGCGGCCGCAGGTAGCGCTGCACGTGGCACTGCCCGCTGCGCATGGTCAGCGAGCGGTTCATGAACGAGCCCATCGGGAACTTGTCGACGAACCCGGTGTACGCGCCGATCACCGAGACAGTGCCCCCGTTGCGGCAGGTCAGCACCGCCTCCCGCAGCGCGCTGGGCCGGTCGGTCTGCATCCGGGCCGCCTGCTTGGTCCGGTCGTACGCGTAGATGGCGGCGTTGCCGTGGTGGGCCTCGGCGCCCACGGCGTCAACGCAGCCGTCCGGTCCCCGCCCGGCGGTCAGCTCCTTGAGCGCCTCGGGCACCGACGTCTCGGCGTAGTTCACGCAGACGGCGCCGGCGTGCCGCTCGGCCTTGGCCAGCCGGTACGGGTACCGGTCGATCGCGATGATCCGCTCGGCGCCCATCAGCCGGGCGGCCATCATGGCGAACAGCCCGACCGGTCCGGCGCCCCAGACCGCGACGGTGTCACCCGGCTGGATGTCGCACATCTCGGCCCCCATCCAGCCGGTGGGCAGGATGTCGGACAGGAACAGCACCTTGTCGTCCGGCAGCCCGTCCTCGATCTTGACGGGACCGACGTCGGCGTACGGCACCCGGGCGTACTCGGCCTGACCGCCCGCATACCCGCCGAGCAGGTGGGAGTAGCCGAAGATGCCGGCCGGCGGATGCCCGAGCAGCTTCTCCGCCATCCCGGCGTTCGGGTTGCTGTTCTCGCACACCGAGAACTGCCCGCGCTGGCAGCTCGCGCACCGGCCGCAGGAGATCGGGAACGGCACCACCACCCGGTCGCCGACGGTCAGCTTCCGCACCCCGGCGCCGACCTCCACGACCTCGCCCATGAACTCGTGCCCCAGGATGTCCCCGGGCAGCATGGCCGGCAGGTAGCCGTCGTAGAGGTGCAGGTCCGAGCCGCAGATGGCGGTCGAGGTGATCCGCACGATGGCGTCGCCGTCGTTGAGGATCTGCGGGTCGGGGACGTCCCGCACCTCGACCCGGTTGGGGCGTACCCAGACGTTGGCCTTCATCGCCGACCCCCGGCGGCCGGCGCGGCCGGCCGTTGCCGCAGCTGCTGGTGGGTGCTCAGACCGCCGGGGCTGGCCTCGGAGCGGGTGATCTCGCCGGTCTCCAGCACCTGCTTGAACCGGCGCAGGTCGTCGTTGACCTGCTGCGCCGGATCCTCGCCGAGCATCCGCGCCACGGCCCGGCCGAGCCGGCCGCCCGGCGGCCGGTAGGCCAGCTCGACCCGTACCTCGGTGCCGCGGCCACCGGGCGCCGGCTCGAACCGCACCCGGCCCGAGTTC
The DNA here is from genome assembly GCF_042434095.1 of Plantactinospora siamensis. Taxonomy (NCBI): domain Bacteria; kingdom Bacillati; phylum Actinomycetota; class Actinomycetes; order Micromonosporales; family Micromonosporaceae; genus Plantactinospora; species Plantactinospora siamensis. The sequence continues at coordinate 227,233 of NZ_JBHLUE010000019.1, forward strand.
GGCACCCGGGAGCCGTCGACGGACCGCCAGGCGATCAGCCGGCCCCCGTCGTCCTCGACGATCTCCGCCTGCCAGGTCACGGCCCGGCCCGCCGGCGCGTGGGCCGTCCAGGTGGACCGGCCGTCGCCGTCGGTGCTCACCCGATCGAGGTGGTCCATGAACCGGGGCAGGTTCTCCAGGTCGCGCCAGAACCGGTAGGCCTCCTCCGGCGGCCGGTTGACGGTGGTGGCGGCCACGACCCGGACCATTCGGGACGCGGCCGACTCCCGCCGCGTCTGCCGGACCGCGACCGCCAGGTCGGCCAGGGCGATCCCGCCGATCACCGCGGTGGTCCGGGCGGCTCGGCGGCGGCGCTCGCCGCGCCGGGACCCCACGGCCGCCGCCAGCAGGCCCAGGTCCATGGCGTCGCCGAACACCCGGGTCCAGGTCCAGGGCGCGGTACGGGTGGCCCGCAGCAGCCCCGCGGCGTGGAAGAACTCCCGCATCCCGACCACCGCGAGCAGCTCCTGGGCCCGCGCCGAGTCGTCGATGCCGCACCACCGGGCCACCGGCCGGGGCGCGGCGAAGGTGGCCAGCCCCAGGCCGAGGCTGGTCAGCCCCAGCACCCGCGGCAGGACATCCGCTGATTGTTCCCGGTCGTTCCCGCCCATGCTGCGACCCCTTCCCACGGCCCGTGCGCTCTGCCCGACGCTAGCCCGACAATCGGGGCCGGCGCGGCAAAACGGGCGGCGGGACCGGGGGGACGGTGGCCATCGGGCCCGGCGCGCCCGCGGCGGCAGCCGGGCGGCGAGCGCTCAGACCGCGACCACGACGGCGGACTCGGCGGGCAGCTCCACGCCGCCGCGCATCACCGTGACGCCGTCCTCGGTGGCCAGCAGGACCTCGCCGACCTCGTCGGCCAGGTCGATCCGTTGCGGCCGGGCGGCGAGGTTGGCCGCCACCACGCAGCCGCCGCGGCGGATCACCACGAACCGGTCGCCGTGCCGCACCTCGACCCGGTTGAGCCGGGGGTCGGACAGGTCGGGCCGGCCGCGGCGCAGCGCGATGAGCCGCCGGTAGAAGTCGTACATCTCGCGGTGCCCGGGCCGGTCCAGCTCGGCCCAGTCCAGCCGGGACCGGGCCAGGGTGGCCGGATCCTGCGGATCCGGCACGTCGCCGGCCGGCCAACCGTGCGCCGCGAACTCCCGGCGCCGGCCGTTGGCCACGGCCGCCGCGAGTTCCGGCTCCGGGTGGCTGGTGAAGAACTGCCACGGCGTGCCGGCGGCCCACTCCTCGCCCATGAACAGCATCGGGGTGAACGGCGCGGTCAGCAGCAGCGTGGCGCCCACCCGCAGCAGGCCCGGGGAGAGCGTGGCGGAGAGCCGGTCGCCGACCGCGCGGTTGCCGACCTGGTCGTGGTTCTGCAGGTACGCCACGAACCGGTGGCCCGGGATCCGTTCGGTGTCCACCGGCCGGCCGTGCACCCGGCCGCGGAAGGTGGACCACGTGCCCGCGTGCAGGAACGCCCCGGTCAGCACGTCGGCCAGCCCCTGCAGCGAACCGAAGTCGCCGTAGTAGCCCTGCCGCTCGCCGGTGAGCAGCGCGTGCAGCGCGTGGTGCGCGTCGTCGTCCCACTGGGCGTGCAGGCCGAACCCGCCGCCGTCCCGCGAGGTGATCAAGCGCGGGTCGTTCAGGTCGGACTCGGCGATCAGCGACAGCGGCCGGCCCAGGTGGGTGCTGAGCGACTCGACCTCGGTGGCCAGCTCCTCGAGGATCGGCACCGCCCGGGCGTCGGTGAACGCGTGCACGGCATCCAGCCGCAGCCCGTCCACGTGGTAGTCGCGCAGCCACATCCGAACGCTGTCGAGGATGTATCGCCGCACCTCGTCCGAGCGCGGCCCGTCCAGGTTGATCGAGCGGCCCCAGCCGGTGTTCGCCGCCGACAGGTAGGGCCCGAACATCGGCGCGTACGCCCCCGAGGGGCCGAAATGGTTGTAGACGACGTCGAGGACCACCCCCAACCCGCGCCCGTGGGCCGCGTCGACGAACCGCTTGAGGCCGTCGGGTCCGCCGTACGGCTCGTGCGGCGCGAACCAGCAGACCCCGTCGTACCCCCAGTTGTGCTCGCCGTTGAAGGCGTTGACCGGCAGCAGCTCGACCAGGTCGACGCCCAGCTCCACCAGGTGGTCGAGGCGCTCGATGGCCGCGTCGAACGTGCCGGCCGGGGTGAAGGTGCCCACGTGCAGCTCGTAGAGCAGGCTGCCGGGCAGCTGGCGGCCGGTCCAGCCGGCGTCGGTCCACCGGAACGCCGCGTGGTCGTAGACCGCGCTCGGCCCGTGCACGCCGTACGGCTGCCACGCCGAGCGCGGGTCGGGCAGCGGCCGGTCGGCGTCGTCCAGGAGGAAGGAGTACCCGGTGCCCGTACCGGCGTCCGGGAGATCGACCCGCCACCAGCCGCCGCCCGCGGCGCGCATCGGCTCGTCGCGCACGCCGGGCGCGTCGATCAGCCGCTCGTCCGGACCGTACCGGCGGATCCGGACCCGGGCGGCGTCGGGCGCCCACACCCGGAACTCGGTCATGGCCTTCCCAGGGGGTCGACGGGGGTCAGCAGGGCGACGGGGTACCGGTCGAGCAGGTCGGCCAGCGCGATCCGGGGACCAGCGTAGACCCGTCGGGTGAACGACTCTGTCGCATTGTTAACCATGAGTGATATCGAAGTGTCGCCCCAGCCACCGCGCCGGCGAAGCAGCATCGGCAGCCGGGTGGCCACGGTGATCGCCCCGCCGCGGTCGAACGCGATCACATGGTCGGCCGCCGGGCCGCGCACCGGCACCTCCCGGTAGCCGGTGAACAGCTGCGGCGCGTCCCGGCGCAGCCGCAGGGCCCGCGAGGTGACCAGCAGCTTCACCGCGCCCGTGTCGTCCACCGGCGGCAGCCAGCCGCCGTCCAGCCGCTCCAGCAGCCGGGCCCGGCCGGCGAAGTCCACCGGGCGCCGGTTGTCCGGGTCGACCAGGGAGTTGTCCCACAGCTCGGTGCCCTGGTAGACGTCCGGCACGCCCGGCATGGTGAGCTGCACCAGCTTCTGCCCCAGCGCGTTCGACCAGCCGTACGGGGTGATCCGGTCGGCGAACGAGGCCACCTCGGCCCGCAGGTACGCGTCGTCGTAGATCCGGTCCACCAGCGCGTGCAGCGCCGCCTCGAAGTCCGGGTCCGGGTCCGTCCAGCTGGTCGCGGTGGCGGCCTCCCGGGCGGCCTTCACCAGGTACGCGTGCAGCCGCTCGCGCTCGATGGGCCAGGCGCCCACGACGGTCTGCCAGACCAGGTGCCCGAACGCCGGGTCGGGCAGCGGGTGCGCGGCGCTCCACCGCTGGACCGTCTCGGCCCAGTCCCCCGGCAGCTCGGCCAGCACCGCCAGCCGGGCCCGCACGTCCTCGCCGCGCTTCGTGTCATGGGTGGACAGCGCCGTCATCCCGGCCGGCCAGCGGTACTGCCGGGCCCCGGCCGCGCGGTGGAAGGCCGGCACCGACACGCCGAACCGGGCCGGGCTGCCGCCCACCTCGTTGAGCGCCACGAACCGGCTCCACCGGTAGAACGCGGTGTCCTCCACGCCCTTGGCCATCACCGCCCCGGAGAACTGCGGGAACCGGGCGGCCAGCTCGTCGTCCGGGGTGCGCAGCCGGCGGGTCAGCAGGTCCAGCGCCGGCACCAGCTCCGGCCGGCGCCGCCCGGCCTCGGCCCGGGCCCGGGCCAGGTCCCGGCCGCCCTCCGGCGGGTAGCCCCGGTAGACCGGGAAGTTGGCCGCCAGCTCGGCGATGGCGTCCCCGGCCACCTCCGCGGACAGGTCCGGCACCAGCCGGGCCAGCCGGGCCAGCTCGGCGGCCAGCAGCCGGGTGGCGGCCGCCCGCTTGGTCCGGTGGGTGAGCTCCGGCCAGGAGGTGGCCACGCCGCACAGCCGGGTGTCCAGGGCCGTGAAGTCCGCCTCGGCGGCCGGGTCGACGAACAGGCCGCACACGTCGGCCAGCGCGTCGTACCCGGTGGTGCCGTCGACCGGCCAGGCCGGCAGCTCCTCGCCGGGCTCCAGGATCTTCTCCACCACCAGCCAGATCCCGGGCGCGGCCGCGCGCAGCCGGGCCAGGTAGCCGGCCGGGTCGCGCAGGCCGTCCGGGTGGTCCACCCGGATGCCGTCGGCCAGGCCGGCCTCGACCCAGCGCAGGATCTCGGCGTGGGTGGCCGCGAACACCGCCGGGTCCTCCACGCGCACGCCGGCCAGGTCGGAGACCGCGAAGAACCGGCGGTAGTTGAGCTCGGCGTCGCCGCGCCGCCAGGAGACCAGCTCGTAGTGCTGGCGGTCGTGCACCTCGCGCGGGCTGCCCGCGCCGGTGCCGTCGGCGACCGGGAAGCGGTGCTCGAAGTACCGCAGCTCGCCCTCGACCACCCGCAGCTCGTCCAGGGCGTCCGGATCGTCCGCGAGGACCGGCAGCAGCAGCCGGCCGCGCGACCAGTCGATGTCGAACCAGTCGGCGTACGCCGAGTCGCGGCCCCGGCGCAGCACGTCCCACCAGGCCGGGTTGGCGGCCGGCACGGCGACCCCGAGATGGTTGGGGACGATGTCCACCACCAGCCCGAGGCCGGCCGCCCGCAGCACGCCGACCAGCCGGTCCAGCGCCTCGGCCCCGCCCAGCTCCGGGTTGACCCGCCCCGGGTGCACCACGTCGTACCCGTGCTCGGAGCCGGGCGTGGCGGCCAGCAGCGGCGCGCTGTAGAGGTGGCTCGCGCCCAGCCGCCCGAGGTAGCCGGTCAGCTCGGCCGCGGCGTCGAGGTCGAAGGACGGCCGTACCTGGACCCGGTAGGTCGCGCGCACCACCACGTCAGACCGTCCTCTCCAGCACCACCAGCGAACGGTCCGGCACCACCATCGTCCCGCCGGCCTCCACCACCTCCCGGTCGTCCGGACCCGGTTCGGCCGTGCTGATCACCCGGTGCCACTTCTGGCCGTAGTCCCCGGCCGGCACGACGAAGTCCAGCGGCGCGTCGTGGGCGTTGAAGCAGAGCAGGAACGAGTCGTCGACGTGCCGCTGGCCCCACTGGCCGCGCTCGTTGATCCCCTCGCCGTTGACGAACAGCATCACCGCGCGGCCGAAGTCGTTGCCCCAGTCCTCGGCCGTCATCTCCCGGCCGCCGGGGGTGAACCAGGCCAGGTCCGGCAGCGGCCCACCGGCCGTGCGGGTGGTCACCGGCAGCCCGGTGAAGAAGCGGCGCCGGCGGAACACCTGGTGCTTGCGGCGGAACGCGGTGAGCGTCCGGACGAACTCCAGCAGGTGCTCGTCGGCCGACTCCCAGTCGAGCCAGGACAGCTCGCTGTCCTGGCAGTAGGCGTTGTTGTTGCCGCGCTGGCTGCGGCCCAGCTCGTCGCCGTGCGCGATCATCGGGACGCCCTGGGACAGCATCAGGGTGGCCAGGAAGTTGCGCCGCTGCCGGGCCCGCAGCTCGAGCACGCCGGCGTTGTCGGTCGGGCCCTCCACGCCGCAGTTCCAGGACCGGTTGTGGCTCTCCCCGTCCCGGTTCTCCTCGCCGTTGGCCTCGTTGTGCTTGTCGTTGTACGAGACCAGGTCGTTGAGGGTGAACCCGTCGTGCGCGGTGACGAAGTTGATGCTGTGGAACGGCCGGCGCCCGTCGTCCTGGTAAAGGTCGGCCGAGCCGGAGATCCGGGAGGCGAACTCGGCCAGCGTGTTCGGCTCGCCGCGCCAGAAGTCCCGGACGGTGTCCCGGTACTTGCCGTTCCACTCGGTCCACATCGGCGGGAAGTTGCCCACCTGGTAGCCGCCCGGTCCGACGTCCCAGGGCTCGGCGATCAGCTTCACCCGGCTCACCACCGGGTCCTGCTGGACCACCTCGAAGAACGTCGACAGCCGGTCCACCTCGTAGAACTCGCGGGCCAGGGTGGCCGCCAGGTCGAACCGGAACCCGTCGACGTGCATCTCCTGCACCCAGTACCGCAGCGAATCCATGATCAGCTGCAGCGAGTGCGGGCTGCGGACATTGAGGCTGTTGCCGGTGCCGGTGTAGTCGACGTAGTAGCGCCGATCCTCCTCCGACAGCCGGTAGTAGCTGCGGTTGTCGATGCCCTTGAAGCTGAGCGTCGGGCCCAGGTGGTTGCCCTCGGCGGTGTGGTTGTAGACCACGTCGAGGATCACCTCGATGCCGGCGGCGTGCAGCGCCTTGACCATCCCGCGGAACTCCTGGGACTGCTGGCCGAGCCGCCCGGTGGAGCAGTAGCCGTGGTAGGGCGCGAAAAACCCGATGGTGTTGTAGCCCCAGTAGTTGCGCAGGCCGAGGTCGCGCAGCCGGTGGTCGTGCGCGAAGTGGTGCACCGGCATGAGCTCGAGCGCCGTGACGCCCAGCCGGGTGAGGTGCTCGATAATCAGCGGATGCGCGATCCCCGCGTACGTCCCGCGCAGCTCCTCCGGGATGCCCGGGTGGCGGCGGGTGAGCCCCTTGACGTGTCCCTCGTAGATCACCGAGTGGTGGTACGGGGTGCGCGGCGGCTTGTCGTTGCCCCAGTCGAAGTACGGGTTGACCACCACGCCCTTCGGCACGAACGGCGCCGAGTCGCTCTCCGACATCCGGTCCGGGTCGTCGAACTCGTAGCCGTAGACGGCCGGGTCCCATTCGACGTCCCCGTCGATGGCCTTCGCGTACGGGTCGATCAGCAGCTTGTTGGGGTTGCAGCGGGAGCCGGTGGCGGGGTCGTACGGGCCGTGCACGCGGTAGGCGTACCGCTGGCCCGGCTCGATGCCCGGGATGTACGCGTGCCAGACGTACGCGTCGACCTCCTGGAGCCGGATCCGCCGCTCGGTGCCCAGCCCCCACTCGTCGAAGAGGCACAGCTCGACGGCTTCGGCCACCTCGGAGTAGATCGCGAAGTTCGTCCCGGTCCCGTCGTAGGTGGCACCCAACGGGTAGCGCTCGCCCGGCCAGACCTGCATGTCGTTCCTCGTCTCCCCCACGCCGACGCCCGGCCCTGTCCGCCGCCGGAGCCTTCCTACGGCTCCGCCGCCGGTCGCAGCTCCGCCGCCGGACGCCCGGGCGCGGCGTACGCCGCTATTGCCCCCCGGACGGCCTCGTCAACCATGGTCGCAAAGCCCGGGACACGGCGAAGGGCACGCCGCGCGCGGCGTGCCCTTCATCGTGCGGCCCGGCCGCCGGTCAGCGCTGCCCGACCGGGACGTAGTCGCGGGCCTCGGCGCCGGTGTACAGCTGCCGCGGCCGACCGATCTTGGTCTCCGGGTCGTTGATCATCTCGCGCCACTGGGCGATCCAGCCGGGCAGCCGGCCCAGCGCGAAGAGCACGGTGAACATCTTCGTGGGGAAGCCCATGGCCTTGTAGATCAGGCCCGTGTAGAAGTCCACGTTCGGGTAGAGCTTGCGGGACACGAAGAAGTCGTCGGCCAGCGCGATCTCCTCGAGCTGCATGGCCAGGTCCAGCAGCGGGTCCGGCTTGTTCATCCGAGCCAGCACGTCCTGGGCGGCCTTCTTGACGATGGCGGCCCGCGGGTCGTAGTTCTTGTAGACCCGGTGGCCGAAGCCCATCAGCTTGACGCCCTGCTCCTTGGCCTTGACCCGGCGGACGAACGCCTGGACGTCACCGCCGTCTGCGTGGATCCGCTCCAGCATCTCCAGCACGGCCTGGTTGGCACCGCCGTGCAGCGGGCCGAACAGCGCGTTCACGCCGGCCGAGACCGACGCGAACAGGTTGGCGTTGCTGGAGCCGACGAGTCGTACGGTCGAGGTGGAGCAGTTCTGCTCATGATCGGCGTGCAGCACGAACAGCATGTCGAGCACCCGCGCGACCACCGGGTCGACCTCGTACTGCTCGGCCGGAACGCCGAAGGTCATCCGGAGGAAGTTCTCCACGTACCCGAGCGAATTGTCCGGGTACAGCATGGCCTGACCGATGGACTTCTTGTAGGCGTACGACGCGATGGTCGGCACCTTGGCCATGAGCCGGATCGTGGACATCTCCACGTGCTCCTGGTCGAACGGGTCCAGGCTGTCCTGGTAGAAGGTGGAGATGGCGCTGACGGCCGAGGAGAGCACCGCCATCGGGTGCGCGTCCCGCGGGAAGCCGTCGAAGAACCGGCGCATCTCCTCGTGCAGCAGCGAGTGCCGACGGATCCGCTGAGTGAACTCCTCCAGCTGCGCCGTGGTGGGCAGCTCGCCGTAGAACAGCAGGTAGGAGACCTCCAGGAAGGAGGACTTCTCGGCCAGCTGCTCGATCGGGTAGCCGCGGTAGCGCAGGATGCCAGCATCGCCGTCGATGTAGGTGATCGCCGAGGAGCAGGAGGCGGTGTTCACGAAGCCCGGGTCGTACGTGGTGTACCCGGTCTCCTTCAGCAGATTGCTCACGCCGATGCCGGACGGCCCGTCCACGGCCGCCTTGACCGGCATCGACAGCTGCCCACCGGGGTGGTCGAGCTTGACATCCGTCATGTGGTCCCTCGCTAGTGCCGGCATATCGTCTTTGAAATTGCCTCGTCTTTTAACCGTAATGGGATCCACCGGTGCCGTGCCTGCCGTGGGGGCGGGGTGAGGGATGCGTCACCCGATTTCCCGGTTGCCGGGACGGGCGCCTGTTGCTAGTGGGAGCCCATGGGCCGGCCGGCCCCTGACCGGGCGGCTTCAGTCGGCTGATTTGCCGCTGACGTTGGTCGACATGGTCTGCAGGACGCCGGGCAGGCGCTCCAGCAGGTCGGCGGGCAGGCCCCGGACCGTCTCCTCGGCCAGGGTGACCCAGAGCTCGGTGATCCGGTCGGCGAGGGCCTGGCCGCTGGCGGTCAGCGCGACGATGGAGGCGCGCTTGTCGGTCGGGTCCGGCGTGCGCTCGATGTGGCCGGCGGCCTCCAGCTTGCGGGTCATCAGCGTGACGCTGGGTGGCTCGCAGCCGAGCGCCTCGCTGAGCTGCGCCTGGTTGCGCGGACCGGTCCGGTCGATCTCCAGCAGCAGCGCCTCCTGGCCGGGGTGCAGGCCGAGCGGGCCGAGCAGCTGAGCAGCCCGCGTGCGGTGCCGCAGGCTGAGCAGGCGGATCGCCTGGTTGAGCGCGCCGGCGTACGTCTGATCCATGTGCCCTCCTTGACAGCCACCATTGTTATGCGCATAAGGTTATGCGCATAATGGTTACGCGCATAACCGATGCTACCCGGATCAAGGAGTCGCCATGCCGGTGAAGGTCGCGGTCGTCTACTACAGCTCCACGGGCACGGTGCACGCCCTCGCCCAGGCCGTCGCCGAGGGCGCCGCCTCAACCGGAGCGGAGGTCCGGCTGCGCCGGGCGGCCGAACTGGCCCCCGCCGAAGCCATCGATCAGAACCCGAGCTGGCGCCGGCACGCCGACGCGACCGCCTCGGTGCCCGTCGCCCAGCTCGACGACCTCGCCTGGGCGGACGCATACGCGTTCGGCACACCCACCCGGTTCGGCACGCCGGCCGCGCAGCTCAAGCAGTTCATCGACCAGGCGGGCGGCCTGTGGCGCGAGGGCGTGCTGGCCGACAAGCCGGCCACCGCCTTCACCTCCGCGTACAACCGGCACGGTGGCAGCGAGGCCACGATCCTGGCGCTCGGCAATGTCTTCTACCACTGGGGCGCCGTGATCATCCCGCCCGGCTACACCGACGACACCGTGTACGCGGCCGGCGGCAACCCGTACGGCACGGTCGCGGCCGGCGGCGACGGCGCCGACACCGCAGCCCTGAGCGCCGCCCGTTTCCAGGGGGAGCGCCTGGCCCGGTTCGCCGGCCGGCTCAAGGGCGCTCCCCTGGTGGCCGGCGCCGCCCACCGGGCGTGAGCCGCTGACCGGCGAAGGAGGAGTCATGACGAGCACCCGCGCCCAGACCCCGGCCGAGCCGCGCACCGGCCCGGCCTGGCTGGTCCTCGCGCTGGCATGCGCCGGCCAGTTCATGGTCATCCTGGACGTGTCGATCGTGAACGTGGCGCTGCCCTCGATCCAGCGTGACCTGGGGTTCACCGCCACCGGGCTGGCCTGGGTGGTCAACGGATACGTGCTGGCATTCGCCGGTTTCCTGCTCCCGGGCGGCCGGGCGGCGGACCTGTTCGGCCGCCGCCGCATGCTGGTGGCCGGGCTGGGTCTCTTCTCCGCGGCAAGCCTGCTCGCGGGCCTGGCGGCCACCGCTGAGCTGCTGGTCATCGCCCGCGTCGCCCAGGGCCTGGGTGGCGCCATGCTGGCCCCGGCCACGCTCGCCGTGATCAACACGGGCTTCGGCGACGGGCCCGCGCGGGCCCGGGCCTTCGGCGCGTGGTCCGCCTCCGGCGGCATCGGCGGCATGGTCGGCGCTGTCGCCGGGGGCGTGCTGACCACCGGGCTCTCCTGGCGCTGGGTTTTCCTGATCAACGTGCCGATCGGCGCGGCGCTGATCGCCGTCGCGCTGACGTCCCTGGCCGCCGGGGCCGGTCGGCACGGATCGCTCGACCTGCTCGGCGCGGCCACCGGCACCGCCGGGCTGGCCTGCCTGATCTACGGCGTCATGCGGACAGCGGACCACCCGTGGGGGTCCGCGCCGGTGCTCGTCCCGGTGCTGGCCGGCGTGCTCCTGCTGGCGGCTTTCCTGGCCGTCGAGCAGCGGCTCGCGGTGGCGCCGATGATGCCGCTCCGGTTGTTCGCAAACCGGGGCGTGGCGGTCAGCAACGGCATGCTGCTGCTGTTCGGCGGCATCGCCATCGCCATGTGGTTCTTCTCGTCGTTGTTCCTGCAGAACGTGCTGGGCTTCAGCGCGCTCGGCGCCGGCCTGGGGCAGACGCCCGCCGCGGTCATGTTCGTGCTCACGGCCCGGCTCGCCGCCGGCTGGGTCCCGCGCACCGGGCCCCGTCGGCTGCTGTGGGCCGGGTGCGCCTGCCTGGTGGCCGGCTTCGGCTGGCTCTCGCGGGCCGGCGTCGACAGTCACTACCTCGCCGGCGTGCTGGGGCCGACGCTGCTCGTCGCCGGCGGCATCGGCCTGGTGTTCCCCACCCTGATGGCGTCCGCCACCGCCGACGTTCCGCCCGACGAGGCGGGAATCGTGGGGGGCGTCGCCAACGCCGCCAGCCAGGTCGGCGGATCCCTCGCCCTGGCCGGCTTCGCCACCGCGGCCACCGCGGCCACCGCCAGCGCCGCCGGCTCCGCGCCGGCGGCGCTGGCTGCCGGATACCGGCTGGTGTTCGCCCTCGCGGTCGCCGTGGCCCTGGCCATCGCCGGGCTGGGCCTACTGCTGCCGGGCAGGCGACGGAGCTGACCGACACGCCGCTGTTGCCGGCAGGCCGGCCACGCGTCTGTTTTCGTCAAGACGGCCAGCGTCTGTTGCCGGCAGGCCGGCCACGTGTCTGTTGCCGGCAGGCCGGCCATGCGTCTGTTTTCGTCAAGACGGCCAGCGTCTGTCGCCGGCAGGCCGGCCACGCGTCTGTTTTCGTCAAGACGGGCGGCGGCGGGCCGGCCACGTGTCTGTTTTCGTCAAGACGGGCGGCGGTGGGCCGGCCTACGGTCGCGTCATGACTCAACCACGATTCGACCTGCTCGGCCTGGTCGCCGCGGACCTGCCCGCCTCGCTCGCCTTCTACCGCCGGCTCGGCGTCGACATCCCGGCCGACGCCGACGCCCAGCCGCACGTCGAGGTGACGCTGCCGGGCGGCCTGCGACTGGCCTGGGACACGATCGAGACCATCCACGCGTTCGACCCCGGCTGGTCGGCGTCCGCCGGCGGCTCGCGGATGAGCCTCGCCTTCGACTGCGCCGAGCCGGCCCAGGTGGACGCCGTCTACGCCGACATGGTGGCGGCCGGCGCCGCCGGCCACCTGGCGCCGTTCGACGCCTTCTGGGGCCAGCGGTACGCGGTGCTGCACGACCCGGACGGCAACGCCGTCGACCTCTTCGCGCCGCTGAAGTGAAAGGAGGGGCCCCCTCTTATCGCTTTCTGTATAGGAAGGGCCCCTTGTTAACGCCCTCAACCGCCCTCCGGCGGTTTGCTGACGCCCTCAGCCGCCGCCGGCGGTCAGCGCGCCCAGCGGCACGCCGGCCAGCGCCCGCACCTCGCGGGACAGGTGCGGCTGGTCGGCGTACCCGGTCCGGAACGCCACCTCGGCGACCGGCACCCCGGCGTACACCAGGGTCAGGGCCCGGCGCAGCCGCAGGATCCGGGCGAGCGTCTTCGGGCCGTACCCGAAGAGCTCCCGGCTGCGCCGGTGAAGTTGCCGCTCGCCCAGCCCGACCTCGGCGGCCACCGCGGCCACCGGCCGCCCGGCGGCCATGCCCCGGGCCACCACCCCGGCCAGCCGATCCGGACCACCGGCCGCGCGCAACCGGTCAGCCGCCGCGGTGAGCAGCACTCCGCCGGCCCGCTCGGCGCCGGCCCACTCGCCGCCGGCCCGCTCGCCGCCGGCCCACTCGCCGCCCGCCCGCTCGGCGCCGGCCCACTCGCCGCCCGCCCGCTCGGCGCCGGTCGCCGCCGCCTCGGCCATCCGGTCGGCCAGCTCACGCGCCACGGCCGCCGGCCAGAGGTCGGCCAGCGGCCACCGCCGGTCCCGCAGCTCCGACGCGGGTACGCCGATCACGGCCGGCCCGGTGCCCGGGGCGAACCGGAGCGCGACGCAGCACTCCCCCGGCATGCCAGCGGCCAGGTGGGCCGCGGTGTCGGGGCCGGCCACGAACAGTCCGTGCGTCGAGGACCAAATGAGGTCCAGGCAGCCGTCCGGCAGCACTCGCGTCGGCCCGGCGCCCGACTCGCGGACGCTGGCCCAGAGGATGGTGCCGGCCAGCTCGGGCCCGGCGGGCTGCTCCCGGTACATCCCCGCCATTGTGCCAGCGGCCGGCGGCACGGCCGCGACGCCAGCCGTCCACGGCCGCGACGCCAGCCGTCCACGGCCACGACGCCAGCCACCCACAGCCGCGACGCCGGCCACCCACGGCCACGACGCCAGCCGCCTGCGGCTGGCCCGAAGCGGCGACCGGCGGACATCGACCGGCGGACGACGGATGGCGTCGACGAACGACGGTCGGCGCCGACCGCGACCGGCGGATGACGGATGGCGTCGACGAACGACGGTCGGCGCCCGACCGGCGGCGACCAGCCACGCCGGGCAGCCGCAACCAGCGGGCCACCAGCCACGCCGGGCACCCTGCCCCAGTGACCGGCCGCAGTCACGTATACGCCAGCCCCCTCAACGGGCCCCGTTGAGGGGGCTGGCGTATACGTGACCACTCCTGGTCCGGCATGGCGGGCGGCGAGGGGCCCTTCCGCCGGCGGGCGGCGAGGGGCCCTTCCGCCGGCGGGCGGCGAGGGGCCCTTCCGCCGGCGGGCGGCGAGGGGCCCTTCCGCCGGCGGGCGGCGAGGGGCCCTTCCGCCGGCGGGCGGCGAGGGGGCCTTCCGCCGACGGCCAGCGGGCCACGGACGGCGGCGGG
>NZ_JBHLUE010000019.1:240766-406422 GCF_042434095.1 Plantactinospora siamensis
CGGGCAGCAGGGGCGGCGGGGTGTACGGCAGCGACCCCAAGGGGGCGCGTAGGGGTCGCTGGCGTACCTCCCACCGGCCGCCGCCCGCCGGCGCGCCCGCCCCTCCGGTCGGGTCAGCTAGGGGCGGTCAGGTCGTAGACCGCCTCACCGTCGACCGTGCTGGCCAAGTAGGTCTCCGCCACCCACGCCGCGATCTCCTGGGCGGCCCGGCTGCCGCCGTTGGCACGGAAGCCCGAGCCGCCGAGGAAGTAGTGGATCTTGCCAGCCCGGACGTCTGCCTGGAACTGCGCCAACGTGGGCGACGGGTCGCTGCCGTTGAAGCCGCCCACCGGCATCACCGGCAGCCCGGTCGCCAGCTGATACCCGGCCGCGTTGTTCGAGCCGATCGTGGCGGCCGCCCAGGTGTACCGGCCGGCATCCCCGGTCAGCAGGGCCCGAAGCTCGGCGCCGGGGACGCGGGCGTCCAGCAGCCCGCCCATGCCGCCCCGACTGCCGGCTGGTCCGCCCGCACCGGACTGACCCGCACCGGACTGACCCGCGCCGGGCGCCCCCGGGGCGCCGCCCGCCTGTTGGCCGCTTCCGGGCACCTGCCCGCCGAGGTCCTGGCCACCGCCGGGAACCTGACCACCGCCGGGCAACCGGCCGCCGCCCGGGACCTGGCCACCACCCGGCACCTGGCCACCACCCGAGACCTGGCCACCACCGGGCACCTGGCCGCCGCCCGGGACCTGGCCACCACCCGGCGCCTGGCCACCACCGGGCACCTGGCCACCACCCGGCACCTGGCCACCACCCGAGACCTGGCCACCGCCGGGGAACCGGCCGCCACCAGGGACCCGCCCGCGGCCGTCGCCCTCGCCCCGAAAGCCGCCGCGGAATCCCGCGCCCCGGAAGCCGCCGCCCGGACCGAATTCGCCGCGTACGGCCGGGCCGGCCGACGGGATCGAACCGGTGTGCGCCACGGCCGCCGTGTCGAGGGCGTACCCGATCGGGCCGGCGAACGCGGCGGCCGCGCCCACGGCCAGCACCGCGGCCGAGAGCCACCGGGGCAGCCGGGCCACCACGACCAGCGCGGCCGCCGCGACCAGCCCGGCCACCAGCACCGCCGGGCGCAGCCACGGCTGCCAGTCCGCGCTGCGCAGCAGCAGCACGTACGACCAGAGCGACGTGCCGGCCAGCGTGCCGGCCAGAACGGCCACGGCCGGTAGCCACCGGCGACGGCGCCAGAGCAGCATCACCCCGGCGCCGACCAGCGCGCCGATGGCCGGGGCCAGCGCCACCGCGTAGTACGCGTGGAAGATCCCCTGCATGAAGCTGAAGGTGATCGCCGTGACCAGCAGCCAGCCGCCCCAGAGCACCAGCCCGGCCCGCCCCCGGTCGGTCCGCCCGGCCCGGCCGGCCAGCACCAGCCCGGCCAGCAGCAGCACCAGCGCGGCCGGCAGCAGCCAGCTCACCTGGCCGCCCAGCTCGGCGCCGAACAGCCGCAGCCAGCCGGTCTGCCCGGAGGCCGGGCCGAACCGCCCGCCACCGCCCACGCTGCCCTCCTCGGCGCCGGTGATCCGGCCCAGGCCGTTGTAGCCGAAGGTCAGCTCGAGAATGCTGTTGTGCTGCGAGCCGCCGATGTACGGCCGGGCGGCGACCGGCATCAGCTCGACGATCGCCACCCACCAGCCGCCGGCCACCATCATGGCCAGTCCGGCCAGCAGCAGGTGCCGGATCCGCCGCGCCGCGCCGGTCGGCGCCGCCAGCAGGTACGTGGCGGCGAACGCCGGCACCACGAGGAAGGCCTGCAGCATCTTGGTGAGGTACCCGAACCCGACGAGCGCGCCGGCCAGGGCGAGCCAGCGGGCGCTCGCGGTCTCCACGGCACGGACGGTGGCGTACGCCCCGGCCACCAGCAGCAGCACGAGCAGCGCGTCCGGGTTGTTGAACCGGAACATCAGGGTGGCCACCGGGGTGACCGCCAGCACCGCGCCGGCGAGCAGGCCGGCGGCCGGGCCGTACCAGCGGCGCACGGCCGCGAAGAGCAAGCCGACCGCGGCCACCCCGGCCAGCGCCTGCGGCACGAGGATGGCCCACGGGTTCAGCCCGAAGACGCGTACCGACAGGCCCATTACCCAGAGCGAGGCCGGGGTCTTGTCCACGGTGATCGAGTTGCCCGCGTCGGAGGAGCCGAAGAACAGCGCCTTCCAGCTCGCGGAGCCGGCCTGCGCGGCGGCCGAGTAGAACGAGTTGGCCCAGCCCGAGGCGCCGAGCCCGCACAGGTAGAGCAGTGCGGCGCCGAGCAGCAGGGCGGCCAGGGCCGGACGCACCCACCGGGGTTCCAACGCCGGACCGGGCGCCGAAGTGCAGTCATCCATGCCGGGAAGCCTTCCGGACCGCGCTGGCCCGGGACCGTGTGACGGCTATGCGTCGGCTGTCAGCAGCGGCAGCCGGATGGTGAAGGCGGTGTGCCCGGGCCGGCTGTCCATGGCCACGCCGCCGTCGTGCGCCTCGACCACGGCGGCCACGATGGCCAGCCCGAGTCCGGTGCTGCCGGCCGCCCGCGAGCGGGAGCTGTCGCCGCGGGCGAACCGCTCGAACACCTCCGGTTGCAGCTGCGCCGGGATGCCGGGCCCGTCGTCGGTGACCGTCAGCTCCGCCGCATCGTCCACGACGGCCAGCGAGGTGGTCACCGTGGTGCCCGGCGGGGTGTGCGTACGGGCGTTGGCCAGCAGGTTCGCCACCGCCTGGTGCAGCCGCTCGTCGTCCCCGGTCACCCGGACCGCCTCGGGCGGCAGGTCGAGCCGCCACTTGTGGTCCGGTCCGGCCGCGTGCGCGTCCCCCACCACGTCCACCACCAGCGCCGACAGGTCCACCGGCACGCTGGCCAGCGGGCGGCCGGAGTCGAGCCGGGCCAGCAGCAACAGGTCGTCCACCAGCCGGGTCATCCGGGTGCTCTCCGACTCGACCCGGGCCAGCGCGTGGGCCACGTCCGGCGGCACCTCCTGGCGGGACCGCCGGGTCAGCTCGGCGTACCCGCGGATGGCCGCCAGCGGCGTGCGCAGCTCGTGGCTCGCGTCGGCCACGAACTGGCGTACCCGGGTCTCGCTGGCGTGCCGGGCCGCGAGCGCGGCGCCGACGTGCCCGAGCATCCGGTTGAGCGCGGCGCCGACCTGGCCCACCTCGGTCCGCGGGTCGGTGTCGGCGGCCGGCACCCGCTCGGAGAGCGCCACCTCGCCGCGGTGCAGCGGCAGCTCGGCCACCCGGCCGGCGGTGGCGGCCACCCGGCGCAGCGGCCGCAGGGACCGGCGGACGATGAGCGTCCCGGCCGTGCCGGCCGCGATCAGGCCGGCGCCGGCCACCCCGGCCTCGGCGGCCACCATCCACCAGAGCGTCTCCTCGACCTGCCCGAGCGGCAGCCCGGTGATCACCCGGCCGTTCGGCGTGGCCCTGCTCATCAGCCGGTAGTCACCGAGCCCGGTCAGGGTCCGGGTGTACGGTCGGCCGTCGGCCGGGAGCGTCACCAGCGGCGCCAGCTCGGTGGCCGTGAGCGCCCGGGCGCCGCCCTCCTCCTGGTACAGCCGAGCGGACACCGCACCCGCGTCGCCGGCCCCGATGACCGTGCCGACCGGGGCGCCGGGGAACGGCGGTGGGCCACCGGTCGACGCCCCGTCCTGGTCGGTGTCGGGCAGCAGCGGCCCCCGGTGGTCCCGCCACGGTTCGCCGCGCCGCACGGCCGCGGTGAGCTGCTGGTCGAGCTGGTGCACGAGGACGTTGCGCAGCGCCACCGTGGTGACCGTGCCGATCGCCACGCACACCACGGCCAGCAGGCTGAGCACCGCGACCAGCAGCCGGGTGTTCAGGGTGCGGCCGGCCCACCAGGACCGTCCGGCGGCGAGCCAGCGGACCGGACGGCGGACGGCGGGTTCAGTCCGCGGGCTTGAGGACATAGCCCGCCCCGCGCAGCGTGTGGATCATCGGCGACCGTCCGGCGTCGATCTTCTTGCGCAGGTACGAAATGTAGAGCTCGACCACGTTCGCCTGGCCGCCGAAGTCGTAGTTCCAGACCCGGTCCAGGATCTGCGCCTTGCTCAGCACTCGGCGGGGATTGCGCATCAGGTACCGCAGCAGCTCGAACTCGGTGGCGGTCAGCGCGATCAGCTGGCCGGCCCGGCGTACCTCGTGGCTGTCCTCGTCGAGGGTCAGGTCGCCGACGCTCAGCACGGCCTCCTCGCGGGCGTTCACCGCCGAACCGGCGCGGCGCATCAGCCCGCGCAGCCGGGCGACCACCTCCTCCAGGCTGAACGGCTTCGTGACGTAGTCGTCGCCGCCCGCGGTGAGGCCGGCGATCCGCTCCTCCACGGCGTCGCGGGCGGTGAGGAACAGCACCGGCACCGCCGGGTCGTGCGCGCGCAGCCGCTTGAGCACCTCGAGCCCGTCGAAGTCCGGCAGCATCACGTCCAGCACCACCGCGTCCGGCTGGAACTGCCGGGCCGCCCGCAGGGCCGCGTTGCCGGTGCCGGCGCTGCGCACGTCCCAGCCCTCGTACCGCAGGGCCATCGACAGCAGATCGGTCAGGGTCGCCTCGTCGTCGACCACCAGCACCCGGACGGGCTCCCCGTCCGGGCGGCGGAGCTCGACATGCCCGGTCGCGGCTCGTCCGTTCATGACCATGTCCTCCAGGTTGCCGGGGCAGGCTGTGCCAGACCCCGGTCCAACCTGTGTATCAGCTGTGCGGGCCGCGCGGGCGGCCCGGGCCGCTATCCGCGGTAGCTCAGCACCGCCGCGACCAGCCGGACGACCGTGCCGTGCAGGGCCGCGAAGACCGAGCCGGCGCCGGGCCCCGGCGCGCCACCGGCGTACGGGTCGACGGCCTCCAGCAGCAGCTCGTTGATCCCGCCCACCAGGGCCAGGGCCATGTCCGGGGGCAGCTCCGCCAGCTCCGGGTCGGCCCGCCGGGCGGTGGCCACCAATTCCACCAGCGCGTCGGCGAAGCGGCGCTGGGTCCGCTGCCGCAGCCGGTACGCGCGCGGCCCGGCCGCCTGCATCTCCACCAGCACGGCGCGGCTGACCGCCGGCATCTCGTCGAGCGCGGTGAGGTACGCGGACACCACCGCGACGACCCGGTCCCGCCACGGCTGCCCCGGGCCCCCGGTGCCGCGCAGCACCTCCAGCAGCCGGTCGCAGCTGTCGGCGTAGAGCGCGAGCAGGCAGTCCTCCTTGTCGGCGAAGTGCTCGTAGAAGGTGCGCTTGGAGACCCGGGCCCGGGCCACCACGTCGGCGATGGTGCAGGCCGCGTACCCCTTCTCGGCCACCGCCTCGGCGAGCCCGGCGATCAGGTCCGCACGTACCCGGTCGGGGGGCCGGGTGGCACGGACCGGGCCGGACGGGCGCGCCAACCGGTCGTTCGCCATCTTCCGCCCGCCTCTACCCGGTGGTAACTTTCCGGTATCCGTGGTACCAGACGGTACCGTCTGCTCCGGATTTCCGGATCCGCCCCGCGGAGAGGAGTCGCCCCCATGGCCGGTGGGCAGCGGCAGCATGTCCGGGTCGCCGTGCTGGGCGCCGGCTTCGGCGGGATCGGCGCCGCGATCCGGCTCCGCCAGCACGGGTACGACGACTTCGTCGTGTTCGACCGTGCCGACGACGTGGGCGGGACCTGGCGGGACAACACCTACCCGGGCTGCGCCTGCGACGTCCCGTCGCATATGTACTCGCTCTCCTTCGCTCCGAACCCGGACTGGACCCGCAGCTTCTCCGGGCAACCGGAGATCTGGGCGTACCTGCGCGGCTGCGTGCACCGGTTCGGCCTGACGAAGCACCTGCGGTTGGGGCACGAGGTTACCGGTGCCGCCTGGGACACCGACGGCGCTCGCTGGCTGATCGACACCTCCGGCGGCCCGTGGAGCGCCGGCACCCTGGTGGTGGCGGCCGGCCCGCTCTCCGAACCGGCCGTGCCCGACCTGCCCGGGCTGGCCGGCTTCGCCGGCGAGGTGTTCCACTCTGCCCGGTGGCGGCACGACCTCGACCTCGCCGGCCGGCGGGTGGCGGTGATCGGCACCGGCGCCTCGGCCATCCAGTTCATCCCGCGGATCGCCCCCCGGGTGGCCGCCCTGCAGGTCTACCAGCGCACCCCGCCGTGGGTGCTGCCACGCGCCGACCGGCGGATCCGGGAGTGGGAGCGGCGGCTGTTCCGCGCGGTGCCGGGCGCCCGTCGCGCGGCAAGGGCCGGCGTCTACTGGGGCCGGGAGGTGGCCGCCACGGCGTTCCTGCGCCCGGCCGTCATGCGGGCCGGCCAGGCGGTGGCCGGCCGGCACCTGCGCGGCGCCGTGGCCGACCCCAACCTGCGGGCCCGGCTGACCCCGGGCTACACCATGGGTTGCAAGCGGGTTCTGCTGTCCAACGACTACTACCCGGCGCTGACCCGGGACAACGTTGAGCTGGTGACCGACCGGATCAGCGAGGTCCGGCCGGCCGGGATCGGCACCGCCGACGGCACGTTCCGACCGGCCGACACCATCATCCTGGGCACCGGCTTCACCGCCACCGAGCCGCCGCTGGCGCGGCTGATCCGCGGCGCGGACGGGCGGACGCTGCGCGAGGCCTGGGGCGGCAGCATGCGCGCCTACCAGGGGGTGACCGTGACCGGCTTCCCGAACCTGGCGCTGCTGCTCGGCCCCAACACCGGACTGGGCCACAACTCGGTCGTCTTCATGATCGAGTGCCAGCTCAACCACCTGCTCGGCCTGCTCCGGCTCACCGAACGGGCCGGCGCGCCGGTGGAGCCGACGCCCGCGGCCCAGGACGCGTTCGTGGCCGGGGTGGACCGGCGGATGCGCAAGACCGTCTGGACCCGGGGCGGCTGCCGCAGCTGGTACCTCGACGCCACCGGCCGCAACTCCACCCTGTGGCCGGGCTACACCTGGTCGTACTGGCTGCGCACCCGCCGGTTCGACCCGGCCGCCTATCGGACCATCGCGCCGGCGGGACCGGGTGTCCCGCCGGCGCCCTCGGAGGGAGTCGCATGACGTCAGTGCTGTCCGGTCGGGTCATCCTGGTCACCGGCGCCGCCCGCGGCATCGGCGAGCACACGGCCCGGCTCGCCGCCCGGCGCGGCGCCCGGCTCGCCCTGGTCGGCCTCGAGCCCCGCCGGCTCGCCGGGCTGGCCGACGCGCTCGGACCGCAGCACGCCTGGTTCCCGGCCGACGTGACCGACCAGGCCGCGCTCACCGCGGCGGTACGCGGCACGCTGGACCGGTTCGGTCGGATCGATGCCGTGCTGGCCAACGCCGGCGTGGCCAATCGGGGCACCGTGGCCACCGGCGACATCGAGGCGCTCGCCCGCACCGTCGAGATCAACCTCATCGGGGTCATGCGCACCGCGGCCGCCACGGCCGAGGCGCTGATCGCCAGCCGCGGCTACCTGCTGCTCGTCTCCAGCGCCGCCGCGTTCGCCGCGATGCCGGGCATGGCGGCCTACTGCGCATCCAAGGCCGGGGTGGAGCAGTTCGGCAACGCGCTCCGGCTGGAACTGGCCCACCACCGGGTCTCGGTCGGCACCGCGCACATGTCCTGGGTGGACACCGACCTGGTGCGGGACGCCAAGGAGGACCTGCCCGCGTTCCGGGCCACCCTGGCCAGGCTGCCCTGGCCGTTCGGCGCCACCACCTCCGTCGAGGCCTGCGCCGAGGCATTCGTCCGGGCCATCGAGCGCCGCCAGCGCCGGGTGTACGTTCCGGCCGGGTTGGCCGCCGCCCAGGCCGTCCGGTCCCTCCTGGTCAGCCCGGTGAGCGACCGGATCATCGGCCGGTCGGCGCGGACCGCCGTACCGGCCATGGAGGCCGAGGTACGGGCGCTGGGCCGGGCCTTCGGCCGGCACACCGCGGTGGCCGGGGCGGAGCCGGAGACCGACTGAGATGGCGCTCGACATCGTCTTCGACCGTCGGGGCGCCGGCGAGCCGCTGGTGCTGCTGCACGGCATCGGGCACCACTGGCGGGCCTGGCTGCCGGTGCTCGACCGGCTGGCCGCCGTACACGACGTGATCGCCCTCGACCTGCCCGGCTTCGGCGAGTCGCCGGTGCCGGCCGCGGGTCTGCCGCCGGACATGCGGGCCGTGGTGGCGGCCGTGGCCGACGTCTTCGCCGAGCTGGGCCTGTCTCGCCCGCACGTGGCGGGCAACAGCCTGGGCGGAGCCATCGCGCTGGAGCTGGCGGCGGCCGGGGCGGTGGCGTCGGCCACGGCGATCTCGCCGGCCGGCTTCTGCACCCCCGCCGAGCTGCGCTGGGCTATCGGCGTGCTCAGCGCGCACCGGCTCGCGGCCCGGCTGCCCGAACCGGTGCTGCGCCGGGTGCTGGCCGGGGTGGCCGGCCGGAGCGCGTCGTTCGGCATGATCTTCGCCCGGCCGGCCCTGGTGCCGGTGGAAGCGGCCCTGGCCGACGCCCGGGCGCTGCGCGGGGCCCGCGCGTTCCGCGCCGTGGCGCGGGCCGGCCGCGGGTACGCCTTCGCGGGCGCGCCCGCCGTCCCGGTGACCGTGGCCTGGGGCACCCGGGACCGGATCCTGCCCTACCGGCAGGCCGCGCTGGCCCGGCAGCGGCTGCCGGGCGCCCGGCACGTCGACCTGACCGGCTGCGGCCATGTGCCGATGTACGACGATCCGGAGCTGGTGGCGTCGGTCATCCTCGGCACCACCGGCGCGGCCGGGTTTCACGGCCGGCCCGCCGGGTAGCCGGCGGCGTGGCCGGGTTCGACGGGCATCGGTCGAGCCGAGCGGAGTCCCCGGCCCGGCTACCTGGGGGGGTCGCAGATGGCGGAGTCAGGTTTCTGGGTGCCCGAGGTCGCCGCGGCCACCGCGGCGGGTGGGCACGTCCGCACGGACGACGGCGAGCTGTCCTCGGCGCTCGCGTCGCCGCTGGCGCCGCACTGTCATGGCCTGACGCCGGAACAGCTGCTGGCCGCGGCCTTCGCGTCCTGCCTGCACCACGCGGCCGTGGAGGCCGCCTCGGGCGTCACCGACGAGGCGCACACCGTCCAGGTCCGGGCGGAGGCGCGGCTGGGCCGGGACCCCGACGGTCGGTACCGGGCCGAGGTCCGGGCCAGCATCGGCTCCGCCGGGCTGAGCCGCGAGCAGCTGGCCGACCTGGTCGAAAACGCGGACCGGCTGTGGCCGTTCTCCAGCACCGACGGCAGCCGGCATGTCCTCACGGTCACCGCGGCCGACCACCGCGCCCGGCAGACCACCAGGTAGCCCGCGCGCTCCCGCCCCGGGCGGCGGAGGCGGTCAGCGGCGGAAGCCGGCCGTGACCGCCCGGTGGTCGCTGGCCGGGGTGCGTACCGTGCCGGCGGCGGCGGCCGTGAGCCCGCGGTAGAGCACCTGGTCTGGCCGGGTCAGCGGCAGCCGGGCCGGCCAGGTGAAGCCGGGACCCGTCCCGGCCTGCGCCTGCGCGTCGGCGAGCTGGCTGGTCAGCGGCCCGATGATCCGGTCGGTCGGCGCCGTGTTGAGGTCGCCCAGCACGATCAGCTGGGGGGCCGGGTCCCGACGCACCCGGTCGGCCAACATCCGCACGCCCCGGTCTCGCAGCCCGGTGGCGCCGGCCCGGGCCGAACCGAGGTGGACCACGTACACGGCCACGTCCCCGCCCGGCACGGACACCACGGCCCGCAGGGCCCGAGTCCAGCCGAGGCCGGTGTCCACGCCCACCTCCTCGCGGATCGGGAACCGGCTCCAGAGCCCGACGGTGGAGACGCCGGCCCGGTACGGGTAGCCGGCGCGCAGGGCGTCCGCCACGGCCGCCCGGTCGTCGTCGCCGATCTCCTCCAGCGCCACCAGGTCGGGGCCGCCGCGCAGCAGCGCCGTGACGGTGGACAACGGCTCCGGATTGCCGGCCATCAGGTTCTGGCTGGCCACCCGGAACTGCACCGGACCGCCGCCGCCGACCGGCAGCCAGGGCAGACCGACCAAAACGGTCCACACCGCCGCCGGGAGGCCGACCGCCGCCAGCGCCGCCCGCGAGCGGCGCAGCAGGGCGGCGAGCAGCAGCGGCGGCAGGACCAGCACGGCGTACGGCACGGCCGTGTCGATGAGGCTGCCCATCCCGCGCACGTTGGGGATCAGCCGGTGGCCGGCGATGCCGGCCGCGAGCAGGACGGCCACCGACGTCAGCACCGTCCCCCGCCGGCGGCCGCGCTCCCGTACCACCGGTTTTCCGTCGGTCGCGTCGGTCCAAGCGGTCACCGGTTGGGATCGTATCCCCGGGCCGGGCCGGGCGGTGGCCGTTCGCCGGGATGCGGCCCCCGGCGCCCCTCGCCGCGGTGGCTCGGGCTTCACGGAGGCGGCTCGGGGCTCACGGAGGCGGCTCGGGGCTTACGGAGGCGGCTCGGGGCTTCGGCCGGTCCGTTCGGCCCCGGGCCGGCCCGGCCGGCCGGTCCCCCACCGGGTCGACCGTTCGGCGGATGCGCTCGGTGGGCCGCACCGCGGCCGACGGCCGGCGTCGTCCGTCCTATTACTGCATTCTTCAGACGGCGTTTCCGACATTACTGATGAGTGTGCTTAGCGGGGCTCCGTTGGCTCCTGTGGCTGTTGGCGAGGACTCGTGGGCAAAAGTGTGGGCCAGGCCACGCCACGGGCCCGGGTAATCGACGAATCACCTGTCTAGCCTCGGCGGGTGCATGGCAAGGACAAGATCGACACGGATTTGACCATCAACCCGTCGACTACCCGTTCGGAGGATGCCCTCTCGACCGTTGGTCGACCCGGGCCGGCCCCCGCCGTCGTCCCCGGCCAGCGACGCCTCGGTCGGGCGCTCCGGTCCACCCCGCTGCGACTGGGCCTCGCGGCCGCGCTGACCTGCGGTCTGGGCGGCGTGGCGGTGACCGAGACCCGTTCCGCCGGCCGCCCGCCGGCGGTGGACCCCGTACGGGCGGCGCTGGCCGACCGCGCGGTGGCGGCCGCGGAGCAGCCCGCGTCCCGGTCCACCCAGCGGGCCCCGGTGCCGTCGCCGTCGGCCAGCCCGACGGCCAAGCCCAAGCCGAAGCCCAGGCCGAAGCCGAAGGCCAGGCCCGCCCGGCCGGCCCGACCCCGGCCGGTGGCCGGGCTCACCCAGGCTCAGATGGACAACGCGGCCGTCGTGGTACGGGTGGGTCGCCGGATGGGCATCCCGCGGCGCGGTCTGATCGTCGCCATCGCGACCACCATGCAGGAGAGCGACCTGTACAACCTGGCCAGCGACGTCGTACCCGAGTCGCTGGACTACCCGCACCAGGGCTCCGGCGCCGACCACGACTCGGTCGGGCTGTTCCAGCAGCGCCCGAGCAGCGGCTGGGGCAGCGTCGCCGACCTCATGCAGCCGGCGTACGCGGCCCAGCAGTTCTTCCTGGCTCTGGCGGAGATCCCCGACTGGCAGGACATGAGCGTCACGCTGGCGGCGCAGACCGTGCAGGTGTCGGCCTTCCCGGACGCGTACGCCCAGCACGAGGACCGGGCGACCACCGTGGTGGACGCGCTGCTCTGACGGAGCGCAGCCGCCGGCGAGCCTCAGCCGGCCTCGGCGGCCGGCGCGGCCACTGCCGGCCCGAGTCGCGGCGCCGGCTCCCGCGCCTGCGTCCGTCGCTCCGGCGGCAGCTCGATGACCACGCCGCGCAGCAGGTCGTCGACCCGGGCCTCCCGGCACCGGCGCAGGTACAGCGCCGCCTCGAAGTCCCGGCGAGCCTGCAGGGCGTCGTCGTACGCCCGGTCGCGGACCTGCCGGGCCTCCTCCTCGGCCACGAGCAGGGCCTGGCGGGCCCGGGTGAGCAGCTCGCCAACCTCGCGCTCGGCCGGGGTGCCGCCGGCGGCCGTGGCCGGCCAGGTGGCGGCCAGCAGGCTGCGGAGCTGGTAGAGCTCGGCCTGCACCGAGCTGAGTTCGGCCCGGACCGGGGCGGCGGCCACCCGTTCCGCCGCGTGCGCCAATCGGTCACCAAGATCACGTAGGGACGACTCGATCCGGTTGCGGTGCCCCTCGGGATCGACGGCGGAAAATTCCATGTGCGGTGCCCCCATGCAGCGGAGTCCTTCGCCTGAGGTCAATCCTGACCGCACGAGCGCATCCGGTCAGCCAGATTCCCGAAATTTGCTCGGGATCCTCGGACCGGCGGTCGGCGGGACACCGCGAAACGGCTGGGGCGGTCGGACACCGCAAAGCGGCTGGGGCCGTCGGACACCGCGAAACGGCTGGGGCGGGCCGGTCGTCAGGCCTGCCGGGGCAGCACGACCACGCGGCCGAAGAACTCGTCGATCCGTCGCACCACGTCGGTGAAGTCGTCGAGGCCGATGGGCTTCGTCACGTACGCGTTGGCCTGGAGCGTGTAGCTGCTCAGGATGTCGGTGTCGGTGCTGGAGGTGGTCAGCACGACGATCGGGATGGTCCGCAGGTCCTCGTCCCGCTTGACCTCCCCGAGCACCTGCCGACCGTCCATCCGGGGCATGTTGAGGTCCAGCAGGATCATGTCGGGCCGTTCGGCGCTCGGGTGCCGGCCCTCGCGGCGGAGGAACTCCATCGCCTCCTGGCCGTCGCTCACCACCGCGATCTGCTTGTTGATCGAGGAGTCCTCCAGCGCCTCCTCGATCATCAGCACATCGCCCGGATCGTCGTCGACGATGAGGATGCGGATCGGGTCGGACACTGCTGCCGCCATGGGCACCGCCTCTGTCAAGGATCGACCGACGGCCGACCGCTGGGGCAATCTAGCCGACTACCGCTCGGTCAGCCCGGCGGGGTCGGCCGCCGGCTCGTACCGGAGCACCTGCTCCAGGCCGCTGACGGTGAGCACCCGCGAGACCCGGCCGTTGGCCCCGGTGAGCCGCAGCCAGCCGCCGCGGGCGGCGGCCATGTTCTCCCCGCGAACGAAGGCGGCCAGCCCGGTGGAGTCGCAGAATTCCAGACCGCGCAGGTCCACCAGCAGGCGCGTCTCGCCCGCCTCGATCCGTTCGTCGATCAGGGCGTTGAGCTCGGGCGCCGTCGCCATGTCGAGCTCACCGGTCACCTGGATCCGGCTGATCTCCCCGGACCGGGCGTGCGTGACGGAGAACGTCATCCCCTGCCCTTCCGTTCGGAGTGAACCGTTTGCTGTCCGGCAAGCATACGCGCCGCGCCGCCGCCGGGGCAGGGGGTGCCCGGCCGGCGACGGTGGCCCGGGCCGGCCGCGCGGCCGCCGGCCCAGTGGCCGCCAGCGCCGGTGGCCGCCAGCGCCGGTACGGTCGCTCAGCCGGTGACGGCCGGCGCGGGAACGCGGAGGTCCCGGTCCGCCCCGAGGAACCGGCGCGCCCGCGGGAAGTCCCGCAGCTCACCGGCGAAGTGCGCGAGCGTGGCCTGCACGGGCGCGGCCGGTACGCCCCGGCTGCCCAGCACCTCGAGCAGCCAGTCCAGGAACTCCTCGAACAGCGTCGGGTCGTCGACATAGACGGCCGCGGCGAGGAAGTCGACGATGTACCCGAGGTCCTCGATCGTGCGGTCCAGCTGGTCCGGCGTGTAGTCGCGGACCGCGGGAGAGGCCTGGCGCAGCGCCCCCAGCGCGCTGTCGATGAGCTCGCCGCGCCGCCGGACCAGGCCCGCGTACTCGTCGTCGGCCAGCTGCGGCGGCGGGCCGGACGGCGGCCGGTCCAGCAGCTCCTCGTTGCCGACCAGCTCGGCGGCCGTCACGGCGTCCGGCGCCCAGGTCACCCCGAGGCGCTCGGCCCACCGGCCGTCGGCGCCGAACCCGCGGCCGCCGACCAGGATGGGCACGTCGGCCCGCCGGCACGCCTCGATCATGGCGTGCGCCTGCGGCAGCCGCATCGGCACCGCGCAGCCCAGGGCGACCGCCTGGGCGTCGTTGCGGTGCAGGTAGGACACCAGGTGGGCGGCCGGGACGCTGGCGCCGAGGAACGTGACGTTCCACCCGCGCAGCCGCAGCACCTCGGCGACCAGCCGCGCCGGCAGCGCGTGCCACTCGCCGTCCATGCACGCCACCACCACCCGGCCGCGGTTCGGGCGGGGACTGGCGTACGACGAGACCGCCGCGACCACCCGCTCGCTGATGTGGGTGGCCGCGTGCTCCTGGGCCACGCTCCACTCGTTGGCCTGCCACCATCGGCCGACCTGCGCCTGCGCCGGCGCGATCAGCTCCAGCAGCACGGATTCGGCCGGCACCCCGGCGGCCAGCAGCCCCAGCGCCACATCGGTGGCGGCGTACTCGTCGGCGTCGGCGAGGCACTGGATCAGCTCCGGGTACGCGGCCGCCAGGGCGCCGGTGGGATCGGTCACGGTGCGGTGTTCTCCTCGGGTTCGGGATCGGGCACGACGTGCAGGTGCCGGCTGCCGCCGCCCGGCGGGACCGCGCGCAGCGTCAGCACGGCGATGTCGTCGTGCTCGCCGCCCGCCAGCCAGTCGCAGGTGAGCTGCTCGACGCGTTCCGCCAGCGCGGGCGCCGGCATCCCGGCACAGCCGTGCAGGGCCCGGGCCAACCGCTCCGGGCCGTACTCCTCGTCGCCGTGCCGTCCGCCCCGGGCCTCGGTCACCCCGTCGCTGTAGAGCACGCAGCTCTCCCCCGGGGCGAGGTGCACGGTGGTGGCGCCGATGTGCGGGTCGGGCACCACGCCGATCAGCATCCCGCCCAGCGACACGGCCTGCACCGTCCCGTCGGCGCGCAGCAGCAGCGGCGGCAGGTGCCCACCGCCGGCGAGGGTGAGCCGGAGCCCGCCGTCGCGGTCGGGCTGGGCCAGGCCCAGCACGATGGTGGCGAAGCGGCCCTGGTTGGCGGCCCGGACGGTCTCCAGGACCGAGTCGTTGAGCAGCCGCAGCAGCCGCTGCGGGTCCGTCTCGACCCGGCGCAGCGCCTGCAGCCCCTGCCGCAGCGCCCCGGTGAAGACGGCCGCCTCGACGCCCTTGCCCGACACGTCGCCCAGGAAGAACAGCGAGCTGCCGTCCGGCAGCGAATGGGTGCCGTAGAAGTCGCCGCCGATCCGCAGGGTGGCCTGGGAGGGCCGGTAGGCGGTGCCCCACTGCACGCCCGAGCTGGGCGCCGGCGTTGCGGGCAGCAGGCTGCTCTGCAACGTCTCGGCGATCTCCGCCTGCTCCCGGTAGAGCAGGGCGGCGTTGGCCGCCGCGCCGGCCCGAGCGGCGAACCCGCGCAACACGTCGAGATCGGCCGCCTCGAAGGGCCGGTCGACCGAGCGGGCCACCATCAGGGCCCCGGTGGGCGGGCCGCTGCCGGGCAGCGGCACGGCCCGGGCACACAGCCGGGTAAGCCCGCCGTCGGGCAGCCAGCCCGCGTCGGACAGCTGCTCGACCAGCCAGTCGGCCTCGTGCGGCTCGGCGCCGTCCAGCGCCGCCGCCACCCCGGGCGGCAGGTCGGCCACGTCGATCTCGCCACCCGTGACGACCGGCCGGCCGCCGGCGCCGACCGCGCGCCACCACTGGTGCCGGCCGGCCCGGGCGGCCAGCACCACGACCGCGGTGTCCCCGAGCACCGGTACGGCCAGCCGCACCACGGCCCGGGCCGCCCGATCGATGTGCAGCGGGTTGCCGAGCTGCTGGCTGGCCGCGGCGAGGAAACCGGAGCGTGAGCGCTCGGCGAGCAGGGCATCGGCCCGGTCCACCGCATCGGTGACGTCCTCGACGTACCAGGCGACGTGCTCGCCGTCCAGCGCCACCCGGCGGATCCGCAGCCGGCGGCCCCGGTGGGCGAACTCGGCGATCCCGGCCGCGTCGAGCTCGGCGATGCCGCTGGTCGCGAGGATCTCGCCGGCGCGGACCCCGGGCAGCAGGCGGGCCGCCACGGCGCTCACGTACCGCACGACCCGGTCACCGTCACAGAGGACAAGGCCCTCGCGGAAGTGGTCCGTGGCGCTGGCGAGGCCGGCCACCGGCAGCCGTTCCGCGCCGGACCGCGCCGACGACCCGGCGGTCTCCACCGGCCGGCGCGGCACCTGGGTCGGTGCGGTTTCCGGCGGATAGAGCCTCCTGTCGCCCGCGTCCCAGTCTCTGACGTCGGCGGAGTTCACCGGCTGAGCCCGCTCCTTCGTTCGGCTTCCCACGCGGTTCCGCGCTTCTTCGGTCCGTCCCGCCCAGGGTACGCCGTGGGCCCCGACGCGCCACCCGACGAAGCCTTCCGGGCCGCCGGTCCGGCCCGTTGGCCGGTTGTTAAAGTCTGCGCAACACACGGTCAGCGCCGGGATGGAGGTCGTCGTGCAGCGAGGGGACGGCCCGGCGCCCGCGCCGCTGACGATCACGGCGGACGAGACGGACCCGGCGAATCCCACCATGCTGGTCGCCGGTGATCTGGACTTCAACACGGCCCCGACGCTCTGGACCGAGGCGCAGGCCCTGATCGCTCCGGGACGCCACGGGCTGATCCTGGACGTCGCCGGACTGCGGTTCGTGGACAGCACCGGGCTGGCCGTCATCGTTCAGGCCTGGCAGGCCTGCCAGCAGGGCGGCATCGTCCTGGAGCTGCGGGCGGTCCCCCGGTTCCTGGAGAACATCCTGCGGATCACCGGCGTGGCCGAGCTGCTGGCCCGGCAGGGTCGACCGGCCGGCGAGACCGGCGCGGGCGGGGAGCCCGGCGGACCGCACGACGCGGGCCGCAACCAGGCGCGGACGAGCTGACCCGTGGCAGGTTTGCGGAGGTGGCCGGGGAGGGCACAGTGGTGGGCATGACCGGCGGCCCGCTGCGCGTCGAGATTTCCGGCGGTGACCGGTCCTCGGCGACCCTGCATCTGACCGGCGACCTCGCCTTCGAGACGGCCGCCGAGCTGCTGCGCGCCGCCACCGGCCTGCTCGACGAGGGGCGCTGCCGGCTCCGCCTCGACCTGTCCGGGCTGGAGCTGTGTGACTCCTCCGGTCTCAGCGCCCTGATCGAGATCCACCACGCCGCCCGGCGGGCCGGCGGGTGGATGCGGCCGGTCCGGGCGCCCCGGAACCTCACCCGGCTGTTCGAACGCACCGGCCTGGACCGGTTCTTCCTGCTGGGCCAGCCGCCCGTCGACGACCGCGCCACGGGCTGACCCGGGCGGACATCACCCGGCGGTCGCCTCGACCGGTTCCGACCGGGCGTCGGCCGGCCGCTCCGGCTCGGCGTCCTCGGGCCGGCCGTCGGCCGGCGGGTGGAAAAGGTACCGGACGAAGACGGTGCCCTCGGCCGCGTCATCCGCGCCCGGCCACTGGCCGATCGAGTCGATGCCGATCACCTCGCGGCTGCCCGGCTCGCTGTCCTCGACGAGGGCCCAGACGGTCACCGGGTACGAACACGTCACGTCCGGGGCGGTTCGCCACCGCGCGTACCACCCCGGACGGGCCGGCACGATTTCGACGATCCTCTTCATGACGGTCCACCTTCGCCCTGCTCGGAGGCTGTCGATCCAGCTCGATGGTGGCCGGTGCGGGGGTGAGGCGCCCTCATCCGGTCCGGGTGGTCGACCGCCGTCCGCCGCCCGCCGTTTCGGCGGTGCCCCGGCGGGAAGGCCCGGGGCATGGGCAAGCAGATGGAGGGCGACAACCCGCGCCGGCGAGCGTTGGCCCGGCGGGCCCGCCAGCAGGGCGAGCAGGCCAGCGGGACCGGCGCCACCCTGGGCGCCTCCAAGCAACCGCGCAGCCGGCCCGACCGGCGGCGGCAGGGTCCGGAGCCGGTGGGGCGCCACAAGCCGCCGCCCGGGCGGGTGGGCGTCGGTCCCGGCCCCACCGTCGCCGAGCGGCCCTGGCCGTACCCGGACGAGCCGGCCGGCGAGCCCACCCCGCAGGCGGCGGCCGTGCCGGTGATCCGGTACCGGGACCTCGTGGAAGGGGTCGGCCGGCGAACCGGTGAGGAGTTCCGGGAGGCCAGGGCCGGCGCCGAGGCCACCGTGCGGGCGCTGGCCGCCGCCCTCGTCGAACGGGACCGGGAACGCCTGCTGGACGCGGTGCCCGGTGAGCTGCGCGGGTCTGACGCCGGTGGGGTCGACCGGCACCGGGACCTCGCCGGCTTCCTCGCCGAGGTGGCCCGGCTGTGCCGGCGTACCCCCGAACAGGCTCGCTACCAGGCGCAGGCAACCCTGGCGGCGCTGGCCGAGCAGGACCCGGAGCTGGTCGGCTCGCTGGAGCTGCCGCCCGGCCTGACGGACCTGATCGGACCGCTGCCGGCCGGCGGCGACGGCGTCGCGCCCGGCGGCGGGACGGCGCCGCTGCCCGGCCCGGAGCTGGCCGCGGCGCTGGCCGACCTGCCGTACTGGTCGGTCGAGGGCCACGGGCTGGTCCGGACCATCGAGCTGCCGCCGGAGAACCTGGACCGGGTGCTGCAGCGGCTGGCCGGGCTCAAGCCGGCGTCCGGCCGCGGCCCGAGCATCGGCCGGCCCGGGCCGGGCAGCGCCGTGCTCACCGTGCGGACCCGCCGGGTGGACGGCGTGACCGGGCTGGACGTGGCATTGGCCCACGACGTCGACGCGGCCATCGAGGAGGCCGGCGCCGGGATGACGTGACCGGGTGCGGGTGGGGCATGACCGGCGCGCTAGGGTCCGGCCATGCGCACGAGCGACGCCGCGGTGTCCGCCGCGGACCGCGGGGAGCCGGCGCCGGAGCTGGACGCCGCGCGGCTGGTGCCCGATCCGGACCGGCCGTCCGGGCGGACGCTGCTGGTCGAGGACGTCGAGCAGTCGTACGTAGACCCGGCCGACCCGACGTACCTGCGCTTCGATTACGTGCGGCGGATGGCCAGCGTGCTGGACGTGGCCGGACCGGCGCGGACGCCGCTGCGGGTGCTGCACCTCGGCGGCGGCGCACTGACCCTCCCCCGGTACGCGGCGGCGACCCGGCCCGGTTCCCCGCAGCTCGTGGTGGACCGCGACGGCCCGCTCATGGATCTCATCGCCCGCGAGCTGCCCCCGCCACCGGACGTCCGGGTCCGGGTCGCCGACGCGCGGGAGGCGATCGGCTGGGAACCGGACGGCCGGTACGACGTGGTGCTGGTGGACGTCTACCGGGGCGCCCGGATGCCCGCGCACCTGACCACCGTGGAGTTCGCGGCCGAGGCGGCCCGGGTGCTCCGGCCGGACGGCCTCTACGCGGTGAACCTCACCGACCTGCCGCCGCTGGTGTTCACCCGGGTGCAGGTGGCCACGCTGCGCCGGGTCTTCGCCGAGGTCTGCCTGGTCGCCGCCCGACAGATGGTGCGGGCCCGGCGGTACGGCAACGTCGTGCTGGTGGCCAGCCGCCGGGAAGGGCGGCTGCCGGTGGACCGGCTGGCCACCCGGGCCGCCCGGGACCCGGCGCCCGGCCGGCTGCTGGCGGGCGCCGAGCTGACCGCCTTCGCCGGCGGGAGCCGGCCGGCCCACGACCGCTCGGACGCGGCGCCGCGCGGGTTTCCCGACCGGTCGACCGGGTAGCCGGGGCGGGTGAACGGGCCGGGTCCGGCGAGCTTCGACGACCGGCGGGTGGCCCGGCGGGTGCTGATCACCATCGGCCTGGTGCTGGCCACCGTCGCCCTGCTCGGCTTCGGCTGGGCCACCCGGCGGGTGCTGGTGTGGATCCTGATCGCCGCCTTCTTCGCGGTGGCGCTGTATCCGGCGGTGGAATGGACCCAGCGGCGCGGAGTCCGGCACCGGTCCCTGGCCACCCTGCTGGTCTTCCTCACCGCCCTGCTGCTGTTCGGCGCCCTCATCACGCTGATCGTGGCGCCGCTGGTCGGTGAGGCCGGCCAGCTGGCCGACCGGCTGCCGAAGCTCGCCGAGGAGGCCCGCACCGGCCAGGGCCGGATCGGCGACACCCTCGACCGGCTGCACCTGCGGCGGTACGTGCAGACCCACTCCGCGCAGATCCGCGAGTACGGCGGCCGGTTCGCCCGGCCCACCGTCACCGTGCTGAAGGGCGCGCTCGTCACCGTCGCCGGCATGGTGACGGTCGTCGTGCTGGCGTACCTCATGGTGTTGCAGGCCCCGCGGATCCTCGCCGGCGTGTACGGGCTGGTGCCCGACCGGCACCTGCCCCGGCTGCGCCGGGTCGGCGGTGCGTGTGCCCGGACCATCACCGGCTACCTGACCGGCAACCTGCTGATCAGCGCGATCTGCGGGGCGCTCACCTTCGCCGTGATGGCGGTGATGGGCGTCCCGTACGCGGGGGTGCTGGCCGTGCTCGTGGCGGTGGCCGACCTGGTGCCGCTGGTCGGCGCCACCATCGGCGCCGTGCTGGCCGGCGGCGCGAGCCTGCTGCACTCGCCCACCGCGGGAATCGTGGTGCTGGTCTTCTTCGTGGTCTACCAGCAGCTGGAGAACCACCTGTTGCAGCCCCTGATCTACTCCCGGATCGTCCGGCTCAGCCCGCTCACCGTGCTGATCGCGGTGCTGATCGCCGCCGACCTGGCCGGCATCGCCGGCGCGCTGCTGGCCATCCCGGCCGCGGCCATCGGCCGGATCCTGCTGACCGAGGCGTGCGGCCGGGACCGGTCCGTCTGATCACCGGGGCCGGCCGGCGCCGCCGGTCGACGCGCCGCCGCCGGCGGTCGATACGGGCGCCGCCGGCGGTCGACACGCCGGTGGCGGCGGCGTCACACCGCCGCCGGCCAGCGCACGGTGACCGGCGCCGGCGGTCAACGCACGGTGGTCTCCGGCGCCGCGTTCTCCAGCGGTACGGCGTGCGCCGGCACCAGCCCGAGCTGGACCGCGGGCCGTTCCCCGGTGGCGTCGAGCAGCCAGTCGGCGCCCACCCGGGCCCGGTTGCCGGGCATCGCCCACAGGTGGTAACCGCGGGTCACGGCCTTGGCCGGCAGCCCGGACAGCGGGATGTTCAGCGGGTTGGCCGCCGCGTCCGTGCCGCCCAGGTCGACCACGAAGCCCAGATCGTGGTGCCGGTACGGCCGGGGCCGGCGCGGGCCGAAGGAGGCGGCCACGTTGTGCGCCGCCAGCCTGCCCTGCCGTTCGGCGTGCTGCGCGGTCATCGGCGTCACCTGACCGGGTCGGGTCAGGTCCGGCACCGCGGCCGCGTCGCCGCAGGCGTACACGTCGGGGTGGCCGGGGACGGTGAGGAACTCGTCGACCACCAACCGGCCCTTCTCGGTCCGCAGCCCCAGGTCAGCCACCAGCGGGTCGGGCCGGACGCCCACGCACCAGATCAGCGAGCGGGTGGGCACGAACTGCCCGTCGCTGAGCCGGACGCCGTCCTCGGCCGCCTCCTTGACCGAACAGCCGAGCCGGACGTCGACGCCGCGCTCGGTCAGCACCCGGTGGGCGGTGGAGGACATCCGGTCGTGCAGCCCCGGCAGCACCCGGTCGGCCACGTCGACCAGCAGCCAGCGCGGCCGCAGTCCCAGCCGGGGGCGCCGGGCGGAGAGCTCGTCGGTGAACAGCTGACCGTGGGCGGCCACCTCGGTGCCGGTGTAGCCCGCGCCCACCACCACGAACGTGCACCGGGCGGCGCGCTCGGCCGGGTCCTCGGCCATCTCGGCCTGCTCGATCTGCCCCACCACGTGGTCGTGCAGGAAGAGCGCCTCCGGCAGCCCGCGGAAGCCGTGCGCGTGCTCGGTGACGCCGGGGATCGGCAGCAGCTTGTTGACGCTGCCCACCGCGAGGATCAGCCGGTCGTATGGCAGCTCGCCCCGGCCGTCCTCGGGATCGGTGTAGCCCACGCTGCGGGCCCGCAGGTCGACCCGGTCGGCCTCGCCGATCACCACCCGCACGCCGTCCAGGGTGCCGGCCAGCGGCACGGTGATCCGGGTGGGTTCCAGGATCCCGGCCGTCACCTCCGGCAGCAGCGGCAGGTACAGGAAGTAGTCGGTCGGGTTGAGCAGGGTGATCTCGGCCCGGCCGCGGGCGAGCCGGGCCAGGGTCTTCGCCGCGTGGTATCCGGCGAACCCGGCGCCGACGATGACAACACGGGGTTTGGTCATGCCTGCCCGCCTTCCCTGCCGCCCGCCGGTCAAACGTGCGCCCGGGCCCCTGTTGTCGCCGGGGCCCGGGGATTCCGTTCCGCCCCGCCGGGATTGACATTGGTCGGTGGCCGGGGCAGCGTGTCGGGGTATGCCTGATCGTGAATCGACCGGCGCCCGATCCGCCGGTACGAACCGACGTACCTTTCTGTCCGCTTCCGCCGCCACCGCGGCGGCCGCGGTGACCGGCCCGCTGGTCGCCCAGCCGGCCCAGGCGCACGACCACGACGACCACGACGACCGGCACGACAACGGACCGGGCCGGCGGATCAAACCGCAGGCGCCGGACGCCGAGCTGCGGCGGTTGCTCCGCGAGGTCGACCGGCACCGGATCGAGGCCACCGTGCGCCGGCTGGCCGCGTTCGGCACCCGGCACACCCTGTCCAGCCAGACCGACCCGGTCCGCGGCATCGGCGCCGCGCGGGACTGGATCTACGCCCAAATGCGCGAGCACGCTGCCGCGTCCGGCGGCCGGATGACGGTCGAACTGCAGGGGTACGACCAGCCGCCCGCGTCCCGGATCCCGACCACCACCCGGATCACCAACGTGGTAGCCACGCTGCGCGGCGACGTGGCCCCGCAGCGCACGTACGTGATCACCGGCCACTACGACTCCCGCTGCACCGACGTCATGGACTTCACCAGCGACGCTCCAGGCGCCGACGACGACGCCTCCGGCGTGGCGGTGGTCCTGGAGCTGACCCGGCTGCTGGCCACCCGCCGGACGGCGGCCACCATCGTGCTCGCCGCGGTGGCGGCCGAGGAGCAGGGGCTGTACGGCTCGGACCACCTGGCCAAGCAGCTGAAGGCGGCCGGCGCCGACGTGCAGGGCATGTTCAGCAACGACATCGTGGGGTCCAGCCGGGCCGACGACGGCACGGTGGACGCGCGCACGCTCCGGCTCTTCGCCGAGGGCGTGCCCACGACGGAGACCCCCGACCAGGCCAAGACCCGGCTGTCGGTGGGCGGCGAGAACGACTCGGTGAGCCGGCAGCTGGCCCGGTTCGCCCTGAACGTGGCGGAGAACCCCGCGACCGGCATGGACCTTCGGTTCATCTACCGGCGCGACCGCTATCTGCGCGGCAGCGACCACATCTCGTTCCTGCAGCAGGGCTGGCCGGCGGCGCGGCTCACCGAGCCCAACGAGGACTTCGCGCACCAGCACCAGGACGTCCGGGTGGTGGACGGCAAGCAGTACGGCGACCTGCCCGAGTTCTGCGACTTCGACTACATCGCCCGGGTGGCCCGGGTGAACGGGGCGACGCTGTGGTCCCTCGCGCAGGGCCCGGGGACGCCGCGCAACGCCATCATCGACACCAGCAACCTGACCAACGACACCACCCTGCGCTGGGAGCTGGGCACCGAGCCGGACCTGGCGGGGTACGAGGTGGTGTGGCGGGAGACCACGGCCGCCGACTGGCAGTGGGCGATCCCGGTGGGCAAGGTCAACACCGCCACCATCGACCTGTCCAAGGACAACGTCTTCTTCGGCGTACGCGCCGTGAACCGGGCCGGCAAGCACAGCCCGGTCGCGTTCCCCAAACCCGGCAGCTGACCACGCGCGGTGGCTCGGGCCGATCGGCTCGGGCCACCGCGCTGTCCAGCGCCGCCGGCCGTAGGGCAATCCCTACCGGGAAGCGGGAGGCGGGCGGGATGTCGCGGGCCCGTCCGGTTCGCCGATGCTGGTGGCATGCGATCCGACATGGGCATCCCCGGGACCGTACGCGCGGCGTTCATCGTGTGGCTGGTCGCCGTCGCCGCCGGGGTCTTCGAGACGGTCCTCGTGGTGGGGAGCGGACGGGCAGGGGACGGCGCCGGCGCCGGGGTGGCGGTTCGGGCCGCCATCTTCGTCGCCGCGACCCTGGTGGCGCTGAAGATGCGCACCGGCCGGCGGTGGGCTCGGCTGACCCTCGCCGTGGGCCTGGGAGTCCTCGGCACGCTGTCGCTGATCGTCGGCCCGCTGCTCTGGCTGATCCACGGCCACTCCCTCACCCCGCTGCTCGCGCACGCGACCGCGCTGGACCTCACCTTCGGCAGCAGCCGGGTGGTGCATGTGGCGGCCGTGCTCGCCGGATGCGTCCTGATGTTCGTGCCCTCGGCCAACGCGTACTTCCGAGATCCTCATCCGGCCTCGTGAGGATCGGTCGGCCGTCGACCGGGTCCGCCAGCTCGATCGGACCCGGACCGCTCCGAGCGGCCCCGGGGCGGACCGGGACCGCTCCGAGCGGCCCGGGGTGGGGCCCCGCGCCCCCATCCCCGGGTCGCCGCCAGCCGGTTTCGCCGCCACGCCCGTTCCGCCGCCGTCAGGACGGGACCGCCTCCAGCGGACGTCGTCGCGACCTCACCATCGCCGGCCCGCCGCGTGCAGCATCGCGTCGGTCTCCGGGTCGGGCATCAGCTCCCGGACCTCCTGGGCGCAGCGGCACGAGGCGGCGATCCTGGCGGCCCACTCCAACGCCTCGGCCCGGGACGCCACGTCGACGACGGTGAATCCCCCGATGACCTCCTTGGTCTCCGGGAACGGACCGTCGGACACCATCCCGTCCGTGGCCACCACGCTGGCCTGCTGGCGCTCGATGCCGGCGCCGAACACCAGCACCCCGGCGTTCACGGCCTCCTGCATCACCGCGTGCGAGGCCTTGCCCACGTCCGGCCAGTCTCCCTCGGGGATGTGGTCCATCGCGCCGTCGTTGAACGAGATCAAGTACCGCGTCATTCCCTGACTCCCCTTGTCCGGATGGCCCGCTCCAGGCCGCCTCACTCTTGTTCCACGAACGATCCGCCCCCGATCGGACACCCCTTCCACAGAAATTCCCTGGCCCGCCTCCGGCGGACCGGAACCTCCTCGCGCTCAGGCCCGGTGGGACGCGAGTTCCAGGGCCAGCCGCACCGCGGCGGCCGGGTCCGGAGCGATGGTGAGGTCGACCGGCCGGCCCGCGCTGTCGACAATCCCCCAGCCGCCGAGGCAGACCACCGGCACCCCGAGCCGGTACGCGTGGGCCAGCTCGCTGAGCGTGCCCCACGATCCGCCGATCACGATCACCGCGTCCCCGCTGGCCGCCACGATCACGTTGCGGGCCTGACCCATCCCGGTCGCCAGGGCCGCCGACAGGTCGGGCCCGGCCGCCCGTCGGTCCGCCTCCGGCAGCACGCCGAGCACCAGCCCGCCGGCGGACCGGGCGCCCGCGGCCACGGCCGCCATCACCCCGCCGCCCCCGCCGCAGACGACCACGGCGCCGGCCTCGGCGAGCAGCCGGCCCACCTCGGTGGCGTACCGGGCCTCCCGCTCGGCGCACTCCGCCGGACCGCACACGGCGATCTGACGTCGCCGGCCGTCCGTCATCGCGGCCCGCCGCCCGGGGTCCGCCACGGCCCCGCGGCGGCCGTCCGGCGCCAGATCGCGGGCGCGGTCACGACGAACCACCCGAGCACGGCGACCAGCCGCCAGAACCCGCCCGCGTTGGCCGGCGCGACGCCGGCACGACCGAGCACCTCGTAGGCGTTGAGCGGCACGTCCACCCCCAGCACCGCGGCGCCGACCAGCAGCCCGGCCCTGGTCCGGACGACGAGCAGCCAGGCCACCAGGGCGTCGATCGGACCGAGCGCCGCCCAGAACGCGTTGCTGCCGGGACCCGCCGCCGGGTACGGCGGCCAGCCGCGGGCCGCGAGGTCGTACGCGTGACTCAGGGCGCCGTACGCGAAGAGCAGGACATCGGCCCAGAGCAGGAAGCGGATCCGCGCCGGCGCGCCACCACCATCCGGCCGGGAAACGGTCTCCACGGCGGCCAGCCTAATCAGCGGATGTGAATCTTGGACGGAGACCGTCCAGGCCGAACGGTTTCCGTCCAAGATTCACCTTTCCCGGTCGGCCCGGTATGGTCTCCTCGACGGTGCTACGACAGCGGGAGGTCGATCATGGGCATGGTTCTCCTCGACACGACGACGATCCCGGCTTCGATGCGGACCGCCGCGGCGGGCTGACGCTCCGCCGCACCCGATCGATCCCCGCCGCCTGCGGCGGGACGATCAGCCGATCCCACGCCGCGCGGTGCCACCCGCGCCGCGATCATCGATTCTCTCCGCATGACGGGTGACCTTTGCCCTGCCACCGATCCAGGTGGCAGGTGCCCGGTCACGATGATCGGTCCGCCTCGAAGCGATGGCCCGGCTCCGGGAACGCCCGGAGCCGTCCGCGCCGGCGCTCTCTGGAGCACCGGGTCGCACCTGTCGAGGAGAACCGTGTTTCCGCAACTCACGTCCGGGCGCCGACGCGCGCCCGGCCATACCGCCATGCCCCCGCGCCGGCCCGGCCGGTTGGGCGCCGATTTCCACCGGCTGTGGCTGGCGAACGCCGTATCCAATCTGGGCGACGGCGCCACCATGGTGGCCGGCCCGCTGCTGGTGGCCAGCCGCACCGCCGATCCGGCTCTGATCGCCGGCGCGGTCCTCGCCCAGCAGCTTCCCTGGCTGTTGTTCAGCCTGGTCAGCGGCGCCGTGGTGGACCGGCTCGACCGGCGCAGGCTGATCGTGTCGGTCAATCTCGGTCGCTGCCTGGTGCTGGCGGCCCTCACCGGCGCCATCGTCGCGGGTATCGCCGGAATCCGGGTGATCTACCTGGCGTTCTTCCTGCTCGGCACCGGTGAGACGCTGGCCGACACGGCGTCGTCCGCGCTCCTGCCGGCGGTGGTGCCGGCGGACCGGCTCGAGCAGGCGAACGCGCGGCTGATGGCCACGTTCGTGATCGGCAACCAGTTAGCGGCCAAGCCGCTCGGGGCGTACCTGTTCGTGGTGGCCGCGGCGCTGCCGTTCGGATTCGACGCCGGGACGTTCGGGCTGGCCGCGCTGCTGGTCGCCGCGCTGCGTTGGCGGCCCGTACCAGAGCCGGGGCCGGCGGGCGGCGGTCCGGACCGGCCGGTGCGACGGCGACTGGCTGCCGAGATCGTCGAGGGCGTCCGGGCGTTGTGGTCGCTGCCGGCGCTGCGGATGCTGGCCGGTTGCATGGGGGTGCTCAACGTGGCGTTCTGCGCCGCGTTCGCCACCTTCGTGCTGTACGCGCGGGACCGTCTGGGCCTCGCCCCGATGGGCTACGGCCTGCTGCTGACCGCGTCGGCGGCCGGTGGGCTGCTCGGGACCGCGCTGGCGCCCCGGCTGCGGGCCCGGTTCGGCGTCGCGGCCCTGCTGCGGGCCGGCCTGCTGGTGGAGGTCGGTACCCACACGGTGCTGGCGACCACCCGCACGCCGTGGGTGGCCGGGCTCATCCTCACCGTCTTCGGCGTGCACACCATGGTGTGGGGTGTGCTGGTGGCGTCGCTGCGGCAACGGCTCGTGCCGGACCGGCTGCGGGGCCGGATCGGCAGCATCTACTCGCTGCTCGACCTGGGCGGCGCCGCGCTCGGCACCGCGCTCGGCGGCGTGCTGGCGCGGGCCGGCGGCGGGGTGCTCATGCCGTTCTGGGCCGCGGCCGCCACCGCGGCCGTGGTGGCGGCGTTCGCCTGGAGGCCGATGGGCCGGCTGGACAGCGCCTGACGCGACGGTCGGCCCTTAGGCCGTGTTTCGCAAGGACTGGCCGGCCTGCGGCGGGCCCAGACGACGCCCGGCGGCGTTGCGGTTTCGTCCGGATACAACACCGGTATCCGGACGAAACCGCGCCTTGCCGGACGCCGCCTGGACTCCGCCTCGGCTCGACCGCCCTTGCGAAACACGGCCTAGCCGTCGAGGGGGTTGGTCAGCTCGACCGGCGCGGCCAGCCCGGTCGGGTTGGCCAGCCCGGCCTGGTCGGTCAACCCGGTCGGGGCGGCCAGCCCGGTCGCGGCGAGCTCGTCCATCCGGCGGTCCGCCTCGACCGGGCCCAGCTCGTCGGCGGGCAGCGGCACCCGGAGGAAGGTGGCCCCGCGCAGATCCAGCCAGGCGCTGTGCGGGGCCCGGACCACCCGCAACATCACCTCGGTGCAGCCGGGGCAGCGGGCCACCAGCCCGGGGGCGTGCGCGTACACCAGCAGGTCGGCCAGCGGGCCGGTGCGGCCGCAGCTCGCGCACCGCCCGGTGGCCGCGGACACCTCCACCGCGAAGATCTCCCGCAGCGGGCCGGCCAGCATGTTGCCGTCCAGGTAGTCGCCGTCGTCCATCTCAACCTCCCGTGGGTCCGAACCGCTCGGTCCGGACCCGTCGGGGGTCGTGGCCGAGCGCGACGAGGATGTCGGCGACCGTCTCGACGAAGCCGGTCGGCCCGCACACGAAGCAGGCCGGCTCGAACGACGGCGGCCAGCCGTTGGTGTTGAGGTCTGCCGTCGAGATGCGGCCCGCCGGCCGGGTGGCGCCCTCCGGCGGTTCCCGGGTGAACAGCGGGAAGACGTCCAGGCCCAGGTCGTCGCGGGTCCGGCGGCGCAGCTCGTCCGCGTACAGGACGTCTGCCGCGGTCCGCGCCGAGTAGATCAGCCGGAACGGCACCCGGCTGCCGGCGGCCCGCCGGGCCCGGACCATGGCCATCAGCGGCACGATCCCCGAGCCGCCACCGACCAGCAGCACCGGCGCCGGGTCCGCCGGCCGCCAGACGAACCAGCCGCCGACCGGTCCGCGGAGCTCCACCGGGTCGCCGACGGCGAAGACATCCAGCAGGTACGGCGAGACCTCGCCGTCCGGCACCCGCTGCACGGTGAGCTCGATCCGGTCGCCGTCGGCCGGGGCGGCCAGCGAGTAGGCCCGCTCGGCCCGGTAGCCGTCCGGGGCGGTGAGCCGGACGTCGACGTGCTGACCGGGTAGGTGGCCCGGCCAGTCCGGCGCGTCGAGGACCAGCGTGCCGGCCGTCGGCGTCTCGGCCCGGCGCTCGACGAGGTGCGCCACCCGCCAGCCGAGCCGGTTGCTCAGTCGCCCTGGTACCGCTGCTCGCGCCACGGGTCACCGTAATCGTGGTAGCCGGCGGTCTCCCAGAACCCCGGCTCGTCCGCCATGCTCAGCCGGATGCCGCGCACCCACTTCGCGGACTTCCAGAGGTAGAGATGCGGGACCAGCAGCCGGGCCGGGCCGCCGTGCTCGGCCGGCAGGTCGTCGCCGTCGAACCGGTACGCCACCCAGGCGCGGCCGCCCTGCAGATCCTCCAGCGGCAGGTTGGTGGTGTACCCGCCGTACGAGTGCGCGAGCGCGTAGTCGGCGGCCGTCTCCACCCCGTCGAGCAGGACGTCCAGCGACACCCCCGCCCAGCGGGTGCCGAGCTTGGACCACCGGGTCACACAGTGGAGGTCCACGGTCGGCGTCTCGGTCGGCAGGTTCTGGAACTCCGACCAGGTCCACCGGAACTCGGCGCCGGTTTCCGTGGAGATCACGAACTCCCACTCGTCCAGCGAAACCCGCGGCGTCGGGCCGGCCGACAGCACCGGAAAGTCCTCGACCAGGTACTGCCCCGGCGGCAGATCCGGCCGTTCGGACCGGCGCCGGCCGGTGAAGCCGGGTGACACGATGCCCATCAGATAGTCGTACCACCCGCCCGGCTCCCCCGCACCGCCCCGACCGAAGGAAGGGCCCCTTGTTATCGCTTCTGGTATAGGAAGGGCCCCCTCTTAACGCCTCCCCCGCGCCCGGCGCGGGCGGACGCGGCCGGGCGGGCACGGCCGGGCGGTCACGGCCGGGCGGGCACGGCCGGGCGGTCACGGCCGGGCGGTCACGGCCGGGCGGTCACGGCCGGGCGGTCACCGGGTGGGCGGTCA
This sequence comes from Plantactinospora siamensis, assembly GCF_042434095.1. NCBI lineage: Bacteria > Bacillati > Actinomycetota > Actinomycetes > Micromonosporales > Micromonosporaceae > Plantactinospora > Plantactinospora siamensis. The sequence continues at coordinate 270,350 of NZ_JBHLUE010000019.1, forward strand.
CCCGGTGGGCGGGCCGCCGGCGCTGGCCGCCGGCTCCGACTCGACGCCGCGGGTGGCGCGCAGGCTCGTGACGGTCACCACGCCCAGGATCGCGATGATCACGCCGAGCGAGGCCAGGGTGGGGATCTGCGGCACACCGGGCCACACCCCGTGCGCCCAGTGCAGCGCCAGCTTGGCGCCGATGAACGCCAGGATCACCGCGAGGCCGTAGCTCAGGTGCACCAGCCGGCTGAGCGCGGCGTGCAGCACGAAGTACAGCGCGCGCAGGCCGAGCAGCGCGAATGCGTTGGTGGCGAAGACCAGGTACGGATCCTCGGTGATGCCGTACACCGCGGGCACCGAGTCGACCGCGAACACCACGTCGGTCCCGAGCACCGCCACCACCACCAGGGCCATCGGGGTGAGCGCCCGGCGGCCACCGAGCCGGGTGGTCAGCGCGGGGCCGTGGTATTCGTCGGTCACCGGCATGAGCCGGCGAAGCAGCCGGACCGATCGCATCGAGGAGATGTCCACCTGCTGGTCGTGGCCGCGGACCGCGTCCCGGAGCAGCTTGACCGCGGTGGCGATGAGGATCGCCGCGAACAGCAGGAACGCCCAGTCCAGCGTCTCCAGGGCGGCCGCACCGACCGCGATGAACACGCCGCGCAGCACGAGCGCGCCGGCGATGCCGTACAGCAGGACCCGCTGGGCCAGCACGGCCGGCACGGCGAACGCCGCCAGCAGCAGCATGAAGACGAACAGGTTGTCCACCGAGAGGGACTTCTCGACCAGGTAACCGGTCAGGTATTCCAGGCCGTGCTCCCCGCCGTACCGCTGCCAGACGAAAACCGCGAAGGCCAGCGGCAGGGCGACGTAGAACGCGGACCAGCCCAGCGCCTCCCGCAGGGACACCTCGTGCGGTCGCCGGGTGACCAGGAAGTCCAGCACGAGCAGCGCCAGCACGCCAGCGATGGTGCCGGCCCAGAGCGCGGGGGTGCCCACCGAGTCCAGCGCGAGGGTGGACGACGACGGACCGATCATGGAAAGCCTCCTCGAACACGATGACATGCTCGAGGTCTCCTTCACCCACCTTCGTGGGCAACCACCCGAGGCGCCCGCGGGCGCCGTACTGACCGGCATGGTTCGTGGGAAGTACTCCCCTCGCCGGTAAGGTTAGGCGACCCTTCGCCGGCAGGGCAAGGACGCGCGGCTGGGAGTTCCCTGACTATGGTGTCCCGGTGACCGAGGACACCGCGCCGGCCGGGCCGCTGTCCGGCGTCCGGGTGGTCGAACTGGCCGGCATCGGACCGGGCCCGTTCACCGCCATGCTGCTGGCCGACATGGGCGCCGACGTGGTCCGGGTGGACCGGACCGCCGAGGTACGACCGGAGCTGTTCGGTACGCCGCACCCCGATCTGCTCGGCCGGGGCCGCCGGTCGATCGGGGTGGACCTGAAGCGGCCCGCCGGCCGGGACGTGGTGCTCGACCTGGTGGGATGGGCCGACGTGCTGCTGGAGGGCTTCCGGCCGGGCGTCACCGAGCGGCTCGGCCTCGGGCCGGTCGACTGCCACGCCGTGAACCCCCGGCTCGTGTACGGCCGGATGACCGGCTGGGGACAGGACGGTCCGTACGCGCCGAACGCCGGGCACGACATCGACTACCTGGCGCTGACCGGCGCCCTGCACGGGATCGGCCGGGCCGGCGAGCCCCCGGTCCCGCCGATGAACCTGCTGGGCGACTTCGGCGGCGGCGCCATGATGCTGGCGTTCGGCGTGGTCTGCGCGCTCTACGCCGGCGGCGAGGGGCAGGTGATCGATGCGGCCATCGTGGACGGGGTGTCGCTGCTGACCACCCAGATCCACGCGCTGCGCCGGATGGGCATGTGGCAGGACCCGCGCGGGGTCAACCTGCTGGACGGCGGCGCGCCGTTCTACGCCACCTACGAGTGCGCCGACGGACGCTACCTCGCGGTGGGGGCGCTGGAGGACCGCTTCTACGCCGAACTGGTCCGGCGTACCGGATTCGAGCCGCCGGCCGGCGCGGGCCGGGACCGCGCCGACCCGGCGCAGTGGCCGGCGGCCCGCGAGCGGTGGGCCGCGCTGTTCCGCGGCCGCGGCCGGGACGAGTGGGTGGAGCTGCTGGCCGGCACCGACGCGTGCGTGGCGCCGGTGCTGGACTGGGACGAGGCGCCCCGGCACCCGCACCTGGCCGCCCGGGGCACCTTCGTGACGCCCGGTGGGGTGACCCAGCCCGCCCCGGCGCCCCGGTTCAGCCGGACCCCCGGCGCGGTCCGCCGGCCCCCGCCGCAGCCCGGCGAGCACACCGACGAGGTGCTCACCGAGCTCGGCCTGGCCACCGAGCGCATCGCCGAGCTGCGCGCCACCGGCGTCGTGGCCTGATGGCGCGGCCGGACGGCCGCCGGGTCGGACGTTAACAAGGGGCCCTTCCTATACAAAAAGCGATAACAAGGGGCCCTTCCTTCGCGATCAGGCGTGCCGGGTGATGCGGGTGGGAGTGGGTTCGATGAGGGCCTGGTAGTCGTCCGGCAGGCCGGCCACCAGCTCGTCGAACTCGTCGCCGGTCACCGCCTCGTGCAGGGTCTCGAAGAGCGCCCGTACGGCGTCCCGGGCCGCCGGCTCGGTCACCCCGGCCCGCTCGGCGACCCGGCGGGCGAACTCGGCCGCGTCGAACAGCTCGGCCTCCTCGTCGGGCGGGCGGAGCAGCCCCTGCAGCGGCAACGGCAACTGCGCGGCGAGGTCCAGCGCCTCCCCCGCGGTCAGCCGGTCGGTCAGCGTCTCCAGGGTGGCCCGGCTCAGCTGCACGGCCTCCTCGTCGTTCACCCGGGCCCGGCGGGCGACCAGTTCCACGAAGGTGTCGTAGTTCATGGGGGCGGTTACCCGCGTTCCACCAGCGCTAACGACGCGCGCCCGGCGGCCGCCGGGCGCGGCGCCCGGACCGGCCGAGCCGGCGCCACGACCGGCCGAGCCGGCGCCACGACCGGCCGACCCGGCGCTAGGCCGTCCCGGGTCGGTCAGGCGTGACCGGGTCGCCGGCGGGTATCCGGGCCGCGGCCGGACCGGCCGCGCGGTGACCGCCCGCGGCGACCCGGCCGGGGGCGTGCGCGGGCGAGGAGCGGGGGACGACATGGTGAGCAACGAGCAGGTCATCGACTACCTCTCGGCGATGGACTACCCGGCCGCCAAGGAGGACATCCTCCGGGAGGCGGAGCGGGCCGGCGCCCCGCCGGAGGTGCTGCGGGCGCTGCGGGCGCTGCCGCCGGTGGACTACGCCAACACCAACCAGGTGGTCCGCTCGGCGCGTACCGACACGGCGCCGGAGGTGGGCCCGGCCGAGCGGGCCGCGAAGGCCCGGGACCGGCATCAGCGGGTCGCCCGGGACCTGCGGTCGATCTGACGCCCCCCGGTGGCACGCCTCGTCGAGGACCATCCGCGGTCCGCGCGCGGGAAGCTGCGCCCGCTGCGCGACCGGCCGGCGCACGCGCCGGCGCAGTTGGGCGGGATGACCCTGGCCGGCATCGGCGCCGGCGTGCTGTTCGCCCGGTTCTCCACCGGTCGGCTGGCGCCGCTGGTCGGCTGGGATGTGGCCGCCCTGGCGTACCTGAGCTGGGTCTGGGCCCGCGTCTGGCCGATGGACGCGGGCCAGACGGCCCGGCTGGCGGTACGGGAGGACCCGGGTCGGGGCCCCCGCGAGCTGCTGCTGCTGTCGGCCTGCTCGGCCAGCCTGCTCGCGGTGGCCTTCGTGCTCACCGGCGCCAAGGGTGAGCGCGGGGTGGCCGAGCAGGTGCAGGTCGGGGTGGCCGTGGCCAGCGTGCTGATCTCGTGGGCCATGGTGCACACCGTCTTCACCGCCCGGTACGCCCGGATCTACTACACGGGCATCGACGGCGGGATCAACTTCAACCAGAGCGCCCCGCCGCGCTACTCGGACTTCGCGTACGTGGCGTTCACGGTGGGGCTCACCTTCCAGGTCTCGGACACCAACATCACCAGCGGGGAGATGCGCGGCACCGTGCTGCGGCACGCCCTGCTGGCCTACCTGTTCGGCGCCGTGATCATCGCGGTCACCATCAACCTGCTGGCCGGCCTGGTCCGGTAGCCGGCCGGCTCAGCAGCGGCCGGCTCAGCAGCGGCCGGCTCAGCAGCGGCCGGCTCAGCGGCGGCCGGCTCAGCGGCGGCCGTTGACGGCCAGGTTGGCCAGCTGCGGGATGAGCCAGGGCGCGATCCAGCGCTGCACACCGTCGGGCGTGAAGTGCAGCCCGTCGCTGCGCAGCCGGACGTTGTCGACCGACCAGGTGAACCTGCCGTCCGGGCAGGCCCGGCCGTTCAGGTCCACGACGTCCACCGAGCCGCCGCCACGGGCGGCCGCGGCGCGCAGCAGGCCGTTCCAGGCGTCCACCCGGGCCGGGTCGTCCTCCGGCCAGAGACCGCCGTCGGGCCGCTCGGCCCGCCGGGTGTAGGGCGCCGTGAGCAGCGCCACCCGCGCGCCGCGGGAGCGCGCGATCGAGACGGCCAGGTCCAGCTCCTTGTTCAAGTACGCGTCGAACTCCGGCTCACCGATGTGCCGGTACTCGCCATCGATCTTGCGATCCATCAGCTCCCACCGGTCCAGGAGGATCACCGCGAGGTCCGGGTCGGCGGCCTGCACGCCGCTGCGCCAGCGCCCGTCCCACTTGTCACAGCCCGGATAGTTCGGGTGCGGCTCGCCGATGTACCGGATCTCCGGCAGCCTCGCGATGCCGCAGCCCTGGATCGACTTGACGCTGATGGACAGGCCCGGCTGGGCCGGCAGGTAGGTGCCCAGGGACCAGGAGACCGAGTCGCCGAGGAAGGTGATCCGGGGTTCCTTGCCGGGCCGGCGGCCGGATCGCAGCATGGGCGATGCCGACCTTGCCGAGTTCCGCGCCGCCGGGGCCGTGGGCGCGGCGATCGCCACCGGCGCGGCCGGCCCGCGGGGCAGCGCCGGCGGCGCGGTGGCCAGGAACGCCACCGCCACCACCGAGGCCACCGCGCCGGTGGCCACCGCGGGGGCCAGCAGGCGCCGCCGGGGCAGCAGCCGGCCGGTACGGATGGGCTGCTCGACCGCGTAGTAGGAGACCAGCGCGATCGCCAGGGTGGCCAGCAGCCGGACGGCCAACAGCCGGAGACCGGTCAGTCCGGTCCGGTCGGCGTCGACCCAGCCGTAGAGCGGCCAGTGCCAGAGGTAGACGCCGTACGAGATGCGACCGAGCCAGACCAGCGGCGGCAGCCCGAGCAGCCGCGCGGTGGGCGAGGCGGGGCTGAGCACCGCGTGCGCCAGCACCGCGGCCACGGCAAGCGCCACGAGCAGGAAGCCGCCGGCGTAGAGCCAGGCGGACGCGCCGGTGGCGTGCCGCCAGGACCATGCGATCACCAGGGCGCCGGCCAGCGCCGACGCGCCCAGCACCGGGTGCCGGACCCGGGCCCACACGCCGGCGCCGCGGTGCCGGCCGCCGCCGGCGGCCCACCCTGCGCCGGCCGGACGGCCGGCCCGGTGCATGCCCCCGACCGGCGGCTCGACCGCGGCCATCCCCCCGGCCGGCAGCCCGACCCGGACCACGCCCCTGGCCGGCCGACCAGGCCCGGTCGCGACCGCACCCCGGACCGCGGCCGGGCGGCGGAGCGGGCCGGCCAGCAGCACGGCCAGGGCGGCGCCCACCAGCAGCGCGGCGGCCCGGGTGTCGGTGCCGTAGTACGCCCGGTCCACCGCGCCGGGCACGAACAGCCGGCCCAGCAGCAGGGTCGAGACGGCCACCCCGGCCAGGGTGAGCCCGAACAGCAGCCGGCGGCGCGCGGCCAGCACCACGACGACCAGCGGCCAGAGCAGATAGAACTGCTCCTCGATGCCGAGCGACCAGGTGTGCTGCAGCGGCGAGGCGGTGGCCGTGGCGGTGAAGTAGTCGCCGCCCCGGTACGCCATCCGCCAGTTGGCGACGTACCCGATGGCGGCGAGGGCGTCGGACCGCAGCGCCGGCAGCTCGGTGGCCGGGGTGATCCGCCGGCCGACGGCGACCACCGCCACGACCACCAGCAGCAGCGCCGGCAGCAGCCGGCGGGCCCGCCGGGCCCAGAACGCGCCCAGGGCCAGCCGCCCGGTGCGGCCGTGCTCGGCCAGCAGCAGCGAGCTGATCAGGAACCCGGACAGCACGAAGAACACGTCGACGCCGAGAAACCCGCCGGGCAGCGCCGCCACGCCGCCGTGGAAGGCCAGCACGGCGGCGACCGCCAGGGCGCGTACGCCATCCAGCGCCGGGCGGTAGCCGAGACCGTGGGGTTTGTCGTCGCTCACCGCGACGCCTCTTCCCCACCCGGGGGTGTTCATGCGCCGGATCGGGGTATGGCCAGCAAGGATGGGCCGATCGGGAGGTCGGACGAGGTGCCCGGCCACCGCGGCGGGCCGTCCGGGCACCACGTCCGACCGCACCCCGGCGACCTCCGGCGCCCGAACCGGGCGCCCTCGCCGGATGGCGGCCCGCCGGCCCGACACCAGGCCGGCACTGCTACCGGGACCATCGTACGAGGGCGGATCGCCCGATCGGTGGAGAATGCCGGAATTCCAGGCCGGCCGCCTACATGTTGATCATGTGGCCGGCCAGCCCGTGCAGCGCCTCCTTCACGGCCTCACCGAGCGTGGGGTGCGCATGCACGTTCCGGGCCAGCTCGTGGACGGTGAGATCCCACTGCTGGGCCAGGGTGAGTTCGGGCAGCAGCTCGGTCACGTCGGGCCCGATCAGGTGCCCGCCCAGCAGCTCGCCGTGCCGGCCGTCGCTCACCAGCTTCACGAACCCGCCGGTGTCCGCCAGCCCGTGCGCCTTGCCGTTCGCGCTGAACGGGAACTTCGCCACCCGTACGTCGAAGCCCCGCTGCCGGGCCTGCGCCTCGGTGAGGCCGAAGCTGGCGATCTGCGGTTGGCAGTACGTGGCCCGCGGGATCATCGCGAAGTCCAGCTCCATGGTCTCCGCGCCGGCGATGGTCTCGGCCGCGATGATGCCCATGGCCTCGGCCGCGTGCGCGAGCATGAGCTTCGCCGTCACATCACCGATGGCGTACAGGTGCGGCACGCTGGTCCGGCCCCGCCCGTCCACGTCGATGGCGCCCCGCTCGGTGAGCCGGACCCCGGTCCGCTCCAGGCCGTAGCCGGCGACCCGGGGCTGGAAGCCGATGGCCTGCAGCACCTTGTCGGCCGTGAGCTCCTCCTGCCGGCCGTCGCGGCGCACAGTCACCCGGACCCGCTCACCCGTGTCCTCGATGGCCTCGACCCGGGTCGAGGTGAGCACCCGCACGCCCAGCTTGCGGTAGCGCCGGGCCAGCTCCCTCGACACCTCCTCGTCCTCGGTGGGCACCATCCGGTCGAGGAACTCGACAATCGTGACATCCACGCCGTAGGCGCGCAGCACGTAGGCGAACTCCACGCCGATGGCCCCGGCGCCGGCGATGACGATGCTGTCCGGCAACTCGTCGGCCAGGATCTGCTCCTCGTAGGTCACCACCCGGGGCGAGAGCGAGGTGCCGGGCAGCAGCCGGGTGGCCGCCCCGGCGGCGATCACGCAGTGCGCGAACGTGATCGTCGTGCGATCGCCGTCGGCGCCGGTGACCTCGAGGGTGTGCGGGTCGACGAACCCGCCCCGCCCGTCGTACTGCCGGATGCCGTTCTTGCGCATCAGGTAGTGCACGCCCCTGACCCGGCCGTCGGCCACGGTCCGGCTGCGCCGGTACGCGGCGCCGTAGTCGAGGCTGATCCGGCCGTCCACCCGGATGCCGAACTCCTCGGCCTCGGTGGTGACCAGGCGGGCGAGTTCGGCGTTGCGGAGCAGCGCCTTGGACGGGATGCAACCCACGTTGAGGCACACCCCGCCCCAGTACCGTTCCTCCACCACGGCCACCGACAGGCCGAGCTGGGCGGCGCGCACCGCGGCGGTGTAGCCGCCCGGCCCGGCGCCGAGGATCACGACGTCATGATGTTCCGTCATGCCCTCAGTCGATCATGTTCCCCCGCCGATTCCCACCGTGGCGCCGGTCACCCCAGGGCGCCCGCGCGCAGCCGCCCGTACGCGTTTTCGACGTCGGTGCGGGCCAGCGCGCCCACCAGCCAGGCGAACCGCTCCGACTCCCGCTGGTCGACCAGCGCCACCAGGTCCCGGACCGTACGGCCCAGCCCCAGTTTGCGGGCCGCCGCGAGGGCGCGCCGGTCGGCCACCGGCCCGGCCTCCGGCCAGAGCGCCTGCGCCTCGCGCAGGAACAGGTCGACCACCACCGGATCCACCCCGGGCAGCGCGGTGAGCAGGGCCCGCTCCCGATCCGGCCGGTACCGCGCCGCCACCCGAAGCCGCCGCAGGTCGCCCCGGTACCGCTGGGACACCGTCTCGGCCAGGTCGCCCAGCCGAACGGCCAACCCGGTCACGTCGTTGCCGCGCCAGCCGTACTCCCGGAGCAGCTCGGCGCGGTCCTCCGCGAGGGACCGGGCCAGCCGGGCGGCCGTGTCCCAGCCGCGGTCCCGCATCCCGCGCGCCGTGGCCGTGGGCCGGCCGACGTCGCCGGTCCGCGCCAGCAGCACGGCCAGGTAGAGCACCTGGAACAGGCTGCCGGGATTGTTGGTGACCCGCAGCCCGTACGCCTCGGCGAAGCCCCGGCCGCTGGCGGCGAGCCGCCGTACCATCCGCCTCCTGCGCTCGGTGTCCGAGCCGACGATCCTGGTCATCAGGCCCGGGTACCCGCCCCGCGGGTCGACACGCCCCGGCCGCGGCCACCGGCACGTCCGAGCGCGGCCACCGGCACGCCCGAGCGTGGCCACCGGCACGCCCGAGCGTGGCCACCGGCACGCCCCAGGCGGCGCCTACCAGGCGGGCGGGGGCCCGCCGGGCACCGGGGTGCTGGGGGGCGCCCCGCCCTCGTCCGCCGGCGCGATCCCGCCCGGGCCCGCTCCCGGCGCAGCGCCCGGACCCGGGCCCGCTGCCGCCGCCGGGCCCGCGGCCATCCGGTCGAAGAAGCGCAGCAGCTCCACCGGGAACGGCATGACCAACGTGCTGTTCTTTTCGGCCGCCACATCGACCACGGTCTGCAACAGGCGCAACTGGTACGCCCCCGGCGTGGCCGCCATGGCCCGGGAGGCGTCGGCCAGCCGGCGCGAGGCCTGGAACTCGCCGTCCGCGGCGATCACCCGGGCCCGGCGTTCCCGCTCGGCCTCGGCCTGCCGGGACATCGACCGCTTCATCGACTCGGGCAGCGAGACGTCCCGCACCTCAACCCGCTCGATGAGCAGGCCCCACGGCTTCTCGGTCGGCGCGTCGATGACCGTCTTCAGTTCGGTGTTGATCTTGTCGCGGTTCGCCCAGCACGGTGTCCAGGTCGCCCTTGCCGATCACCGACCGCAGCGCCGTCTGGGCCACCTGGAGCACCGCGGCCGGATAGTCACGCACGTTGACCAGGGCCTTCACCGGATCGACAACCCGGTAATAGACCACCGCGTCGACCGTGAGGGTCACGTTGTCCCGGGTGATGGCGCTCTGCGCCGGCACGCCGATCACGTTGGTCTGCATGCTGACCCGGACCATCCGGTCGGCGATCGGCACGATGAGGCGCAGACCCGGCTCGCGGACCCCGGCCAGCACCCGGCCGAACCGGAACACGATGCCCCGCTGGTACTGCTGCACCTGCCGGACGCTGGTGGCCAGCAGCAGCACGAGGACCGCGACGACCACCACCGCGCCGACGATCGACCCCGCCATGGCTTCCCCGTTCCGCGGGGCGTCCGCCACCGCCGGGCCCGCATACCCGCGCACGGCCGCGGCACGCCGGTTCAGCCGTACGTCTGCCCGTGCCGGTCCCGCGCCCGGATCCGGGTGGTCGGCATGGCCGGCGCGGGCAGGCGCTGCGCCGGGTCACCGGCCACCGGGCCGAACCGCCGCCCGGCCGCCCAGTCCGCCCGCGCCGCCACGATCTCCTCGTGCGAGCGCCCGACGAAGTTCCACCACATCACCAGCGGCTCGTCGAAGGGCGCGCCGCCGAGCAGCACCAGCCGGGTCGGCTCGGCGGCCGCCAGGGGCAGCTCGACCGGGCCCGGGGCCAGGTAGAGCAGGGCGCCGGGCGCCAGCGGGGCGCCGGCCACCTCGGCCCGGCCGGACATCACCAGCACGCCGTGCTCGTACCCCGGATCGAGCGGGAGCGTGCCCCGGGCGCCGGCCGGCAGCAGCGCCTGCACGCCGAGCAGCGGGCTGTGCACGCTGGCCGGCGAGCGCGCGCCGGCCAGCGCGCCCACCAGCACGGTGAGGTCCAGGTCGCCGACCCGCAGCGTGGGCAGGTCGGCGTGGTGGCTGAAGTCGGGGTCGCCGTGCCGGGTGCCGTCGGGCAGCGCGATCCACAGCTGGAGCCCGTGCATCATCGCCGGATGCGCCGGCGGCGACTGCTCGGAGTGCGCGATGCCCCGGCCCGAGGTCATCAGGTTCAGCTCGCCCGGCCGGATGAGCTGGTCGTTGCCCAGGCTGTCGCGGTGCCGGATCTCCCCGGCCACCAGCCAGGTCACGGTCTGCAGGCCGGTGTGCGGGTGCGGCGGCACCTGCATGCCCGGCCGGTCGGCCACGTCGTCCGGTCCGAAGTGGTCCACGAAGCACCAGGCGCCGACCATCCGGCGGCGCCGGTGCGGCAGCATCCGCCGGACCGTGGTGTAGCGGCCCAGCGGCACGTCGTGGCCGGGCAGCAGCACGCTGGTCGGCTCGCCGCCGCCGTCGGACGCCCCCGGCGGCCGGATCTCGGCCGGCATCGGTTCCGCAACGCTCACCGGCACGACTCTACGGCCCCCGTCCTCCCCGATCGCCGCAGAAACCGGTTACAGTGCTCGGACCGGACCAACCGAGACCCCCCGGAGGACCTGGTGACCAACGCGAACGTCCCGCAAGCCCCCGCCGCCCGCGACGACTGGCAGGCGCGCATCTCCCGGCGCAGCGACGAGGCCGGCGCGGCCGCGCCCACCCCGGCGCTGCCGGCGCCCGCCGGGCTGAGCGCGGTGGCCGGCGTCGGCCACGTCCGGCTGACCTGGCAACCGGTGGACGGCGCGGTGGGATACCTCGTCCACCGGGCGCCGGTGCGCGATGGCCGGCCCGCCGGCCCGCTCACCCCGGTCGACCACCTCGGCGGCGACGTGCTGTCGGTGCCCGACACCTGGTACGTGGACACCACCGGCGAGCCGGGCCGGACCTACGCGTACGCGGTGGCGGCCGTGCCGGAGGTGACCGTGACCGGACCGCTCGGCGACACCGTCGCGGCGGCCGCGCAGCCGGCCGACGGGCCGGCGCCGACGGTCGAGCTGCGCCTGGCGGCCGACGCCGACGGGACGCCGCTGCACCGGCCGTGGCAGCCGATGATCGGCAGCGAGCGGCTGTCCCAACTGCTCTGCACGGACACCTCGGGCGGCCGGGAGATCGGCCCCGAGCTGCTGGCCGCGCTGCGCCGGATCCGTACCGAGGTCGGGGTGGAGTCGGTCCGCGCGCACGCGATCCTGCACGACGACCTCGGGGTCTACCGGGAGGTCGACGGCCGCCCGGTGTACGACTTCACCCGGCTGGACGAGGTCTACGACCTCATCCTCGACATCGGGCTCCGCCCGGTGGTGGAGATCGGGTTCATGCCGCGCGACCTGGCCACCGACCCCGAGAAGACGGTCTTCACCTACCGCGGCGTCATCTCGCCGCCGCGGGACTGGGACCGCTGGGGCGACCTGGTCCGCGCGCTGGTGGCGCACCTGCTCGACCGGTACGGCGCGCAGGTGCTGGGCTGGGACTTCGAGGTGTGGAACGAGGCCAACCTCGAGGTGTTCTGGTCCGGCACCCGGGCCGAGTGGATGCGGCTGTACGACGTGACGGCCCGCGCGGTCAAGGACGTGGACCCGCGGATCGCCGTCGGCGGTCCGTCGTCGGCGGCGGCCGGCTGGGTCGACGCGCTGCTCGAACACGCCGCCGGGTCCGGCTCGCCGGTCGACTTCGTCTCCACCCACACGTACGGCAGCCCGCCGCTGGACCTGCGGCCCACGCTGACCCGGTTCGGGCTGCCCGACGCGCGGATCCTGTGGACCGAGTGGGGCGTCACGCCCACCCACTTCAACCCGGTGAACGACGGCGCCTCGGCGGCCACCTTCCTGCTCTCCGGCATGCGCTCGGCGGCCGGCCGGGTGGACGCGCTGTCCTACTGGGTGGCCAGCGACCACTTCGAGGAGCTGGGCCGGCCACCGGCGCTGCTGCACGGCGGCTTCGGCCTGCTCACCGTGGGTGGCATCGCCAAGCCGCGCTACCACGCGCTGCGGATGCTGGCCCGGCTCGGCGAGACCGAGCTGCCGGTCACGGCCGGCGGCGACGGCGCCGACGGGCTGGTGCAGTGCTGGGCCAGCCGGCGCGCCGACGGCAGCCTCGCGGTGCTGGTCTGGAACAGCACCCTCGACCAGGGCAAGCGGGACGGCGATCCGGCGCTGGGCCGCCGGATCCGGCTGGCCGTGTCCGGCGCGGCCGGGCGGACCGCCCTGGTCAGCCGGCTGGACCGGGAGCACGGCGACATCACCACGGTGGCCGGCCGGCTGGGGATTGGCGACTGGCCGACCGACGAGCAGTGGGCCGCGCTGCGCGCCGTGGACACGCTCGCCGCCGAAAAGGTGCAGCCGGCCGACGAGAACGGGACGGCCGTGCTCGAGCTGGACCTGCCGCAGCCGGGCGCGGTGCTGATCGAGGTGGCCGGGGCCTGACGCCGTGCCCACCCCTCCCGCACCGGAGCGCGCGGCTGCGCCGGCCGCGCCCGCCAACCCGGCCGGATCCCGACCCGCCGACCCGGCCGGGCCCGCGCCCGCCGAGCCGGCCGGATCCCGACCCGCCGACCAGGCCGGACCCGCGGTTGCGGCGCCGAGGGTCGAGGCCGGCCGGGGGCTGATCACCGTGGACTGGGCGCCGGTGCCGGAGGCGGTCGGCTACCTGGTGTGCCGCGCCGACGACGGCGGTCCGCTCGCGGTGGTCGACCACCGCGGCGGTGACCTGCTCGCCGTGCCCGGCCCGCCGTACGCGGACACCACCGTGGCGCCCGGCCGGCCGGTCCGGTACGCGGTGGTGCCGGTCCTGGATCCGGACCGCCCGGACGCCGAGCCGGCCGGGCCGCTGTCCGGACCGGTGTCCCTGCCGCCCGACCGTTCCCGGGAGAACCGTCCGACCCGGAACCGAACGACCGAGGGCCGCGACCCGGGACCCGGACTGGCGACCGTCACCGTACACACCGACCGGCCGTGCGGACCGGTGCACCGGCCCTGGCGGGACATGGTCGGTTCCGAGCACCTGAGCCTGCTGCTGTGCGCCGACCGGGTGGGCGGCGAGCAGCTGGGCGCCGGGCTCGCCGCCGCGCTCGCCCGGGTCCATTCCGAGTTGGGGGTACGGCGGGTCCGGGCGCACGGCATCCTCGGCGACGACCTCGGGGTGTACCGCGAGGTGGACGGCGAACCGGTGCACGACTTCACCGGCATCGACGCGGTGCTGGACCGGTTGGCGCCCACCGGGCTCCGCCCGGTGCTCGAGCTGTCGTTCGTGCCGCGGGCGTTGGCCCGGGACCCGTCCCGGGTCGTCACCGCGGCCGGGGTGTCCAGCCCGCCCCGCGACTGGGACCGGTGGGCGGCCCTGGTGGGCGACCTGGTCCGGCATCTGCGCCGGCGGGTCGGCGACGCCGAGCTGCGCCGCTGGGCGGTGGAGGTGTTCAACGAGCCGGACCTGGAGTGTTTCTGGACCGGCAGCCGCGCGGACTACCTGCGGATGTACGAGGTGACCGCGCGGGCGGTCCGGGCGGCCTGCCCCGGGTTGCCCGTCGGCGGTCCGGCCACCGCCGCCACCCGGTGGATCGAGCCCTTCCTGTCCCACGTGGACGCCACGGGGGTTCCCCTCGACTTCGTCTCCACCCACGTCTACGGCTCGCCCCCGCTGGACCTGCGCCCGATGCTGCGCCGGCACGGTCGGGCGGACACGCCGCTGCTGTGGACCGAGTGGGGGCCCTCCCCCACCCACTTCGCCCCGGTCAACGACTCGGTCCTGGCGGCGGCGTTCGTGGCCACCGGGATGCGGTCGGCGGCCGGGCGCGTGGCCGCGCTGGCCTGCTGGGTGGCCAGCGACCACTTCGAGGAGCTGGGGCGGCCGCCGGCGCTGCTGCACGGCGGGTTCGGCCTGCTCTCGGTCGGCACCCTGGCCAAGCCCCGGTACTGGGCGCTGTGGATGCTCGACCGGCTCGCCGAGGTCGAGCCGGCGTACGAGTGCTCCGGCGGCGACGCCGGCGCGCTGGTCCAGGCGTGGCCCTCGGTCGACCCGGACACCGGCCGAGTCGCCGTCCTGCTCTGGAACGGCACCCTCGACCAGGGCGTGCTGGACCGCCCGGACCGGCGGGCCGCGCTGCGCCGGGCGGTCACGCTCCGGCTCACCGGCCTGCCCGCCCGCGGCTACCGGGTGCGGCACCGCCGGCTCGACGACGACACGTCCAACCTGTCCGCAACCGCCCGCCGGCTGGGCGTCACCGACTGGCCCGACGAGCGGCAGTGGCGGGCGCTGCGGGTGGCCGACCGGCTTTCCGACGTGCCGGCGCCGGCCCGCGCGGCGCCGACGGACGGCACCCTGAGCCTGCCGGTGGACCTGCCGATGCCGGCCCTGTCGCTGCTGGAGCTGACCCCGCGATGACCGCCGGAGAGTCCCGCGACCCGTGGTGGCGCGAGGCCGTCGTGTACGAGATCTACCTCCGGTCGTACGCCGACGGCACCGGCGACGGCCTGGGTGACCTGCCCGGCGCCCGGGCCCGGTTGGCGCATCCGCGGGACCTCGGCGTGGACGCCGTGTGGCTGACGCCCTTCTACCCGAGCCCCGATCAGGACGGCGGGTACGACGTCACCGACCACCGGGCGGTGGACCCGCGCGCCGGGACCCTCGGCGACCTCGACGGCCTGCTCGCCGAGGCGCACACCGCCGGCCTGCGGGTGGTGCTGGACCTGGTGCTCAACCACGTGTCGAGCCTGCATCCGTGGTTCCGCGCGGCCCGCGCCGGCCCGCCGGGCTCGGCCGCCCGCCGCCGCTTCCACATCCGGCCCGGCCGCGGTCCGGGGCGGGCGCAACCACCGACCAACTGGCGGTCCATCTTCGGCGGCCCCGCCTGGAGCCCGCTCGGCGACGGCGAGTGGTACCTGCACCTGTTCGACGCCGAACAGCCGGACCTGCGGCACGATCACCCGGAGGTGGCCGAGGACGCCGCGGCCACGCTGCGGTTCTGGCTGGACCGGGGGGTGGACGGCGTCCGGTTCGACGCCGCCGGCTCGCTGGCCAAGGACCCGCGGTATCCGGATCTGCCACCGGGCTGGCGCCCCGGCGACCCCGCCCCGTACAGCGACCGGGACGAGGCGCACGCCATCTACCGGCGGTGGGCCCGCCTGTTGGCCGGCTATCCGGGCGACCGGCTGGGCGTGGCCGAGACCTGGGGCGGACCGGACGTGATCGGGCCCTACCTGCGGCCCGACGAGCTGGGCCAGGCATTCGCGATGGAGCCGTTGTTCTGGTCGGCCGAGGACGCCGCGCGCTGGCGGGCCGGGGTGACCGAGCTGATCGCGACCGCCACCCAGCACGGCCGGCTGCCGGCGTGGGTGCACGGCAGCCACGACGTGCGCCGGGCCGCCGACCGGTGGGGCGCGGACGGCGCCCGGGCCGTCCTGCTGCTGATGCTCGCCCTGCCGGGCGCGGTCTACCTGTACGCGGGCGACGAGCTGGGCCTGCCCGAGGTGGCCGTGCCGGACGACGCGATCCGGGATCCGGTCTTCCGCCGGTCCGCGGGCCGGGACCGGGGACGGGACGGGGCCCGCGTGCCGCTGCCCTGGCAGGACGGACCGCCCCCGTACGGCTTCGGGCCGGACGGGACCACGCCGTGGCTGCCGCAGCCGGCCGGCTGGGGCGGGTACGCGGTGGACCGGCAGGCGGCCGACCCCGCCTCGACGCTCACGCTGACCCGGACGGCGTTGCGGCTGCGGGACCGGCACTGGCGCGGGCGGCCGGCCGAGCCCAGCTGGCTGGCTGGCCCGGACGGGCTGCTCGCCTTCCGGCGCGGCGCGGACGGCCCCACCTGCCTGGTCAACCTCGGCGCCGGACCGGTGCCGTGGCGGCGGTACGGCGACCGCCCGTTGCTGGCCAGCCGGCCCGACCTCGGCGATCTGCTGCCACCGCGGAGCGCGGCCTGGCTGGCCTGAACCCGTCGCACCGCTGCGCCCCTCGGCCCTGCCCGGGGCGGGCCGAGGGGCGCAGCGGCGACCGGCTCAGCTCGGTGGCGAGGCCGCCGCGAACGGATTGGGAATCGAGTCGAGCAGCAGCTTCGTGTAGTCGTCCCTGGGTGCGCCGATCACCTCGGCGGCGGTGCCCCGCTCCACCAGATCACCGTGGTGCAGCACGAGCACCTCGTCGGCGAGCAGCCGGGCGCTGAGCAGGTCGTGGGTGATGTAGAGCATCGCCAGGCGGCGGGTGCGGGCCAGGCCGGCCAGCAGCTCGAGGATCTCCGCCCGGATCGACACGTCGAGCATCGAGATCGGCTCGTCGGCGATCAGGATCTCCGGCTCCGGCGCCAGCGCCCGGGCCGTCACCACCCGCTGGCGCTGGCCGCCGGAGAGCTGGTGCGGCAGCTTGTCCAGGAACTGCCCGGCGGGGCTCAGCCCCACGCTCTCCAGCAGCTCGGCCGCCCGCTCCCGGATCGCCGCGCCGCGCAGGCCCGCGTAGTTGACCAGCGGGCGGGACAGCGCGTACCCGACCGTGCGGGTGGGGTTGAGCGCGCTGAACGGATCCTGGAAGACCAGTTGCACGTGCCGGCGGTAGTCACGCAGCGCCCGGCCCCGCAGCCGGTCCACCCGGACCGGGTCGCCACCGGTCCCGACGAACCGGACCTCGCCGCTGGTGGGCCGCTCGATTCCGGTGACCATCCGGGCGATCGTCGTCTTCCCGCTGCCGCTCTGCCCGACCAGCGCGGTCACCCGGCTGCGCCGCAGCTCCAGCGACACGCCGCGGACCGCCTCCACGGCGCTGGTGCGCAACCCGTGCCGGGTGGTGTACCGCTTGCGCACGTCCGACACCACCAGGATCGGCTCGTCGTCCCCGGACGCCGGGGCGGTGGCCTCCGCGGGCCGGTCCGACGCCGCCGGCGCCGCCGAGACGGGAACGCCCGACCCGGCCGGCGACACGGGAACGGCCGGCCCGGCCGGCGACACGGGAACGCCCGGCGACACCGGGGCCACCGACGGAACGGGCGCGGCGGGCGAAACGCGCGCGGCCGACGGGCTCGATGGCGCCGTCGCGGCCTCGGCGGTGGGGAAGGCCGGATCCACCACATCCCGCGCGCCGTCCCGGACGGCCATGCCGGGCAGCCGGTCCTCCTGGGCCACCAGGCAGCGCACCAGGCCGTCGTGGTCGGGCAACAGCGCCGGGTGGGTCGTCCCGCAGGCGTCCTCGGCGTACGGGCACCGCGGGGTGAACAGGCAGCCGGCGTGCTCGATCGACAGGTCCGGCGGCCGGCCGGGGATCGAGGTGATCCGGACGTGCTCGGCGCGCGGGTCGGCGTACGAGCCGAGCAGGCCCCGCGCGTACGGGTGCCGGGCGCCGCCCAGCATCTCGGCGGCGCGGCGGTCCTCGACGATCTCGCCGCCGTACATCACCAGGACCCGGTCGGCCATCTGCAGCACGGTGCCCAGGTCGTGGCTGATGAACAGCACGGCGAACCCGAGTTCCGCGCGCAGCGCGGCGAGCCGGTCCAGGATGCTGCGCTGCACCACCACGTCCAGCCCGGTGGTGGGCTCGTCCAGCAGGACCAGCCGGGGCCGCAACGCCAGCGCGAGCGCCAGGGCGACCCGCTGCTTCATCCCGCCGGACAGCTCGTGCGGGTACGCCCGCAGCACCCGCCGGTCCAGCGACACCAGCTCCAGCAGCTCGCCGGCCCGGGTGTCGACGTCCTCGGTGATCCGGTGCGCCGCGAAGGTGTCCGCGAACTGCTCCCGCACCCGGATCACCGGGTTGAGCGAGTTCATGCTGCTCTGGAAGACCGTGGACAGGTCGACCCAGCGCAGCTCGCGCAGGCGCGCGGCGTCCAGGCCGGCCAGGTCGGTCCCGTCGAAGCTGACCCGCCCACCGGTGATCCGGGCCGGCGGTTGCAGCAGCGAGAGGATCGCGTTGCCCAGGGTGGACTTGCCGCAGCCGGACTCGCCGAGCAGGCCCACGAACTCGCCCTCGGCGACGCTGAACGAGACGTGGTGCACGGCCCGGGTGGCCGGCTGGTTGCGCGGGGCGTACGTGACCGACAGGTCCTCGACGTCGAGCAGGGTCATCGGTCCTCCCGCAGGTTCGGATTGCTGAGCGCGTCGATACCGAAATTGATCAGCGTGAAGGAGGTGATCAGCAGGGCCAGGGCGAGGCCCGGCGCGATCAGCCAGGCCCACTGTCCGGTGAGCATCGCGCCGCCGAGGCTGGCCTGGTTGAGCATGGTCCCCCAGCTGACCGTGAGCGGGTCGCCGAGGCCCAGGAAGGCCAGCCCGGCCTCGCCGCCGATGGCCGCCAGCGCCGCGCCCATGAAGCTCACCACGATCAGCGAGGTCATGTTCGGGACGATCTCCCGGGCGATGATCCGGGCCGTGCCGTCGCCGGCGAAGCGCGCGGCCGTGATGTAGTCCCGGGTGCGCAGGGTGATGATCTGCGAGCGCTTGATCCGCGCCCCGTACGCCCAGCCGGTCACGCTGATCACCGCGATGATCAGCCACAGGCCGCGCACCGGGGCGTACGCGGCCAGGGTGATCATCAGGGGCAGCGCGGGCACCACGAGCCCGAGGTTGATCAGGAACGACAGCACCTCGTCGACCCAGCCCTGCAGGTAGCCGGCGGTGAGCCCGATGACCAGCCCGATGAGCGTGGACAGCAGGCCGGCCGCGAGACCGACGGTGAGCGACGTGCGGGCGCCGACCACGAGCTGCGAGAACACGTCCTCGCCCTGTGCCGTGGTGCCCAGCCAGTGCGCGCCGGTGGGACCCAGCGAGGTCGGATAGTCCGTGGCCCGCGGGTCGTACGGGGCCAGCAGCGGCGCGAACACCGCCACCAGGATGAAGAGCCCGAGCAGCACCAGTCCGGCCCGGCACTTGCGGTTGTGCCACAGGATGCCGAACCAGCCGGGCAGCCGGGTGCGCCGGCCGAACTCCCGGGCGGCCACCTGGACGCCCTCGGTGTCCCCGCCGCGGACCGGCAGGGCCGGGGCCGGCGTGCTCATGTCGGCTCCTCGCTGCGCTCGGACCCGCCATGAGGCTCCACCGCACAGAGCCCGATGATTCGCTCGCTCCGCTCGCTCATGCTCCTACCTCGCCGCGCCCGGCGTCACGCTTACTCATGCCGTCTCCACCTTCCGAACGCGGGGATCGAGGAAGCCGTACAGCAGGTCGGCCAGGAAGTTGGCCACCAGCACCCCGATCGTGGTGAACAGGAAGATCGCCTGCATCAGCGGGAAGTCCTTGTTGGACACCGCCTCCAGCAGCAACCGGCCCATGCCGGGATAGTTGAAGACCGTCTCCACCAGCACGGTGCCGCCGACGATGCTGCCCAGCGCGATGGCGAAGCCGGTGACATTCGGCAGGATGGCGATCCGCGCGCCGTAGGTGAGCGCGATCCGGCGCTCCGGCAGGCCGCGCGCCATGGCGAGCCGGGCATGGTCCTCGCCGAGGCTCTGCACCATGTTGTTGCGCATCCCGATGATCCAGCCGATCGGCCCGGTGATCAGCAGCGCCAGCCCGGGCAGCACGCTGTGCTGGAAGGCGTCGGACAGGAACACCCAGCTCCAGCCGGGGCTGCTGCCGCCGCCGTAGCCGCCGCGTTCCGGGAACCAGTGCAGGCTGATCGCGAAGACGTAGATGAGCAGCAGCGCGATCCAGAAGAACGGCAGGGTGCCCACGAAGGTCGAGCCCAGGGTGATCACCGAGTCGATCCGGCTGTTCCGCCGGTACGCGGCCCAGGTGCCGAGCAGGTTGCCGATGATGAAGGACAGGATCTGGGTCACGCCGACCAGCACGACGGTCCACGGCAGCGCCTGCCCGATCATGTGCGTGACCGAGTACGGGAAATAGGTGTACGAGACGCCGAAGTCGCCGTGCAGCACCGAGCGCAGGTAGTCGACGTACTGCTGGAAGAGGTTGCCGCCCGGCACGCCGAGCATGGCTCGGACGGCCGCGACCTGCGCGGGGTCGATGGCCTGGCTCTTGCCGGCCAGCCGGCTCACGATGGCCTCGGCGGGGTCACCCGGCTGCAACCGGGGAATCAGGAAGTTGAGCGTCACCGCCGCCCAGAGGGTGGCGAGAAAGAAGGCGAACCGCCTGGCGAAGTAGGCCATCGGGGCCCTCCCTTCCGCGGGGGTGGCCGGCCGGCGCCGCGGGGGCGGCGCCGGCCGGCGGGATGGCTACTTGGCCGCTTCGGCGGGCTTGAGGTGCGTGATGATCAGCAGGTTGTCGGTGGGGATGGCGTACGGGTCCTGCTCGTTGGGCCAGCCCACCGCGCGGGTGGTGCGGTACTGGAACCAGCGCGCGCCGTACCAGAGGGGAATCACCGGCACCTGGTCGACCATCACCTTGGACAGCTCGCCCACCGCCGCCTTCTGGGCGTTCTCGTCGGTCGCGTTGGCGAGCGTGTCGAGCACCTGGTCGGTGTGCGGGTCCTGCCAGCGGACGAAGTTGCTGACCGCCTGCTTGCCGATCGGGGCGCTGGCGGCGCTGGCCAGCGGCTCGTAGTAGTTCCGGTACATGTTGCAGCTACCGCCGTGCACGCCCAGCAGCGCGTCGTAGTTGCCGGCCTTGCGGTCGGCCTCGTACGACTCGGGGGTGGGGCCCTCCTGCCGGACGGTGAGGCCCAGCGCGTTCAGGTTGGCCACAATGATCTTGCCGGCCTGCACCCAGTCCGTCCACGCGCCGGGGGTGCGGAAGGTGAAGCTGATCGGCTTGCCGTCCTTGCCCACCCGCTTGCCCTGGGCGTTCTTCGGGTAGCCGGCGGCGGTCAGGTCGGCGTCCGCCTTGGCCGGGTCGTACCCCATGATGCCGTTGTTCGGGATGTCCTTCGGCAGCCACTGCTCCTGACCGGGGATCACCAGCCCGGTCTGGCTGGCCGGCTTGACGTAGCCGAGCTGCGCCTTGTCCACGATGTCCTGACGGTTGAACGCCGGCACCAGGGCCTTGCGGAAGGCCATGTCGTTGAACGGGGCCTTGGTCAGGTTGAGGTAGACGCTGATCGTGCCGCCCGGCGGGTACCAGTAGTGGTTGTGCTCCGGATCCCGGTCCACGAACGCCTTCTTGATGTCCGGCACGAACATCGCGTTGGTGTCGTACTCGCCGCGGCTGAGCTTGAGCTGGTCGATCTGGCCGCCGTTGTCCGACTTGTGGAAGCGCAGCTCGTCGACCTGGACCTTGTCGGCCTGCCAGTAGTCCGGGTTGCGGCCCAGGGTGAGCTGCTGCGGGTTGAAGCTCTTCACCGTGTACGGGCCGGTGCCCACCGGCTTCTCCGCGTTGGTGAAGGTGACCGGATCCTTGACCGTCGACCAGACATGCTTCGGCACGATCTTGATGTCGCTGAACAGGTTGAACGTCGAGGCGCCCGGCTGGGCGAAGGTCATCGTGACGGTCTTCGGGTCGGTCACCTGGACCCCCGACAGATACCGCCAGATGCCCTTGATGTCCAGCGCCTTGTTCTGCTTGAGCAGGTCGAACGTGTACCCGACGTCGTCCGCCGAGAACGGCTGGCCGTCGTTCCACTTGACCCCGTCGCGCAGGGTCCAGACCAGCGTCTTCGGGTCCTTCCACTCGAACTTCGTGGCCAGCCACGGCCGCGCCTCGCAGTGGAAGTTGTCGTACGCGATCAGCGGCTCGAACACGTAGTCGAAGGCGCCCAGCCGGGTCGCCTCGAGGTAGGGGTTGTAGTTCTGCTGCGGGTTGCTGCCGCCGCCGAAGTCGCCGAAGTCGAGGAACGCCACGTGGCCGGCCGTGCCGCCGGTGGACTTGCCCTCCGTGCCGGTGCAGCCGCTGACCGCGAGGGCGGCCACCGTGGCCACCGCCGCGGCGCGGATCAACAGAGACCTTCTCACTTGCCGGTACCTCCAGTTGTAAGGGGTGGGGGGCAGCCGCAACTGCGGCGTAGGACCGGTTCGGTGGGCAGCACGAGGTCACCGGGGGCGGGGGCGCCCGGTCTGTCGACCGCGGTGAGCACGATCCGGGCCGCCTCGGCGGCCAGGTCCCGGACGGGTTGCCGGACGGTGGTGAGGCCGGGGGTGACCAGCGCGGCCATCGGCGCGTCGTCAAAGCCGGTGATGACCACGTCCTGCGGCACCCGCAGGCCGCGGCCGAGCGCGCCCACCAGCACGCCGAGGGCGGTCTCGTCGTTCGCGCAGACCACCCCCTCCGGCCGGCGGACACCGCGCCCGGCGCGCAGCAGCCGCTCGGCGGCCAGCACCCCGTCGGCCTGTTGCAGCCCCACGGCCACCGGCGCGGCGGGCGGGCGCAGACCGAGCGACCGGTGCGCGTCGAGAAAGCCGGTCCAGCGCTGGGTGACGTCCGGCGAGCCCTCGGGGTTGCCCACGAAGACGAGGTCCCGCAGCCCGTGGTCGACCAGCAGGTGCCGAGTCAGCGCGGCCATGCTCGCGGTGTTCTCCACCCGGATGCTCGGAACGCCGCCGGGCGCCTCGCCGGCCACCACCACGACCGGCACCATCTCGGCCAGCCGGGACAGCGCGGTGTCGGAGATCGTCCCGCCGATGACCGCCACGCCGTCGACCCGGCGGCCCATCTCCAGCACCTGGGCGTCCGAGTCCTCCCGCAGGTGGGTGCAGAGGATGTGCACGCTGGCCTGGGACGGCACGGCCTCGGACTCGAACCCCTGGATCAGCTCGGTGAAGTACGGCCCGGACAGGCCCGGGAACACCAGGCCGAGCGCGCCGTGCCGGCGGGCCGCCAGGGCGCGCCCGAGGTGGTCCGGCCGGTAGCCGTGCTTCTCGATGGCCTCCAGCACCCGCCGCCGCATCTCCGGGGAGACCTGGCCGGTGCCGTTGGAGACCCGGGAGACGGTCGCGACGGAGACCCCGGCGAGCCGGGCAATTTCCCGAACCGTCACGCGGCTGTTGCCCATGTCCTCCCCGATCCGTAACACGCGTGGAACAGAAACCGGTTTCAGGCGACCATAGGCAGCCGAGACGTAGTTCACAAGTCGCCGCGGCCCAGCTGCGGGAGGAACTGGTTCGCGGGCACGTTGAACGTCTCCCTGGCGATGATCGGCCGGATCCGGTGCTCGAACTGCGGCGAGACGAAGGCGCGCCGGATGACGTCGTTGCCCAGCTCGTTGCCGAGCGCTCCCATGATCATCGCCTGGTCGAGCGAGAGGTACCGCTTGGCGACGGTGCCGCTGCGCACCGCCACCGCGTCATAGAAGCCGCCCGGCCCGTACGAGTCGAAGTTGGCCTTCAGCCGGGCCAGGTCGTCCACCACCGGCCCCTTGGCGTACGGCAGGGCCAGGAACGCCGCGTGCGGGGTCACCACGCCGTCGCCGTAGGTCGGTGCCGGCCCGGCCGGGCGGCAGCCGTCGAAGCCGGCGTCGTACTTCGAGCCCTCGGCGTCGGACGGATACCCGTCGGTGTCCATGCCCATGGCGTCCACGCCCCAGGCCCGATAGCCACCGGCCGGGTCGCTGGCCGGCGAGAAGCCCCAGTAGCCGTACCCGGCGTCGTTCATCCCGTGCTCGATCTGCGCGGCGACGGTGGCCGGATGGTTGCGGCCCCAGCTGTTCGGCGCCCAGCGCGCCTCGGGCACGAACAGATCGGGCATGAGCGCCTCGAACATGTCGCCGCCCCAGCTGGGCACGAACTGGATGCCGCGATACCGGTACGCGCCCTCGAAGACCGGCACGCCCTGGTACGTGGTGTCGAAGCCGACCGGCCGCATCTCCTGCCAGCTGTAGTCGCAGGTGGGCGGCAGGGTGCGCATCGTGTGGTAGTAGGCCTCCGGCGGGATCTGCCCGGCGGCGATGCCGAGGTACGTGGCCATCCGCGGCTCGGTCACGGTGATGTCGTAGTGGTTGCAGGTGAACCAGACGCCGTCGCGCTGCTGCGAACACCCGGACGGCGCCGCGTCCCAGAAGCCGCCGGCGAGCAGGCCCTTGACCCCGTACGCCGTGCTCGCGGCCGGGTTGTAGTAGAAGCCGAAGTTCATCGTGCGCAGGATCGCGTCGGCCTGGCCGCGCAGTTCCGGCACGGCGCCCTCGACCACCCGCAGCCCGGCCGCGAGCCAGCCGTTGTCCACGCTGGACAGGAACGGGTAGACGGTGTTGCCGTCGTCCGGCCAGACCGTCAGCACCGAGCCGTCCCGGGGGTCGTACCAGTTGTAGTACATCCCCGACGGGGTGTGGTGCTTGAGCCGGGCCAGCGTGTCGAGGGTCTGCGCGATCCTCGCCCGCGCCTCGGGGCGGGAGATGATGCCGAGCCGCTGGGCGGCCACGGCCGCCCAGAGGTAGCCGCCGATGTTGGTCGGCGAGGTGTAGCCCGAGCGGCCCCCGGCCGCGAGATCACCGGTGATGCTGTCCGCCACCAGGCCGGTGTGCGGGTCGGTCATGGCGACCATCGAGCGCCAGGTGTCCCGGGCGTACCCGAGCAGCGCCCGGTCGGCCGCGGGGCCGGAGCGGGACCGCTCGGCGGCGGGCGCGGCGGCGGCGACGGAGCCGCCGGTCAGCGTGAGCGTCAGCGCGAGCAGCGGTGCGAGTAGGCGTCGCATGGCTGTGTTGTCCTTCCCCTGGTGGGTGCGGAGGATGAGCCCGCCGGCGACTGTTGCCCCGGTCCGCTCCGTTCCGTACGGTGCGAGGCAGAAACCGGTTTCAGGCGACCATAGGCAGCTGAGACGCAGTTCACAAGTCGGGGGTCCACTATCTCCGCCCAGAGGGAGCTCTGCCCGATATGCCCGAGGTACTACTCCGGGACCGCCGGATCCTCATCGACGGCCGGCCCCGGCTGCTGCTGGCCGGCGAGGTGCACTACTTCCGGCTGGCCCGCCGGGACTGGGCGGACCGGCTGGACCGGCTGGTGGAGTGCGGCGGCGACACCGTGGCCACGTACGTGCCGTGGCTCTGGCACGAGCTGCCCGACGGCTCGGTCGACCTGACGGGGCGTACCGACGAGCGCCGCGACCTGGCCGGCTTCCTCGACCTGGCCCACGAGCGCGGACTGCGCGCGGTGGCCCGGCCCGGGCCGTTCATCATGGCGGAGATCAAGAACGAGGGCATCCCGTTCCGGGTGTACGACGAGCACCCGGACCTGCTGCCGTCCACCTGGGACGGCGCCCCGATCGCCACCCGGACCCTCGACTATCTCGCGCCGGACTTCCTGGCCGCGGCCGAGGTTTGGTATGCCGAGGTGATGCCGGTGCTGGCCGAGCGGCTCGCCGGGCGTGGCGGTCCGGTGGTGGCGGTCCAGCTGGACAACGAGATCGGCATGCTGTCCTGGGTCACCAACTCGCCCGACCTGACCGACGGGCTCTGCGCCGACCTGGCCGCCTGGGCGGTGCGGCGGTACGGCAGGCAGACCGCGGCCGCCCGGGTCGGCGCCGACCCGGGCGACGCGCCGGCCTGGGCCGCGGCGCTGCGCACCCCGGCCGAGGAGCGGTCGCTGACCCTGCACGACGACCTCGGCCGGTACATGCGGGACCGGTACCGCCGGTACGTCGCGGCGCTGCGCTCGGCCGCCGAGCGGCATGGGGTGACCGGGGTGCCGTTCCTGGTCAACGTGCACGGCACCGGGGGCGGCCGGGGGCGTACGTTCCCGATCGGAATCAGCCAGCTGGCCGAGGCGTACCGCGACCAGCCGCAGCTGACCGCGGGCTCGGACTACTACCTGGGCGACCTCACCGTCGCGAACGTGGCCGACCTGTACGTGTCGAACGCCTTCCTCAGCGCCTCGCTCGGCCCGGACCAGCCCGTCACCTGCCTGGAGTTCGAGGCCGGTGACGGCGACTACGGCGAGGACCTGTCGATCCGCTACCCGCCCGAGGCCATCGACCTCAAGGCCCGGCTCTGCGCGGCGCAGGGCAACCGGCTGCTCAACCTGTACCTGTTCGCCGGCGGGCACAACCCGCCGCTGGCCGAGCCGGTGGGCGACGGCAACGACCGGATCGCCTTCACCGGCGAGCGGCACGGCTTCGCCGCCCCGGTGAACCCCGAGGGCCGGCTCAACCCGACGTACCCGGCCGCCCGGCGGGCGCTGTCCGCGCTGCGCGCCGCCGCCGACCTGCTGGCCGACGGCGACCAGGAGCACGACGACCTGGCGCTGGGCTTCGTGCCGGACCACTACCTCACCGAATACCGGCACCCGGCCTCGACGGCCCGGGCCGACCAGGTCGCCGAGCTGGAACGGTTCCGCGGCATGGGCTCGCGGGACATCCTGGCCCGGGCCCTGCTGCTCGGCGGCTTCTCCTTCCCGGCCATCGACCTGGCCGCCCCGACCGCCGACGCCGCCCCGACCGCCGACGCCCCGACCGCCGACGCCCCGGCGGGCGGCGCCGACGCCGCCTGGACGGGCGGCACCGCGCCGGGGGTGCTGGCCGTCGCCACCGCGCCCACCCTCGGCGCCGACGTGCAGCGGCGGCTGGTGGACCATGTCGAGTCCGGCGGTCGGCTGCTGCTGCACGGCCCGCTACCGGTCCGCGACCACGACGGGACGCCGTGCACGCTGCTGGCCGACGCCCTCGGCGTGACCCCGACCGACCTGATGGAGGGCGGCGCCCATTACTTCCCGTCGGTGATCGGGCACGGATGGGCGACCGGGCCGGCCGAGGTCCGGGTCGGCTGGGCCCAGCTGCTGGAGGGGGCCGGCGAGCCGGTGCTCACCGAGGTCGGCTCGGGCCGGCCGTGTGCCGTGGAGGTGACGGCCGGGGCCGGCCGGGCGCTGGTGATCGCCGCCGACCATCCCTGCCTGCTGGACTTCTGGCGGGCGGCGCTGGACCGGCTCGGCGTGCGACCCCGGCTGCGGCACGACGCCGAGCAGCCCGGCCTGGTGCTGACCGCCACGGCCGACCGGTCCGGCCAGCGCCTGCTGCACCTGCTCAACGTGGCGCCGACGGCGATCGAGTTCGGACTCACCGACTCCGGCCGGCCGGTGCTGGGCGGCCGCCGGCTGCGGCTGGCGGCGCGGTCCGGGATGATGCTGCCGGTGGGCGTCCGGCTCGGCCCCGCGGGCGGCGAGCCGGCCCGGCCGGTCGCCACCCTGGTCGAGACGAGCTGCGAGTTGCTGTCCCGGGACGACTCGGCGGTGGTGCTGCGGCCCACCCAGCGCGAGGACGTCGCGGTGTTCACCACCGACCGGCCGGTCCGGGCCGACCGCGGCGAGGTGGTCGTGGACGGCGACCGGGTGACCGTCACGGTCAGGGACGGCGGCGACGACCCGGTGCGGATCGAGTTCTAGCGCGCCCGGGGGAAAACCACCGGGCGGAGTCGGATGATTTCCGCCTTCTGAGCGCCGACGATGGCGCCTAGCGTTGCTCGCGTGATCGAACTGCGGCAGTTGACCAAGCGTTACGGCGACCGGATTGCCGTGGACGGGCTGAGCGTCCGGATCCAAACGGGAATGGTGACCGGCTTCCTCGGCCCGAACGGCTCCGGCAAGTCGACGACCATGCGGATGATCCTCGGCCTGGACGCCCCGGACCACGGCGCGGCGCTGATCGGCGGGGTGCCGTACGCGGACCTGAGCTGGCCGCTGAGGTCGGTCGGCGCGCTGCTGGACGCCGGGGCCTTCCACCCCGGCCGCAGTGGCCGCGCCCACCTGACCGCGCTGGCCGCGAGCAACGACGTCCCGGCCCCCCGGGTCGAGCAGGTGTTGCGGATCGTCGGCCTGTCCGGCGTGGCCGAGCGGCGAGCCGGCAGCTACTCGCTCGGCATGCGGCAACGGCTCGGCGTCGCGGTGGCGCTGCTCGGCGACCCCGGCGTCCTGCTGCTCGACGAGCCGGTCAACGGCCTGGATCCGGAGGGCATCCGCTGGATCCGGGACCTGCTGCGGGGGCTCGCCGCCGAGGGCCGGACGGTGTTCGTGTCCAGCCACCTGATCGCCGAGATGGCGCTGACGGCGGACCGGCTCCTGATCATCGGCCAGGGCAGGCTGCTGGCCGAGACCACCGTCGCCGAGCTGGCGGCCGGCCACGACAACCTGGAGGACGCGTTCTTCCGGCTCACCTCGCAGACCACCGACTACCGCGGAACGGAAGTGTCATGACCGGGTACGGATTCCGGCAGGTGGCCCGGATGGAGTGGATCAAGCTGCGCAGCGTCCGGTCGACCTGGTGGCTGACGGCCGCGACGGTGGTCGCGATGGGCGCGACGGGAGTGGGGGTCGGAGTCGGCTACCGGTCACACACCCCGGTCGCCACCACCGCCCAGATCCTGAACAACAGCCTCAGCGGGGCGATCCTGGGCCAACTCCTGCTCGGCGCGCTCGGCGCGCTGACGGTGACCGGCGAATACGCCACCGGGATGATCCGTTCGACGCTGGCCGCCGTACCGCGACGGCGGACCGTCCTGGCGGCGAAGGCCGCGGTGTGCGCCGGCCTGGCGCTCGGCGTCGGCCTGGCCGCCAGCTTCGCCGGCTATCTCGGTGGGCAGCTGGCGATCGCCGGCACGGCCATCCCGACCGCTCCCCTGGCGGACCCGGCGAACCTGCGCGCGGTGCTGCTGACCGGCGTCTATCTGGCCGCCACCGCGCTGATCGGGGTCGGTGTGGGGACGGTCGTGCGGCACTCCGGCGGCGCGATCGGCATCCTGTTCGGCCTGATCTTCGTACCGTCATTCGCGGTCGGGTTGTTCGGCGAGAACGGCATCGCGGTGGGGCGGTTCGTACCGCTGCTGATGCTGCTCAACTCGATCGCCGTCACCTCGCCGATGGCGGGGCTGTTCGCCGGCTGGATCAGCGCGCTGGTGATGTGCGGGTACGCGGCGGTGGCCATCCTCTGCGGCGCCGCGCTGCTGAACCGCCGCGACGCGTGACCGCCAGCCGCGACCCACGACTCGTGACCCGCGAGCCGCGACCCACGACGCGGGTCACCCCGACGACCCGTGCCCCACAACCGCGCCCGAGCGGCGACAATGGGCCGATGACCGCGCTGCGCGCCCCGTTCACCCCGGTGGCCCTGCGCCGGGCGGTGTTCTGCGTGTTCGGCGTCCTCAGCGCGGTCGGCGTCCTCGCGGCGCCGGCGATCGTGCCGGGCCTGGGCGCCCTCTACCTCCGGGCCACCGGCGCGGCGTCCCGGGAGCCCGCGCCGGTCGTCGCGCCGGTGTTCCTGATCCTCCTCCCGCTCACCGTCGTGCTCCTGGTGGCGCTGGCCGCGCCGACCGGCCGGGCGATGGGGTCCGTGCACCGCCGGCTCGCGCAGCGGCTCCTCGGCGCCGACGTGGCCGCCCCGCCAGCCCGGACCGCCGGCGCGCTGGTCGCCGACGGGCCGGGCTGGCGCGCCGCCGGGTACGGGCTGCTCAAGGTCCCGCTGGCGATTCCGCAGGGGTACGGTGCCTTCTGCTACCTGTTCGGCCCGGTCAACCTCAGCTACCCGTTGTGGTGGCCGCTGTTCCGCAACCACCCGCCCGGCACCCGGCTGGGACCGGTGCGGGCGCTGACGCCGTTCGGCCCCCTCGAGGCGCGGACGTTCGCCGGCACGTTCGGAATCGCCGCGGCCGGTCTGGCCATGCTCCTGGTGGCGCCGTGGGTGATGCGCGCCGGTACGACCGCGGACGTGGCCGCGATGCGGTGGCTGCTCGGCCCGCGCCGGCTCGCCGAGCGGGTACGCGAACTCCAGGTCAGCCGCGCCCAGGCGATCGACGACGCGGCCACGATGATGCGCCGGCTGGAACGGGACCTGCACGACGGCGCGCAGATCCGGTTGGCCACCCTGGCCATGAACCTCGGCATGGCGACCGAGAAGCTCGGTGTCGACGGCCCACCGCCGGATCTCGCCCAGGCCCGGGAACTCGTCGGGCTCGCCCACCGCGGCGCGAAGGACGCCCTCGCCGACCTGCGCCAGCTGGTCCGCGGGATCCACCCGCCGGTGCTCGACAACGGCCTCGGCGACGCGCTGGCGACGCTCGCCACCAGCAGCGCGGTGCCCGTCGAGGTGACCGTGGAGCTGCCCGAGCGCCCGGCGCCCGCGATCGACACCATCGCCTACTTCTGCGCCGCCGAGCTGCTCGCGAACGCGGCCAAGCACAGCCACGCGACCCGCGTCGGGCTCGGCGTCGTCGGCGCCGGCGACCGGCTGACGCTCACCGTCACCGACAACGGCGCCGGCGGGGCCGACCCGGACGGCCCCGGCCTGACCGGTCTGGCCCGCCGGATCGCGGTGGTGGACGGCCGGATGCGCGTGCACAGTCCGGCCGGTGGTCCGACCCGGGTCGAGATCGAGCTGCCCACACGGGTGTGAGGAGGGGACGACCCCATGCGGGTGGTGATCGCGGAGGACGCCGCGATGATGCGGGAGGGCCTGGTCCGGCTGCTCGCCGACCGGAACTTCGAGGTCTGCGCGGCGGTCCCCGACGCGGACGCGTTGCGGTCGGCGGTCGCCGCCTTCGTGCCGGACGCGGCCGTGGTCGACATCCGGATGCCGCCGACGCACACCGATGAGGGACTCCGCGCCGCGATCGACATCCGCCGCGACCATCCCGGCGTCGGCGTGCTGATGTTTTCCCAGTACGTCGAGACCCGCTACGCGACCCGCCTGCTCGCTGACCGGCCCGGCGGGGTCGGGTACCTGCTCAAGGACCGCGTGGCAGACGTCGCCGACTTCGTGGACGCGCTGACCCGGGTGGCAGCCGGCGGCACCGCGCTGGATCCGGAGGTGGTCGGCCACCTCATGCGGTCCGGACGGGACACGGCCGGCCTGGCGTCGCTGACCCCACGGGAGCGGGAGGTGCTCTCGTTGATGGCCGAGGGCCGGTCCAACGCCGGCATCGCGGCGGCTCTGGTCATCACCCCCGGCGTGGTGGAGAAGCACGTGGCGAACATCTTCGGCAAGCTCGGGCTGCCCGCCTCGGACGGTGACAACCGCCGGGTCCTGGCCGTCCTCCGCCACCTGGGCGGCTGACGGTGGCCCATCGTCGGGCGAACCCGCCGGCCGCAGCCGAAGCAGCCGCCGAGGCAGCCGCCGGCCGGCAGCCGAAGCCACCGGCCGGCGGGAATGGCTTCCCGGGTCAGGGAACGAAGGTGACATCGCGCAGTCGTGGCGACGGACCGTCCAGCAGGTGACCGTCCCGGCCGCGCAGCCACCGATCGAAGAAGGCGGCCACCAGGGTCTCCTCGGTGCGGACGGCCCGGCCCGGTTGGATGCTGCCGATGGCCTCGGTGACGAAGCTGTCCGGGAGGCCGAGCTGCCGGGCGATCTGCGGGAGCAACGGCACGGTGTCCTTGTAGGAGTCCTCGCTCTTCGCGCCGGTGAGCCGCAGGTCGACGTGCCATCCGCTGCTGTTGTCCCACAGCATCCGCCAGGACGGCGTCTGCTGGTGGTCGGTACCGGGGTCGCCCATGAACATGAACGGCCGATCCAGGCCGTGCCGGGCCACCGGCCACAGCGCGATGGGGTCGGGCATGATCGGTGTCTCGATGCTGCCGCCCAGGTCGATCGCGGCATCGATGCGTGGGTCGTCGTTCATGGCCTGGAGAGCGGTCAGGCCGCCCGCCGAGACGCCGAGCATTCCCGTGCGGCGCAGGTCCAGCGCGCCGGCGACGCCCCGGGGCAGCGTTCTGCCCTCCGCGTCCGGGTTCGTGCCCCGGTCCAGCGCCGCCAGCTGGTCGAGCACGAAGCGGGTGTCCGCGATCCGCGTGTCGAATATCCTGGCCCCCAGCTTCTGGAAGCCGTCTGGCGTGTGCGCCTGCTCGAACAGCTCCGGCACCACGGTGCCGACGACCCGACCGTCCGGGAACTCCACCTCGGACGTCTCGTAGGTGTGGTCGATGGTCACCACCACGTACCCGCGGCTGGCCAGGTCCTGCACCTCGGTGGTGCCCCAGCTGCGCGGGTCGCCGGCACCCGGGGAATACAACAGCACCGGGAACGGTCGGTCGCGCCGCGCCACCGGCGCGCCCCGGTGGCCGCTGGTCCGGGTGGCGGCGAAGTCGACCGAGCCCGGCGGTATGCCGTACAGGCTGGCGCCGACGCCGGCGGCGCTGCCGAAGTGGGCCGCCGCGCCGGGCGTCATGTGCGGCGCCAGCGGGAACCGGCGCACCTCGGTGGCCGGGTACCAGAGGCTGACCATCAACTCGCGGTGGGCCGGGGTGGCCGTCCACGGGTCGGTACGGGAGGGGTCGATCAGGTGCAGGTCGACCGTACCCACCGGAAAGGGCCCGGTCGGCCTCGGCAGGGTCAGTCGAGCCGGTCCGCCGGCGTGCGCCTGGACCTGCGGCATGCGGCGAGGGGAGGCGGACGATGGTGCGGCGGTCGCGACCGTGACGCAACCGACGATCATCGAGGCGAACAGGGCGGTGCGGAATCGTTGTGCCATGAGCGGCTCCTGGTGAGCAAACGTGGGCTGCGCCTGCGGCTGCCCGTCATCGCACCTCACGCTATGAGCGTCACGTGTTCGGTAGAAGGCGGCTTTCACCCGCATCCGTACCGGGGATATCCCCCGTGGCGTCCGGGGTGGCCGAGCCGTCCGGGCCGGCCGCGGCCGGGTTCGCCCGCGCCGCCCGGGCCTGGCTGCGCCGGGCGTAGACGATGGTCCAGGTGACCAGGGCCGCCACGACCACGTACGCCAGCACGGGTCCGACGATCACCATCGTTCCGATCGCCAGCTGATAGCTGAGCACGACCCGGACGACCGACTCGACCAGAAAGGTGATCCCCCAGACGACGGTCAGCACCCGCTGGGTGTGCCGGAAGCCGGGATACTGCCAGAGCCCGTCCCACCAGGCGATCCGCTCGGGCGAGCCGCCGGTGGCGAACTTGCGGCCGAAATAGAACATCAGCGGCCGGGGCGCCAGCAGCGAGCCGAGCAGCACCAGGCCGAACAGCCCGGTGATGGCGGACTCCTTGACCAGCGCCAGTCGCGGGCTGTCGAAGATCACCGAGGTGGCGATCCCGAGAACGATCAAAATCAGGGTGAGCACGCCGAACTCGTCGATCCGGCGCCGGACCAGGTAGCCGCCGAGGATCTCGACGACCGGCCAGACCGCGCTGATCGCGAGCGCCGCCACCGTGCCCGTCCCCCGGTCGGTGAGCATGGAGTAGGTCAGATACGGCAGCACGATGTTGAACAGGATGGTCGGGCCGAGTTCGAGCAGGAGCGTGCGGAACCGTGTCATGTGTCGACTCCCCGATGCGACAATTATGCTCACGTACGTGAGCCAGACCGTAGCATCAGAATCGGGTCCCGTCACCGCCGCCCAAGCCCGCGGCGCCGGCATGGTCCCGTTCCTGTTCGGCGTGACCGGCCGGCCCGAGCTGCCCGGCGCGCTGCTCACCCGGCTGCTCGGTGACCTCGGGCTCAGCCGGGCGGCCGCCCGCGCCCTGCTGCTGCGGATGCGCAACGACGGCCAGCTCGTTGGCACCCGGCGCGGCCGGGGGGTCGACTACCGGTTGGCCGGCAGCGCCGCTCGCGGATTCGAGCGGGTCCGCACCGCCGCCCAACCGCCGCGGACCGAGTGGACCGGCGCCTTCCACGCCCTGCTGCACCAGGTGCCCGAGTCGCGTAGGGCGTTCCGTGACGCGCTGCGCCGAGCGGCGGTCATGACCGGGTACGGGATCCTGCAACAGGGTGTCCTGATCGCGCTGACCGACCGGTCGCACCTGCTCGCCCCGCTGGCCGACCCGCCGGCCGAGGCCATGGTCTATTCCGCGCGGCTGGCGATGTCCGACGCCGAGGCGGCTCGCGCGGCCCGGCACGCCTGGTCCCTGGACGAGCTTGCCGCGCGGCACCGGCGGCACATTGCGACGCTGCGTGACGCCGTACGGCAGGGCCGCACCCCGCCGGCCGGGCCGGCCGGGCTGCGCCGGTACGCAGAACTGCTGCGCGCCCCGCTGATCGACACGCTGAGCAGTCCGCGCCTGCCCGAGCCGCTGGAACCGGCCGACTGGCCGATGCCGGACCTGCAGGCCGCGATCGGCGAGGTCCAGCGGGTGTACGGCGGACCCGCGGTCAGCTATGCCCGCTCGCTGCTCGACGAGCCCAGCGGCTGACCGGGCCGATCGCGACGAGGTCACCGTGGCCGGCGACCGGGTGACCGTCACGACGCGGAGCGCGGGCACCGACCCCGTCGTGTCGAGATCGGCTGGTGCCGCGCCGCGGCAGGGCTGCGATGGTCAGGCCGCCCCCTCCCCCAGCTCGGCCGGGACCGCGAGGCCGAGTTCGGCGTAGAGCCTGACAGCCTCCCGCCGGTGCGCGCCGTGCTCGGGATGCAACCGGGCGAGCACCACCAGGGTGCCCGCCTCGCCCAGTCGGTAGCCGGTCCGGCGATGGTTCTCCAGGGCGGTCTGCGCGTGCCGGACGGCCTGCCGCGGCTGATCCCAGCGCAGGTTGACCCGGGCGAGCGCGGTCAGGGCGCGGCCCTCCAGCACCCCGAAGTGGCACTCAGCCGCGGTCGTCAGGGCGTCGCGGGCATGGTGGAGGCTCAGCTCGTGGTTGCCCAGCCGGCGATGCGACGCGGCCAGCCCGAGCAACGCCACCGTGCGGCGGTACCGGTTGTTCACCTCCGCTGCCGCGGCCAGCGCCTGCTCGTACCATTCGATGGCCTCGACCCAGTGGCCGAGCGCGCGATGCGCGTCCGCCACGGTGTTCAGGATCTGCGCCGCCGAATCCCGCTCACCCAGGCGGCGGAGCAGGGCGAGGGAGGTGAGCGCGAGGTCGAGCGCGCGGTTGCGCTCCCCCAGCACCAACGTCGTCTCGGCGATCCTGTTGAGTGCCCTGGGCTCCTCGTGCCGGTTGCCGCTTTCCCGCTGCAGGCGCAGGGCCAGTGTGGACAGGTCGAGCGCTGCGGCGTACCGGCCCAGGCTGTGGTACACGGCGGCCAGCGAGTCGACGACCACCGCCTCGCTGGCCGGGGCCCGCGCCGCACGGGCGAGCCCCAGCGCCGCCGTCAGGGTGTCCACCGACTCGGACAGGCGGCCCATGAAGTGGTACGCGTTGCCGAGATTGTTCATGGAGGTGAGCCGTACCGTTTGCGGCGCGTCCTCGCTGAGCAGCGCGATGCCGGACTTGTGCCGGTCGATGGCCTCCGGCAGGCGGCCCATCTCCTGGTAGATGATGCCCAGGTTCCCAGCGGCGACAGCGCTACCCCGGCTCCAGCCGCCGCGGTCGCTCAGCACCCCTGCCCGCCGTAGGTGCTCGATCGCCTCGGTGGTCCGGCCGAGCAGGTTGTTGACCTGTGCCAACCCGTTGTGCATCGCCGCCTGCGCGCACGGGTCTGCCGCGGCCTCGGCCGCGGACAGCCCGCACCCGGCGGCAGCGAGCAGGTCGGCCAGGTGGCCGCGCCGGGCCAGGTAGCCGCGCATCCCGTCGGCCAGCAGCCAGGCCGGTTCCCCGAACCCGTGCCCAGCGGCGTCGTGCACCGCGGCGATCAGATTCGGCCGTTCGGCGTCCAGCCAGGCCAGCGCCTCGATGGCCTCGGCGAAGTCAGGGAGGGCGGGCGGCGCTTGCCCGGTCGGACCGGGAAGCCGGACCATCTGGTGATAGAGCAGTTGCGCGGCGCGGTCGACGGCGTGCACATACCAGTTGAGCAGCCGCCGTAGCGCGACCCGGGCTTCGCCCGCCCCGCCTCCGACGCCACCCATGGCCTTGTCCCGGGCATGATGCCGGAGCAGGTCGTGGAAGCTGAACCGGCCCGGGGCATGCTCGTCGACCAGGTGCGCGGCGGCGAGCTCGTCCAGCAGCGGGCCGGCGCGGTCGGCGGTCGCGCCGATCAGCGCGGCGGCCGTCCCGGCGGTGAAGTCCGGCCCGGGCACCACGCCCAGCAGCCGGAACAGCCGGCGGGCTCCCGGTTGCACCGCGCGGTACGACAGGTCCAGGGCCGCCCGCACCGCGGCCTGCTGGTCGCCTTCGATGGACAGCGCCGCGAGCCGGTTGCCGCCGCGCAGCTCGGCCACGTGGTCGGTGATGCTGCGGCGCGGCTGGTAGGCCAACTTGGCGGCGGCAACCCGCAGGGCCAATGGAAGGTGGGCGCAGAGGTTGGCGAGCTCGTCGGCCTGGGCAGCCTCCGCTCGTACCCGGTCCGCGCCGACCAGGTTGACGAGCAGGCGGCGGGCCTCGGCCCGGGTGAGGACGTCCAGCGTGACGGGGCGGGCGCCGTCCCGGGCCACCAGGCCGGTGAGCCGGTCACGGCTGGTGACCAGGACCGCGCAGCCGTCGCTCGCCGGCAGCAGCGGGCGAACCTGCTCCGCCGATCCGGCATTGTCCAGCAGCGCCAGGACGCGCCGTCCGGCCAGCATCGACCGATACAGGCCGGTGGCCTCGGCGACGTCCAGCGGCACCCGCTCGGGAGAGACACCCAACGAGCGCAGCAGCGTGCCGAGCGCCCGCACCGCAGAGACCGGTGGACCGGGCGCATAGCCCTGTAGGTCGAGGTACAGCTGCCCGTCCGGATAGGCGTCGGCGGCGGCATGCGCCCACCGCACCGCCAGGGCGGTCTTGCCCACCCCGGCGGTCCCGGAGATGACCGCAATCCTCCGGCTGCTCGCTCGCACCCGGCTCAGGACGGCGTCGAGCTGGTCGAGCTGCCGCGTCCGCCCGGTGAACCCGGCCGTGTCGGGCGGCAACTGGGCGGGGATGCTCCGGTCCGCCGGCTCCGGGCTCGGTGCGGCCGGCGGGCGCGCCGACCGGTCGAGAGCCGGGCGCTGGATCGGGCCGGCCATTCGTTCCGCCGGCATCTGCTGACGAAGAACGCGCAGCTGCGCGGCCGCCAGGTATGGTCCGGGCTCGACCCCGAGCTCCTCCTCCAGCCGCGCCCGCACCTCCCCGTACAGAGCCAGCGCCGCGGTCTGCTGCCCGCTACCGGCGAGGGCGAGGATGAGCTGCGCAGCCAGTCGTTCCCGCAGCGGATGCGCATTCACCAGCGGGCGGAGCTCGGTGGCCACGGTGGCGTACCGGCCGAGGGCCAGCTCCGCCTCCGCCAGGTCCTCGCATGCGGCCAACCGCTGCTCCTCCAGATTGGCCGCGGCGGCCGCCACGAATGCGCCCGTGGCGCCGGTCAGGGGTGCGCCCCGCCACAGCGAGAGGGCGGCCCGGAGCTGGTCCGCAGCGCCCGCCGAGTCCGTTTCCTGCGCCCGGCACACCCGCTCGGTGAACGTGGCGAGGTCCAGCTCGCCGTCGTGGACCGCAAGCCGGTAGCCACCCGGACGGCTGGTCAGCAGCCGGTCGGCCGCGTCCCCGGGCAGCGCCCGGCGCACCTGGGACACGCAGCCGTGTACCTGTGTGCGAGCGGTGGGCGGCGGCGCGCCCGGCCACAACGCGTCGATGAGCTGCTGGGTCGAGACCACGCGGTTGGCGTTGAGCAAGAGGTAGGCCAGCACCGCGCGCTGCTGCGGCCGGCACAGAGATCTCAGATCGTCGCCCGACGAAACCTCGATCGGGCCGAGGATTCGCCATCGGATCACGCGGTCGTCCCCCGGATCGGCTTGCTTGATCCCTTTTGCAGCGAGCGTAGCAGCCGCGTAGCCCCCGCATAGGTGAGCGCGACAGGCTGCAGGGAGCAACCCGAGGCGGTGCGGTCCGGCCGACGGCTTCCCCTCCCTCGTACGCGAGTGGCGCCTAGTCGTGCGGCCGGATCTGCCGTTGTCGGCAGGCAGATCGCTGTCCACGGGGGACGGATCATGAGTCGCCAATTTTGTTTGCTCGGCCCGGTTGTCGTGCGGCGTGATGGGACGGATCAGGAACTCGGTACCGCCAAGCAGCGCAGCCTGCTGGTCGCGCTGCTGCTGGACGTCGGGCGGGTGGTGCCGGTCGATCGGCTGGTGGAGCTGTTGTGGGGCGCCGAACCGCCCCGCTCGGCCGTGGCCAACATCCGGACGTACGCGTCGCGCCTGCGGGCGGTCCTCAATGGTGAGACGGAGCATCTGCTCAGCCGCCCGCCGGGCTATCTCCTCACCGCGCATGCCGATGAGGTGGACTTCCTGCGCTACGAGCGGTTCGCCCGCCGCGCCCAGCAGGAACTGGCCGACGGGCGAACGGCGGCGGCCGAGGCGCTGTTCCGCCAGGCGTTGTCGCTGTGGCGGGGCGCGGCCGCCGAGGACATCCGCCGGTCGGGCCCGCTGGGCGCCCGGCTGGACGCCCTCGACGAGCAGCGGGTCACCCTCCTGGAAGACTGGATGGAGAGCCGGTTACGCCTGGGCGACCACCGGGCCGCGATTCCTGAGCTGCGAGAACTGACCAAGACCCATCCGCTGCGAGAGCGGCTGTGGTCTCAGCTGATGCTGGCGCAGTACCGGGCCGGCAACCCGGGCGCCGGCCTGGCGGTCTTCAACGAGGTACGCCGGACGCTGGTGGACCAGCTGGGCGTCGAGCCCGGGCCGGCGCTCACCCGGTTGCAGGCCGCGATGCTCGCCCACGATCCGGGGCTGCGGGCCGAGCACACCGGCGCGGACCCCGGGACAACCACGGTCAGGGTGTGCCCCCGGGAGCTCCCGCCGGACGTCTCCGCACTGCTCGGGCGGTCCGCCGAGCTGGACCGGATCGACGACGCGGCCCGGAACTCGGCGCCGGTCGTGGCCCTGCACGGACCCGCCGGTGTCGG
This sequence comes from Plantactinospora siamensis, assembly GCF_042434095.1. Taxonomy (NCBI): domain Bacteria; kingdom Bacillati; phylum Actinomycetota; class Actinomycetes; order Micromonosporales; family Micromonosporaceae; genus Plantactinospora; species Plantactinospora siamensis. The sequence goes on from NZ_JBHLUE010000019.1 coordinate 309,118, forward strand.
CAAGTCGGCCCTCGCCGTGCACGCCGCGCACCGGCTGGCCGAGCGGTATCCGGACGGACAGCTCTATGTCGACCTGGGCGCGAACGAGCCCAGGTCGGCGCCGGTCACGCCGATCTGCGTGCTCCGGCGCCTGCTCCGCACGCTCAGTGGCGGCGGGCCCGTCGATCTGGATGACCCGCTGGAGGCGGCGGCCCGGCTTCGTACCTTGACCGCCGGCCGGCGGCTGATCCTGGTGCTGGATAACGCCCTCGACGAGGGCCAGGTCCGCGGGCTGTTGCCGGGCCGGACCGGCAGCCTGGTCATCATCACCAGCCGGCGCATGCTGGCCGCGCTCGATCCGGTCGCGCACGTGGACGTCGGCCCACTCCCACCGGCGGTGTGCGCCGGGCTGTTCGCCCGACTCACCGGCCCGGAACCTGCCTGTCGTCCCGAGCTCGACCAGCTGGTCGAGCTGTGCGACGGTCTGCCGCTGGCGGTGCGCATCGTGGCGGCGCGGGCGGCCGGTCGTCCCGGCAGGTCGATCCGCTCGCTGGTGGAGCAACTGGCCGACGAGCGGACGAGGCTCGACGCGCTCTGTCACGACTCACTGTCGATCCGTGCCTCGCTGGCCGCCAGCTGCCAGCAGCTCACCCACGGCAGCCGGCTGCTGCGCCTGCTGGGCGCACTGGCGTTGCGGACGGTCCACCCGGCGATCGCGGTGGCCGCCCTCGGCGGCTCGCGTTTCGAGGGCGATCGGGCGTTGGACCAGTTGCTCGAGCTGCGGCTGATCGAGCAGCGGGGACCTGCCCGGTACCGGGTACCGGACCTGGTACGACTCCATGCCGCGGAACTCGACCCCGGTGAAGACGTTCAGGCGCCGCTGTACCGTGTGCTGTCCTGGTACGTCCGTCGCCTCGCCGGTTCGGCGAGGTGTCAGACCGGGGAACGCGGCGGCGGGGACGCGGCTCCGCTCATCGGCGCCCGGGAGGAGCGGCGACGCGCCGACGGCGGCGCGGCCGCGCCGTGGTGGCGGAGCGAGCAGGCCAACCTGCAGGCGCTGCTCCACCAGGCGTACCGGTCGGGACGGCCACTCACGCAACGCGTCGAGCGGCTGGTAGCCGTGCTCCAGCCGTTCGCCGGCCCGCCGGCCACCCGCGGCCCCGGCGCGGGCCACCCGGCGTTTCCCCGTACGGCCGACTTGCCCCTTCCCACCGGGCGGTTCAACCTGCCCGGGCACACCGACGAAAGGATGCCCCGATGAGTGTGGCTGGATGGTCCATGGTCGCCGGCGGCTTGGCGCTTGCCGGGGCGGCCGCGCTGGCCCGGCGCCGGCTGGTGGCGATCACCGTGGAGGGCCGCAGCATGGAACCGACCCTGCACGAGGGCGACCGGGTCCTGGTGCTCCGCCGCCCGCTGCGCCGGGTGCGGCGGGGCCAGATCGTCGTGCTCGAGCAACCGATGCCCGGGGCGCGGTGGGCGCGGCTGCCGAGGCCGACGCACCGGATCGGCGGCCGGGACTGGCTGGTCAAGCGGGCGGTGGCGGTGCCGGGCGACCCGGTACCACCCGCCGTTGCCCCGGTCGCCGGCGACCTCCCGGACGGCCGGGTGCCGGCCGACTCGGTGGTGGTGCTCGGGGACGGTGTGAGCAGCCAGGATTCCCGCATGTGGGGTCTGGTACCGGGGGAACGGGTGCTCGGGGTGAGCATCGCCCGCTTGCCCCGCCGGGTGGTGTGAGGCCGGCGGTCCGGCGGTCCGGTCACCGCGGTACGCGGACGGGGGCCGGGACGGGCTCACCCGCCCCGGCCCCCGCGGTGTGGCGCTGGGCCGGTTTTCCGCTGGGCCGGCCGCGCCGACCTCGCGGAACGGTCTAGCAGCTGCCGCAGGCGTAACAGGCCTTCCGGCAGTTGCAGTTCCAGTAGCACTTGCGCCTGGTCGCGCAGGGGCCCTCCTCGCACCAGGACAACCCATACTCGGCGCAACACGCGCCGGCCTTCGTGGCCGGCGCAAAAGCCGTCAGCATGCGATCGGCCATCCGTCCGAGAGACTTCATCTTGCTCACCTCCTCCTCAATGGTTGATCCGACCCTAGAAGGAGGTGATACATTTCCGCGGCACCGACGATATAACGCGGCCGAACTCGCCTAGCCCCAGCCCCGGATACGGCGGCCGGTTAAGCTGGGTCGGAAAAAGCGCGTTCCCCGGGACGACGCCGCGTCCCGGGGAACATGCCGGAGGGTCAGCCACAGCCGCAGCTTGTCGAGCACACCGCCCGACAGTTGCAATCGAAGGTGCATCTGTGCTTACCGCTGGGGCCGCACTTTGCATAGTACTCGCAGTACCACAGTCCTCTTTCCGGACAGCAGGCACCGGCCTGCGCCTTGGGCACGAATGCCGTCAGCACGCGATCAGCCATCTTCCCGATCGTCCTCATTGTGGTTCACCTCCTCTCGGCTTTCATGTCCATACCGTATGGGTCGGCGCTACATTCCCGACCGACCACAGATACAATTTCGGCGTCACTCTCAGCGGCTGTCCGTGGCCACGAATCCGGCCGCGCCGGACGCCTCCGGCGAGCGAACCAGCTCGGGTCCGGACCCCACCTCCGGCTCCTCGGCGGCCTCCGCCTGGTAGCCGGTCGACTGCAGCCGGAAGAGCCGGGCATAGACCCCGGCGGCGGCGATGAGTTCCCGGTGGGGGCCCTGCTCGACGACGACGCCACCGCGCAGCACCGCGATGGTGTCGGCATCTCGGACCGACCCGAGGCGGTGCGAGATCAGCAGGGTGGTGACGCCGATCCGGTGCTCACGCAACTGGCTGTGCACCTCGTGCTCCGCTTCCGCGTCCAGACCCGCGCTCGGCTCGTCCAGGATCATGAGGTCGCGCCGGTCGCGCATGAACGCCCGGGCCAGCGCGAGACGTTGCCACTGGCCGCCCGACAGCCGGACCCCCACCGAGGGGTCGCCGTCGTCGTTCTCGTCGAACAGCATGCGGGTCAGCAGCGTGTCGTAGCCGCGGGGCAGCCTCTCGACCACCTCGTGTACGCCCGCCCGCCGAGCGGCCGCACGGAGCGCCTCCCGGTCCGCCAGCCGGCCGATGTCACCGATTGCGATGTTCTCTCCGGCCGTCAGGTCGTACTCCACGTAGTCCTGGAAGACGGCCGCGGTCCGCTGACGCAGCGTGCTCACGTCGGCGTCGCGAAGATCGATCCCGTCCCACAGGATCGTCCCTCGGGTCGGGTCGTAGAACCGGCACAGCAGCTTGACCAGCGTGCTCTTCCCCGCACCGTTGAGGCCCACCAGTGCCAACGCGCGGCCATGGGGGATGACCAGGTTGACGCCGCGCAGCACCCAGGGGTGCTGGTCGCTGTACCGAAACCACACGTCACGCAGCTCGATGCCGCGCCGCAACGGCGGCAGGGCCACCGGATCCGGCGGGGCCGGCAGGTCCGGTTCGACTTCCAGCACGGCCGCGAAGTGCCCGAACAGCAGCAGTTGCTGATGGGTCTGCGTGATCGCGGTCAGCAGGGTGGCGATGGCCGCCTGAACGCCGGCCACGGCGGCGATGAACATCGAGACATCACCGATCGTGAGCACCTTCTGGTGGGCGGCCGCGACGGCCCAGGCGAGTCCCGCGCCCGCCACGGCCGTGCTCACCAGCGCCAGGCCGCCCTGGGCGACCGCCTCACGCCGGTCGACCCGCCGCTTCTGCGCATCGGCCGTGCGTCGCTCCGCGAGCATCCGTCCCCGGACGAACGGTCCGATGCCGAAGAGTCGGATCTCCTTCGCAGCCTCGGTGCTCTCCAGCAGGCCCCGATAGAAGATCTCCCGCCGTTCCGTCGGCCCGATCGACCAGGTCATGGCGGCGCGCTGGCGGGAAAGCCGCAACTCGGTGATCAACATCGGAATGCCGGTCACCAGCACCACGGCGGTCATCATGGGGCTGATCACGGTCAGCGAGACGACCAGTCCCAGGCCGGTCACGAGCCCTCGTGCGGTGCTGAGCACGCCGTCCACCAGCTCCGCCGGGCCGATGGTCGCCTGCTGGGCCAGCCGGAGACGGTCCAGAAAGACCGGATCCTCCAGCCGCTTCAGCCCGCGGAGCCGTTCGACGGCGCGGTACAGGTCGTCCGCGGCCGCCAACGAGACCGTCCGGCCAATCTCCCCACGCAGGTACTGCTCGAACTGCGTGAGCGCCGCGATGGCGATACTGGTCCCGGCCAGCACGGCGGCCAGGCCGAGCAGCGTGGACAGCGCGGCCCCTGCCGTCAGGTCGTCCAGAACCAGCTTCGTGACCCAGGCGATCGCCACCGGCGCGGCCCCCGCGCTCAGCGCGCAGCCGGCGTACCCGAGAACACCGCCCGGGACGGTCCGCCAGACGAGTCGGGCGGCCGCCCCCGCGGCGCGGAGCATCCCCGGACCGCCCGCGTCGGATGCGGTCTCCGGGCGTGACCCGCCGACGAACCGCACCTCGGTCACGCTCCGACATACGCGGGCAGCGCCCGCAGGTCCCTGCCGCTCGCCACGACCGTACGGTCCTGCACGAGATAGACCGCCGGGTAGGCCTGGGCACCGAGCGCCGTCAGCGCCGGTCCGTCATAGCGCTCCACGATGGTTCGCGCGTACGGGCTGAGGGCGGCGACCTTCTCGGCCACGAGCGTCGAGTCCGGGCTGTCGGTGGCGATGACGGCGACCACCCGGTCCCGACCACCGGCGACCGTGCGCGCGTGGTCCACGAAGCCGGGCAGCAACGCCTCGCAGGGCTGGCAGCCGGGTGAGAAGAACCCGACCACGGTCTCCCGGGTCAACGACTCCGCGGTGAGGCTCTCCCCGTCCGTGGTGGCGGCCACGAAGTTCCCCACCGGGGTGCCCGGGGACGCGATGACGGCCTCGGGCATGAGCTGGGCCCGCTTCAGTTGCTCGGTGTGGTCCCGCAGCCGCCGGATCACCCCGAAGGTGAGCAAAAGGTCGAGCAGGACCAGTACGGCGAGCACGATGAGCGCTCCGGTGACCAACATGGATGCCTCCTACTTCGGGGGATTCGGGTTGACTGCCTGGCCGAGGAAGAGTCCGAGGATGTCGTCGAGGTGGATCAGGATGAGCGCGGCCACGAGGCCGGTCGCGCCCGCGACGACAAGGCCGACGGGTTGCGCACCGCCGGCGCCGAGCGGCAGACCGCCGGCCGCGGCGGCCAGCAACACGCCGTTGCGCAGAAGGTGACGAGGGCCGAGGGGTTCGCGGGCCGGACCGAAGCAGCGGCACGCGATCCTGCGCCCGGCCCGTAACGTCGAGGCGACGGCGACGGTGAAGCCGGCGAGCAGGACAAAGGCCACGACGCATCCGACCGGCGCCGTGACCGGGAGCAACACCAATGGCACAACGGCGCATTCGAGCAGGGCTACGGTAAGGGATAACGGGCCGATCAGAGCGGCTGGCAATGGCAGGAAGTCAGGCAGCGAATCACCAAAGGCACGCAATTCCGCCCGGCTTCGCAACTTGCTCGTCGCGGAGACGAAAAAAACAACGCCGATCAGGATCCGGCACGCGACCTCTAAGTACCGCACGGTCCGAGGCTACGAGAGGGCTCTACACCCTAGATACATTCCGCCAATAACGTCGACGGCAAGCGATGGTGCGCAAGGCGGCGGCGAAGACGGAGCGCCGGAAGGGCCGCCGGTCAGACTTCCCGGATCTCCTCGCGAACCCGCTGCAACCGCTCGATGATGGCGGCCGTAACCTCGTCCACCTGCTCTGCCCCATTGACGCTGATCAGACGTTCGCGCTGACGGTAGTAGTCGAGCAGCGGCAGGGTGTGCTCCTCGAACACCCGCAGCCGGTGCGTGACCACCTCTTCGGTGTCGTCGGTGCGGCCGGTTTGCCTACCCCGCTCCATCAACCGGCGGACCAGTTCCTCCCGGGGCACGTCGAGATAGAGGGCCACCTGCACGGCGGCGTTGATGTCCCGGGCCACCTCGTACGACTGCTGAGCCTGCTCGACGGTGCGGGGGAAGCCGTCGAGGATGTACCCGCCGTTGCGGCTGGCCGCCTCGACGGGTTTGCGGAGCACGTCCATCACGATGCCGTCCGGGACAAGATCGCCGCGGCGCATCGTCTCGGCCACCGACCGCCCGATGGAGGTCTCCTGGGCGATGTGCTTGCGCAGCAGGTCGCCGCTGGAGATGTGGGCGATCCCGAAGTGCTCGGCGATGCGCTGCGCCTGGGTGCCCTTGCCCGCCCCCGGGGCGCCGATCAGCAGCAACCGCATATGCTCCCCCTCCTCGAACCGACCCCTGCGAGGGTAGCCCGTACCCGATCAACCACCGGCCGCCGGCCCCGGCTACCCGACAGGTGGCGCCGCAGGTGGCACGGCCGCCGGGGCTGGCGGCGCCCCCGCCGGTTGGGCCGCCGTTCCCGGGTCGGGCCGGCCGACCGGCGGCGGGATGTCCGCGGTGCTCAGCCGCCGCCGGAACACCAGGTAGGTCCAGCCCTGGTAGGCCAGCACCACCGGCGTGACCAGCACGGCCACCCAGGTCATGATCCGCAGCGTGTACGGGGTGGCGGAGGCGTTCGTCACGGTCAGCGTGCCGGCCGGGTCGAGCGTCGACGGCAGCACGGCCGGGTACAGCGCCACGAACAGCGCGGCCGTGGCGCCCAGCACGGCGCCGGCGGTGGCCAGGAAGGCCCAGCCCTCCCGACCGGCCCGGATGGCCAGCAGCCCGCCGAGCAGGGCCGCGGCCGCGAGGGCCGACAGCAGGCCGCTCACCGCGTCGCCGTGCGCCAGCTGGGTCCAGCCCAGAAAGCCGACCGCCGCTACGGCCGCCACCGGTCCGAGCCGGCCGGCGAGCGCCCGGGCGTCGGCGCGGATCTCGCCGGCGGTCTTCAGGGCCACGAAGACCGCGCCGTGCGTGGCGAACAGCGTCAGCGTGGTCAGCCCGCCCAGCAGCGCGTACGGGTTGAGCAGGTCGGCGAGGCCGCCGGCGTACTCGTGCCGGGCGTCAAGCGGCACCCCGCGGACGATGTTGCCGAACGCCACGCCCCAGAGCAGCGCCGGCACGGCGCTGCCGCCGATGATGGCCGCGTCCCAGCGCCGCCGCCACCGGTCGTCGTCGACCTTGCCGCGGTACTCGAACGCCACCCCGCGCAGGATCAGCGCCACCAGGATGACCAGCAGCGGGAGGTAGAAGCCGGAGAACAGCGTGGCGTACCACTCGGGAAAGGCCGCAAAGGTGGCGCCGCCGGCCACCAGCAGCCACACCTCGTTGCCGTCCCAGACCGGGCCGATGGTGTTGATCAGCACCCGGCGGCGGGCCTCGGTGCGCCCCAGCAGCGGCAGCAGCATGCCGACGCCGAAGTCGAAGCCCTCCAGCAGGAAGTAGCCCGCCCACAGCACGGCGATGAGCGTGAACCAGACGTCGTTGAGGGTCACCGGTTGCTCCAGCGGGATCGAGGGTCAGCGGGTCGAGGGTCAGCGGGGTCGGTGGCGGCCGATGATCCGGCGGCGGTAGAGGGTCAGTAGGCGAAGGCGAGCGGGCGGGCGTCGTCGGCGCCATCGATCGGCGCCGGCGGCTCGGCGAGCGGCGGGCCGGCCTTGACGGCGCGCAGCACGAGGCCCACCTCGACCACCGCGAGCGCGCCGTACAGCAGGGTGAAGACGGCCAGCGAGGTGGCCACCGCGCCGACGCCGACGGTGGGCGAGACGCCGGCGGCGGTCCGCAACACGCCGAAGACCACCCACGGCTGGCGGCCCAACTCGGTGAAGATCCAGCCCATGCTGTTGGCCAGGAACGGCAGGCCGACGGCCCACACGCCGGCCCGCCAGAACCAGCGGCCGGCCGGCAGCCGGCCGCCGCGGGTGAGCCACAGCCCGGCGAACGCCAGCAGCGTCACCAGCGCGCCGAAGCCGATCATCAGACGGAACGACCAGTACGTCACCGGCACGACCGGCCGGTAGTCCCCCGGCCCGTACGTCTGCTCGTACCGGCGCTGCACGTCGTTGATGCCCTCGACCGTGCCGTCCGGGCGGCCGGTGGCCAGCAGCGACAGCGCGTGCGGCACGCGCAGGCTGACCACCTCGCGGCGGCCGTCCAGGGTGCCGACGGTGAACACCGAGAACGAGGCCGGGCCGGAGGTGTCGTACAACGCCTCGGCCGCCGCCATCTTCATCGGCTGTTGGTGGGTCATCACCCGGGCCTGCAGGTCGCCGGTCGCCACGAGCAGCACCCCGGCGATCGCCACCACCCAGAGCGCGAGCCGCAGGCTGGGCCGGAACACGGCCACCTCGCTGGCCCGGGACAGGTGCCAGGCGCAGACCGCCAGCATCACCACCCCGGCGGTGAGGAAGGCGGCCGCGATCGTGTGCGGGAAGGTCACCAGCGTGGTCGAGTTGGTCAGCACAGCCACGATGTCGGTCAGCTCGGCCCGGCCGGTGACCGGGTTGTAGACGAAGCCCACCGGGTGCTGCATCCAGGAGTTCGCGGCCAGGATGAAGTACGCCGACAGCACGGTGCCGGCCGCCGCGAGCCAGATGGTGGCCAGGTGCAGCCGCTTCGGCAGCCGGTCCCAGCCAAAGATCCACAGGCCGAGGAAGGTCGATTCGAGGAAGAACGCGAGCAGGCCCTCCACCGCCAGCGGGGCGCCGAAGATGTCGCCCACGAACCGGGAGTACGCGCTCCAGTTCATCCCGAACTGGAACTCCTGCACGATGCCGGTGACCACGCCCATCGCGAAGTTGATCAGGAACAGCTTGCCCCAGAACCGCGTGGCGCGCAGGTACTCCGGCCGATCCGTGCGGACCCATGCCGTCTGCAGCACCGCCACGAGCCCGGCCAGGCCGATCGTGACCGGTACGAAGAAAAAGTGGTAGACGGTGGTGATGCCGAACTGCCACCGCGCCAGGTCGAGTGCGTCCACGCTCCGATGGTGCGGGCGGGCGGCCGCGGCCGATCAGGGCCGAAGGTCCCGCGCGAGGCGGGCCCACCGGCCCGCGGTGCCGGGCCGTCGGCGCCTGCCGACCGGGCCGCCGCTGCGCTGCACTGGAGGCAGCCGGGAAGGAGTGAGGACGATGGCCGACAACTATCTGATCGTGGTGGGTGTGGACGGTTCCGACGGCGGCCGGCGCGCCCTGGAGTGGGCGGTCCGGGAGGCGGCGAACCGCGGCGGAGCGGTGCAGGCGGTCGCGGCCTGGCGCTGGGACGGCATCGAGAGCGACTTCGTCACGGTCGGCACGGCCGCGCAGGAGCGGAACCGGACCACCGCGACGCTGGAACGCGAGGTCGGCGCCGTGACCCGGGCGGCCCAGGCCCCCGTGCCGGTGTCGGCCGAGGTGGTCGAGGGCCGGCCGGCCGACGTGCTGACCGCCGCGGCCCGCGACGCCACCCTGCTGGTGCTGGGCAGCCACGGGCACAGCCGGATCCGGCACACGGTGCTGGGCTCGGTGAGCGAGGAGTGCGTCCGCAAGGCCGCCTGCCCGGTGGTGGTGATCCCGGTGCCGGTGCCCGAACTGGCCGGCGGCGCCGAGCCGGCGCTGCGCGGCTGACCCCGCCGAGGCGCCCCGGCCCGGCCCGACTCGTTCGGCCGAGCCCGGCCCGACTCGTTCGGCCGAGCCCGGCCGACCGGGAGGCTCGCGTCAGGATTCCGGTTGCCGGTGACGCGAGCCTCTTGATCAGCTCCGGCCGGCTCGCGTCAGGTGATGAGGTCGATCAGCGCGTCCGTGAACCGGTGCGCGTGCCCGGCCTCGTCGTGGGCGATCTCGGCGAACATGTCGGCGCTCGCCTCGTCCCCGGCCGCGGCCGCCCGCCGGGAGAAGGTCGGGTACATGGTGGTCGCCTCGTACTGCTCACCGTCGATGGCGCCCCGCAGGTTGTCCTCGGTGGTGGCCACCAGACCGGCCAGCTGGGCGGTCTGCGCGAAATGCTCGCCGAGCTCCTGGCTTGCCGTGTTGTCGAACAGGCGGCCCAGCCGGCGTTGCCCGTCGGACCGGGCGTGCTCGGCGTACAGGCCGTACCGCGCCGCCGCGAACGACTCGCCGCGGGTGGCGGCGAGCAGGTTGTCCAGCGTGCGGCCGGTGCACCGGGGCGGCCCCGGCCGGATCGGCACCGGGGTCACCCGCTCGCCCACCGGGAAGTTCTGACTGCCTTCCGGGTGCAGCAGCGCGTCCCGGGCCAGCCGGAACTGCTGCGCGTGCACCGCCTCGTCGGCGGCCAGCTCGGTGAACAGCTCGGCGGCCGGCGCGCAGCCGTCCCGGGCGGCCTGCCGGGCGAACCGCGGATAGAGGGTGGTCGCCTCGTACTCCTCGCCGGCGATGGCCGCGCTGAGGTTCTCCACGTCGGTGCCGACGAACCCGATGCTCGCGGCCTCCATGGCGAAGTGGTCGTACCGCTCCACCCGAGCGGTACGCCGGAACAGCGCCGCCACGTCGGCGTGGTGCTCGAAGTCGGCGCCCTGGGCGTACGCGAGGTAGCGCGCCCAGGCGTACGCCTCGCCCTGCATGGCCGTGAGTGTGTCGTCCCTAGTGGAGGGCGACACCGCCGGCGCGGCCTGCGCGCTGGCGCCCAGGCCGGCGGCGAGGACCACGCCCGTGATCAGCCCGGTGAGGGCGGCGAATGTCCGCACTGGATCTCCTCCTTACGACGGGTAATCGCCTTTGATGCGTCTGAGCTGCTCAAACGTCGGTGATGCTATTCGGGGACTACTTTCTGTAATAGAGCGCGCGCACCGACCCCCGCAGGGCCTCAGCAAATTCCGGCAAGTCTGGCGACGGTGGCGGGGCAGCAGGTCCGGGCTGCGACCGCGGGCGGCGAGCCGGATCCTTCCACCCGGCCCAACCGTGCGGATCGATTGCTCGCCCGATACCATCACGGTCGCCTCCGGCGGACGGGCACGGTCATCCCCGGCCTCGCCGCGCCGGTGGCGCGGTCCACCGGGAGCGTGCATGGGCATTCGTCGACGGGACACGCTGATCCTCGGCGGCTCGCTGGTCGCCCTCGGCGGCTGCCATAGCACGGCCGGATCCGCCGACGAGCCGGCCCGGGGCATGGAGCCGGAGGTGGACGCGCTGCTGGACCGCCGCAGCGCGGCGCTGGCGGCCGGGGACGAGCCGGGGTGGCTGGCGGCGGTCGACGCCGGAAACCCGGCCCTGGTGGCGCACGAGAAGCAGGTCCTGGCCAACCTGCGCCAGCTGCGCGTCGACGGCGGGCGGTTCCGCCGCTGCGGCCGCGCTCCGGACCCGGCCCGGCCGGGCCGGTATGCCAGCTCCCTCCCCCGCGAATCCACGGCGTACGACGTGGACCTGGCGATGCGGCTGCCCGGCGCGGACTCCGCGCCCACCGCGGTGCGGTACCGGTGCGTCTTCGGCCGCGTCGACGGCGCGGTCGTGCTGGTGGACGTGGCGGGCGCCCCGGCCGCCGGCGGCGAGCCCGCGCCGCTGACCGACTGCCCCTGGGACACCGGCGCCCTGCGGGTACGCCGCCGGCCGGACCTGCTGCTCGCCGCGCAGTCCGGGGTGGCCGACCCGGACGCGTTGCTGGAGGTGGCCGCCCGGGCGGCCGCCGAGATCCGCCGGGACTGGGGCGACAACCCCCTGCCGGACGCGTTCGCGGTGTTCGTGGCCGGGGACAGCGCCACCTTCCGGGGCTGGTTCGCCGGCGCCGCCCCGGACTGGTCCGCCGGGGTGACGGTGCCGGTCCGCGGCGCCGAGTCGACGGCCGCGGGCACCGGTCGGTTCGTCGGCTCGCGGATCGCCGTCGATCTTGCGACCAGCCGGTCGACCGGCAGCCCGTACGAGACGATCAAGCGGCAGCTCGCGTACGCGGCGGCCCTGGCCGTGCTGCCGGCCTCGCCGCGACCGGCCGGCCTGCCCGGCGCGGCCGAGTTCGCCGCGCCGCTCTGGGCGGTCGAGGGTTTCGCGCAGTACCTGGCCGGCCGCGACTCCGCGGCGGTGCGGGCCCGATCCGCGCTGCGGCTGCGGGCGGCCCGGCGGCTGACCGGGGCGCCGGAGCTGGCCGGCAACCGGGACTTCTACTCGGCGGCCAACCGGGCCGCCAACGCGGCGCTGGGCTGCAGCGTGTTCCAGTTCGTGGCCGGCCGGTACGGGCACGAGCGGGCCCGCTCGCTCTACCTGGCCGCGGTCACCCACGGTCAGGCCGCCGGCCCCATCCCGACGCCAGCCTCAACGACACGACCCGAGCCAGCCTCAGCGACACGGCCCCAGCCGGCCTCGACGGCAACGCCCGGGCCGGCCTCGACGGCGCGGCGCGGGCCGGTTTCGGCGGCCCGGCCCGACCCCACGCGGGCCGCGCAGCCCGCTTCGGCGCCGAGCGCCGCGCTGGCCGCCGCGCTGGCCCGGGCGGGTCTCGCCGACGGCGGCCGGGCGGACGCGACCGCCACCGACTTCTACACGCAGTGGCGTCGCTTCGTGGAACGCTCCTGAGGCGTAGGTTCGAGCAGTGGAGCCCGGCGACCCGCGCCGGCTCGTTTCCCGGGCCGTGCCGGCCCGCAGCTTCCGGAGAGGACAGCCGATGAGCAGGCCCACAGTGGAACCGCCCGCCGGACCGCCGCCCACCGACCTGGTGGTGGAGGACATCACGGTGGGCGACGGCCCGCGCGCCGAGCCGGGACACCTGGCCACGGTGCACTACGTGGGCGTCTCGCACTCCGACGGCCGCGAGTTCGACGCCTCCTGGAACCGTGGCTCGGCGTTCACCTTCGCGCTCGGCGGCGGACAGGTGATCTCCGGGTGGGACCAGGGCGTCGTGGGCATGCGGGTCGGCGGGCGACGCCGCCTGGTGATCCCGCCCCACCTCGGGTACGGCGACCGCGGCGCGGGCGACGCCATCCGGCCCGGCGAGACCCTCGTCTTCGTGGTCGACCTGGTCGGCGTCGAGTAACCCGGTCAGCGGCCGGCCAGCACGGCCACCAGGTCGCCGCCGGTCACCACCCCGACGGGCCGCCCGGCGGCGTCCACCACGGCCACCGCGTCCACGCCGGCGGTCCGCATGAGCCGGGCGGCGTCCACCAGCCGCTGATCGGCCGCCAGGACCGGCGGCGCGGCCTCCAGCACGCTGCCCACCACCCGCCGGGCCAGCGCGGACGGGTCGTACGCCCAGACCGCCGCCACGGTCCGGTCGGCCAGCACCCCGACGCAGCGCTCGGTGTCGTCGACCACCACGAGGTGCCGCCGACCGCCCCGAACCATGGCGTGCAGCGCCTCGCCGAGGAGCAGGCCCGACCGCACGGTGAGCACCGGTGTGCTCATCACCTCGGTGACCCCGCGGTCGGCCGGGTCGACGGCCGACGCCTCGTCGCCGGCGATCTTGGCAGCGCCGGCCGCCCCGTTCTGCCGGTGTGTCCGGTCGGTGGTGGTCATGTCGCCTCCGTCCCGGGCCGCCGGTCGCCCGGCACGGCCCATCCCCGGTCTCCAGCGTGCGGCGGCCCGGGCCCGGCGTCCAGGGGCGAAGGACCCGTTCCCGCGCCGATCGGGCCGCGACACGGCGGCATCGGCACGGGAGAATGGGCGGATGCCGCCTATCCGCGCACCTCGCCTGATCAGCCCCGTCCGGACCCCCGCCACGGCGCCGCCGCCGCTGGAGGGCCCGTGGGCGGCCACCGACACCCGGCTGGACGCCCCGCTGACCTGGCGGCTGCCGTCCGGCCGGGGCGCCGAGGACGTGCTGGTGGACCCGGCGGGCGCGGTGCTCACCGGCGGGGACGACGGCCGGATCTGGCGCTGGCCGGCGGGCGCCGCCCCGACCGCAGTGCCGGAGCAGTTGGCCGAGACGGGCGGCCGGCCGCTCGGCATCGAGCAGCACCCGGACGGCAGCCTGGTGGTCTGCGACGGCGTGCGGGGGCTGTTGCGGGTGACCGGCGACGGCCGGGTGACCGAGCTGGCCACCACGGCTGGCGGCCGGCCGATCAGGGTGTGCAACAACGCGGCGGTGACCCGGGACGGCATGATCTTCTTCACCGACAGCTCGCACCGGTTCCCGCTGGCCGACTGGCGGCGGGACATGCTGGAATACCGGCCCAACGGCCGGTTGCTCAGCCACGACCCGCGCACCGGCCGCACCGACGTGGTGGTGGACCGGCTCTACTTCCCCAACGGGGTGGCGCTCACCCCGGACGAGTCGGCCGTGCTGGTGGCCGAGACCAGCACCCACCGGCTGCTGCGGATCCCGCTGGCCACCGCCGAGCCGGCCGTGCTGGCCGACCTGCCCGCGCATCCGGACAACGTGAGCGCCGTGGGCGACGGCACGTTCTGGCTGGCCCTGCCCAGCCCCCGGCTGCCGGTGCTGGAGCGGCTGCTGCCGCACCCGCGCTTGCGGCAGGCAGCCGACCTGCTGCCCGACGCCCTGCAACCGCAGCCCCGCCGGTACGGCCTGGTGGCGCTGGTGGATGAGGCGGGCACCGTGCTGCGCACCCTGCACGGCCCGACCGGGGCATACCAGATGGTCACCGGCGTCCGCCAGGACGGCGACCGGCTCTGGCTGGGCAGCCTGGTCGAGCCCGCGGTGGCGGCCGTACCGCTGCGCTGACCGGCACCTCCGCCCGCCCCAGGGTGTTAGGAAGGGCCCCTTCCTATACAAAAAGCGATAACAAGGGGCCCTTCCTTGCGGGTCAGCCGCCGGAGTTGGTGGGGGCCGGGGTGGGCGTGGTGGTGGCGGGGGCGGCGCTGTTGCCCGGGGTCACCGCGGCGGGCGGCGGGGTGGCCGCCGGCTTGAGATCCTGCGGTACGGGCAACGCGCTGCCCTTGACGAACTGGTCCCAGCTGTCGTTCCAGGCCGTCCAGCCGTTGCCCCGGGCCAGCTGCACCTCGGTGCCGCGCACCCGGACGAGGTCGCCCACGTGAGTGGTGCGCATCAGCCAGCTGGCGGTCGTGCTGGACACGTTCACGCAGCCGTGCGAGGTGTTCGTGTACCCCTGCTCGCCCTCGGACCAGGGCGCCGAGTGGATGAACTCGCCGCCCCAGGTGAGCCGCTGGGCGTCCTGGACGGTGACCACGTAGCCGCCGTTGGGCTCGCCCCGGGTGTCGAAGACCGTGCTGTCGAACTTCTCCATGATCACCATGTTGCCGCTGGAGGACGGGGTGCTCGGCTTGCCGAGGCTCACCGGGATGGTCTTGACGAGCCGGTTGTCCTTGTAGACGTACATCTGCTTCGTGTCGTTGTCGATGTCCATCCGGACGGCGTCCGGCGCCACCGTGGCCACCGCGGTGTGGTCGTCGTCGCCGAAGCCGGCCTTGCCCATCGGCAGCCCGGCCAGGGCCGCCCGGGCGGTGATCCGCGTGCCGGGCTTCCACGGGTCCGGTGCGCGGTACGAGACCTGGTTGCCCTCGTCCAGCCAGGACCAGGCCCCCGGTTGCGGCGGGTCCGTGCTGACCAGCAGCCGCTTCTGCACGGCCGCCCGGGCCTCCTTTGGCACCGGCGGGTCGAACGCCACCACGAGCGGCAGGTTCACCCCGTACGACTGGCCGTTCTGCAGGTTGAGGCTGGTCTGCACGATGGTGTCCGGCTTGGCCATGGTGGTGAACTTCGCGGTGCTGGTGGTCGCCTTGCCGGCGCCGTCCGTGGCCGTCACCTGGGCGGTGTAGCCGCGCTTGTAGTCCAGGGGACGGCTGGGCAGCCAGGACGATCCGTCGGGCCGCATGGCGCCGTCGACCTTGGCGCCCTTGTCGTCGGTGAGGGTGACCTCGGTGATCTTGCCGTTGGTCGCCGTGGCCACCACCTCGCTGCTGACCGGCACGTTCGTGGCGTTCGCCGCCGGCGCGATCGCCACGGCGACCGGCGGGGGCGCGGCGGCCTTCCTGCCCGCCCCGGCCTTGCTTCCGCCGCCGCCCGTGCAGCCGGCCAGCGCCATGGATCCGCAGGCGAGCGCCGCCAGGGCGAGCCCGATCCGAGGTCTGCGCTTCATAACCCCCCCAATCCGTACTCGGTCAATCACATTCTGTTATCTCGCTCGCGGTCCGCGTGCCCCTTTCGCGCGAGCCCATCCCGGCAAAACCCTTGCCAGAACAGGGTTTTTGCCGCGATCGGCCGGACGACGGGCGCGCAGCCGTCAATTACGGACAGTTATCGGATGGCCGGTTCGAACGCGCCCAGGAACGGCCTGGACACGCGCCGCGGAACGGTCCGGGGCACGCCAGCCAGGCCGCCCGGAACGGGACAACCGGGTCCCGCCGGTACGGCGTCCGTCACACCCGACGCCCGTGCGGTGGCGCCGGCCGGGAGGTGGAGCATCATTGGGGCCGTGGCGGGGCCGGCCCCGGCACGGCGGAACGGACGTTCCCGCCCACCCCGGCGGCGGGCGACCGGCCGTCGACGACGCGGAGCGAGGGAGTACGGATGCAGACCCGCACCGATCTCATCGAGGACCTCATGGCACGGTTCCCGCACATCCCGCGGGAGGCCGTGATCAAGGAGGACCTGCTGCGCGGCGGGATGGCGTTCGACGACTCCGCGCTGACCGACAACGAGAACGGCGAGGTCAAGCCGAAGTCGTACTTCATCTTCTCGTTCGACCACCGCACGCTGCCGGAGCTGGGCAGCGCGGCGCTGCGCCGGCCGCCGGAGGAGATCGTGCTCACCGGCGGGCCGTACGAGCTGCGCCGGACCGTGGTGTCGGTGCGGGTGAACCCGGAGTCGCCGTACCGGGTGGCCGACGCCGGGGACGGCGTGCTGCGGCTGCACCTCGACGGCCGGCCGATCGCCGACGTGGGCCTGCCGCCGATGCCGGAGTACTACCGGCACACGCTGAGCAACGGCAAGTCGGTGATGGAGGTGGCCCCGACCATCCAGTGGGGCTACCTGATCTACCTGACCGTCTTCCGGGTGTGCCAGTACTTCGGCGCCAAGGAGGAGTGCCAGTACTGCGACATCAACCACAACTGGCGCCAGCACAAGGCCGCCGGCCGCCCGTACACCGGGGTCAAGCCGGTGGACGAGGTGCTGGAGGCCATGGAGATCATCGACCGGTACGACACGACCGGCGCCTCCCGGGCATACACCCTGACCGGCGGCAGCATCACCTCGAAGGTCGACGGCCTGGCCGAGGCCGACTTCTACGGCCGGTACGCCAAGGCGATCGAGGAGCGCTTCCCGGGCCGGTGGATCGGCAAGGTGGTGGCCCAGGCGCTGCCGCGCGCCGACGTGCAGCGGTTCCACGACTATGGGGTGCGGATCTACCACCCCAACTACGAGGTGTGGGACAAGCGGCTGTTCGAGCTGCACTGCCCGGGCAAGGAACGGTACGTGGGCCGGGCGGAGTGGCACCGCCGGATCCTGGACTCGGCCGAGGTCTTCGGCGCGCGCAACGTGATCCCGAATTTCGTGGCCGGCATCGAGATGGCCGAGCCGTTCGGCTTCCGGACGGTGGACGAGGCGATCGAGTCGACCACCGAGGGCCTGCAGTTCTTCATGTCCCGCGGGATCACGCCCCGGTTCACCACCTGGTGCCCGGAGCCGACCACCCCACTGGGCCGGACCAACCCGCAGGGCGCGCCGCTGGAATACCACATCCGGCTGCTGGAGGCCTACCGGGCGACCATGGAGGCCAACGGCCTGTCCAGCCCGCCCGGGTACGGCCCGCCCGGCGCCGGCAACGCGGTCTTCTCGGTCAGCTCGTTCATGGACACCCTCCCACCGGAGACCGAGCCGGCCGCCGTACCGGCCTGACCGTCGCCCGGCGGCCCGGCCGCCGGACCGCCTGGTCCCGGATCGCGGCCTTCCGGCCCGACCTCCCCCGCCCGCTGCTTAGCCTGAAACCGCAGGTCAAGCGGGGCGGGGAGGCCGGATGCGGAGCGGGGGGCGGACCGGCGGGTGGGACGTCGAACGGCCCGAGTCGTGGGACTGGCCGGCCCCGCACCGGGCCGATGAGCGCTCCCGGACGGCGGGCTCGGCGCTACCCGTACCACGCCCCGGCCGATGGCTGATCGCCGCCGTCCTGCTGAGCCTGGCGCTGCTCGCCCTCTCCTACCTGGCCGGCGACGGGGTGGTGAAGCCCCCTCGGTGGGCACCCGACCGGGTGTGGCCGGTCGTGTCCGGGCTCGTCCAGGGCGTCCTGGCCGGCGCTCGCACAATGCTCTTCGCCACCGGCGACCTCCGGTGGCGCCAGCTCGGGCTGCTCCTGGTGGCACTGCTCACCTACCTCGCGTGGCGGCACTGGCGGCAGTCGGTCTTCGCCTACCGGCCCGGCCCGATCGACATCCGGAAGTTCGAGAACGCCGACCCCGGGGACGAAGGTTGCGCGATCTATCTGCGCAGCCGGTTCTGCCGGCAGTTGGCCGACACGGACATCTACCCGCCGTACGCCGGCCCGTCCGACCCGCCCCCGCAGGGCTTCATGGACGCACTGGCCAAGGAGGGGGACTCCACGTCCCTCCCCGGCACGATGATGAGCTTCGTCGGCAAGCTGTGGCCGCGGAGCGGCTACTTCGTCACGGCCACCCTGCAGGAGCGCCGGCCGGAGCCGAAGTACGGGCTGTCGATCACGGTCACCTCGTTGCTCGGGCGGTCCCGGAGCACGACCAGCACCCAGTGGGGCGCGAGCTGGGAGGATGCCACCTGCAAGGCGGCGTACTGGACCATGGCCAAGATCCTGCCCGCCACCCGGCTGTCCCGGCGGCCGCCGTGGCGCAAGTGGTTCGGCCGGGACATGCCCGCCGAGCTGTTCGAGTGCTACAACGAGGCCAAGAAGCGGCACGACGAGCAGAAGCTCGACGACGCGCTCTGGTGGTACCGGGAGGCGCTCCGGCTGGACCCGTTCAACATCAACATCCGGATGATGGTGGCGAGCGTGCAGGAGGACCTCGGGCTCTTCCTGGACGCCCTGCAGACGTACGAGGCCGCCCTCACCGTGGTGGAACTGGAGAACCGTTACACGGGCAACCTGTGGAGCCGTAAGCGGTACCGGCTCTGGCGTCCGTGGCGGTTCGCCTGGTCCACCCTGCGCCTGCTGCATCACCATCCGGAGTGGATCCGGCTGCGCTACCAGTACGCGCGGGCCTTGGGCTACACCGACCGGGTGGCCCGGGACTGGTTTCCCGACCGGCCCGGAGCCCCCGGGTCGGAGCGGCACCGGGTCCACGACCAGGCTCAGCAGCGGCTCTGCGCCGCGCTCGCCGAGCGGTACTGGCCGGCGGTGCTGGACGTGACACCGCAGGACGGCGCGAAGGACCATGTCCGGCTGCTGCTCGCGCACAGCGCGACGGCGCGGATCCTGCTCGCCCTCGCGGCGTGGCAGGAGTTCCACCGGCTGTACGAGGACGCGACGCTACCCTGGTTAGCGCCGGGCGTGGACACCGGGGTCCATCGTCGGCTGCTGCGGCTCATGCGTGACGTCTGGGCACCGCTGCGGCTCATGGAGGCGCGCAGCGGCTACGACCCGGAGACCGGCCGGCTGTTCCGGGCGCCGCGGGGCTTTGACCTGCGGGACGCCGACTGCCTGCCGGACTGGTGGGTCCGGTACCGCCGGGCCAAGGCCAGGCGGGTCCTGGATGTCGGCTGGCCCGTCGATCCGGACCTGCTGGAGCGCCGGATCAACCAGGTGCAACGCCGGTGGAACCCGTTCGAGTCGATGAACCATCTCGACTACTAAGAGGCGGCCTGCGTCGCGGCCTTCGCCCTCGCGGGATGCCCTCGGACAATGCCGGAGCGATCGCCGGACGAGCGGATCTGCGGGCTGCCGCTGGCCAAGCCGCCACGCGAAGTGGAAGATCTCGTCCGGGTGGCCGTGGAGAACCTCCGGGCCGCCCTGCTGAGCACCGAGAGCGGGCGGGCGGGCCGGGTGGTCACCCAGTCGGACGTCCAGGCCGGTACGGCGTCCCGGCTGCGGACGTGGATCCTCAGCAGCGACTCCGATCTGGCCCGGCTGCGGTACCACGCCGAGTTCCGGTACTTCGAACAGGACGTCTACCAGCCCATGCGGCCGGTGCCACCGCGTCCCGAGGACGTCAGCCGGGTACGGGTGGCCGCATACGTCAAGGCGCTGCTGTGCGAGGGTGCCCGCCTGCTGGAGCGGGAGTGGCACCAGCGGCGGCTCTGCGCCGACAGGCGGCCGGATTTCCTGCACGAGGTGCTCCGGTGGCTCCGCTTGGACCGGCGGGCCTGGGAGGCGGTCGAGCGGATCGGCTCCGACGGGGGACGGTACTGGGCGGACCGGGCGGAGTTCGGTCAACTGGTCACCCGGACCGTCACGCTGCTCCGGACCGCGGACCGCGACTTCCCGCCCCGGATGCCGCTCTACGACGACCTCGACCTGCGGCGGCTGGCGGACCTCCCCGATGACCTTCCGGACCTGGCCGCCACGGTCGAACGGTACGTCGACGAGGCGGTGCGGGAGGTCGAGCAACGCCTCGAAGGGCTGCTGCGCTGGACGGCGTACCTGGCCCGGGACCTCGCTGCCGGTGAGGACCACATCCTGCGGCACCTCGACGTGCTGGACGAAAACTTCTCCGCCCGGTACGCCGACCTCTGCATGCGGCACGCCCGGAACTGGCAGCGCGCCATCGACATCCTCGACGGGGCGGATCTGGACGCCGACCCGGTGCGGCCGGAGGAGGAGCAGGTCGAGCCCTGATCCTCGGACCGGCCAGGATGCCGGGCGAAGTCTTTACAACGTTGTGTACAACGATGTAAGAACGACGGCGACGCATCCACCCTCCGGACGGAGTCTCGATGGGTACCCGACGCAGCGCCGCCACCCTCGCCGGCCTGACCGCCCTGATCCTCGCGGGCGGAACCCCCGCGTCCGCCGCCCCGGAGCCGGCCCGGTACCGGAACCCGGTCACGGCCAGCTTCTCCGACACCTTCGCCGACCCGGTGGTGATCCGCGGCCAGGACGGCTGGTGGTACGCGTACGCCACCAGCGACCCGCTGCGCGAGGGCGAAAAGACCCCGCACCGGGTGCCCACCGCCCGCTCGGCCGACCTCACCAACTGGACGTACGTCGGTGACGCGTTCAGCGCCGACCAGCTGCCGCCGTACGCGGCGCCCGGCGCGGCGCTGTGGGCGCCGGACGTGCGCTACATCGACGGCCGGTACGTCATGTACTTCACGGTCACCGACACCACCGTCTCCGACGACACCTTCGACACCGCGATCGGCGCGGCCACCGCGCCCACCCCGACCGGCCCGTGGACGTTCGCCCCGGAGCCGGTGGTGGCGCCCCGGCCCGGCAGCGGCGGCGGTTACCTGTGGACGATCGACCCGGCGCACCTGACCGACGTCGACGGCACCCAGTACCTCTACTACGGCAGCTACTACGGCGGCATCTCGGTCACCACCCTGAGCGCCGACGGGCTGCACGCCACCGGCGGGGCGAACATGGTGGCCATCGACAACAAGTTCGAGGGCAGCTACGTGGTCCGCCACGACGGCTGGTACTACCTGTTCGCCTCGACCGCCAACTGCTGCGCCGGCCCCACAACCGGATACTCCGTGTCGGTCGGCCGGTCGCGCAGCCCGCGCGGCCCGTTCGTGGACAAGCTCGGCCAGCGGCTGGACGTCTCCCGGGCCGGCGGCACCCTGGTGGTGGCGCCGAACGGCAACAAGTGGGTCGGCACCGGCCACAACGGATTCGTCAGCGACCTGTCCGGCCAGGACTGGCTGGCCTACCACGCCATCGACCGCGCCGACCCGTACCTGGACGAGCCGTTCGGCATCAACGAGCGGCCCATGCTGCTCGACCGACTGGACTGGGTGGACGGCTGGCCGACGGTACGCGCCGGCGCCTGGGCCAGCGAGGACCCGCAGCCGGCCCCGGTCACCGCGACCCCGGTGCAGGACCGGTTCGACACCGCCGACCTGAGCGGCTGGCGCCGGCAGAACGGCACGTGGCGGGTCCAGGACGGGCACCTCACCGGCACCGGCACCGTGCGCGCCACCCGGCGGCTGCCCGACGGGGACGTACACGTACAGACCGACGTCCGGCTGACCGGGGCCGCCGGGCTCGCGCTGGGCGAACGCCGTGACCGGGTCGAGGTCCGGATCGACGCGGCGGCCGGCCGTCTGGTTGCCGACGCCGGCGCCGGAGTCCGGGCGAGCGCCCCGTTGCCCGCCGGGTTCGACGCCCGGCACTGGCACAACCTCGCCGTCGAGGTGCGGGGGCGGCAGCTGACCGCGGTGCTGCGGCCCACCACGCTCAGCGGCGAACAGCTCGCCACCGTCCGGCTGCGGCTGCCCGACCCGGTCGACCCGTCGCTGTCGCTCCTGTCTCGTGGCCGAGCGGACTTCGACAACGTCAGCGGCGCGCGGGCGTACCGGTCGGTCAGCCGGACCGTGCCGGCGCCGCGGGTCGGGTCGGCGCTGCCGGCCTACTCCGACGACTTCACCGGCTCGACCCTGTCCCCGGCGTGGACCTGGGTACGCCCCGACCCGGCGGTCACGGTGGGCGGCGGCGCGTTGAACTGGCCGGTGCAGTCCGCCGACCTCACCGGCGCCTCCAACACCGCCAGCGTGCTACTGCGCGACGCGCCGCAGGGCGACTACGTGGTGGAGACCAAGGTGACCCTCGACCTGGGCGAGGACACGGTCCGCAACTACCAGCAGGCCGGCCTGATCGCGTACGTGAACGACGACGACTTCGCCCGGCTCAGCCAGGTGGCCATCTGGAACACCCGGCAGATCGAGTACGGCCGGGAGATCCCGTACGCCGGTCAGACGTCCTACGGCGGCACGATCGTCGGCACCCCGGCGCGAACCACCTGGCTGCGGCTGGCGCGCACCGTCGACCCGGCCACCGGCGAGCAGCGGTTCCGGGCCGGGTCCAGCCAGGACGGCCGGACCTGGATCTGGGGCGGGGTGTGGACCTTCCCGGCCGGCAGCAGCCCGCGGATCGGGCTGGTGGCGCACGGTGGCGCCGAGCCGCCGGTGACCGCGGCGTTCGACTACTTCCGCGTCTACGCCGGGCACTGAGCGAGGGGGAGGGACCCCTCCCCCGCCCGGTCGCGGCGGGCAGGAGTCCCTGGTAGGGGTGCGGCGGGTCGCCGGTTTCTCACCGGTGGCCCGCCGGACCCGTTCGGCGCCGCTCAACGGCCGGTCCGTGGGGCTGCCGCAGGTGTGACGCCGCTCCGGCCGGCGCCGGGTCAGCGCCGCCGACCGGGACCGGCACCGTACGCTCTGCCGGTCGGTGACGCCCGGCCCGACGGGCGGGCCCGCGCGCGCCGGTGGGGGTCGATCCATGCTCGTGCTGCTGCCGCCGTCCGAGGGCAAGGCCGTCCCGGCCCGGGCCGGCCGCCCGCTGGACCCGGCCGCGCTGTCCGCTCCGGAGCTCAGCCCGGCCCGGGCCGCCGTGCTGGACGCGCTGGTCGAGCTGAGCGCCGGCGAGCCGGACCTCGCCCGGGCCGCGCTCGGCCTCTCTCCCGGGCAGGATGACGAGCTGCGCCGCAACGCGCGGCTGCGCACGGCCGCCACGCTGCGGGTGGATCGGCTCTACAGCGGAGTCCTGTACGACGCGCTGAGCCTGGCCACCCTGCCCGCACCGGCCCGCCGGCTGGCCGGCCGGTCGCTGCTGATCTTCTCGGCGCTCTGGGGCGTGCTGCGGACGACCGACCGGGTGCCGCCGTACCGCTGCTCGGCCGGGGCCCGGCTGCCCGGGGTGGGCCCGCTCGGCGCGTACTGGCGGCGGGAGCTCACCGCGACGCTGCCGGCCGCGGCCGGCCGCCGGCTCGTGCTCGATCTGCGCTCCACCGGGTACGCCTCGATGTGGCAGCCCACCGGCGAGCTGGCCGACCGGACCGTGGCGGTGCGGGTGCTGCACGAGCAGCGGGTCGGCGGTGAGCTCCGCCGGTCGGTGGTGAGCCACTTCAACAAGGCCACCAAGGGGCGGCTGGTCCGGGACCTGCTGATCGCCGGCGTCCGGCCCCGGACCCCGGACGAGCTGGTGACGGCCCTGCGGGACCTGTCGTACACCGTCGAGGCGCCGGACCCGGCGCCCGGCCGACCGCGCCGGCTGGACCTGGTGGTCACGCAGCTGTGACCGGGCCGCCCCCCGCGCGGCACGGACGCCTCGGTCGCGGCCGCTCGTTTGCGGCCCGGCAGCACGGGTACGCGCGGTCGTCACGACGGGAGGCACGCATGGCAGGCATCCTGATCCGCAGCACCGCCTTCAACGACCACGACCTCTTGCCAGACCGGTTCTCCCGGGACGGCGGCAACATCTCGCCGCCGCTGGAGTGGTCGGGGGTGCCCGACGGGGCCACCGAGCTGGTGCTGCTGGTGGAGGATCCGGACGCCGGGCGGGTTCCGTTCCTGCACTGGCTGGTGACCGGCATCGACCCGCGGTCCACCGGCGCGGCCGAGGGGCAGGTGCCGGCCGGCGGGCGGGAGTGGGGAAACGACTTCGGCACCGCCGGCTGGGGCGGGCCGCGGCCGCCGCGCAACGACGACCCGCACCGGTACTTCTTCCGGTTGTTCGCGGTCGACCATCCGCTCCCGCTGGACGGCCAGCCGCAGGCGCCGGACGTACACCGGGCCGTCGCCGACATCGAGCTGGCCAGCGCGAACATGGTCGGCACCTTCGCGCGATGACCCGTACTCGATCCGCGGCCGGCGGATCCGCAGCCGGTGTCCCAGCCCGCGGCCGGCCGTGCGTGAGCGGCGTCAGTCGAGGATGTCGTTGATCGAGGCGGCGGTGGTGGCGCGGCGGATCCAGGTTTCGAGCTGGTCGGTGTCGGTGCATCCGGTGATCCGCTGGCGGGCCGCGTCGGAGACGTCGATGCCGCGCGCGGCGAGCACCGCCAGTAGAGCTGTGGCCTCTCCTTCGGCCTTGCCTTCCGTCCTGCCTTCGGCGATTCCTTCAGCCTTGCCCTGGCCGAAGTAGCGGCGGGCGAAGTCGCTCTGGTATTCATAGGTCGAGCTGATCATCAGGGCCTCCAGGTGGTGCCGGGCCGCCTGTGGCAGGGCGGCGAGCACAACGTCAGCGTACAGGGCGGCGTGGTCTCGATCGATGGTGTTCAGCCCGCTGACCAGGGCGTGGAGGATCTTGTCCCGGTCCGGGTGGGCGCCGTGGGACAGGGCGGACAGGACGGCCAGTTCGGGGTTGTCACCGGCTTGAACGGGGTCGGTGACCGCCGGGATGCGGTGCGGGCCCACCACGAGAGGGGTCAGGATCCAGCCGGGATGGCCGATGGTGATGGGGTTGGCGCACCAGGTGGCGGTGCGTCCGTCGGCGCAGACGACCAGCAGCATGACCGGGCAGCCGGAGCGGGCGTGCAGCGTGGTGAGGTAGACCGGCCAGCTGCGGCGTTTGCGCCCGTCCGGGCGGAGTTGGACCTCGATCACCACGGACAGGACGGGGTGGTCGCCGCGGAGCAGGGTGATGACAGCGTCGGCGCGGTATTCGGTGGGGATCAGGTCGGGCAGTTCACCGGAGTCGAGGTGGATCTGCTGGTAGGCAGGGATGGGGATGCCGAGCGGGCCGGTGAGCAGTTCGGTGGCGAGCGCGGGGCGGTGCCGGAACAGCTCGATCAACGCTTCGTGTTGTTGGGAGGGCACACGGTGACGCTATGGTGGGCCACTGACGATTCTCCGGCCGCCACGCGGCGACATCGCGCGGCAGTCCTGTGGGGAGCGCCACAGCGCCCGGGTCGGCGGACGCCGGGTGGCGGTGGCCGGCGTCTCCGAGCGGTTCCGGCCGTACGGCTACGCTCAGGCGGCGGGCGGGCGACCCTGCTCGGCGAGGATGCCGGTGGCCTGGCCGAGCTCGATCAGGTGGCCGTCCGGGTCCTTCAGGTAGCACCGGATCTCGACGCCGTGGTCCATGGGCTCGGTGAGGAACTCGCCGCCCCGGGCCCGCCATTGCGCGTACACAGTCCGCACGTCCGTGACCCGGATGTTCATGGCCGACGTCAGGGTGCGCGAGTCCGCCGGGGCGGCGACCTGGACGCCGGGCTTGTCGTCGGTCGGGCCGCCCCCGGTGTTCAGCACCAGGTAGCTGTTGTGGAACCGCAGGATCGCCGGCGACCCGTCCCGCACCACCTCGGCGCCGAGCACCCGGCGGTAATACTCCCGGGACCGGTCCACATCCCGCACGATCAGCAGGTGGGTGAGCACCGCGCCGCCGGCGGGCTGAAAGTAGTCGGGCGCCTCGTTGTCGGCCATGGGCCGATCCTCCGGCCCGCCCGCCGGTCGCGGGGGGTCTTTCGGGAAAGACCCCCCGCGGCCCGGGCTCAGACGGGGGCGAGACCCCGCAGCTGGGCTCAGACGTTGGCGATGAGGACCGCGGGCGACTCGACGCAGTCGGCCACGAACCGCAGGAAGCCGCCGGCCACCCCGCCGTCGCAGACCCGGTGGTCGAAGGTCAGGCTGATCTCGGCCACCTTGCGCACCGCCAGGGCGCCGTCCACCACCCAGGGCTTGTCGACGATCCGCCCGATGCCGAGCAACGCCGCCTCCGGGTGGTTGATGATCGGCGTCGAGCCGTCCACCCCGAAGACCCCGTAGTTGTTGAGCGTGAACGTGCCGCCGGTCAGCCGCGCCGGCGGCAGGGTGCCGGCCCGAGCCTGCGCGGTGGTCTCGGCCAGCGCCGCGCTGAGCGCCCCGGTGTCCATCCGCTGCACGTCGGCAAGCACCGGCACCAGCAGGCCCCGCTCGGTCTGCGCGGCGATGCCCAGGTGGATCCGGCCGGACTGCACGATCTCGCCGCGTTCGCCGTCCACCCGGGCGTTCAGCTGCGGGTACCGGCGCAGGCCGGCCACGCAGATCCGGGCCAGCAGCGCCAGCAGGCTGACCGGCCGGTCCGGCTGGGCGGCGTTGATCGCGGCCCGGGTCGCCAGCAGGCCGGTGGCGTCCACGTCGACCCAGATGGTGACCTCGGGGATCTCCCGGCGGCTGCGGGAGAGCTTGTCGGCGATGGTCTTGCGCACGCCGCGCAGCGGGATCACGATCTCGTCGGCCCCGGCGTCCGCTCCGGCGTCCGTCGCGGCGGCGGTCGCCGCGGGCCGAAGGTCGGGCACCGCAGCCAGCCCCGCTCCGCGGCCGTCCCCGGCCGGTCCGCCGGTACGGGCGTCGAGGTCGGCCCGGCGGATCATCCCGCCCGGCCCGCTGCCCCGGATGGCGCTCAGGTCGATGCCACGCTCCCGGGCCAGCCGGCGGACCAGCGGGGAGATCACCAGCGGCGCGTCGAGCTCACCGTCGAGCCTTGACCGGTACGCCGACGCGTCGCCGACCACCGCCGGGGCGCCGGTCGGGACGGGCGCTCCGGTCCCGGTCGGGTGGCCCTCGGGCAAGGCAGCCGTCGAGGCCGCGGTGTCGTCCGCGGCGGCCCGCCGCCCCGTACCCGCCCTGGCGGCGCCGACCCGACGGCGACGCCGCCCGGCCGGACCGTGGCCGGTGCCGTACCCGACCAGCACGTTGCCCGAGCCGGCCCGCTCCTCCTCGCGGTAGACGGCGTGCCCCGCCGGCTCGCCGCCGGGATCGTCCGCGCCGCCGGCACCCGCGCGGCCGGCATCGTCCGCGCCGTCGTCGAGCGGCGCCACGGTGATCAGCGGCTGGCCCACCGGGCGCAGCTCACCCGGCGAGCCGTGCAGGGCCACCACCCGGCCCGCGTACGGGCAGGGCACGTCCACGACGGCCTTGGCGGTCTCCACCTCGACCACCGGCTGGTCCACCTCGACCACGTCGCCCACGGCCACCCGCCAGGCCACGATCTCCGCCTCGGTCAGCCCCTCGCCCAGGTCGGGCAGGTTGAACACCTGCTGCGTCGAACGCACGGCGGCGGTCATGCCGCACCATCCTTCGTCCGCGACCGCGGCGCTCGCAGAACCGGCGCACTCCCCGCGCTCACGCCGCTGCCTCCGCGGCGGGCAGCCAGCGGGTGTCCGGCTGGTCGTCCCACTGCAGCCGGGCCACCGCGTCCAGCACCCGGTCCACGCCGGGCAGGTGCAGGTGCTCCAGCTTGGGCGCCGGGTACGGGATGTCCAGGCCGCTGACCCGCAGCACGGGCGCGTGCAGCGAATGGAAGCAGCGCTCCTGCACCCGGGCGGCCACCTCGGCGCCCACCCCGGCGAAGCCCTGCGCCTCCTGGATCACCACACACCGGCCGGTCCGGCGGACCGACGCGGTGACCGTCCGGTCGTCGAACGGAACGATCGTGCGCAGGTCCACCACCTCCAGGTCCCAGCCCTCCTCGGTGGCGGCCTCGGCCGCGGCGAGCGCCACCGGCACGGACGGGCCGTACGCGACGAGCGTGCCGTCCGTGCCCGGGCGGCGCACCACGGCCGTGCCGAACGGCTCGGTGCGGGCCGGCAGCTGCGTCTCGGCGCCGGAGAAGTAGAGCTTCTTCGGCTCCATGAACACCACCGGGTCGTCGTCCGCGATGGCCTCGCGCAGCAGCGAGTACGCGTCGGCCGGGGTGGCCGGGGTGACCACCTTCAGCCCCGGGGTGTGCGCGTAGTAGGCCTCGCTCGAGTCGGAGTGGTGCTCCACCCCGCCGATCCCGCCGGCGTACGGCACCCGGATGACGATGGGCATGGCCACCGTGCCCCGGGTGCGGTTGCGCATCTTGGCCACGTGCGAGGTGATCTGCTCGAACGCCGGGTAGCCGAACGCGTCGAACTGCATCTCGACCACCGGCCGCAGGCCGGACATGGCCATCCCGACGGCGAAGCCGACGATGCCCGCCTCGGCCAGCGGGGTGTCGAAGCAGCGCTTGTCGCCGTACGTGTCGAGCAGGCCGTCGGTGATCCGGAAGACGCCGCCGAGCTGCCCGACGTCCTCACCGAACACCACCACCCGGTCGTCCTCGGCCAGCGCGTCGCGCAGCGCCGCGTTCAGCGCCTTGGCCATCGTGATCGGAGCCATCAGCCCTCCCCCTCGGTGTCGTCCTGCGCCGCGGCCAGCTCGGCGCGCACCTGCGCGGCCTGCTCGGCCAGCTGTGGGGTCGGCCGGGCGTACACGTGCTCGAACAGCGACATGGGCTCGACCGCGGGCTCGACGTTCATCCGGGCCCGCAGGTCGGCCGCGTATGCCTCGGCCTCCTCGGCCACCGCGGCCACCGCCGCGTCGTCGAGCACGCCGCGGTCCCGCAGGTACGCCTCGAGCCGGCTGATCGGGTCGCGACCGGCCCAGGCCTGCACCTCGGCGCCGTCCCGGTACCGGGTCGGGTCGTCGGCGTTGGTGTGCGGCTCCATCCGGTAGGTGTGCGCCTCCACCAGGAACGGCCCGGCGCCGGAGCGGGCGTGCTCGACGGCCCGGTTCAGCACGGCCAGCACGGCCACCGGATCGTTGCCGTCGACCTGCTCGCTGCGCACGCCGTACCCGACGCCCTTGTACGCCAGCGACGGCGCGGCGGTCTGCCGGGACAGCGGGACGCTGATCGCGTACCGGTTGTTCTGCACGAGGAAGACGACCGGCGCCTTGAACACGGCCGCGAAGTTCATGCCCTCGTGGAAGTCACCCTCGCTGGTGGCGCCGTCGCCGATGTAGACCAGCGCCACCGAGTCCCGGCCCTGGTGCGCGTCGCCGTACGCCACGCCGGCGGCGTGCACCGCCTGGGTGGCCAGCGGCGTGCACTGCGCGGCCGTGTGGGTGGCCATCGGGTCGTACCCGCAGTGCCAGTCGCCGCGCAGCAGCGTGAGCACCTCGACCGGGTCGAGCCCGCGGGCCACCAGCGCCATCGACTCCCGATAGGTCGGGAAGACCCAGTCGGTGTCCCGGACGGCCAGCACGCCGCCGACCTGGCAGGCCTCCTGACCGCGGGACGACGGGTAGACGGCCAGCCGGCCCTGCTTGGTCAGCGCGGTGGCCTGCTGGTCGAAGCGGCGGCCGACGACCATCCGGCGGTACATCTCGCGCAGCGTCTCGGCCTGCGGCTCCGGATAGTCGGCGGAAACCGGCTGGCCGGTCTCGTCGAGCATCCGCACCGGCTCGGGGCTGGGCAGCAGCGGTCCGACCGGGTCGGGGTGGTGACCGGGTACGGACGGCCGGCGTACCTCCTGGGGTGTGGCGGTCACGGCGGGCACCTCCTGGACGGGTAGTTGGCTTATGCTCACGTCTGAAGGACTTCTGTTACAAGATCAGCACACAAGTCGGGACGATCGGCGCTCGGGGGGCACCTTGCGGGACCAACAGTCCGAGCCGGCCGGGGATTGGCCCAGCGCCGCCGGACGAACGGCCCGACCCGCCGGCGTGCGCCCCGGCGGCGACGCCGGCGGGGGCCCGGCCGGCAGCGGTTCCGGGGCGGGCTCGGCCGGGCCGGGCGGTTCCGGCGCGGGCCCGGCCGGGCCGGGCGGTCCCGGCGGCGCGGGCGGCGGGGAGCCGGGGCGGCTCCTCGATGAGACCGACCGGCGGATCCTCGCCGAGCTGAGCCGGGACGGCCGGATCTCCATCCGGACCCTCGCCGACCGGGTCCACGTTTCCCGTTCCAACGCGTACGCCCGGGTGGAGCGGCTGATGTCCGACGGCGTGGTGACCGGCTTCCGCGCCCAGGTGGCGCCCGAACCGGCCGGGCTGATGACCTCGGCGTACGTCAGCCTGACGATCGAGCAGAACACCTGGCGCGAGGTGTCCGCCCGGCTGGCCCGGGTGCGCTACATCGAGCACGCGGCGCTGCTGGGCGGCGACCACGACGTGCTGGCCCTGGTACGCGCGCCGGACAACGCGGCCCTGCGCGACCTGGTGCTCAACCAGGTGCAGGGCATCCCCGGGGTCATCTCCACCCGCACCTGGCTGGTCTTCGAGGAGTTCGACGGCACCCGCTCCCCCTGGGAGTGAAAGGAAGGGCCCCTTGTTATCGCTTTTTGTATAGGAGGGGACCCTTCCTAACGCTTCGGCGGTCAGAGCGGCGACCAGAGGGCCGGCGTGTTCGGCGGCTCCCAGCCGGCCAGGGCAGTGTGTGCCTGGCGGCACCGGTATGACCGGCCGGCGTAGCCGACCACGTCGCCGATGCGGTAGGCGGTGCCCGCGGCCCACGCCGGTACGCCCGGCGGGATCGTCGGCGGCGTGCTGACCGTGGGGCTGGGCGTGGGCGCCCCGGTCGGCGTGGGCGAGGCGGTCGGCGTGGGCGCCCCGGTCGGCGTGGCCGACGGGGTCGGGGTGGGGCTCGGGGACGGACCGGGACCGCCGGTGCCGCCGAGGTCCACGTCGATGCAGGAGTAGAACGCGTTGCCGGTGTCGGCGATGTTCCACACGGCGAGGATCTTCTGCCGCCCGGTGCGGCCGGCCAGGTTGAGGCTGTGCGTCACGCTCGCCTCCGGCTGCCGCCCGCCGCCGTCGACGACCGCCACGGGCGCGCCACCGATCAGGTAGGTCCAGTCCCGGGTGGCGTGCCGGGCGGTGAACACCCAGGTGAAGGTGACGGTCCCGGCCGGCACCGGGGTGGCCGGCCAGCCGACGCTCTCATCGTCCAGGATGGCGAAGCTGGCGTTGCCGCCGCTGCAGCTGGTCAGCCCCTTCGGCCCCTCCACGCTCTGCGGCTCGTACTGGATGGGTCCGCAGTTGGCGACCCGGCCCTGGGCGCACAGCGCCTGCCGGCTGGGCGGCGCCGAGACGTACCCGTGGGCGGCCGCGGGCGTGGCCACGGCCAGCCCCCCGAGCAGCCCGCCCACGACGGCCAGTGGCAGCAGGATCCGTACGCGCATCGTGACCTCCTCCGGGTCGCGGGCGACGGGCCGCCGAGCCGGCAGACCCATCGACTTACTGCGATGGAACGAGGTTACGATAAAGTTTGTTAACAGTAAATGCCCACGACCGGCGCCGTCGGTCAGTCCCGCTGCCGGGTCGAGCGGGCGATCCGCTTCCGGATCTCCGCCAGGTCCTCCTCGGGCAGCTCCTCGACCTCGAGCAGCCGGGGCAGCAGCGCCGGTTCGAGCATGAGGGCCCGGAAGCCCTCGGCGATCGTCACCCGCACCTTCGGCTGCTGGACCACGGTCACCTCGTCACCCGCCCGGATCTCCCCGGGTTCGACGATCCGCAGGTACGTCCCGGGGCGGGCAGCCTGGGTGAACCGCTTCACCCAGTGCGGCTCGGCCATCTTGTACTGGAAGGTCGCGCACGGGATCCGCCCGAAGGTGGCCTGGAGCACCACGTCCGGGCCGATCCGCCAGCGCTCCCCGATGGCCGCGCCGTTGACGTCCACGCCCACCGTGGTGATGTTCTCGCCGAACAATCCACCCGGCAGCTCTCGGCCGAGCTCCGCCTGCCACCAGTCGTAGTCCTCACGGGCGTACGCGTACACGGCCTGATCGTCGCCGCCGTGACTCTGAACATCGAAGATCTGGTCGCCGACCAGGCCGCTGCCGAGGCCGCCGTGCTTGGGGCCGGGGGCGCGGACCGGGACCGGTCCGTCCACCGGTCGCTTGTTGATGCCGGTCCGCCCGACCGACTTGGCCGGGTTCGGCTCGGGAACGGCGAGGTTGACCGACAGCAGCTTTCCCACGGCCGCAGCCTATGCGGCCGGCGCGGCCGCTGTCGAAGGCGATTCCGGCGCTCGTGTCGGACCGCGTACCCGGGGAATCGCCGGGCGGTCGGCGGACAGCGACGACCGCAGCCCTGAACTCGCCGTCCCGCCGCGATCGCCCGATCACCTCACCACGCTGCCCCTGGACGGGCCGTACCGCGCTGCCATATGTTGCCGACAGCGCCGATGGGACGGCGGGTAGCCGCAGACGGAGATGACGTGACCGACGAAGTGGACGACCGTCAGTTGTGGGCGGCTCTGGTCACCGCGGAACAGGAGTCCGCGCGCCGGCGGGCCGAGTTCTACCGGCACGCGTGGTCGCGCACGGAGATCCTGGCCAAGGCCCTCGCGGGCGGGGTGTGGGACCAGGCCGTCGCCCTGGAGTTCCTCGACTCCATCCCACACGACGTGCCGGCCCTGCTCGACGACCTCGTCGAGCACGCGGTCTCGCAGCGCTGGGCCGGGCTGGCCCGGCGGGCCATCGCGAACGCCGACCGGCAGCGCACCCGGCCGGTGCTACGCCGGATCGTCGGGGAACGGCTGCGCCGCGCCGGCGCCGACGAGTACCGGCGGCTGGCCGAGCTGCTCGTCGAGGTCGAGGACTGGGCGATGCTGCGGGTGCTGCTCCAGCCGGTCGCGGACGACGCCGACCCGCGGCTACCCGCGGTCCGGGCCGAACTCACCGAACGGTACGGGCCGCTGTGCGCCGTACCGGATCAGCGGGCCCTGCCCTGACGGCGCGGCTCAGTCCGCGCCCATCACCAGGCCCTCGATGGTGTGTTTCTGGGTGATCGGGGTGAGCCGGTCCACCACCGGGCAGCGCAGGTGCGCGCGGACCTGCTCGGGCAGGCCGGCCCAGTAGCCCTCGGTCACCGCCATGTCGTGGTGCGCGGCGTTGCCGGCGCCCGGCGCGTCGACGCCGAGCACCAGCACCGGACGGGCCGTGTCGGAGAGGTTCGGCCGGCCGCGGTGGATGGTCAGTGCCGAGCGGGCGGAGATGTCGCCGCGCTTCGGATACTTCCGGACGGCCCGGCCCTCGTACCGGTCGTAGCGCTCCCGGGCCGGGAACATCCCGTGGTCGAAGGCATCCCCGAGGTCCCACTGGGTGCCGGGGGCGATCTCGAACGGGCCCATCTCCTCGACCGTGTCCACCGCCGTGAGGTTGAACGCCAGCGAGGTGAGCCGGCGCTGCCGCCGGGTGTCCTCGGGCATCGGGAAGTCGCGGTGCCAGGGTTGCATCCGGGCGCCCGGGTACGGGGTGTCGAAGCCGAGCTCGACGATCTCGTACTCGTCGCCCAGCACCGCCCGGCACACCGCGTCCACCCACGGATGGGTCACCAGGTCGACGAAGCCGCGCAGCTGCTCGGGGTGGATCTCGACGTACCACCGCTGCGGGCCGCGGCCGACCCGGCCGTTCTCCCGGGAGCTCGCCTCCTGGAAGGCCGCCTCGATGTCCTGCGCCATCCGGTCGATCCAGGCCGCCGGGAAGGCGCCCCGGCAGGCGGTGATGCCGTCCCGGTACAGCTCGCCGAGGGCCTCGACCGGCACCTCCGGTTCCGCCGCACCGGCCGCTGTGCTGCCGCCGCCGAGCTTCGTCATACCGACCTCCTCGCCACCCCTGCGGGCGGCGTCACGCCGCGCCTGCCGGCAGTATTACAACGTTGTAGATCCGGGGCAACAGGTGCGTCAACGCCGGGCGGGTGGGTATCGGCCATGATGGGACGGGACGCAACACCAGGCGGCGGGAGGGCACCAGATGGCCGAGCAGACCGGCGGCGAGCGGGAGTCGTGGAAGACCGGCGGGAAATACGTCGAGTCGGGCGGCGAGTTCACCAGGGACCAGCGGTACATCGCCACTCGGATCACCGCCGACGGTCGGGACGGCTTCCCGGTGGAGCCGGACCGCTATCGCCTGGTGGTCAGCCGGGCCTGCCCGTGGGCCAACCGCCTGATCATCGTACGGCGGCTCCTCGGCCTGGAGAGCGCCCTCTCGATGGGCGTGGCCGGCCCAACCCACGACGCGCGGAGCTGGACCTTCGACCTCGACCCGGGCGGTCGGGACCCGGTGCTCGGCATCGAGCGGCTGCAGGAGGCCTACTTCGCCCGGTTCCCCGGCTACGAGCGCGGGATCACCGTGCCGGCCATCGTGGACGTGCCCACCGGCCAGGTCGTCACCAACGACTACGCGCGGATGAGCCTCGACCTGTCGACCGAGTGGACGGCGTACCACCGCGACGGCGCCCCGCAGCTCTACCCGGAGCCGCTGCGCGACGAGATCGACGAGGTCAACGACGGGGTGTTCCGGGACGTCAACAACGGCGTGTACCGGTGCGGCTTCGCCGGCAGCCAGGCCGCCTACGACAAGGCGTACCGGCGGCTCTTCGACCGGCTCGACCAGCTCTCCGACCGGCTGCGCGACCAGCGGTACCTGGTCGGGGACACCATCACCGAGGCCGACGTCCGGTTGTTCACCACGCTGGTCCGGTTCGACCCGGTCTACCACGGGCACTTCAAGTGCAACCGGAACAAGCTCACGGAGATGCCGGTGCTGTGGGCGTACGCGCGCGACCTGTTCCAGACGCCGGGCTTCGGCGACACCATCGACTTCGACCACATCAAGCGGCACTACTACCAGGTGCACGTGGACATCAACCCGACCGGCATCGTGCCGCTGGGCCCCGACCTGTCCGGCTGGCTCACGCCGCACGGCCGCGAGGCGCTGGGCGGGCGGCCGTTCGGCGACGGCACCCCGCCACCGCCGCCGGCGGAGCACGAGCGGGTGCCGGTGGAGCACACGGCCGCGGCCTGAGGTGACCGCGCCCTGGGACCCGGCCGCGCCCGGGGTGCTGCGGCTGCCGTCCGGCCGGCTGGTCCGCGGCCGCGGCCTGCGCGCCGGGCCACCGGACGGACCGGCGCCGACGTACGCGCTCTACCTGCTCGGCCGGCCGCCGGCGGCGCCGCCCTGGGAGTTCCGGTGGCTGCGCTGGCCCGACTTCCGGCTGCCCAGCGACCGCGCCGGTGCGTACCGGCTGCTGCGGGAGGCCTGGCGGCGGACCGCGACCGACCGGGTGGAGCTGGCCTGCCGCGGCGGCCGGGGCCGGACCGGTACGGCGCTGGCCTGCCTCGCGGTGCTCGACGGGGTGCCGCCGGCCGCGGCGGTCGCCTTCGTCCGGCGGCACTACCACCCGAGGGCCGTGGAGACGCCCTGGCAGGCCCGGTACGTCCGCCGGTTCGACGCGGGCCGCTGAGGCGCCGGTCAGCCCGACGG
Source organism: Plantactinospora siamensis (assembly GCF_042434095.1). Classification (NCBI taxonomy): domain Bacteria; kingdom Bacillati; phylum Actinomycetota; class Actinomycetes; order Micromonosporales; family Micromonosporaceae; genus Plantactinospora; species Plantactinospora siamensis. The sequence goes on from NZ_JBHLUE010000019.1 coordinate 344,742, forward strand.
GCCGGTGCCGACGCGACGAGCGCCGGCCGGTTCGGCGCCCGTCCAGGTCTGCGGGCTGGCCGGTTCGGCGCCGGCCGGCAGGCGCATCGACGCCGGCCGTGGGGTCAGTCCCGCAGTCGCCAGCCCGCGCCGGGCGACGACTTTCCGCCGCGGGCGCCCACCAGGGCGGCGCCGTCGCCGGCCCGGGCCCCGCTGTCCCGCCGGGTGTCGTCCGCGTCGCCGGCGGCCCGCTCGGCGCCGACCCGGTCGCTGTCGTCGTCGGCGGCCAGCCCGGCGCCGACCCGGTCGCTGTCCTCCGCGTCGGCCCCGGCGTCGGCCGGGTCGAGGGCCGCGGCCTCGCGCCGGCGGCGGGACAGCACCAGATAGCCGACCCCGACCCCGGCGCCCGCGATCACGCCGCCGGCCAGCGCCACGCCGATCTCGCCGGTGAGCCCCAGCGACGCGCCGGAGCCGTCCGTCGCCGGCTGCGCCACGCCCGGGTCGGCGGCCCCGGGGTCGGCGCCGGAGTCCCCGTGCCCGGCGTGCCCGGCCGCCGGCGTGCCGGCCACCAGCGCGATACTGGCCGCCGGGTGCGCGCCGCCGGGCGGATCGGCCCAGGTGACCACGGTGCCGTCGGAGTACGTCTGCACGACCGGCAGCGTCAGCCGGTCACCCTGGGGCAGCGGACCGAGCGAGACGCCCAGCTCGATGGGGCCCACGGTGGCCGGCCGATCGGCGCGGACGAAGGTGATCGAGCTGACCACGTCGGTGACCGCCTCCTGGTGCATCCCGGGCACCGCCTGGCCGAGGTGCCGGCTGGTGATCTTCGGACCCCAGCCGTCCACCGACATCGGGTACACCTCGGCCACGGTGCTGTCCGCCGGGAACCGCACCTCCACCCGCGTGGTGTACGCGCCGGGCCGGTCCTCGGTGAGCCGGACGGTCAGATCGGCCGCGTCGCCCCGGACCGCCTGGGCCGGGACGACCGTGACGTCGGCGTGCGCGTGGCCGGCCCACAGCAGCACGCCGAGCAGCGCCGTACCGATCGCCAGCGCACCGCGTACCAGCACCGAGACCACCATCCGAACCCTCCATCCGCCGTGGGTTCGCGCCGCGTCCGGCGCGACCCCTGCCAGGTAGTTCGGATCGCGACCGGCAAAGGTTCAACGCCCGGCCGATTTGCCCGCCCGGCCGCTCGCCGGTCGCCGGCCGTGCCGACCGGCCGGTCAGTATGACCAGGTCAGCGCGCCATCCGGGCTCACCGTGACGGTGCCGCCCACCGACACCTCCGGGTGTTCCACCGTCGTGGCGAACTCGTTCGGGCTGACCATCGAGGTGTAGCGCACCTCGAGCCGGCCGGGGCGTACGGTTTCCACCGTCGCCCGCCGGCCGTCCCACCGCGGCTCGTCGACCGGCTTGACCTCGATGCCCGGCTGGTCCAGCACGCGCCAGTGGACGTCCCGCTCGTACAGGATGATCCCGGGTACGTGGAATGGGCAGTCGCGAGGGCTCAGCTCCGTGCTCCGGGCACAGGCGGCGAGGTACGCGGCCACCTGGATCCGGATCGCCGCGACGGCCTCCGGCTTGACGGTCACCGCCACCGGCACGGCTACCGGGTCGAGCGCGCCCGGCCGGCCGGCGATCACGGCGTCGCCGGGCGCCGCCGTGACCAGCGGATCGTCGGCCGGGATGGCCACCGCGTACCGGCCCGGGAACACCGGCACGGCGGCCTGGGCGCCGGCCACGGGCGCGGCCGTCACGGTGACGCCGCCGAGCCGGACCCGGTCCGCGGCCGGCGTCACCAGCAGCACCATCGCCATCCCGCCGTCGGAGATGCGCCACGGCCGGGACGACCCCACCCGGTCCCGGGTCAACCACACCGTGCTGCTCAACTCCGTCCCGCCGATCCGGTAGGTGATCGGCAGGTAGGCGCGGCTGCGGTCGGGGCGGCGGGTGTCGTCCCGAGGATCGCCGTAGCCGACCCGGCCGGTCCGCAGGTCGGTCGGCGGCTCGTACCCCTCGCGCAGCGCCGGGTCCCGGCAGCTCGGCGCGGCGCAGCCGACGAGCCGGCCGGCCCGCTCGGCGTCGCGGTCGGCGAGCGCCGCGAACAGCTCCCGGACCGGGCGGTCCGGCGCCCCGTCCAGGGCACCGAGCACGACGACGGCCGCCGGCAGCAGCACGGCCGCCGCGACGGCGGCCGGCAGCAGCGTCCGGCGGCCCGCCCACCACCGCCCTCGGGCCGGATCGCCCGAAGGCGGATCGGGCGGCTCGAACGCCGCATCGCCCGCCCGCGGAGCCGGTGGCGGGTCGCCGCGCACATCCGCCGACCGAACGCGCGGCGCCGGGCCGGGCGGCGGATCGCGCTGCGGCAGGGCGGACCCGCAGGATCGGCAGAACCGGGCCCCTGGACGGGCCGGCGTGGCGCAGGCCGGGCAGCGCCGCGGACCCACCGGCGCGGTCACGGCTGCGCCCGGGCCGGGACCGTGGTGAAGCCGGACCGGACGCGGTACGGCTCCATCAGCTCGGCTGGTCGCGCCTCGACCAGCAGCGGCGGGTCCGACCGGTAGAACAGCCAGGCCCGCCCCGGCGGCAGTTGCTGGAGCGTCTCCACCGGCAGCACCGGCCGGTGCAGCGCGCCGGTCAGGTACCGCCCGCTCGAATAGCTGACCCGCGCCTCGCGGAACTCCCCCGCCCAGCCCGACACGTCCCGCAGGTCGTCGCCGTTGCACAGCCCACCGAAGAGCGCCTTCGCGGTGCTGGCCGTGACGATCGCCTGCTGACCGTCCCGGCCGTACCGGCCGCGCAGCGCGGCCAGGCTCTGCGCTGCCCACAGGGTGACGATCCCGCGCTCGCCGCCCTCGGCGAGCAGCGCGGGCAGCGACTCCACCGGCGCCACCGCGGGCAGGTCGTCCAGCACCAGCAGCAGGCCCGGGTCGATCCGGCCGGTCGACGAGCGCCCGGCCCGGTCCGTGGCCCGCTGCACGATCGCATCGACCAGCGCCGCCACCAGCGGCACGGCGGCCCGCCGGTGATCGGCCTGGCAGACCACGAACAGCGTCGAGCCGGACTCCAGGAAGCCGTCGAGGTCCAGGGTGGTGCCGGCCGTTGCGTCCCGGACCCGCGGCTCGGCCATCGCGTCCAGGGCGTGCCGCGCCAGCCCGTACGCGGCCGACCGCTCGGGGTCGGCGAGCCGCGCGGTGGCGGCGAGCTCCGCGGACCACCCGGCCGCGCCGGCGGCGGCCCGTTCCAGGATGCCCACCGGCTCGGCCAGGTCCCGGCCCGCCAGCCAGCCGAGCACGGCCCCGGCATCCCGGCGGGCGAGCGCCGCGGCGTGCAGCAGCCCGCGCAGCAGCGCGGCCGCGGCGGTGCCCCGGTACGCGTCGGCGCGGTCCCCCGAGCCGGTGGTCGAGACCAGCGCCCAGGCTCGGCGGTAGGCCACGGCCGGGTCGGCGCAGCCGGCCAGCGGGGACCACCGCACCCGCTCCGGGCCGGACCGGGCGGCGAACGGGTCGTACACGTACAGGTCCCCGCCGCGCCGGGCCGCCACCCGGCGGCGCCAGTCGCCCGCGGCCCGCAGCAGGTGGTCGCGGGTGCCGGCGCACAGCACGGCGCCGTCCCAGTGCATCAGCGTCGGTACGAGCAGCCCGGCCGCGTGTCCGTAGCCGGGCGGGGCCACCACCCCGACCGAGTCGGCGGGCGCCGACCAGCACGGCTGATGGCCGTCGACCACGTCGAGGCCCAGGTACACCTGTCGGCGCGGGCGGACCTCGAACGGCGGCAGCGGCGGGTAGTCCACGCGTTCACCAGCCCTTCTCCAGCGTCACCCCGGGCGTCCAGCCGGGCAGCGCCCGGGAGAGCGGGTGATGCTCCCGGACCGGGTAGCGGTGGCCGGGCCGCTCCAGCCGTTCCAGCCGCAGCTCGATCGGCGGATGGCCGGCGTAGACGACCTCCTCCCACCCGGTGCGGGGCTCGTCGAAGGTGCCGGCGATCCCGGCGAGGACGACCCGCAGCGGGTCGGCGTAGCCGGCCCGGGCCGCCACGGCATCCGCCCGGAACTCGGCCTCGCGGAAGGTGCCCACCTGGAGCGGGATGACCAGGTACTCGGCGGTGATGCGGATCGGCCAGAGCAGGACCCGCAGGGCGAAGTGCAGGGTCCGGAGCTTTTCCCGCTTCAGCAACTGGTAGCCGAGTTCGGAGAGGAGATACAGCGGCAGCGTGACGCCGAGCGACCAGGCCCGGGCGAGGGCGTCCCCGCCCACCCAGTGCCCGACCTCGTGCGCCAGCACGGCCGCGACCTGCCGCCGGTCGTACGAGACGTGGTCGAGCAGGCCGGTGTGCACCACCACGTACCGGTGCCCGGCCGCGGCGTTGGGCGTGGGGTGGTCCCGGACCAGCAGTTGCGGCATCGAGCGCAGGCCGAGCCGGCCGGTCACCTCGGCGAGGATCGGCAGCAGCCAGGCGGCCTCCCGGCGGGACGGCCGCCGGGCGCCGGCCAGCCGCCACCACATCCGCTCGGTGGCCATCGAGTAGGCCACGTAGAGCGCGCCGACCACCAGCGCCGTGACGACCTGCCCGACCGCGAGGGTCCACGGCCAGATCGGGTCGTTCGCATAGAGCGCCTCCCACGGCCAAACGGCGGCGATCCAGGCCAGCGTGGTGGCCCCGTTCAGGGCGCCCAGAATGCCGCCGATGATCCCGCCCAGCTGGGCCGCCGCGGTCGGCAGCAGCTCCCGGGCCGAGATCGGCAGCGGGATGACCCAGGTCAGCATCGTGTCGATCCGGCGCAGCATGCCCGGGCCGGCCACCGTGCCGGACAGCGCGCCGGCGAGGCCGCCGAACAGCGCGCCCACCGCGCCGAGCAGCACCACGAGCGGCACGTTGAACCAGCCGGCCACGATCCCCACCAGGGTGGCCGGGACGTTCCGACCGACGGTCCCGCGGACCAGGGTGGCGAGGGACGGCCAGCGGCGCTGCGCGGGCAGCCGTCCCGTGGGCGGCAGCCGTTCCTCCGGCAGCGGCGTCCGCGGCGCCGGAATGGCCGGTACAGGAGCGGCCGGCCACTCCCCCACGACCGGCGCGTCCTGGCCGGCGCCTCCGTCCTCGCCGGCGCGCAGGCCGTCACGTGGCGCCGGGCCGGGCGGCGCTTGGGGGCCGGGCGGCGCTTGGGGGCCGGGCGGCGCTTGGGGGTCGATCCCGGCGCCGCACCGACCGCACACCGTCGCGTCGGCGGGGTTGGGCCACCCGCACTGGTCGCAGTACATCGGCGGTCACCTCCCCGTGCCCGGCTGGCACGAGCCGCGGCAAGCGGTTGGCGGAAATCGACCTGAGTCAACGGTAACCTTCCGTCGCCCACCCGCCTACCCTCGGTCGCGATCGCGACCATGACCGGCCCCGGGCCGGGGTCCGTGCGGGGCCGGCGCGACCAGCCGGCGCGGTCAGCCGGCCGGCGCGACCAGCCGACGTAGTCAGCCGGCCGGCGCGACCAGCCGGCGCGGTCAGCCGGCCGGGGTGATCCGCCTGCCGAGGCGGACCGTGGTGCCCCACGGGCCGCCGCAGACGTCCGCCTCGTCCATCAGGGCGTCCATCAGCATCCGACCCCGGCCACGACCGGCGGACCGCGGGTCGACCCGCGGCTCCGTCCAGCCACCGGTGTCCCGGATCTCGGCCGCCAACCGTCCGGCACGCAGCCAGAGGCGCACGGTCACCCGTTGATCCCCGGCGAACCCGTACCCGTGCTCGATGGCGTTGGCGCAGGCCTCGCCCACCGCCACCAGGACGTCGTCGGCCACCAGCTCCGGCACGCCGGCGGCGGCCAACCAGCGCCGCAGGTCCGCGCGCAACGGCGCCAGCTCGGTCGCCCGGGCCGCGATCGAGGCGTGGAACGGCCGGGCCGGGCGCGACCGCAGGACCGTATCGCCGGCCGCGGCCTCGAGCCCCTCGCCCACCCGTCCGCCCCTTTCCCGCACCGCCGGCGTGTCCATCGCCAGACAACTCCCGGTGACGCAGGTCGGATCGTGCCCCCCGGTGCCGGACAGATTATCTCGTCCGCCGCCGGGGCGCCGACGCCAGTAGGCCACCAAGCGCGGCCGATGCCCGTCGGTCACCAGACGCGACCGATGCCCGTCGGCCATGGAGGCACGGCCGACGCCCGTCGGCCACTGGGCGCGGACCGGAGCCGGGTCAGGCGCCGGTAACCACCACGGTGGTCTCGAACCGCTCGGCGCCGGTGGAGCCGGCCCAATCGCGGCGGCGTGCCAGCCGTACGGGCGTGCTGCCGGGGCTCAGCGCGGCGAACCGGAACCGCCGCTCGCCGCCCCCACCGCGACCGGTCCCGTCCCCGGCGGCGTAGTCGTCGCCGTCGAGCCGGAGCACCTGCGGGTCGTACGCGTCGAGCGCCCACCGGTAGCCCGAGGTCGGTGTCTCGGGCAGCACGATCAGCACGATGTCCTCCGGCGCCGCCCGGTGGATCCCGCCGGCGGCGTCCCGGTCCAGTCTCAGCTCGGCCATGACCCATCCCTCCGCCACCGCATGTCCCGCCCATCGTCCGCCAGCGCCCCCCACGGGTAAAGCTCCGGGAGCGGGAAGGAAGGGCACCTTGTTATCGCTTTTTGTAGCGGAAGGGGCCCTTCCTAACCCCCGGGCCGACGCCGGGCGCCGGCTGGACCTGCCGCGCCGGAAGCCTGCCGGCCCGGCCGCGCGTCGGGCGGGCCGGCCGCGCGCCGGGCGGACCCGCCGCGCGCCGGGCGGACCCGCCGCGCGCCGGGCGGACCCGCCGCGCGCCGGGCGGGCCGGCCGCGCGGCCGTCAGCCGGCGGGCTCGACGGCGAGGTACAGGTCGGCCAGCCCGCTGGGCTCGTCGGCCGGCGCCAGCCGGACGGACTCCGCGCCGACGGCGGCCCGCAACGGTTCGGCGATGGTCTCGGCGCGGTCCCGGGCGGCCGGCGTGCGGGCGTCCAGCACGAGCGCCCCGAGCCGGCCGCGACCCGGCAGGCCGGCGCGGGCCCGCAGGGATCGCACCGCGTCCAGCACGGTCACCAGGGCGTCCACCGCGGACCGGTCGCCGTCCCACTCCGGACGCGGCGCCGGCCAACCGGTGCGGTGCAGGCTCACCGGGTCGGCCGGGGTCCGGAACAGCCGCTGGTACTGGTCCTCGGTGATGAACGGCGCGAACGGCGCGAACAGCCCGAGCACCGTGCGGTAGACCTCCCGCAGCGTGGCCCGGGCGCTTGCCCGGTCGGCCGGGGTGTGCCGGTCCGGGTCGTTGAACCGCTCCTTGACCAGCTCGATGTACCGGTCGCAGAACACCGCCCAGAAGAATCGCGAGGTGACCAGGTACGCCTGCGTGTAGTCGTACGCGTCGAACGCGGCCGTCGCCTCGCGGACGGTGTCGGCCAGGTGGGACAGCACCCACCGGTCCACCGGGGTCCGCTCGGCCACCGCCGGCGTGCCGCCCGGGGCCGGCGGGCCGGCCGGACCGGTCGGCGGCTGATCCGGCCCGGCCGGATCGGCGCCGGTGTGCAGCGCGAGGAACCGGCCCACGTTCCACAACTTCACGGCGAGCTTGCGGCCGGTCCGCACATCCTTCTCGTGGTAACGCAGGTCGTTGCCGATCCGGGCACGGGCGGCCCAGAGCCGCAGCGCGTCCGCGCCGTACCGCTCGATGACCTGGTCGGGGACGTACCGGTTGAAGCCGTCGGCGGTGGTGGAGGCGGCCAGGTCGCGCTTGGCGATCTTCCGGCCCTGCTCGTTGAGGCCCCAGCCGGAGATCATCACGGCCTCCCACGGCAGCCGGTCGAAGAGCAGGTGCGACTGCACGAGGGTGTAGAACAGCCAGGTACGGATGATCTCGAACGCCTGGACGCGCAGGCTCATCGGCGCCACCGGTCCGTCCCCGGTGAAGCCGCGGGCGGCCCAGCCGTCGTTGATCTGCGGGCTGAGCGACGAGGTCATCCAGGTGTCCATCACGTCCGGCTCGCCGCGCAGGTCGGTGCCGCCGCAGTCGGGGCAGGCGGCCGCCGGCGGCGGGTCGGCCAGCGGGTCGACCGGCAGCGCGGCCGGGTCCGCGAGGATGGCCCGCTCGCAGTGGCCGCAGAACCACACCGGGAACGGGACGCCGTACCGGCGCTGCCGGCTGATGTTCCAGTCCCACTTCAGCCCGTTGATCCAGTCCTCCAGCCGGCGCCGCATGAACTCGGGCACCCAGGTCAGCTCGCCGGCCCGGGCCAGCAGCGCGGCCCGCTGGTCGCGCACGGCAACGAACCACTGCGGCCTGATCTGGAACTCCACCGGCGTACCGCAGCGCTCGTGCACGCCCACCACCTGCCGCAACGTGCGGCCCTCGCCCAGCGCGCCGGCCTCGGCGAGCCGCTTGAGCACGGCGGTCCGGGCCTGGGTGACCGGCAGGCCGGCGAACTCCCCCGCCGCCCCGGTGAGCCGACCGTCGGGGCCGATCACCAGCCGCAGGTCGAGCCGGTCCCGGCGCCACCGGGCCACGTCCTCGGAGTCGCCAAAGGTGCACACCATCATCAGGCCGGTCCCGAAGCCCGGATCCACCGACTCGTCGGCCAGGACCGGCACCTCGTACCCGAAGATCGGCACCGTGGCCGTGCCGCCGCGCAGCCCGGCGTAGCGCTCGTCGCCCGGGTGGTGGTAGAGCGCCACGCAGCCGGCCAGCAGCTCGGGCCGGGTGGTGGCGATGGTGAGCGGCGACCCGTCCGGCGCCCGGAAGCGGATGTCGTGGATCTTCCCGGACCGTTCCAGGTCGTCGATGTCGGCCTGCGCCAGCGACGTGCGGCACTCCGGGCACCACAGGATCGGGTCGGTGCCCCGGCGGATGTGCCCGGCCGCGTGCAGTTTCAGGAAGGCGCCCTGGGCGGTACGCCGGCACCGGTCGTCGATGGTCGAATAGCGCAGCGACCAGTCCACCGACAGGCCGATCCGCCGCCACAGGTCGGCGTAGACGGCCGCGGTGGTCCGGGTCTCGGCCAGGCACAGCTCGACGAACTCGGCCCGGGGCAGGTCGGCCGCGCGAATGCCGAGCTTGCTCTCCACGTACCGCTCGGTGGGCAGGCCGTTGTCGTCGAAGCCCATCGGGTAGAAGATCCGGTCGCCGCGCATGCGCCGGTACCGGACGATGAAGTCCGGCTGCGAGTAGCTCATGGCATGGCCCACGTGCAGGTGCGACGCCGAGACGTACGGCGGCGGCGTGTCCACGCTGAACACCGGGCCGTGGCCGGCCGGGTCGAACCGGTGAATGTCGTGCTCGGCCCACAGCTCCCGGGCGGCCCGTTCGACGGCCCGGTGGTCGTAGGGGATGGATCCGGCGGGGCTCGGCCCGTCGCCGTCGGTCGCCGGCCGCGGGTCGGTCGCCGGCCGCGGGTCGGTGCGGGCAGTGGGGCCGGTCGCCGGCCGCGGGTCGGTGCCGGCAGTGGGGCCGGTCGCCGGCCGCGGGTCGGTGCGGGCAGTGGGGCCGGTCGCCGGCCGCGGGTCGGTGCCGGCAGTGGGGCCGGTCGCCGGCCGCGGGTCGGTCGCCGGCCGCGGGTCGGTGCGGGCGGTGGCGGGGCGCAGGTCGGTGCGCGAGGTAGCGGGCATGGTGCGAGAACGCCTCTCAGGCAGGGGAAGCACGACGAGGCGCGGCGCCGACCCGGGCGCCGTCGGGTCACGACGGCGGCGGCCGGGTGGGGACGCGCGCGATGATCGGCCGGTACGGCGGCCGCGCCGGAAAGCCTGGGATCGAGCCGTACGTCAGGCGACGGATACGGCTACTACTCGGCGTACTCGCAGGGGTCGGCGACGGGCAGCAGGCATGTCTCCGCACTCCTTCCGGGCGAGCGCCAGCAGTGGCTCGCCGACGGCACTCGTCGGCGCTGCCTCCCATGCTACCCGCTCGGCCCGCCCGCCGGGGTGCGCGGCTCGCGTACCCTGATCTTGCGCAATCTGGACGGACCTCGACGGACGGAGGCGGCGCGGTGGCCACGAAGGTTTCGCATCCGATGTTCGCTCGGATGTTCGAGCGGCAGATCGTGCGGCTGGACGCGGCCGGCGGGGCCGAGCTGCGGCACCGGCTGCTGGCCGGGCTGGCCGGCCGGGTCCTCGAGGTCGGCGCCGGCAGCGGCAGCAACTTTCCGCACTACCCGCCGACCGTGACCGGGGTGCTGGCGGTCGAGCCGGAGCCGCGGCTGCGGGCGGCCGCGGCGCGGGCGGCACCCGCCGCGCCGGTGCCGGTCACCGTCGTGGACGGGGTGGCGGACGCGCTGCCGGCCGCCGACGGCGAGTACGACGCGGTGGTGTTCTCCCTGGTGCTCTGCTCGGTGCCGGACCAGACCGCCGCGTTGGCCGAGGGCCGTCGGGCGCTGCGGCCCGGTGGCCAGGTGCGGTTCCTGGAGCATGTCCGCGCCGAGCGGCCGGGCGGGCTGCGCCGGGTGCAGCGGGCGGTGGACGCCACCGTCTGGCCGCTGTTCTGCGGCGGCTGCCACACGTCCCGGGACACCATCGGGGCCATCGAGGCCGCCGGGTTCGAGGTCACCGCGCTGGACCGGTTCCGCTTCCCCGAGACCCAGGTGCCGGTGCCGGCGGCCCCGCACGTGCTCGGCACGGCCGTACGCCGCTAGCTCAGCCGCGCGCCCGGGCCGGCGCGGCCATAACGCCGCTAACTCATCCGCGCGCCCGGGCCGGTGCCGCGGCGGCGCGGGCCTCGGTCATGCCGCGGTTGGCCAGGCCGTCGGCCCGGTCGTTCTCCGGGTGCCCGCTATGGCCCTTCACCCACAGCCAGGTGACGTCGTGCCGGGCGCACGCCGACTCCAGCCGCTGCCACAGGTCCGCGTTCTTCACCGGCTGCTTGGCGGCGGTCTTCCAGCCGTTGCGCTTCCACGACGCCAGCCAGCCGGTGATGCCGTTGCGCACGTACGTGCTGTCGGTGTGCAGCCGCACGGTGACCGGCCGGGTGAGGCTCTCCAACGCCTGGATGGCGGCCATCAGCTCCATCCGGTTGTTGGTGGTGCCGGCCGGCTCGCCGCCGCACAGCTCCCGCTCGTGCCCGCCGTACCGCAGCAGCGCGCCCCAGCCGCCCGGGCCCGGGTTGCCGCTGCACGCGCCGTCGGTCCAGATCTCCACGGCCCCACCGGCCGCCGCCTCCACCATGCCCGGCAACCTACCGGCCGGTCGGCGGCCCCGGTGCGACCGCCCCGCCGGCCCAGGCTTCGCGGCTCACCCGGTAGACCACCTGGCGGCGGTACGGTCCCTCCGGGGCGTCGGGGTCGTCATGGTCGTCGGCCGAGTCGGTGGTCATGCCGAGCCGGCGCATCACCGCCTGGGACCGCAGGTTGCCGGCCGCCGTGATGGCCAGGATCTCGGCCAGCCCCAGGGTCTCGAAGCCGTACGCCAGCACCGCCCGGGCCGCCTCGGTGGCGTACCCGTGCCCCCACGCCGATCGGGCCAGCCGCCAGCCGGCCTCGATCCCGGTCACCGGCAGCCCGTCGTCCACCCGGTCCAGACCGGTGAAGCCGATGAACTCGCCGGTGTCGCGCACCTCCGCCGCCCACAACCCGAAGCCGTTCCGGTCCAGGTCCGACTGGAAGTTGCGGACCGACGCCGCGGCCTGCTCCGGGGTGAGCACCGGGCCCAGGTACTCCCGGACGGCCGGGTCGGCGTTCATGGCGGCCCAGGCCGGCAGGTCGGAGTCGCGCCAGTCCCGCAGGACCAGGCGTTCGGTGGTGATCAGCACGCCGGAAGGCTACGCGGGGAGCGGCCGGGCGGCAGCCGGATTTCGCCGGCTTCCGAGGGTCGAGGCCCGTCGATGCAAGCTGATACCGTACGGGGACGGCTCGGGCACGGACGGTGAGCGATGACGGTCAACCCGCTGGTCGCCGGCCGGCTGGACACGCCGGTGGACGCCTGGTCCGGCGTCTGGATCGCCGAGGACATCGAGCTGATCAACCAGGGGATCCGCTTCGGCAGCTGGATCGACACCGGACTCGGCGTGATCGGCGCCGGACTGGACGCCCTGGCCGCCGTCTCCGACCCGATCGGCACGCTGCTGCAGTACGGCGTCGCCTGGATCATCGAGCACGTCAAGCCACTCAGCCAGGCGCTCGACTGGCTCGCCGGCGACCCGGGCGCCATCGCCGGGCACGCGCAGACCTGGCGCAACGTCGCCACGAGCCTGCATCAGCAGGCCCAGCAGGCGGCGACCAGCGTCCGGCTCGACCTGACCGAGTGGAGCGGTGCCGCCAGCGACGCGTACCGGACCTGGGCCAACGAGCAGCAGCAGGCCGTCGCCGGGCTGGCCGGCGCGGCCGAGGCGATGGCGCTGATCACCGAGGGCGCCGGGGCGCTGATCGCCGCGGTCCGGCTGCTGGTCCGGGACGCCATCGCCACGTGCGTCTCGCGGCTCATCACGTACGCGGCCGAGGAGGCGGCCACCCTGGGCATCGCCACTCCCCTCGTGGTCGAGCAGGTCAGCACCCTGGTCGCCTCGTGGGCCGCGAAGATCGCGCGCTGGTTGAACGGCCTGCTGAGCAGCCTCCGGGCGCTGCTGCCGACCACCCGGCGACTGGCCCAACTCATCGAGCGGCTCAAGCAGATCCTCGGCCGTCTCCGTCGCGGCGAATCTGGCCCGGGTCGACCCGGCCGGAACAGCCGCGACCAACTGCTCGACGAGCTGAGGCGGCAGGGCGTGAAGCACAATCCCGAGGACATGGTCCACATCGGCCGGGATGCGGAGGGCCGGATCGTCTTTCTCGAGAACGGAAACGACCGCGCGGGTCTCCAGCACCTCCTCAATCGCCATGCCGGCGACTTCGACAAGGTTTGCGTCGTACGGGATAAAATCGGGGACCTCGTGTTCGCCGCGGTGACCACGGGAAAGCAGATCGGCCTGCAGCGGAGCCGACCGATATACGAGGTCTTGTTCGAGGGAAAGACATACCGGCTGGCCGTGTCGGTCGGGAACAACGGCTTCATCGTGGGGGCGAATCCGGTTGGACGCTGAGAGAGATGCGTTGCGGGTGATGGCCGACTACGGCTGCTTTCCGCTGTGGCTACGGCGGCCAGCTTCGAGCGAGAACACCGATCCCACGTCGCTGCCCATCTCCACCGGGCTTGTCGACGGGCTGATGGCTTGGGCGCAGCGTTACGATGCGACCCTTGATGAGGATGACCCGACGGCCTCGGGCTTCCCTGACGCCCGAAGCGAGTTGGAGTTCCGGGAGGAAGGCCTTCGACTGGCCAGGCAGCTCGCGGCCGAACTCGGCCCACGCTATCTCGTGGAGTACTACGACGAGGGCAGCGGCGCGCCTCACCCCGTCACCTCGGTCGGCTGAGCTGGCGATGCCGACGGCCGACGGGCTGGAGCGGACGCTACAACGCCAACCCCGCCCGAGGTGAGCCGGCGCCATCGGGTCTACCCGACACGCGTGGCGACTCCGGGTCTTCACCTCCCCCGGGCCAGCAGCCTGCGGTAGGCCTCGAGGCCGTCCGGCACCCAGTCCCACTCGTCGAGCCGGCGGGCCACCTCCGCCTCCGGCAGGAAGGCGTGCCAGGCCACCTCCTCGGCCTGCGGCCGGACCGGCAGCGCGCAGGTCACCTCGTACACGCCCGACCACCAGCTGTGCTCGGGCGTGTCATAGCAAAACCGGAACAGGGGCGTCGGGGCCGGCAGCCCGGAGACGCCCAGTTCCTCCTCGGCCTCCCGCAGCGCGGCCGCGTCGTACGTCTCCCCTGCCTGCAGCACGCCGCCCACGAACATGTCGTACCGGCCCGGGAAGATCAGCTTTGTGGTGGTCCGGCGGTGCACGAAGATTCGCCGCTGTGGGTCACGGGCCAGCACGAACGCGCACCGGTGCCGCAGCCGCCGGGCGTAGGCCTCGGAGCGGGTCGCCCGACCCACGACCCGGTCCTGCTCGTCGACCACGTCCACCAGCTCGCCCGCGGGCCCCTCGCGCCGTTCGGTCACGCCTCCCATCCAAGCGCATCCCGGTCGGCGATCCTCGCCACCGTCCCCTACCCTCGGGTCCTGATCGAAGACCGGAAGGGATCAATCCCGTGGGAAGGCTGATCACCGCTCGCAAGATCGCCGAGCGCCCGGACGAGGTGCGGTACGAGTTCGGGCAGAACAAGCGGTATGACCAGGTCCTGGTGATCGACCCGCGGACCATGAAGGCGCGGGCCGAGAACGGCGACTTCAACTGGCTCGCCAGCTCCATCGCCGCGAAGATCCTGCGCGCCCGGGCAGCCAGGGGAATCTTTCCGGACAGCATGACCTTCGTCGGCTGACCGGGCCGTCCCGGCTGGGGCTGCCGTGGGACGGTGACGCCGGGCCGGCCACCGGGGCCGCGATGCCGCACAATGGCGCCGTGCCGAAGCGTCCATCTCGCGCCGCCGGCGGGCCCGCCGCACCCTGCCCGTGCGGCACGGGCCAGCCGTACGTCGACTGCTGCGGCCCGCTGCACGCCGGGCGGGCGGCCGCCGCCACGGCCGAGCAGCTGATGCGCTCCCGGTACAGCGCCTTCGCGCTGGGCGAACCGGCGTACCTGCTGGAGACCTGGGCCGCGACCACCCGGCCGGCACGCCTGGAGCTGGATCCGGAGCAACGCTGGTTCCGGCTGGACATCGTGGCCGCGGACCGCGGCGGACTGCTCGACAGCGTCGGCACGGTGGAGTTCGACGCCCACTACCGGACCGGCGGCCGGCCGGGGACGCTGCACGAACGCAGCCGGTTCGTCCGGACCGACGGTCGCTGGCGGTACGTCGGTCCGCTGCCGGACCGACCCTGACGGCCGGTTGTTGCTCGGCCGGTTGTTGCCCGGCCGGCAACAACGGCCAGCGCCGGCGGACCGGCCTCCGCCGCGGACCGCGGGGCGCAGGCCGGCCCGGCCGTCAGGCGCGGTGGCTTCCCCGCGGCCGGCTCAGCACGGCCGCCAGGTTGAGCGCGAGCCCCACCAGGGCCACGCCGGTGACCAGGTTGACACCCGGGTGGTACGGGCCGAACCCGCGCCCGCCGGAGCCGCCGGTCACCAGCGCGGTGACCCCGGCCAGCACCAGGGCCGCGCCCACCTGACCGGAGGTCTGCACGAGGCCGGAGGCGAGGCCCTGTTCGGAGTCGCGGATCCCCTGCGTGGCCTGCGCGGTGATCGAGCTGAAGCCGAACGCGAAGCCGCCGCCCAGCAGCAGCATGGTGGGCAGGACCGTGGCCAGGTAGTGCGGCGCCGAGCCGGCGGTGGTCAGGAACCACAGGTAGCCGAGGCCGAGCGAGGCCATGGCGGCCAGGATGAGCCGCTGGCTGCCGTACCGGTCGATGAGCCGGCCGACGAACGGTGACCCGACCGCGACCAGCAGGCCCGCGGGGAGCAGCGCGAGCGCCATCCGCAGCGGCGACCAGCCCAGGGTCCCCTGCAGATAGAGGGTCATCATGAACTGGAAGCTGAGGTACGAGCCGAACAGCGCCACCATGCTGAGGTTGGCCCGCACCAGCGCGCCGGTGCGCAGGATGCCCAGCCGGATCAGCGGGTGGCGTACCCGGCTCTCCGCCGCGACGAAGCCGGCGAGCAGGAGCACGGCGACCAGCGCGGAGCCGAGGGTGACCGGGTCGGTCCAGCCGCGGTCGGGCGCCGAGACCACGGTGTAGACGGCCAGCATCATGCCGCCGGTCAGCGTGGCGGCGCCGAGCAGGTCGTGGCCGCCCTCGGCGGCCGGCCGGTCCCGGGGGATCAGGGCGAGGCCGGCCGTCAGCGCGGCGATCGCGATGGGTACGGGGATGAGGAAGGTCCACCGCCAGCCCAGACCGGTGAGCAGGCCGCCCATGACCAGGCCGGACGAGTAGCCGCTGGCGCCGAAGACCGAAAAGATCGACAGCGCCCGGTTGCGGGCGGGCCCCTCCGGGAACGTCGTGGTGAGGATGGACAGCGCCGTGGGCGCGGTGAACGCGGCGGCCAGGCCCTTGACGAACCGGGTGGCGATCAGCAGCGTCCCGTCGTCCACCAGGCCGCCGAGCAGCGAGGCGGCGGCGAACGCCGCCAGGGCGATCAGGAAGATCCGGCGCCGGCCGAGCAGGTCGGCGACCCGGCCGCCGAGCAGGAGCAGGCCGCCATAGCCGAGGACGTAGCCGTTCACGATCCACTGCAGCGAGGTGGTGGAAAGGTTGAGCTCGGTGCCGATGGACGGCAGTGCCACCCCGACCATGGAGACGTCGAGCGCGTCGAGGAACAGGACGGCGCACAGCACGCCGAGCACGCCGCGCAACCGTGGGGTCCAGTGGGTCGCGGACGGGACGGGTACGGGGCCCGCCGCCGGCGACGCCGGGCGGGTGGTGGTGTCGGTAACGGTCACCCGGCGAACGTTATATGCGCGTGCATGTGATGTCCATGCACTTGATGCGTCGGCATTTTTTGTAGGTGCATAGTTGCCCCTCATCCGGGTAGGATGCCCGACATGATCGCCGAGGCCCACCTGATTGAGCGCTGGCGGGCGCTGCTGACCTGCTACAACGAGGTGGCCGGCCAACTGGAGCGTGCACTGCACGACGGGCACGACCTCACGCTCAGTGAGTTCGAGGCGCTCGACCGGCTGGTGTCGGCCGGCTGTGATCAGCGCCGCATGCAGGACCTGGCCGGGCAGATGTACCTGAGCCAGAGCGCCCTGTCCCGGACGGTCGCCCGGCTCGAACGCGCCGGGCTGGTCGAGCGCGCCCTCTGCCAGGCCGACCGGCGTGGGGTCTTCGTGGCGCCCACCGACGCCGGAGTCCACCGGCACGGTGCGGCCCGCACGACGTACCTCCGGGTGCTCGCCGAGCACCTGACGCCGAGCGCGGCCTGAGCCCGGGCGGCCGCTACCGTCTCCGGGCATGGTTGCCCGATACGCGATCGGCCTGCCCACCGTCGGCGAGTTCGGCGCCCCCCAGACCCTGCTGGACCTGGCCACCGCGGCGGAACGGTACGGATGGGACGGCGTCCACCTGTGGGACCACCTCCTCTACCACCGTGCGGATTGGCCGGTGACCAGCTCCACCGTGGCCGCGGCGGCGATCGCCGGCGCCACCACGCGGCTGCGGATCATCCTGACCGTCGCGCTTCCCCGGCGGCAGGTCCAGGACGTCGCCCGGGACGCGGCCGCCATCGACGAGCTGTCCGGACGGCGACTCACGCTGCTGGCCACCATCGGCTCGATGGACCGGGAGTACGCGGACTTCGGGCTCGATCCCGACCTTCGCGCCCGAGGTCGGACGCTGGACCGACAGCTGGCTCGGTTGACGGAGCTGTGGACCGACTGGGGCGTGCCCGGCGTACCCATCTGGTGCGGCGGTCGCTGGCCGAACACCGCGGGGCTGCGCCGGGCGGCCAGGTTCGACGGCGTCATGCCGACGTTCGCCGAGCAGCGAACCCGCAACGTCGCGCCCGCCGACTTCGCCGCGGCGGCCGAATTCGTCCGGGCCCGGTCCGCCGACCCGGTGGAGATCGCGGTCGAGGGCGCGACCACCGGCGCCGAAGCGGCCGGTGTGCTCCAGCCGTACGTCGAGGCCGGCCTGACCTGGTGGGTGGAGGCGACCGGATGGTGGCGCGGCGGCCCGGCGGCCGCGATGTCCCGGATCGCGGCCGGACCGCCCACCGACTGAGATCCGAGCCGAACGGCCGCGGACGCCGGCGCCGTCGGGCGGCCCTCCGCCACGGAAGCCCGGCCCGAACCGCCACGGAACCGCAGGGATGTCAGACGGCGCTGGACCGCTGTGGCCCGACCGGAGCAAGCCGCGGGCGGCGATGTGCTGTCAGGCGGCGCTGGACCGCGGCGCCGACCAGGCGGCCGGAGCCTCGGTGCGGGCGGCCGGCCGCGCGGCCCCGCCCGAGGCCGCGCCGCCAGCGTGGACGTCGGGGTGAGCGGGGGCGCCTCCGGAGACGCGTAGGGCGCGCTCGGCCCACCTCGCCGCGGCGCACGGGCCCTCGGTGGAGTGGCACTGCAGGTTGTGGCAGCGGCCGTCGGCGTCCAGCCGATGCTCGGCGGCGACGCGGGTGGCGAGGCGCCACAGCAAGGAATCGGTGACTCCCTCCGGAACGGCGGTGGGCTCGCCGGAGGTGCGGACAGGATCGGACACGGAGCTGCCTCTCGTCGACTGACACCACGATCGCTACTGGCGCTGCCTCTGCCCCACATCTGGCCGGCTCAAACGCGATGTTTGCTAAGTATCACGTATCACCGGCTCGACCGGGGGGCGCGCCCTCGATGGTTGCTTAGGGCAGTGTTCCCATGATGACCGACTCCGCCGCGCTCAGTGCGGGTGGATCACGCCCACCGCGCCGAGAGTGCCGAGCACGACCATGGCGGCGCCGACGACAACGGCCAGGATCCGGCCGTACCAGATGGTGAACGCGCGGCGGCGCGTGCCGGGCGGCAGGTCGATGCGGTAGAAGCGCCGGCTCGTCTCGATCCCCGCATCACCGAAGCGCTTGTTTTGGATCATCGCGAGGATCCCCACAACGACGGCCATGGCCGCCATCACCCGGTTCATGCCGCACCCCCGTTCGTCGCCGCGGCGTCTCCTGCCCTCTCCGGGACGGCCCGCCGGCAAACCTCGCTCCGCGCCCACCCGGCGAACGTCCGCGGGCGGGGAGGCGTGGCCGCCGTCAGGCCAGGGAAGTCCTCGCAGGTCAGCCGGTTCTATGCGAACATATGTTCGTGTCGCCGGACGCCAGCATTCTGCACGCCGACCTTGACGCGTTCTACGCCTCGGTCGAGCAGCGCGACGATCCCCGGCTCCGCGGCCGGCCGGTGATCGTCGGGGGTGGCGTGGTGCTCGCGGCGAGCTATGAGGCCAAGGCGTACGGGATCCGCAGCGCGATGGGCGGTCGTCAGGCGCGGCTGCTCTGCCCGGACGCTGTGGTGGTGCCACCGCGGATGTCGGCGTACAGCGCGGCCAGCCGGGCCGTCTTCGACATCTTCCGGGACACGACGCCGCTGGTGGAGGGCCTGTCCATCGACGAGGCGTTCCTGGACGTGGGCGGCCTGCGCCGACTCGCGGGCGCGCCCGTCGACATCGCCGCGCGGCTGCGGCGGACCGTCCGGGACCGGGTGGGCCTGCCGATCACCGTCGGGGTGGCCCGGACCAAGTTCCTCGCCAAGGTCGCGAGCGGCGTCGCCAAGCCGGACGGCCTGCTCGTGGTTTCGCCCGAACGGGAGCTGGACTTCCTGCACCCGCTTCCGGTGGAACGATTGTGGGGGGTCGGTCCCGTCACCGCGGCCAGGCTGCGGGACCGGCGGATCCGTACGGTCGGCCACGTCGCCCGGCTGGGCGAGTCGGCCCTGGTGTCGCTGCTCGGCGCGGCGGCGGGGCGGCACCTGCACGCGCTGGCGCACAACCGCGACCCCCGGCCCGTACGGGTGGGCCACCGACGCGGGTCGATGGGTGCCCAGCACGCCCTGGGGTTGGGGCCCCGCTCACCGGCCGAGCTGGACGCGATCCTGGCCGGCCTGGTCGATCGGGTGACCCGGCGGATGCGGTCGGCGGGCCGCCCGGGGCGGACGGTCGTGCTGCGACTGCGGTTCGCCGACTATCGCCGGGCCACCCGGTCCCGCACCCTCGCCAAGGCGAGCGCCGACACGGCGGTGGTGCTGGGGGCCGCGCGAGCGCTGCTGCGGACGGCGCTGCCCGAGATCGACCGGCGCGGGGTGACTCTGCTCGGCGTGTCGGTGGGCAACCTGGACGGCCACGAGGTGCAGCCGCCGCTGCCGTTCGACGCTCATCCGGGGGCCGAGCTGGACGCGGCCGTGGACGCCGTGCGAGACCGGTTCGGTTCCGCGGCCCTCACCCGGGCGGCGCTGCTGGGCCGCGAGTCGGGCCCGGAAATGCCGCTGCTACCGGACTGAGGCCGGTGCACGGTCGGCGGTTACGACGTGCCGCCACGACCGGGCACCGGTTCCGGATCGGCGCCGGTGTCGTACCGGCGGTCTACGGTGCTGGCGTCGAAGGGACAGGCGCATGGTGACGGCCCGGGACGTGGAGCAGTTGGCCCTGACTCTGCCGCGCAGTGAGCGACATCTGATCCGGGACCGGGTGAAATTCCGGGTGGGCCGCCTGGTCTACCTGAGCATCGCCCCGGACGAGCTGTCGATGGGCTTCGGCTTTCCGAAGGAGGAGCGGGACGCGCTGGTGGCGGCCGAGCCCGCCAAGTTCTTCCTCCCCCGGCCCTCGGACCTGCGGTTCAACTGGCTCGAGGTGTGGCTCGCCGAGCTCGACGAGGAGGAGATGCGGGAGCTGGTGCTGGACTCCTGGCGGATGGTGGTGCCCAAGCGGGTGGCGGCCGCCTACGCCGGCTGACTGCGGACCGCGGGCGGCGGTGTCCGGGCGGCATGGCGCACCGTCTCGCGCCGGCCCCGCCGCTGTTCGTCAACCCCGCCGCGGCCGGGTGAGCCCCGTTCTCCCGCCGGCCCGGCCCGGCCCGGACGGGGCCGGCTCGGCCCGGGGCGATCGCGGCGGCGCCGGCAGCGGCAGCGGCCGCGGTGGCACGGGCGTGGCGACCACGATGGACGTGGTGGTCTGGCCGAACATCAGGAAGGTGTCCAGGAGGGATTCGAGGTCCCCGATCGACGGTGCGTGCATCTTGAGCACGAAGCAGTCCTCGCCGGTGATCCGGTGGCACTCGACCACCTCTGCCGTCTCCCGGATCGCGTCGGCCAGCTTGGTCAGCAGCCCGGGGCCGGGCCGGATCCGCACCACGGCGGCCACCGGCAGGCCCAGCGCGGCCGGGTCGAGCTCGAGGCGGTAGCCGACGATCACTCCGGCCGCCTCCAGACGCTGAACCCGCTCCGTCACGGCCGGCGCCGACATGCCGACCCGACGGCCCAGCTCGGACATGGACAACCGCGGATCAGTCTGCAGCTCGGCAAGCAGACGAAGATTCACCTCATCCAGGCCGGGCACCGGACCGGTCAAGGAAGTCATGGCATCCGTCCTTCAAATTCCAGGAGATTGGGGATCCGCGCCTTCATCCTGCCCTTCAGTGGCCGCGCGTACCACCGGAGGATGCCATGGTGACCCGAGACCATCCTCCGGGGCCGGCGGGCGGCGTTCCGGTTCCGGTGATCCTGGCTGTGAGCGCGGTCTTCCATTACCTCGGGCCGGCCATGGCGGTCCTGCTGTTCAGCCGGATCGACGTCCGCGGCGTGGCGTGGCTCCGGATGGCCAGCGCGGCGCTGGTCTTCGCGGCCTGGCGCCACCCATGGCGGCTGCTCCGGCCACTCTCCCGCCGACCCCAGCCACCGGCCCGGCGACGCCGGGCAACCACGGGCGGCCAGGCAACCACAAAGACCCAGGCAACGAGCGGCGGTCGGCTGAGCCTGGTGCTCGCCCTCGGGCTGACCCTGGCCGGCATGAACCTGGTCTTCTACCTCGCGATCGCCCGGTTGCCGATGGCCACCGTCGGGTCGATCGAGTTTCTCGGCGTGCTCGCCCTGGCCGCCGCGGGCGCTCGTACCGGTCGCAATCTGCTGGCAGTGGCGCTCGCGGCCGGCGGCGTCGGCGTCCTCGCCGACGTCCGGCTCGGCGGCAGCCCGCTGGGCTTCGCGCTCGCGTTGGCCAACTGCGCCCTGTTCATGCTGTATGTCACCCTGGCCCACCGGGCCGCCAACGCCGGAGCGCCGGACGGCACCCGCCGGCGGGGACTGGATCTGCTCGGCGCGGCGATGCTGGTGGCCGCCGTAGCGGCGGCGCCACTCGGCGTCGGTCCGGCCGCGCCGGCGTTCCGGCGGCCCGGCCTGCTGCTCGCCGCGGTGGCCGTCGGAGTCTGCTCGTCGGTCATCCCGTACGTCACCGACCAGTTGGCGATGGCTCGGCTGCCCCGGTCCAGCTTCGCGCTGATGCTGTGCCTGCTTCCGGCGAGCGCCACGGTGCTCGGGGCGCTGGTGCTGCGCCAGGTGCCCACCGCCGGGGACCTGCTCGGAATCGTCCTGGTGACCGCCGGGCTGGCCATCCACCGCCCCACCCGGAGCGGGAGCTGAGATGCGGTACGTCCGGCTCGGCTCGTCCGGAATCCGTGTCTCGCGGATCGCGCTCGGCATGATGAGCTACGGGAATCCCGCAAGCGTCCCGTGGTATCTCGACGAGGAAGCGGCGGAACCGATCGTGCGGCACGCCGTCGATGCCGGCGTGACGGCAAGGTCCGGTACGTCGGCGCGTCCCTGATGCGGACGTGGCAGTTCGCCTGCGCCCAGTTCGCGGCCAGGGCGACCGCGGCGCGGATCGCCCTGGCCTGGGTGCTCGGCCGACCGGCCGTGACCGCGGCGATCGTCGGGGCGACCCGGATGGGGCATCTCGACGACGCGGTGGCCGCGGCCGAACTGCGGTTGAGCGCCGACGAGACGCGCCGGCTCGATGCGCCGTACCGGCCGCGCGAGCCGTACGGCTACGACTGATCGGTGTCCGGTGCTTGTCGGCGAGGAGCCGGGGAGTAACGCACGGTGCGGGCGGGACGACGCGCCGGCCGGGTACGGGAGGCGGGTCCCGCGTCCCGACCCGAACGGCGGTAGCGTTGCGCCTCATCGTGGCCCGCCGGCCGTCCCCGGCGGGCGGCCGGGATCCTACGGAGGATGGCGCATGTCCACCAGCGACGGAGCGTTCACAGGTTTCGACGACTTCGCCGCGCGGCCGAACTTCGAGGTCGGGCTGCGGGGCTACGACAAGCGCCAGGTGGACCGGTACGTCGAGCAGACCGAGAGCCGGTTGGCTGCGGTGAACCTCGAGCATGGCCGGGCGGCCGAACAGGCCCGGAAGCTGGCCGACCAGCTCCGGGAGCAGAGCCGGCAGGACGAGCGGCTGCGGGCCGAGCTGACCGAGCTGCGGCGCCGGCCGAGCATGCCGGACCGGGCCACCTTCCGGGACCTCGGTCCGATGGTCGACCAGATCCTCGACCTGGCCGAGAAGCAGGCCGGGGTGATCAAGGAGATGGCCGCCCACCGGGCCGCCGACCTGCAGAGCGAGGCGGAGAAGGTGCTCGCCGAGGCCCGCGAGCGGGCCGAGACCGCGGAGCGGGAGCTGGCGGAGGAGCTGGCGGCCCGGCGCGCGGCGCAGGAGAAGGCCCTCGCGGAGGACCGGTCGCGGGCCGAGGCGGAGCTGGACCGGTCCCGGGAGCGGGCCGAGAAGCTGCGCGCGGACGGCGAGACCGCGCTGCGTACCGCCCAGGAGGAGGCCAAGCGGATCGGCGAGGCCAGCGCGGAGCAGGTCGAGCAGGCGCGGGCCGCCGCCGAGGCGCTGATGAAGGCCGCCCGGGCGCAGATCCAGCAGGAGACCACGGCGGCCCGCGAGCAGAGCCAGCAGGAGCTGGCCCAGTGGCAGGCCAGCGTGGAACGGGAGATCGCCGACCGGCGCGCCGCGGCCGAGCGCTATCTGGCCGACCACCGCGAGGCGGCCGAGCGGGAGCTGGCGAGCCAGCGGATCGCCGCCGAGCAGAAGACCGGATTGCTGATCGCCGAGGCGCAGCGGTACTCGGCCGAGGTGAAGCAGCGGGCCGAGGAGCAGGTGTCGGTCCACGAGGAGCGACTCGCCGGGCTGCGGCGGGACGTCGACGAGCGGGACCGCGAGCTGACCGGGCTGCGCGAGGAACTGGCGGCAGCACGGACCGAGCTGTCCGAGTCGCGGGCCGGCAGCGCTGCCGCCAAGCGTGAGTTGGCCGCGGCCGAGCAGCGACTCGAGGAGGTCCGGGCGGAGGCGACCGCCGAGCTGGGCCGGCTGGACGAGGCGCGGCGCGCCGCCGAGTTCGCCGAGCGGCATGCCAAGGACGTGCGGGCGCGGGTGCAGCGGGAGGCCAAGCGGGTGGCCGACCTCGCCGCCGCCGCGGTGCTGGCGGCCGCGGCCGGCGGCGGCGGGGAGACCGCGGAGTACCCCATGCTGACCGCCCGACACTCCGCCGAGCCCCACGAGCCGCGGGTCATCGACGAGCCGGACACCGATGGCTGGCGCGGCCGGATCCCCTCCCAGCGGCCGGCCGTCGAGCCGCCGGCCGGGGAGCGGTCGGGGACCGACGGCGAGCGGTCCCGTACCGCCGAAGCCTGGTCCGGCGCCTCGGACGACGACCGGTCCGGCCGCGACGATTGGTCGGCCGCCCCCGGCGGCGACCGGTCGCGTGCCTCGGGCGGCGATCGGCCCGAGACGGACGACGACAGGTCCGGGACCGACGAGGGCGAACGGTCCGGGACGGACGACGGCGGATGGTCCGGGACGGACGACGGCGAACGGTCCGGGACGCACGAGGGCGAATGGTCCCGGATGGACGGCGGCGATCGGTCGAGGACCGACGACGGGGAACGGTCCGAAATCGCGGCGGGCGAGGCCCGCCGCCCGGCGCGGGACGGCTACCGGGCGCCGATCGCGCTTCCGGCCGAACCGGTGGAGCGACCCGCGTACGCGGCGGGCGAGCCGCTGAACGGCAGAACGGTCGGCTGAGCCAGCGGCCGCGACCGGGCGGCCGGTCCGGCGGAGACCGGGCCGCGACCGGCCGCCGCTCGCGCTGAGCCAGCGGCCGCGACCGGGTGGGCGGGCGCCACGCGCGGCCCGTGCGCCGGCTGGACATCGACCGCGGGCCGTGCCTGGATAAGGGCATGACCGACGACTTCGACCAGGCCACCCGCCAACGGATGGCCACCATCGAGGCCAACTGGGACGAGCGGACGCCCATTCACGCGGCCAGCCGCTTCTACGACGTTGGCGGCAGGCCCGCGGAGTCCTGGTTTGCCGGCTACGAGTGGACGGACCTGGGAGACCTGGCCGGACGCGACGTCCTGCACCTGCAGTGCCACCTGGGCACCGAGACGGCCGCGTTCGCCCGGCGCGGCGCCCGTACCGTCGGGGTGGATCTTTCCTCGGCG
The DNA here is from genome assembly GCF_042434095.1 of Plantactinospora siamensis. NCBI lineage: Bacteria > Bacillati > Actinomycetota > Actinomycetes > Micromonosporales > Micromonosporaceae > Plantactinospora > Plantactinospora siamensis. The sequence goes on from NZ_JBHLUE010000019.1 coordinate 369,560, forward strand.
GCGGTGACGGAGGCGCGGCGCATCGCCGGGCAGGCCGGCCTGGACATCGAGTACGTGCACGCGAACGTCTACGACGCCGTCGAGGCCCTCGACGGGCGGCGGTTCGATGTGGTCTACACCGGCAAGGGCGCGCTGTGTTACCTGCCCGACCTCGCCCGCTGGGCGCGGGTGCTCAGCCGCCTGCTGCGTCCGGGCGGCGCGGCGTACGTGGTGGAGTTCCACCCGGTGCTGACATCCCTCGGGCTGGTGCCGGGCGACCCGCGGGACCGGGAGCTGATCCTGCGCCACGACTACCTGGCCGGTCGCGGGGCCATCGAGCTCGACGCCACCCGCACCTACACCGACGGGCCGCAACTGCGGAAGGCCACCACCTGCTACGAATGGGCGCACGGCCTGGGCGAGGTGGTCACGGCGCTGGTGGACGCCGGCATCCGGATCGAGCGGCTGCGGGAGAGCGCGGAGCTGCCCTGGCCGCGCTGGCCGCAGATGATCCCGACCGACGACGGCTGGTGGCGGCTGCCCGACGAGCAGGCCCGGATCCCGCTGTTCTACGCGCTGCTCGGCACCGCGGGCCCGGCCCGAGCCGCCTGACCCGGCCGCGCCCACCGCGGGCCCGGCCCGAGCCGGCTGACCGAAACAAGCCGACCGCGGCCCCGACCGGCACCGGCTGACCGGAGCAGGGCCACCCGCGGACCCGACCGGGCTCGGGAGACGGTGCGCAATCCGGGGCTGACCGTGGGTGGCCGCCTTCGGTAGGGTCGGGGCCAGTGATGGTGGTCCATCGTGGTCGGGGTGGCGGGACATGGAGTCGGTGTCGTCGGCGTTCGCGAAGGCGGTGACGGCACACCGGGAGGCGGTGTCGCACCTGGCGGCCGCGCGGGCCCGGGCCGGCGACGATCGGCCGGCCGGCTTCGACGCCGCCGGACGCGCCGATCAGGTACGCGGGCTGGCGACCGAGCTGCGCCGGCTGGGTACGGCGCTCGCCCCCGGCTGGCTGGGCTGCCCGCTCGACGGCTCGGTGGCGAACCTGCCCACCGGGGTGCAGCAGCACGCGGGCCGGCCGGTCCTGATCCGGGTGGGCGACGCGGTGCCCGCCGCCGATTGCTGGTTCCCGGTGGTGGCGCCGTTCGTCGGGGCCGGTCATCTGGCGGTGGACCGGGACGCCCGGGATCCTGCGGTGGCCCGCTGGCTGCGCGGGTTGCTGCTGCGGGTGCTGGCCGCGCTGCCCGAGGACACGGCGCGGGTGGCCACGGTGGACGGCGCCACCCTCGGCGCGGTCTTCGCGCCGTTCCGGGATCTCGCCGAGTCCGCGGCGTGGCCGCCGACGGCCACCGACCTGGCGGGCCTGCACGCCGTGCTGACCGAGGCCGAGCGACGGATCGCCGGGGCGCCGGCCGGGGCGGTCCCGGCGCGGCCCGAGCCGGCCGGCGCGGCGGATCCGGCGGTGCTGCTGGTGTGCTGCGCGGCGCTGCCCGAGGGCACGGGGCGGGCCGAGTGGTCGCGGCTGGCCGGCATCGCCCACGCGGGGCCGCCGGCCGGGGTGTACCTGCTGCTGGCCGGCTATCCGCCGGCGCAGCTTCCGGGGCTGCCCGTGGCGCCGCGGCTGGTCTCCACCACCCACCTCACGGCGCTGCGGGACGGGACGTACGCGGTGTCGGACCCGCCCGGTCCGCACCGGTTCGGCGCGGGGTCGCCCGGCCTACCGGTGCCGGTACGGCTGGACCCGGGGCCGCCGGACGAGCTGGTGGAGCTGGTCTGCCGGCGGTTGGGCAGCTCGGCGCGGGCGCTCGCGTCGACCGACTTCGCGGCGCTGATGCCGGACCGGCTCTGGACCGCCTCGTCGATCGACGGCGTGCGTACGGTGGTCGGCCGGGAGGGTCGGGGCGAGGCCGTGCTGGCGCTGGACGACGCCACGCCGCACTGGCTGGTGGGCGGCCGCACCGGATCGGGCAAGACGGTGTTCCTGCTGGACGTGCTCTACGGGTTGGCCTCCCGGTACTCCCCCGACGAGCTGGCGCTCTACCTGCTCGACTTCAAGGAGGGCGTGTCGTTCGCGGAGTTCACCCCGACCGCGGTGGACCCGTCGTGGGTCCCGCACGCCCGGACCGTCGGGATCGAGTCCGACCGGGAGTACGGCCTGGCCGTGCTGCGGTCGCTGTCCCGGGAGATGGCGCGACGGGCCACCGAGCTGAAGCGGGCCGGCGTGACCAAGCTGGCCGACCTGCGCACGGGCCGGCCGGACGTGGCCATGCCACGGCTGGTGGCGGTGATCGACGAGTTCCATGTGCTGTTCGAAGGGAACGACGGGCTGGCCCGGCAGGCGGTCGGGCTGCTGGAGGAGCTGGCCCGCAAGGGCCGCTCGTACGGCATCCATCTGATCCTGGCGTCACAGACCATCGCCGGGGTGGAGGCGCTGTTCGCCAAGACGGAGTCGATCTTCGGGCAGTTCCCGTTGCGGGTCGCCCTGGCCGGCGGGGGCGGCGTGCTCGATCAGCTCAACGACGCCGCCGACAACCTGCCGGTGGGGGTGGCCGTGGTGAACACCGCGGCCGGTCTGGCGGGGTCGAACCGGGTGGTGCGGTTCCCGGACGCCGACACGGTCTCGGTGACCGCGCAGCGGCACCGGCTGTGGGAGGCGCGGCCGCCCGGTGACTCGCCCCCGGCGGTGTTCGCCGGCTACGCCGAGCAGCACCCCGAGCAGGATCCGGGGTTCGTCCGGCTGTCGCCACGGGTACGCCGCCGGCGGGCCGTGGTCGGCCGGGCGGTGGATGTCGGGCTGCCCACCGCCGGCTTCCCGTTCGACGCCACCCCCGGCAGCCACCTCGGGGTGCTCGGCACCTCGCCGGTGGGCGCGGACGTGCTGTACGCGGCGGCCTGCGGGCTGGCCCGGCAGCACGAGCCGGGCGGCGCGCGCTTCGTGGTCGCGCCGCTGGTGGCCGCCGCCGACGAGGCCGCCGACGCGACGGTGGCGGCGGTCGCCGCAGCCGGTCAGGACTGCGAGACGGTGGACGTCACCGGGCTGCGCGACCTGCTGGGTCGGCTGGCCGGGCGGGCCGGCGCCGCCGGTCGGGCCATCGGTACGACCACGTACCTGGTGGTGTTCGGCGCGGACGCCGCCAGCGGACTGCTGGCCGCCAGCGACCCGACGACGTACCGGTCGGGCCACGACGACCTGCGGGCGGTGCTGGCCGGCGGGCCGAGCGCGGGGATCCACCTGCTCGGGTGGTGGCGCACGCTGAGCCGGTACGCCGCGGACCTCGGCCCGACCGGCGGCGGTGAGATCGCCCATCTGGTGGTGCTCAACCTGCCGGCCGCCGACGTGGGCTCGCTGCTCGGCGACTACACGGCGGAGTGGCGGCCCCGGCCCAACCGCGCGTTGCTGATCGACCGGGACGACAACCGGCGGACGCTGATCGTCCCGTACGTCCGGCCCGGCACGCTGGACGGGCTGGAGGCGGCGTCGTGACCGACCCCGGCGAGCACCCGCCGCCGGTGCCGGCGCCGCGGCGGTCCGGCGCCGAACGCCCCGGCCGGTACGCCCCCCAGCCGGTCAGCTGGGCGGCGTACACCGAGACCGCCCGGCGGCTCGGCGAGATCCTGCACGGCGAGCGCGCCCGGGTCGACCAGCAGGCGGCCCGGGACCGGCGGCTGCGGACCGGCGCGGACGAGTTGGCGCACCGGCTCGCCGTACAGGGTCAACACCTCGCCGACCTGGCCGGCACGCTGCGGCTCCCGCAGCCGCAGGTCGGTAACGTCGCCCCCGGCCCGGTGCCGGATCCGGCCGAGGCGCTGCGGCGGGGCGCGGTGGCGGCGGACGCCGCCGACGCGGCGGCCGCGGAGGCACACGCCCGGGCCGGCCGGCCCGCGCTGCTGCCCGGGCTCCCGCCGGTGGCCCGCAACGCCCTGCTGTACGCCGCCGCGGCCCTGCTGGGCAGCGGCGTCTCGATGCTGCTGTTCCTGCTGAGCCCGGGCGACCTGGGGCGCATCCCCTGGCAGCTCGTGCCGTGGTCGCTGTGCGGGCTGCCGGCCCTGGCGTTCTTCGCCGGCTACCTGGCGATCGGCCTGCTCGGCCGGCCCCGGCTCGGTGGCGGCGGCACCCGGTCCGCCCGGCTGGGCGGGGCCATCTGCTTCCTCGGCATGCCGTTGCTGTGGCTCGTGTTCCTCGCCGCCACCCGCGGCTGACGGAGTCCTGCCGGCGCTCACCGCCGGCACCCAGCAACCGGCCGTGCTGGCGCCATCGGCAAGCTCGCGGCGGCCAAGCAGAGGTTCGGCGAAGGCGGCGGGCTGATCCGGGCCGCCATCGGGCAGACCGACAAGGACAACGCGGTCCTGTGCGGTGCGACCCGGGCGGGAGCGCCCGGGTCGCACCCGATCAGGCCGCCGGTCCGGGGCCGGCCGGGAGACTCAGTCCCGGCTGGAGAACGCGGCGTCGAAGGCCGCCGACGGCGGATCGAAGGCGAGACGGCGGACGAACGCCAGCGCCTCCGGCGCGCCGACCAGGCGGTCCATTCCGGCGTCCTCCCACTCGATCGAGATCGGTCCGTCGTAGCCGATCGTGTTCAGCGCCCGGAAGCAGTCCTCCCACGGCACGTCCCCGTGCCCGGTGGAGATGAAGTCCCAGCCGCGGCGCGGGTCGGCCCAGGGCAGGTGGGAGGCGAGCCGGCCGCGGCGGCCGTCGCCGGTGCGTACCTTGGCGTCCTTGCAGTCGACGTGGTAGATCCGGTCGGCGAAGTCGAGCAGGAACCCGACCGGGTCGAGCTCCTGCCAGACGAAGTGCGACGGGTCCCAGTTGAGCCCGAAGGCGGGCCGGTGACCGATCGCCTCGAGGGCGCGCTTGGTGGTCCAGTAGTCGTACGCGATCTCGCTGGGGTGCACCTCGTGGGCGAACCGCACCCCGACGGAGTCGAACACGTCCAGGATCGGGTTCCACCGGTCGGCGAAGTCCTGGTAGCCCTCGTCGATCATGGACGGCGGGACCGGCGGGAACATGGCCAGGGTGTGCCAGATGGCCGAGCCGGTGAAGCCGACCACCGTACGCACGCCGAGCCGGGCGGCCGCGCGGGCGCTGTTCTTGATCTCCTCGGCCGCCCGCCGCCGCACGCCCTCGGGATCGCCGTCCCCCCACACCCGGGCCGGCAGGATGTCCTGGTGGCGCCGGTCGATCGGGTGGTCACAGACCGCCTGACCGACGAGATGGTTCGAGATGGCGTACACGGCGAGGTTGTGCTTGGCGAGCGTCTCCCGCTTGCGGTCGACGTAACCCTCCTCGTTGACCGCGCGGTCCACATCGAAATGGTCGCCCCAGCAGGCGATCTCCAGGCCGTCGTAGCCCCACTGGGCGGCGAGCCGGCAGACCTCGTCGAACGGCAGATCGGCCCACTGTCCCGTGAACAGCGTGATGGGTCGGGTCATCGGGTGCTCCCCCCGGTGGGTGTGGCGGACGGTTGGACGGCGGCGTCGGGCACCGGGGTCCAGGCCGCGTCGGCGGCCGCGCTGCGCTCGACGGCGTCGAGCACGCCCTGCACCCGCAGCGCGTCGGTGAAGGACGGCTCGGGGTCGGCCCCGGTGGCGACGGCCTCGACGAGGTCCCGGATCTCGTGCGTGAAGGAGTGCTCGTACCCGATGATGTGGCCCGGCGGCCACCAGGCCGACAGGTACGGGTGGGTGGGCTCGGTGACCAGGATGCGGGTGAACCCGCGCTCCGGCTCCGGCGCCGTGGTGTCGTGGAACTCCAGTTCGTTGAGGCGTTCCAGGTCGAACACGGCCGAGCCGCGCGACCCGTTCAGCTCCACCCGCAGCGCGTTCTTGCGGCCGGTGGCGAACCGGGTGGCCTCGTACGTGGCCAGCCCGCCGCCGGAGAGCCGGGCGAGGAAGACGGCCGCGTCGTCGACCGTGACCGGCCCGGTCTGTCCGCTGTCGGCTCCGGCCGAGGCTGAGAGCCCGCTCGCGTCGGCCGGCAGCGGTCGTTCCCGGACGAAGGTCTCGGTGAGGGCGCTCACGCCGCTGATGAGCTGGCCGGTGAGGTGCTGGGTGAGGTCGATGATGTGCGCCCCCAGGTCGCCCAGGGCCCCCGACCCGGCCCGTTCCCGCTGCAACCGCCACACCAGCGGGAACTGCGGGTCCGCGATCCAGTCCTGCAGGTAGACGGCGCGGACGTGCCGGATCTCGCCGAGCCGACCGGCCGCCACGAGCTGCCGCAGGTAGGCCACCGCGGGCACCCGCCGGTAGTTGAAGCCGGCCATGGCGCGTACCCCGTGCAGCCGGGCCATGTCGGCGGCCGCGGCCATGGCGCGGGCCTCGTCGAGCGTGTTGGCCAGCGGCTTCTCGCACAGGACGTGCTTGCCGGCCGCGAGCGCCGCCAGGGCGATCTCGCAGTGGCTGTCGCCGGGCGTGCAGATGTCGATGAGGTCGATGTCGTCCCGGGCGACCAACTCGCGCCAGTCGGTGACCGCCTCGGTCCAACCGAGCCGGTCCGCGGCGGCGGTCACCCGGGCGGGATCCCGGCCGGCCACGGCCACCATTCGGGCGCGCAGCGGCAGGTCGAAGACGCGGTTCACGGTGCGCCACGCCTGCGAGTGCGCGGCGCCCATGAAGGCGTGGCCGACCATGCCGACCCGCAGTTCCTGTGCGGACACTGATGGTGCTCCCTTGGTCAGGACCTGAACCCGAGCGGCAGGTACTTGTCGACGTTCTCCTTCGTGATCGTCTCGGAGGCGAGCACGATCTGCTTCGGCACCTGGAGTTCGACGAGGTCGGACAGGCCCTTGCCCTGCGCGATGAGCCGGGCCAGCGACATGGCCGAGGCGGCCATGCTGGGCGGGTAGGTGACGGTGCACTCCAGCGGCGTGTCCCCGGCCTTGATGTGTTCCATCGCGTCCAGCGAGCCGGCGCCGCCGACCATGAAGAACTCCTTGCGGCCCGTCTGCTTGATCGCCGCGAGCACCCCGACGCCCTGGTCGTCGTCGTGGTTCCAGATGGCGTCGATTTTGGACGCGGCCTGCAGCAGGTTGGCCGTCACGTCCTGCCCGGACTGGACGGTGAACTGGGCCGCCACCCGGTTGGTGACGCGCAGCCCGAAGGTGGCCAGCGCCTCCTTGAAGCCCCGGGACCGTTCCTGGGTCAGCGGCAGGCTGTCGATGCCGGCGATCTCGGCGATGACCGCGTCGGTCTTTCCCTTGAGCTTGGTGCCGATGTAGGTGCCGGCGGCCACGCCCATGCCGTAGTTGTCGCCCTTGATCAGCAACCGCGAGGCGCCGGCGTCGGAGAACTCGCGATCCAGGTTGATCACCGGGATGCCGGCCTGCATGGCGGCCTTGCCGGCCGCGGTGAGCTGGGCGCCGTCCTGCGGCAGCAGCACGATCGCGTCGGGCTTCTGCTGGATCAGCGTCTGCAGCGCGGCCACCTGCGCCGGCGCGTCCTTGCCGGCGTCGACCTGCACGAGCTTCACGTCCGAGTACGTGCCGGCCTGCTTCTTGGCGTTGTCGGTGATGGCCCGGATCCAGCCGTGGTCGGCGGCCGGAGCGGAGAAGCCGATGGTCACCGACTTCCCCGGCGCGGCGTTGCCCCCGCCGGCCGCCGCGGTGTTCTGCGCGCTGGCGGCGCCGGTCGGCTTCTCCTCGTTGGAGGTGCAGGCGGTCAGCAGGGTGCCGGCGCCCAGCACGGCGCCGCCCAGCAGCATGCGGCGGCGGGATAGGTCTGTGGAGACGTGCGTCATGACGACCTCCTGGTCGGAAGTGGATGCGGCGTGCCGGTCCCTGGTCGACTGCGGACCCGGGACGTTCCGAGGTGGGTGGGGCGGTGCTCAGCCGCCCCCGGGAGCGGAGCGGGGGAGCGCTGCGCTCCCGGGGGTGGACCGGCGGAGCGCGGCGGGACGGAACTGCTGGACCAGGACCGCGCCGACGATGATCGCGCCCTGGGCGATCAGCTGGTACTCCAGCTGCAGGTTGTTGACGATGAACAGGTTGTTGATCTGCGTGAAGACCAGCACGCCGAGCACCGAGCCGACGATGGTGCCGCGGCCGCCGGACAGGGACGTGCCGCCGATGATGGCGGCCGCGATGGCCTGCAGCTCGTACAGGTTGCCGTGGTCCGAGGAGCCGGCGTTGGCCAGCGAGGTGACCATGACCGCGCCGATCCCGCAGCACAGGCCGGAGAGGGCGTAGAGGGCCAGCTGGGTGCGCCGGATGTTGATGCCGGCCAGCCGGGCCGCCTCCGGGTTGCCGCCGATGGCCACGGTCCGGCGGCCGAAGGTGGTGCGGTTGAGCAGCACCCAGCCGGCCACCGCCACGGCCGCGAAGATCAGCACCAGCAACGGGATGCCGAGGATCTTCGTCTCGGCGATCCGGTTGATGCCGTTCACCTTGACGATCTGGGTCAGCTTGCCGGAGATCTTCTGCGCCACGCCGCGGGCCGCCACCATGGTGGCCAGGGTGGCGATGAACGGCACCATCCGGCCGTACGCGATGAGGACGCCGTTGACCAGGCCGGCGATGGCGCCGACGAGCAGCGCGGCCAGGATCATGACGCCCGGCCCGTAGCTCTGGGTGGCCACCGTGGTGGACCAGACGCTGGCCAGGGCGAGCAGGGCGCCCACGGACAGGTCGATGCCGCCGCTGATCATCACGAAGGTCATGCCCACCGTGATGACGCCGATGCTGGCGGCCTGGGTGAGCACGGTGAGCTCGTTGCTCCACAACCGACCGGGGTGCACGAAGATGTCCGGCCGGGCGAAGGCGCCGATCAGGTAGAGCACCACCAGCACGCCGACCAGGCCCAGGTTCCGGCGTACCGGCTCGCTCGCGTCCTCGCGCCACCAGCGGCCGCGGCCGGGCCGGGCCAGTGCGCCGCCGGCCGCCGGGGACACCGGGCGGGCCGGGCCGCCGCTCCCGGCCACGGTGTCCAGTTGCTCGCTCATGGCGCCGTCACCTCCAGCAGCGACCCCGCCATGACGAGGTCGAGTACGGTTTCCTCGGTCAGCTCCGCCGCCGGGGCCTCGTGCACGAGGCGTCCCTCGCGCATCACCAGCACCCGGTCGGCGAGCCCCAGCACCTCCGGGACCTCGCTGGAGACCAGCAGGACGCCGACGCCGCTGTCGGCGAGCCGGCGGATGACCTGGTAGAGCTCTGCCCGGGCCCCCACGTCGACCCCGCGGGTGGGCTCGTCGAGCAGCAGCAGCCGGACGCCCCCGGCCGCCGGCCCGGCGGTACCGGCCACCGGCCCGGCGGTACCGGCCGCCGGCCCGGCGGTACCGGCCGCCGGCCCGGCGGTACCGGCCGCCGACCCGACGGCGCCGGCGGGATCGCCGGGATCGGCGCCCTCGCCGCCGAGCAGCCAGCGGCCGAGCACCACCTTCTGCTGGTTGCCGCCGGAGAGCGTGCGCACGGTGCGCCGGACGTCGCGGGGGTGCAGCGCCAGGGCGTCCGCGATCCGGGCGGCCACGGCGCGTTCCCGGTCCGCGTGGGTGAGGCCGGCGGTGGCGTACCGGCCGAAGCCGGCCAGCGTGATGTTGCGGTAGATCGGCTCGTCGAGCAGCAGCGCCTGGCTCTTGCGCTCCTCGGGCGCCATGCCGATGCCGGCCCGCACGGCGGGGCCGACCCGGCCCGGCGGCAGGGTGCGGCCGGCCATCCGGACCCGGCCGGCGTGCGCCCGCCGGGCGCCGTAGACGGTCTCGAGCAGCTCGGAACGTCCGGAGCCGACCAGGCCGGCGATGCCGAGGATCTCGCCCGGGTGGACCGTCAGCGAGACGTCGGTGAACTCGCCGTGCCGGGTCAGGCCGGTCACCTCGAGCAGCGGCGCCGCGCCGGGCGCCCGGACGCCCGCGCCGCGCGGCGGGAAGACGTACTCGATGGACCGGCCGGTCATCCGGGACACCAGCTCGGCCGTGGGGGTGTCGCGGGCCGGCAGGTCGACCGCCGAGGTGCGGCCGTCCTTCAGGACGGTCACCCGGTCGCCGATCTCGCGGATCTCCTCGAGCCGGTGCGAGATGTAGATGACCGCGATGCCCTGCGCGGTCATCTCGCGGATCACCCGGAACAGGTTGGCCACCTCGTCGTGCGCGAGGACGGCGCTGGGCTCGTCCATCACGATCAGCCGGGCGTCGTACGACAGGGCGCGCGCCATGCTGACGATCTGCTTGGCCGCGGCCGGGAGCCGGCCGACCGCGCGACCGGCGGGGATCTCCGGATGCCCCAGCCGGCCGAGGATGGCGCGGGCGTCCCGGCGCATCCGGCGGCGCCGGACGAAGCCGGCGGTGCGATGCTCGTGGCCGAGGAAGACGTTCTCGGCCACCGTGAGGTCCTCGACCAGATCCAGCTCCTGGTAGATCGTGGCGATGCCGGCCCGGGTGGCGGCCTGGGGGTTGCCGAACGACACCCGCTCGCCCTGCCAGCGCAGCTCGCCGGCGTCCGGGCGGTGCACCCCGGCCAGCACCTTGATCAGGGTGGACTTCCCGGCGCCGTTCTGGCCGAGCAGGCAGTGCACCTCGCCCGCCCGCACCTCGAGCTGGACGCCGTCCAGCGCGCGTACCCCGGGGAACGTCTTGACGATGCCGTCGAGGCGCAGCACGACCGGCCGCTCGGCCGCGCTCATGTCGGCTCCTCGCTCCGCTCGCTCATGTCGGCTCCTCGCTGCGCTCGGACCCGCCATGAGGCACCAGCGCACAGTGCTCAATGATTCGCTCGCTGCGCTCGCTCATGACGGTTGCCCGTAGAACATGTCGCTGGCCAGCACGGCCGCGCCCACCACGCCGGCCCGGCCGCCGAGTTCGGACATCACGATGGGCAGGTTGCCGGTGGCCAGCGGCAGGGACCGCCGGTAGACCACGCTGCGGATCTCGGCGAGCAGCAGGTGCCCGAGCCCCGCCAGGCCGCCGCCGATCACGATCATCGACGGGTTGATGAAGCTGACCAGGCCGGCCAGGACCGTGCCGACCCGCCGGCCGCCGTCGCGGATGAGCTGGATGCACCGTACGTCGCCCTCGGCCGCGCCGGCCGCCACGTCGGCGGCGGTGAGCGTCCCGCTGCCGGCCAGGCGTTCGGCCAGCGCCGGCGACTGCCCGGCGCGGGCGGCCGTGAGGGCGTCCCGGGACAGCGCGGCGCCGCCGAAGTACGCCTCGAGACAGCCGACGTTCCCGCAACTGCAGACCGGGCCCTCCTCGTCGACCTGAATGTGGCCGATGTCGCCGGCGCTGCCGTCGGTGCCGCGGTAGACCCGTCCACCGAGGTAGATCCCGCACCCGATGCCGGTGCCGATCTTCAGGAAGAGGAGGTTGTCGGTCATGTTGGCCACTCCCCCGTAGTGCTCACCGATCGCCATGATGTTGACGTCGTTGTCCACCACGACCGGGCAGCCGTGCTCCCGGCTGAGCACCTCGCGGACCGGGTACCGGTCCCAGCCCGGCATGATCGGCGGCGAGACCGGATGCCCGTCGCGGAAGCTGACCGGCCCGGGCACCCCGATGCCGATGGCCTGCAGCCGCTGGTACGCGCCGTCCGCGCGCAGCTTGGCCAGGATCTCGCTGACCCGGTGCAGGATCACCCGCGGCCCGGAGCGGATGTCGGCGGGCTCGGCGTGCGAGAGGAGCGGTTCGAGGCGCCCGTCGGTGATCTCGACGTCGATCGAGCGGGCGCCCAGGTCCACGGCCGCGAACCGCAGGTCGCGGTTGAGCTCGACCAGGGTGGAGCGCCGGCCGCCGCGCGAGGCGGCCGGGCCGGCCTCGGAGAGCAGCCCGGCGGCCAGCAGCGAGTCCAGTTCGGACAGCAGCCTCGGCCGGGGCACCTCGAGGTAGCTGGCGAGTTCCGCCCGGGACACCGGGCCGGCGTCGCGGAGCCGGCGCAGCAGTCGGGCGGCGAGCGGGTCCTGGAACTGGTCATGCGCCGTCATCGACGACCTCCGAAGCAGTGTGCTTGGGTCGGACGGTAGTCGAATTAGGCATCAGACGTAAAGAGCTTCACGTCCGGCAGTCCCAAACTTTTATCCGATCAGTCAAAAGTTGGCTTCGGCTCGTGCTCCCCCACTCTGTCCCACTTGCTGCGGCAGGTCGGGCAGAGTGGGGGCGGCCACGCGGATCAGGGCGAGGCAGAGTAACGGCCATCCCCCGTGCAGACCGGTACGCCAGACCGAGCGCCGCCGCAATCGTGGATCTTGCCGTTGGCTGCTCACTGGATGCAGAATGGACGACCTCAGCGTGATGATCGGATCACCGAACGGATCTGCGGGCGGGGGTGACGGGTGGGTTCGGAGGCACCGGGCGCCGCGTTGCGGATCGACCTGCTGGGTGCCGTCCGGATGTGGCGGGACGCCCGCGAACTCCCGCCGGGACCCCCTCAGCGCAGGGCCGTGCTGGCACTGCTTGCCCTTGCCGGCGGCCGGCCGGTGGGCCGCGACGAACTCGTCGACGCGTTGTGGCCGGCCGAGCCGCCCCGCGCCGCGGCCAACGTCATCCAGACCCACGTGAAGCACCTGCGCCGGGTGCTGGAGCCGCACCGCTCCGCCCGCACGCCCAGTCCGCTGCTACCGGCGGTGGGCACCGGCTACCGACTGGAAACGGCGGCGGTCGCCGTGGACGCGCTGCGGTTCCGGGAACTGGTGGCCGCGTCCCGGGAGGCGCGCGGCGCCGACGAGCGGGAGCGGCTGTGGCAGCTCACCGCGGCGGCGGTTGAGCTCTGGCGACCGCCGCTCGCCGACCTGCCCGGGCTGGCGGGACAGCCCAGCGTTGCGGCCATCTGCGCCGAGGCCGAACTCGTGCTCACCTGGCGGGCGGAGGTGGCGGTCCAGCTCGGTCGCGTGGAGCACGTGTTGCCGGCCGTACGGGAGCACGCCCGCGCCCGTCCGCTGGACGAGCGCGCGCAGGCGGACCTGATGACCTGTTATCTGGCCCTGGGACAGCGCGCCGAGGCGTTCGCCGTGTTCAACGCCGCGCGCCAGCGGCTCGCGACGGAGCTGGGTGTCAATCCCGGTCCGGCCCTCACGGAGGCCCACCGACGGCTGCTCGAACCGGCCGCCGGGCCGGCGACCCCGCAGCGCCGGCCCGGCGCCGCACCAGGCGGTGCCGTTCGGTCGGCCGGCCCGCCGACGCCAACATTGCCACCGCCGGTCGTTCCGGCGCAGCTCCCGCCCGCGGCGGTCGCCTTCGTGGGCCGGGCCGCGGAGCTTCGCCTGCTCGATGAGCTGGTGCACGGCGCCGGTCCCGTTCAGTCCGGACGAGACGGCGGGCCAGCGGTGGGCACGATCACCGGTTCGGCGGGGGTCGGCAAGACCACCCTGGCCCTGCACTGGGCCCACCGGGTGGCGGCGCGGTTCCCGGACGGCCAGCTCCATGCGGACCTGCGCGGCTTCGACCCGACGGTGGGCCCGGTCCGGGGCGACCAGGTGGTCCGGTCCTTCCTGGAGGCGCTCGGGGTGGGCCCGGATCGCGTACCGGCCGATCCGGGCGCCCGGACGGGTCTCTACCGGAGCCTGTTGGCCGGACGGCGGATGCTGATTCTGCTCGACAACGCCGGCCGCGCCGATCAGGTCCGGCCGCTGCTGCCCGGCTCCCCCGGCTGCCTGGTCGTGGTCACCAGCCGCACCGAGCTGCCCGGCCTGGTGGCCGCCGGCGCCCGGCCGATCGGGCTCGACCTGATGACCGTCGGTGAGTCCAGGGAGCTGCTGGCCAGCCGCATCGGCCGGGCGCGGGCCGCGGCCGAGCCCGCGGCCGTCGACGAGCTGGTCTCGGCCTGCGCCCGACTACCGCTGGCGCTGTCCATCGTGGCGGCCCGGGCGGGGCTGCGCCCGCAGCTACCGCTGGCGGCGCTGGCCGCCGAGTTGCAGGCCCGCGCGGACGATCTGACGGCCTTCAGCGACGAGGATCAGGCCTTCGACGTCCGCGCCGTCTTCTCGGGTTCCTACCGGATGCTCCCGCCACCGGCCGCGGCGCTGTTCCGGCTGCTGGGAATGCACCCGGGACCGGACATCACGGTGGCGGCGGCCGCCGCGCTGGCCGGGCTACCGGACGGTGCCGCGCGGGCCTCGCTGGACCAGCTCGCCCGGGCAAATCTGGTGGTGGAGCACCGGCCCGGCCGGTTCGCCTGCCACGCCCTGCTGCGGGCCTACGCGGCCCAGTTGGTGCGGACGGTGGATCCGGAGCCGGATCGGCGGGCCGCGCTGCGCCGGGTCTTCGACCATTACCTTGAGTGGGCCCGCACCGCCGACGACCTGATCTCGCCGTACCGGCATCCGGGGGGCGCCGCGACGCACCGCCGGACCGGCGGCTCGGTCCGGTCCGGTGAGCCGGCCCGCCCGCCGGCCGGTGCGGCCGGGGGGACCGTCGCCCGGGGTACGAACCGGCCCACCGACGCGCGCACCGCGCTGGCCTGGTTCACCACGGAGTACGCGGTGCTCACCGCGATGATCGATCGAGCCGAGGCGGCGGGTCTCGACGGCCTGGTCTGCGACCTGACGTGGCATCTCACCGCGTTCAACGACCGCCGGGCCGAGTGGACCGAGCAGGCGCGGGTGCAGCGGGTGGCCCTGCTGGCGGCCGTCCGGCTCGGCGACGAATCGTTGCAGGGCCGGGCCCATCGCGGCCTGGCCCGGGCCTACCTGCGGCTCGGCCGGCACGACGATGCCCGGCGCGAGCTGCGGGAGGCCGTAATCCACTACGAATCGCTAGGTGACCATGCCGGCCTGGGCAACGCCGAGATGAGCCTGGCCGACTCGTGCGAGCGGCAGGGCCGGCTCCGGGCCGCCCTGGCCCACCTGGAGCGCGCGCTGCAGTCGTACGAGCGCGCCGGTTTCCGGCCCGGACAGGCGAACGCGCTCAACGCGATCGGGTGGTGTCACGCCCTTCTCGGGGAGCCGGTGCGGGCTCTGCCGTTCTGCCGGCGGGCGCTGCGGCTGCACCGGGAGATCGTCGACCGCCGTGGCGAGGCGCACACCTGGGACACCATCGGCTATGTCAACCTCTTCCTGTCCCGGTACCGCCCGGCGATCCACTGCCTCCGGCGGGCGGTCGGGCTCTTCCAGGAGATGGCCGATCCGATCCCGGCGGCGATGTCGCTGATCCGGCTGGGCGACACCCGGCACGCGGCCGGAGATGTCCGGGGCGCCCGTGCCGACTGGTCGACGGCGTTGGCGCTGCTGTCCGAGGTGGACCATCCACGGGCCCGCGAGGCACGGAGTCGGCTGGCCGGCGGACCGGTCTCGGTGGTTCGCTCGGTGGCGAGCTGACGTCCCGCTTGTTACCGGTCCACGGCGCCCCTGCCGCTGCTTCGGCGCCTCCAGCACCTCGCCGCGTCGAAAGCACGTGCTGCGGAACCTGGCGCTGGTCTGCGTGGCGGAACTCGGCCTGGCCGGCGCGGCCGCGCCGGGCAGCCTCGAACTGCCGTACGCGCTGGTGGCCGGCGTCGCCGGGCTGGTGGTCGGCGTGCTGGTCACGGCGGCCGAGGACATCGCCGCGTTGCTGCGGCCGGTCGCTTGATCAGCCCGGCCCGGGCGGTTCGGGGCCGAGCACCCCGGCGATGACCTCGTCGACCAGACCGGCCGGGACCGGCTGGTGGGCCACGAACCGCCGGTAGAAGAACGGGCTGGTCAGCAGGTCGGTGGTCAGCTCCGGGTCGAGCCGGTCGGGCAGCTCGCCCCGCTCCTTGCCGCGGACCAGCGCGGCGACCATCGGCTCGCGGCGGCGGCGGGTGAGGTCGGCGTGCAGGGCCGCGAGCGTGGGGTCCCGCTCGGCCGCGTCGATGAAGGCCGCGAGCAGGCGCGGAAACGGGGTGTCCCGCAGCAGGGTGACGAACGCGGTGAGCAGCTCGGCCACGTCGCCGCGTACGTGGCCGGTGTCCGGCGGTGGGAAGGGCCGGAAGGTGGCGTCCATCGCGGCCACCAGCAGGGCGCCCGCGGTGGGCCAGTGCCGGTAGAGGGTGGCCTTGCTCGCGCCGGCCGCCCGGGCCACGGCCTCCATGCTGAAGCCGGCCAGGCCGTGCTCGTCGAGCACCCGGAGGGCGGCCCCCAGCACGCGCTGCCGGGCGCCCGCCCCGCGGGATATCGGTTCCCGCTCCGCCGTCGGCTCATCGGGCATTGCCTCACCCCCAACGGAACGGTACCGTACCGATAAAAGAGAACGGGAGCGTATCGATAGGAGGCCCCGATGGCGGGATTCACCGACCTGGGACGGTCCCCCGACGCCGCCGGCACGCCGCCGCGCCCCGCCGAAACGGCCTTCCGGCACCCGGTGGGCTACTGGGTGACCACCGGGATCATCGGCGCCGAGTGTGCGGTGGGCGGTCTCATGGACCTGCTCCGGCTGCCACCCTTCTATCCGGTGATGATCCAGCTGGGCTATCCCGGTTACCTGGCCACCATCATGGGGACAGCGAAGATCATCGCCGCGGCCGTTCTGCTGGCGCCCCGGCTGCCCCGGCTCAAGGAGTGGGCCTACGCCGGCGTCATGATCAACATGATCGGCGCGGCCGCCTCGCACCTCGCCGCGCACCAGCCGACCGGCCCGCTCGCGCCGGCCACGTTCGCGGTGCTGGCACTGCTCAGCTGGGCCTGGCGCCCGCCCGGGCGACGGCTGGCCGGCTGAGCCGCTACCGGCCTGAAGCCAGGAGGTCGAGCACCGCGTCGGCCACGCCGGCGGCGTACGGTGGGCCGATGACCGGCGCACGGGCGCGGGAGTGGTTGCGGCAGCGGGGCGCGGACGGCATCGCCCATCCCGGCGGAACCCTGTACGACCATCTGGGCCGGGTGCACGACCGGCTCGGCGAGCTGGGGGCGGGACCCGACCTGTGTCTGGCCGGCCTCACCCACGCCGCGTACGGCACGGACGGGTTCGACGTGGCCCTGCTCGACGTGGCCGAGCGGGCGACCCTGCGGGACCTCGTCGGGGATGACGCCGAGGCGCTCGTCTACCGGTACGGCGCCTGCGACCGCGGCCGGAGCTGGCCGGCGCTGGCCGACAGCGCCGAGGTGACGGACCGGTTCACCGGCACGGTGCACCGGATCGACCCCGCCGAGCTGCGGGCGCTCGTCGACCTGAGCATCGTCAACGAGGTGGACGTCGTGGCGCACAACCCGGCCGCGCTGGACCGGCACGGACCCGCGCTGCGCCGGCTGTTCGCCGCCTGGTCCCCGGTCGCCTCCCCGGCGGTGGCCGCCGACGCGCGGCGGGTGCTGGGCGGTTTCTAGGTCAGGCCTCGGCCAGCAGGCGATCGAGGGTGCGCCGGCCCAGCTCGGCCATCGCCGGGAAGGTTGCGTCGTAGTACCACACCAGGCCCATGGCCTGCTGGAAGGCCCACGCGCGGCCCCGCTTCCACTCCAGGTCGTCGCAGCCGAGCGTGGCCCGCAGCACCCGCCGCGGCCCGGCCTCCAACAGGTGCCACGCGCCGACCAGCTCCAGGGCCGGATCGGCGGGACCGAAGCCGCCCACGTCGAGGACCCCGGCCAGCCGGCCGGAACGGACCAGCACGTTGCTGGGAATGAGATCGCCGTGGTTCATCACGTCGGGGGCCGTGCGCGGCAGCTCGCGCAACACCGCCCACAGCCGGCGCAGGCGCGGGACGTCCAGCAGCCGCCCGCTGTGCGCGAAGCACGTTTCCATCCACTCGTCGTGGGACCGCAGGTCGCCGCCGCGGCCGGTGCCACCGAAGGTACGACCGCGGGTGTCGATCGAGCGGACCGCGGTGATGAACTCGGCGAGGTCCCGCGCGAACCCGACCGACCCGCCCGGATCCGCCACCGTGGCCGGGACGCCGGGCAGCCAGGTCTGCACCGCCCAGGGCAGCGGGTAGCCCGCACCGGGCTCGCCCAGCGCCACCGGCTCCGGGGTCGGGAACGGGGTACGGCCGGCCAGCTCGCGCGCGGCCGCCGCCTCCGACTCCAACCAGCGCCGCTTCTCCACCACGTCACCGGGCTGCAGCGGGAACCGGGCCGTCAGCGAGTCCCCGATCCGGAAGATCGCGTTCACCGTCCCGTGCCCGACGCCGCCCCGCACGGGCAGCGCCCGCCAGTCGGGAAACTGGTCGGCCACCAGCTCGCGGACGGTCTCCACCGAGATCGTCAGCTGGTCGTCATGCATGCGCGTCACCATGGGCTCAGAGCGCGTCCGGCTGCAGGAGCGCCGGGTGGCGTTCCCCGGGCTGGGCGTGCCAGGCCGGCCGGTCCGGGTCGCCGGAGGTCTCGATGCGCAGCCGCGCCCACCCGTCGAGGTCCGGCAGCCGGTCGGGGGCGAACCAGGCGACCTCGGACGACTCGTCGTCGTTGACCCGCGGCTCACCGGCCACGGCCCGGCACCGGAACCAGACGTCCAGGTACTCGCACCGGTCCCCGTTCGGGTAGACCACCGGGTGGGTGGCCACCCCACCGACCCGTTCGATCGCCACCCGCACGCCGGTCTCCTCGTACACCTCGCGCAGCACCGCGTCGGCGGGCTGCTCCCCCGGGTCGACGATGCCGGCCGGCAGCGACCAGCGACCGTTGTCGGTGCGGCGGACCAGCAGCACCCACCCGGCACCGTCCCGGACCACGCCGGTCACGCTGGGCAGCAGCAACAGGTCGGTGCCGACGTGGGCACGCAACCCGGCGACGTACGGGGAGATGGGCACCCGGCGACGCTACCCGCCGGGGCCCGGGTGCTCCCAGCGGTTATCGTGCGGGGACCCGCGGCGGGGGCCGCGGTCCGGGGAGGTTGTTTCGATGCCGAACGATGCCGGCGGCGGCGCCCACCCCGGCGGGGAGCCGATCCGGATCGGTGAGCTGCCGTTCCTCGACGAGCACGGCACCGACATCGCGGCCGGCCCGGAAACGGTCTGGCCGATCCTGGTCGAGGCGGTGGACCGGGCGTTCTCCGGCGCGCGGGCCGCGGCGTACGCCCGGCTGATCGGCTGCGCCGACCCGTTGGCGTCCGGACCGCGGCCGCTGGCCGAGGGTTCGACCGTGCCCGGGTTCCGGGTGGTCGCCGCGGTGCCCGGCGTCGAACTGGCGCTCGCGGGGCGGCACCGGTTCTCGACGTACGCGCTGAGCTTTCACCTGGACCGGGACGGCGCCGGCGGCGTCCGGCTGCGCGCCGAGAGCCGGGCGGCGTTCCCCGGCCCGGCGGGCCGGGCCTACCGGCTCCTCGTGTTCGGCAGCCGTGCGCACGTGATCCTGCTTCGCGGCCTGCTCGCCCGGATCCGCCGACGCGCGCAGCGGTAGCCCGCCGGCGCGGCCCCGCGGGTAGCCGCGAGCCGACTCAGTCCTCGATCTGACCAGGCAGAACCCTTGTCCCACGGGTCCCGCCGGGACGACGCTGCGAGGGCGACACCTCCCGTCGACCCACTTCCCGCGGGGGCGGCCATGCCCGGACACTTCACCCACATCTACACCGCCCGCCGGGTCGCCGACCTGCTCGCGAGCGGCACGTTCACCGACTGGCCGGACCTGGGCGGCGGCGGTGACGCCGTGGCCGGTCTCGATCCGGTCTTCTGCGGTCAGGTGATGCGCAAGTGGGAGAAGTTCACCGCCATCGGCGCCATCGGCCCGGACCTGTTCTTCTTCTCGCAGGACTGGAGCAACGACCTGCTCGGTCCCCGTTCCGACGACATCATGCTGGCCCTGGCCGTCTTCTACTTCTTCGACGCGGCCAAGGAGGACGACTGGGAACCGCTGCTGGTGATCCTCGAGGATGTCGACACGACCCTGACGGCGATCATCCGGTTCCTCATCAAGCTGCAGAAGATCTGGGACGACTTCAAAGCCGTCTGGGACGCCACGGTGGGCCCGCTGGTGGACGCCGCGTCGGAACTGCTGGACGACCTGACCGGCGGGGTGCTCAACGAGTTCAAGACCGGCCTGGAGCAGCTGCTCGACGCGATCGAGGCGATCGGCGTGCAGGAGCTGACCACCTTCGCCGACGTGTGGGGCGCGATGAACACCGTTGTGGCGAAGGGGTTCCCGGAGGACTCGTTCCTGTGGAGCGACATGACCCACTACCGGCGCACGTCGGCGCTGTGCCAGGCGCTGGTCGCCCAGGCGCAGGCGCAGCTCGACGACAGCGACGCCGGGCAGGAACGGTACGAGCAGTTCCTGGCGTACGCGCTGGGCTACATCACCCACATCGGCACCGACACGATCGCGCACTCGTTCGTCAACGAGCAGTGCGGCGGCCCCTACCGGGACCACCCGACCCGGCACCACCTGATCGAGAACCACATCGACGCGTGGAACTACGCGCAGAGCGGCGCCGGTGGCACCATCCCCACCGACCCGTGGGGGAAGACCGACGACTATCCCGAGGTCTCCTCGTCCGCGCTGTGGTTCGCGGTCCAGCTCACCCCGCAGGATCCGCACGGCAAGCAGCGGCCGTCGCCGCTGTCGGACGACCCGGCGGTACGCAAGGAGCAGCTGGACGTGGACGGCGAGATGCCGATGTGGATGGCCGAGTCGATCGTCAGGGCGCTGAAGGAGACCTTCGCCGACCACCCGCACCCGCAAATCTATTCCGGCGACGCGTACCAGCAGCAGATCGACCAGGGCAAGCTCACCGCGGTGGTACGGGCGGTGACCGGCCACGGCCTCGACCGCCCGTTCCAGGAACTGCTGGACGCCATCGCGCCGCCGCCACCGTTCGCGGTGCCGAAGGGCTTCCCGCTGCCCTGGGAGGTGGCCACCGCGTACCGCCTGATGATCACGCTGTACAAGCTCAACTTCAACGGCGGCTGGGAGCTGCCCAAGCCCCGGGTGCCGGACGTGGTGATCGTCCCGCCCATGTCGGACTTCACCAACCTGTTCCAGCCGCCCGACTTCTCCGGGGTGAACGGCGACAACCCGGTCGAGGACGTCTGCGACGTGTTCATCGCGCTGGTGCAGTGGGTCACCAAGGAGATAGCGGCGGTCATCAAGCTGATCGGCGACCTCATCAAGGCCGGGCTGAGCCCGATCACCTACCCGGTCCGGGTGGGGCTCTACGAGATCGCCATGAAGGTGTGGGACATCGCCACCAAGACCCACGACGTGATGGCGCACACCGGCATCCTCATGCCGCACGCCGAGCAGCGGTACCCGGACAACGGCGAGCTGAAGTGGCCGAACGAGATCGACCTGCCGCTGATCACGCTGGGTGGGACCATCGACGGGGCGTTCAAGCAGGCCCTCGCCGACGCCATCGACCCGTTCGGCAACCTCGACCAGGATCAGTCCGTCGTGGTGGCGCACTCCGTACGGGATCCCAACCAGCCGTATTACCCGGTCCTGCGGTACCACGCCGACGGCCGGCCGCCGGAGGACTGGGAATTCCACCGCCCGTGGGCGTACCCGCAGTTCAGCGAGTTCGAGCAGGGCGGGGCGAACACGCTGGTCCCCACGCCGACCGAGACGTACGACCCGAGCAAGAGCGACCCGACCGGACCGCCCGGGGCGTACAAGCCGATGCGGCCCGGGCCGTATCCGGAGGGCACCACCCCGGACCAGGTGTTCTTCCGCACCGACGCCGGGTTCGACGAGCAGGGACGGCTCGGCTACGAGTCGGCGCAGAGCCCGTGGCAGACCGACCAGCTCAACGAGGCGCTCATCGGGCACGCGGAACGGCGGGTCAGCCCGCTCGGCGACCCGGTGCCGTTCTCCGCGTACCTGATCGGGCGGTTGGCCAACCCGACCGACTACGCCACCCAGTTCAACCTGGACGCCGACCGCGGCTACGCGTACCTGACCTGGGACTGGATCCGCGGCGGCCAGACCGGACAGACGGACCTGGGCCAGTCGTACCGGCTGCCGGTGGCCGCGCCGTGGCGGGACACCGCGCGCTGGAAGCAGGGCGCCGAACCCATGCAGCTGACCTACGTCGACCCGCCGCCACCACCGGTGATCATCGAGCTTGGCCCGGGGGCAGGGAGTGCGGCCGGGGACCCGGCGTCCGGAGCCGGGGCGGCCGCGGACGTGCCGGTCAGGGACCCGGCGGGGCACGACGGAACGGCGGAGGACGACCGAGCGGGAGGTGCGTCATGACGGACAGCTGGGGTGCCGCGGTGGCCCGCTGGGGTTTCCGGTCGGACGTCCAGCCGGCCGGCGCGGCCGACCGGAACTGCCCCGACCCGACCG
The DNA here is from genome assembly GCF_042434095.1 of Plantactinospora siamensis. NCBI lineage: Bacteria > Bacillati > Actinomycetota > Actinomycetes > Micromonosporales > Micromonosporaceae > Plantactinospora > Plantactinospora siamensis. Next base: position 391,607 of record NZ_JBHLUE010000019.1, read on the forward strand.
GCTCGGGCGGCGGCTCCCAGGGCGGCGGGGGCGGCTCCGGGGGTGGCGCGACCGGCGGTGGTGGGTCGCAGGGCGGGGGCTCGACCGGCGGGGGCGGCTCGCACGGCGGCGGATCGGGCTGCGACTGCCGCTGCCACGGTTCCGGCTCGGCGGGCGGGCGATGGGCCGACCGGGACGGCTGCCGGGACCACGGCCACCACGGCCACCACCACGGCCGACGCGACCCCGACGGCTGCGGCGGGCACGGTTGCGGCGGGCACCGCGACGGCGACCGCGGGCATGGCGGCGGATGCCGGCACGGCGACGCCGGCCGCGGCTGTGGCTGTGGCCGCGGCTGTGGCTGTGGCTGTGGCTGTGGCTGTGGCTGTGGCTGTGGCTGTGGCTCCGCCGGTCGACCCGGCGGATCGGGCGGCGTGGCCGGCCCGACCATCGGGTGGAAGAACCCCAACCGGCCGGCCCGGCACTACGGCACCAGCACGGGCCGAGTGCCCGGCGGTCAGCTCGATCCCTGCGACTTCGACACGCCGCCGTGGAATACCTGGCCGGGACCGCGCGGCGACCTGTTCCTGCCGTTCCTGTTCCTCCGGGCCAACGCGGGCGACCTGGGCGCGCGTCCGGTGGTCGGGCCGTTCTGGGAGAGCCCGGACGTCCTGCTGCTGGCCGGCACCGACCCCGCGGTCGCCCCGCCGGTCCCGCCCGAACTCGGCCAGACCGCGCTGGCCGGCAAGCCCAACACCCTGTACGCGCACGTGTGGAACTTCGGGCTGGCCCAGGCGCCCAACGTGGTGGTCGAGTTCTACTGGTGCGACCCGTCCCTCGGCATCGGGCCGGCGGGCGCGCACCTGATCGGGCACACCGTGGTCGCGCTCGGAGCCCGGGGCAGCGCCCGGTCGCACGCGGTGGTGAAGTGCCCGACGGCCTGGGTGCCCAGCTTCGTCAACGGCGGCCACGAATGCCTGCTGGTCCGCGCCTGGGACGAGACCAGCGACGGGCTCGGCACCCCGCAGTGGGACGCCGCGCTCAACCGGCACATCGGGCAGCGCAACATCCACGTCATGGCGGCCGGGTCCGGCGCCGCCGGCCGGCCCGGCGAGCTGCTGCTGCCGGCCCCGGCGACGCCGCTGACGCTGAAGGTCGGCCCGCTGTACGGCGAGGCCGCCCAGGTACGGGTCGACCGCGCCGCCCCGCACGAGATGCCGTGGCTCCAGCTGCGCACCGGCACCCGCGGGCATTTCCCGGCCCAGGCACCGGTGACCGGGGACGTCGTGCTGTCGCCGCCCACTCCGATCGGCGGCGGGCCCTCCACCGGCGGCGTCACCGGCACCGAGCACCAGGTCGTCGGCGACGACCAGCAGGTCGCGTTCAGCACCGGCGACGCGGTCCCGGCGCCCGGGCAGGCGCACGTCTACCGGGTCACGGCCAGCCAGCAGGGCCAGGTCTTCGGCGGGTACACGGTCATCCTGCTCGGCTGAGGTCTCATCGCGCCCCGGCCCACGGCCTTGGTCCGACAGCCGGTGACCGCCGCCCACCGCCGGTGGCCGCCACCGCCGTAACGGAGTGTGGCCCAGTCGGAGTCGGTACGGGTCGGGACGGTCATGCCTGACAGTCACAGTCATGACTGTCAGGCATGACGATTTCCCGGACGCCTCGGTCTCCGTACGGCCAGCCCCACCCGGACCCGGCGGCCAGCCCCAGTGCGGTCCCGCTGGCCGGTCTGGTCTGCTCGGCCGCATGAGACCAATTCCCCCGGCCCGGGCGGGCGCGCTGTGCTGGGCCCTGGCCGCGCCGCTGTTCCTGGCCGCCAACCTGGTCACCGGTCTCGGCTGGCGACACCCGCCGTACAGCTGGGCCACAAACAACATCAGTGACCTTGGCAACGTCCACTGCGGAGTATGGGACACCACCAGGCCCCGGTACGTCTGCTCGCCCTGGCACCCCATCATGAACGCCGGAATGCTGCTCACCGGAGCGCTGCTGGCGGCCGGCGTCCTGCTGACCTGGCGTGCCCTCGGCCCGGGCCGGCTCATCCGGGTGGCCCGGTCGCTGCTGCTGCTCGCCGGCGTCGGTTTCGCGCTGGCTGGCGTGTTCCCGGCCGACGCCGACGAGAACTGGCACTTCCTGGCCGCGCTGCTGGTCCTGGGCGCCGGCCCGGTGGGGCTGACGCTGGCCGGCCTCGCTCCCCGGGCCGGCGCGCCCGGCCGGTTACGGCTGCCCACCCTGGCCGCCGGCCTCCTGGCGCTGACCGGCGCGGTGCTCTTCGTGGCCCAGCGGGACGCCGGCATCGGGATGGGCGGGATGGAACGGGTGGCCGCCCTCCCGTACCCGATCTGGGCCTGCTGGATCGGTATCACCCTGTTCGCCGCTGGCGGGCCGGCCCGGCGCATCCGGCGCGGCTAGGGTCGGCACGGCCGGGAGTGTGCGGTGCCGGGCGGCGTGCCCGAGCGGCCGGACCCGACGGCCGGGTAGGTCGGTCCGGGCCCTCCGCCGGCGCGGCGGAGGGCCCGGGACCCCCTGTCAGTCGCCGAACGCGTTCTTCAGCGCGTCGGCCAGCACGCCGTGTCCGGCCAGGTTCGGGTGTGGGCAGCCGCCGAGTCCGGTCTGCTGGATCTGGGCCGTGGGCAACCGGGGCGCGGGCTGGAACGTCACTCCCGCGCGGTTGGGAAGGCCCCGCCAGATGGCGTCGTTCATGTCGGCCGTCCACTGCTGGACGGCCCCCTGCCACCAGTCATCGTCGATCAGGAACCGCGGGTCGGAACCGAACTGGCCCGGCAGCAACCCACGCAGTTTGTCCGACAGCTTGAGGCGGTACGTCTCCGCGAACAGTCCCACATCGAGCCTGGCGGGGGTGATGTCGTAGTAGCCCATCCACACCACCTTGTCGGCACCGGCCGCGATCACGCTGTTCACGATGGCGGTGACGTCCTGCTGGACCTGGTTGAGGCGGAACCGTCCGTCGTAACCCGGGATCGGGATCCGTGCGTGGACGTAATCCGCCCCCGTGATCTTGCCGGTCACCTTGAGATGGCAGGAGCCGCCGTCGATGACCGCGCCCTTGGTCGTCGGGTTCCCGTTGACGTCGAACCAGTCCACCTCGCCCTTCCAGGGGTTCTGGACCTTTGACGCGTAGTAGTCCATCAGGCCGCACTCGGCGATGGCGGTGAGCACGTCGGTCCAGTTGGTGTTGTTCACCCCGCCCGTGCTGACGAAGTAGGCGGCCTTCTTCTCGGCCTTCGCCTGGCTGATCGCCCGGTCGGCCAGCCCGAGCGGCGAGGCCACCCGGTCCCAGGGGTTGTTGCAGGAGTCGGGGTGGTTGGGCATGTTGATGATGTCGGGCGTTCCGAAACCGGTACGGGCGAAGTTGTAATACTCCACCACGTTCTGGTTCAGCGCGGTGGCGTACCTGCCCACGTAGCTGGACATCATGTCGTTGCCGGGCATGGGTGGCTTGCGATCGTCCTGGCGCGTGTTGCCGGCGCAGTCCTTCGGCGGCAGGTGGAAGACGTTCTGGATGTGCGCCGAGGTCACCGAGTCACCGGTGGCCACCACCACGACCGGCTTGTCGGTCCGGTGTCCGGGGCAGAACCGGTCCCGGCGGGCGCTGTCCAGCAGGGCCTGGTCGTCCTCGTCCTCGCCCTTGGCCGTCGAGCACGGCTCCGGATCCCCGGGCCCACCCCCGCCCGGACCACCGCCGCCCGGATCGGTGGCCGTGTCGGTCGGTTCCGCCGTCGGGCTCTCCGACGGCGACTCGCTCGCGCTTTCCGACGGGGAGGCGCTCGCGCTCTCCGACGGCGACGCGCTGCCGCTGTCCGACGGGGAGGCGCTGGTGCTCTCCGACGGCGACGCGCTGCCGCTGTCCGACGGCGACGGGCTCGCGCTGTCGGACGGCGACGCACTGCCGCTCCCCGACGGCGACGCGCTGGCGCTCTCGGACGGCGACGCGCTGGCGCTCCCGCTCGCCGACGGTGAGCCGCTCGGGCTGCCGCTGGCGCTGGGGTCGGAGCTGCCGCAGGGACTGGGACTGCCGCTCGGGCTCGGACTGCCGGTCGGGCTCGCGCTGCCGGTCGGGCTCGCGCTCTCCGGACCACTCGGGCTCGGGCTGCCGCTGCGGGTCGGGCTGGGGCTGGCGGTGGGCTCGGCGGTCCAGGTGTTGTCGTTGGTCGGCAGCGCCGTGCCGATCGCACCGAGCCGGTCCTGACGCGAGCCCCGGACGCCCGCCTGTTGCCGGCCGCGGGCGGCGGGCCGCCGGGCAGCCGGGGCGGCCGGGGCGGTGCTGTCGGTCGGTGAGGCGCTGGGGCAGTCGTGCGCGTCCCGCCAGTCGTCGTCCAGCGCGGTCTGCACGTCCGGCGGCAGCGGCCCGTCCGGGATGCAGGGGTCGAAGGTCCAATTGGTGTGTACGCCGCGATAGTCGATCTCACGTACGCAGGTCGAGGGGTCCTGACCGGGCGTGGCCGCCACGGCCCGGACGGTCAGCGGCGACCGGGGGGTCGCCCAGACGCTCCCGCCGATCAGCAGGGTGAGCGTGGCCAGCGAGGCCAGCAGACCGGCGACGGCTCGCCAGGCTCTTTCCTTGGCACGGAACGCGGATCTCATGAGCAGGCGTCTCCTCTCGATGCCGGCCGTCGGCGACGCCGAAGAGCGGCCGGCGCCCCGATTCGGCAAGGTAGTGACGTGGAATAATTCGTCGATGAATCCGCGGTGAAGCGAGGGGACGGCTCGTGCGGATACAGGTGCTGGGGCCGCTGCGCGTCTGGGACGGCGGCCGGTGGACGGCGGTCAACGCGCCGCACCACCGGATCGTGCTGTCGGTGCTGCTGGCCGAGGCCGGCCGGCCGGTCCCGAAGGACCGCCTGGTCCACGACATCTGGGGCGAGCGGCCGACCCGGACCGCGGCCAGCGCGGTCAACGGGTACGTGATGCGGCTGCGCCGGCTGCTCCGCGCGGGCGGCGCCGGCGACGTGCTCACCCGGCCCGCCGGTTACGAGCTGACCGCCGACGACGACGCCGTCGACGTGCGGGTCTTCGAACGCATGCTGCGGACCGGCAAGCGGCACGTGGCCGGCGGGCAGGTGGCGGACGGCGTACGGCAGCTCGAGGCCGCGTTGGCGCTGTGGCGCGGCCCCGCCCTCGCCGACGTTCCCGGCACGCTGCTGGTGGCCAGCGAGGCGGACCGGCTGGACCAGCTGCGCCTGGCCGCCCGGGAGGAGCTGCTCGGCGCGCAGCTGGAGCTGGGCCGGCACGCCGAGGTCGTCGAGGAGCTGTCCGCGCTGGTCCGGGAGAACCCGCTGCGGGAACGGCTGTGCCGGCATCTCATGATCGCCCTCTACCGCTGCGGGCGGCGGGCGGAGGCGCTGGACGCGTACCGGCGGGTGCGCGCGGTGCTCACGGCCGAGACCGGGCTCGAACCGGGTCCCGAGCTGCAGGCGGTGGAGCAGGCGGTGCTCACCGACGACCGGGGGCTGGCCGCGCCCGCGGTCCGCCCGGTGGCGCCGGCGCAGCTGCCGGCCGCGGTGGCCGACTTCGCCGGCCGGCACGACGTGCTGGCCGCCCTGGACGCGGTGGCCCGGGGGCGCCCGGCGCCGCCGGTGGTGATCGCGGGTCTGGCCGGGGTGGGCAAGACCGCGCTCGCGGTGCGTTGGGCGCACGCCGTACGGGCCGACTTCCCGGACGGTCAGCTCTTCGTTGACCTGCGCGGCCACTCCCTGCGGCCGGCCGTCCAGCCGATGGAGGCGCTCGCCGGCTTCCTGGTGGCGCTCGGGGTGCCCCCCGAACAGATCCCGGGGCAGCTCGACGAGGCGGTGGCGCTGTACCGCAGCGTGACGGCCGTGCGGCGGATCCTGGTGCTGCTGGACAACGCCGGCCACCCGGACCAGGTGCGTCCGCTGCTGCCGGGCGGTCCCGGCTGCCTCGTGCTGATCACCAGCCGCGATCAGCTGCGCGGGCTCACCGCCCGGGAGGGCGCCGTCGGCCTGCCGCTGGAGGTCCTGCCCGTGGACGAGGCGCGGGCGTTGCTGCGTACCCTGCTGCCCGGCGCGGCCGACGCGGACGCGGCCGAGCTGGCCCGGCTCTGCGGCTACCTCCCGCTGGCCATCCGGATCGCCGCGGCCAACCTCCGGGCCGAGGCGACCCCGGTCGCCCGGTACAACCGGCGGCTCGCCGCCGGGGACCGGCTGGCCACCCTGGGCGTCCGCGGCGACGCCATGTCGGCCACCGGCACGGCCTTCGACCTGTCGTACGGAGCGCATCCCCCGGCGGCGCGCCGGCTGTTCCGGCTGCTCGGCATCGCGCCCGGCGACACGGTGGCCGCCCCCGCGGCCGCGGCGCTGGCCGGCCTGCCGGTGGCCGAGGCCGGGGCGCTGCTGGACGCCCTCGCCACCGCCCACCTGCTGGAACGGGCCGCGCCGGACCGCTACCGCTGGCACGACCTGGTACGCCTCTACGCCCGCCGGCGCTGCCTGGCCGAGGACCCCGACCGGGACGCGGCCCTCGCTCGGCTCTACCGGTACTACCTGCGCACGATGGACCGGGCGGCCCGGCTGCTCTACCCGACCGTGGTGCGTCTCCCGCTGCCGGCAGCTGCCGACCCACGCCGCGACGCGGACGCGGACCCCGCTCCGGCCGGCGACCCCGCCACAGATGCCGACCCCGGTCCGGACGTCGACCCCGACCCCGACGCCGACCCCGCCACAGATGCCGACCCCGGTCCGGACGTCGACCCCGACCCGGACGCCGACCCCGACCTCGGCGCGGCCGCCGGGCGCCGGTTCGCCAGCCCGGCCGAGGCGCTGGCCTGGGTGGAGGCGGAACGGGCCAACCTGACCGCGGCGATCCGGTCGGCCGGGCCGGCGCACCGGGAGGCCGCCTGGCGGCTGACCGACCAGCTGCGCTGGCATCTGGACTTCACGGCGCCGTCGGCGGAATGGCTGCCCGTCACCGAGGCCGCGCTCGGGCACGCCCGCGCCGACAACCACCCGCTCGGGCAGGCGGCCGCCCACCTGAGCCGGGCCACCGTGCTGCTGAGCGGCAGCCGGTACGACGAGGCCATCGCGGACTTCCACCGGGTGCTCGACTTCGCCCGCGACGGCGGCTGGGCCGAGGGCCAGACCTGCGCGCTGAGCAACCTCGCACACGTCTACTTCGAGACGGGCCGGCTGGACCTGGCCGCCCGGCACACGATCGAGGCCCTGGACATCGACACCCGGATCGGCCGGACCGCCGGGCAGCTGTCCCGGCTGGCCAACCTCGGCAACATCCGGCTCCAGCAGGGCCGCCTGGCCGAGGCCGTGGAGTACTGCCAGCGCGTCATCGAGCTGGAAGGGCAGGTCGGCGAGTGGCACGGGCAGGGCACCGCGCACGGCTGCCTGGGCGAGGCGTACCTGCTGTTGGGACGGCACGAGGACGCGCTCGGCTACCTGACGGAGGCCCTGGCCCGGCACCGCCGGGCCAGGGCGCGCAGCTGCGAGGCCGACACCCTGCGACTGCTGGCCGCCGGGAACGGCGCGGCCGGCCGCCTGGTCGAGGCGCAGGCCCTGGCCGCGCAGGCGCTGCTCATCGCCCGCGAGGTCGGCGACCGGTGGGTCGAGGCACAGGCCCTGCTCGCGCAGGCCGATCTGGAGCTGACGGCCGGGGACGCCGAGCCGGCCGGCGCGCACCTGCGCCAGGTGCTGGCCCTGGCCCGCGGCGACGGCGGCCGGCACGCCGAGGCGCAGGCCCTGATCGGGCTGGCCCGGGCCGCGCGGCTGGGTGGCGCCGACCAGCTCGACGAGGCCCGGGCGTACGGCACGGCCGCGTTGACCATCTGCCGGGAGTTCGGCTACCGGCTGCTGGAGCAGAACGCGCTGGCCGTGCTGCCCTAGGGTCTGGGTCAGGCGCCGACACCGCGGTCGGGGGCGCTCATGTCCCCCGTGCCGGGCGTGCCGTCGGCGAGCCCGTAGCGCAGGTAAACGGTGCCCTTGGCGCCGGCCGCCGGCGGCTCCAGGAGGGTGAGGTTGGTGGGCACCGCGCCGCCGTCGAACACCCGCTTCCCGACGCCGAGCGTGATGGGGTGCACCCAGAGGTCGAGCCGGTCGAAGAGCTTCTCCCGCAGCAGGGTCTGCACCAGATCCAGGCTCCCGACCACCCGCACGTGCTCGTGCCGGTCACGGATCTCGCGTACGGCGGCCGCCAGGTCCGGGCCGAGCTGGGTGGACCCGGCCCACGGGAGTTCGGGCCGGCCGCGGGAGGCCACGTACTTCGGGACGCCGTTGAACAGCGCGGCTATCTCGCCGTCCTCGCCACCCTGCTGGTGCGGCCAGTACGCCGCGAAGATGTCGTACGTCCGCCGGCCGAGCAGGAGGGCGTCGGTGCCCTCGTACGCGGCGCCCACCTGAGCGCCGGTGACCTCGTCGAGCAGGGGCGCCTGCCAGCCGCCGAACGGGAACCCCGCGGGATCCTCCTCGGGGCCGCCGGGCGCCTGCGCGACGAGGTCGAGGGTGGCGAACAGCTCGATGTGGACGAGTCCCATGGTGTGCTCCCGATGAGTCGGTCGTTCCGGTCGGGAGTTGGACCGGGCAACGCCCGCGGACTCATCGGTGCCCGCGCCACCCATCGCGCGGATCACGGAGTTTGGGCGCGCCGGGCGAACCGCGGGTTCAGCCGCCGGTCACGCCGGCCCGGGCGAAAGCCACCGCGGTACGCGCCGCCACCGCGGCCGGGTCGTCGGCCCACAGCGCCGCGTTGAACACCTCGACCTCGACATCGCCGCGGTAGCCCGCGGCCTCGACGGCGGCGCTCAACGCCGGCAGGTCGATGTGCCCCTCCCCGGGCAGCCCCCGGGACAGCAGGACGTCCGGACCGAGTGGGGTGGTCCAGTCCCCCACCTGGTAGCTGGCGATCCGACCACCGCGACCGGCCCGGTCCAGCTGCCCGGGCAGCGCCGGATCCCACCACACGTGGTACGCGTCCACCACGACCCCGACGGCCGCGGCCGGGAACTGCTCGGCCAGCTCCAGCGCCTGACCGAGCGTCGACAGCACGCCGCGGTCGGCCGCGAACATCGGGTGCATCGGCTCCAGGGCAAGCACGACGCCGGCGGCGAGCGCGTCGTCGACCAGCTCGGCCACCGCGTCCCGGGCCCGCTCCCGGGCAGCCACCAGATCCCGGTCGCCCGGCGGGAGGCCGCCGGCCACCAGCACGAGCACCGGCGCGCCGCCGGGAGCGCCGGCGGCGGCCAGCGCCGCCGTCTCCTCGATGGCGCGCCGGTTGTCGTCGATGGCCGCCCGCCGGGCCGGCCCGGCGGGGCCGGTGAAGAACCCGCCCCGGCACAGGCTGGTCACCCGCAGGCCGGAGTCGGCCACCAGCCGGCAGGCCTGGTCGAGCCCCACGGCCGCGACCGGTTCCCGCCACAGCCCGATGGCGCCGATCCCGGCCGCCCGGGTGACCCGGAGGGCGTCGGCCAGGCCGGCGTGCTTGATGGTGGCCTGGTTCAGCGACAACCGCCGGTGCGCGGCGGGCCGGGAACTGCGGCCCGCCAACGCGGCGGCCCCACCAGCCGCCGGCGCGGCGGCCCCACCACCCTCCGGCGCGGCGGTCACGGGACCCGCCGGCACGGCGGCCCCAGCACCCGCCGGCACGGCGGCCCCAGCACCGGCCGGCGCGGCGGTCACGGGACCGCCACCCGGACCGGACGGGCCACCCCGTGCAGCGCCAGCAGCGCGTTCCAGCGCCGGGCGGCCTGGTCCGGGTCCTCCAGCGCGCCGGCCTCATCGGCCAGGCGGACAAGCTCCGACAGGTGCGGCAGGCTGCGCCCGGAGTGCAGGCCGCCGACCATCGCGAAGGACGGCTGGTGGCCGTTGAGCCAGGCCAGGAACGCGATGCCGGTCTTGTAGTAGGCGGTGGGCGGCCCGAAGACGTGCCGCGACAGCGGCTCGGTGGGCCCGAGCAGCCGCCGGTACCCGTCCGGGTCGCCGGCGTCGAGCGCGGCGATCGCCGCGGCGGCCAGCGGCGCGATCCCGGCGAACGCCCCGAGCAGGGCCTGCGAGTGCCGCTCGCCGTCGCCCGCGATCAGGTCCACGTAGTGGTAGTCGTCGCCGGTGAACATCTCCACCCCGCGCGGCAGGCGCGCCCGCAGCGCCACCTCGGCCCCGGCGTCGAGCAGGCTCAGCTTGATTCCCCGTACCCGGTCCGGGGCGTGCTCGATGATCCGCAGAGCCACGTCGGCGGCCGCGGCCGGGTCGGCCGAGCCGAAGTAGCCGTGCAGCTGGGCGTCGAACGCCGCGCCGAGCCAGTGCAGCAGCACCGGCCGGCCGGCGCGGGCGATGACCTCGCGGTAGACGTGCTCGTAGTCGCCCGGGCCGGCGGCCGCCCGGGCCAGGTGGCGGCTGGCCATCAGCACCACGCCGGCGCCCTGGTCCTCCGCGTACTGCAGCTGCTCGACGTACGCGTCGATGACCCGGCGGATCGGGATCACCTCGTCCGGCACGTGGTCGGTGTTCACGCCCACCACGAGGGCCCCGCGTACCGAGCGGGCGGCTGCGGCGGACCGGGCGATGAGCTCGCGGGTGGCCGCCGGGTCCAGCCCCATGTTGCGCTGCGCGGTGTCCATCGCGTCGGCCACACCGAGGCCGGTGGACCAGAGGTGGTGCCGGAAGGCCAGCGTGGCGTCCCAGTCAAGGTCGGCGGGGGCGCCGGGAACGTTCTCCGCGCCGACCCGCGGCACCACGTGCGCCGCGGCGTACCCGATCCGGGACCGCAACGGCAGCTCCGGCCGGCCGGGCGCCGCCGGCGGCCCCAGCCGCCACGGCCTGGCCCGGCCGTCCGGGTCCAGGAGCACGACCTCGCTCACCGGGTGGCCACCTCGGCCTCGCCGACGCCGGCGTCGGCCACCCGGAGCCGCCGCCCGGTACGCGAGCTCTCCAGCCCGAGTTCGGCCAGCCGCACTCCGCGGGCGCCGGACCGGAAGTCGTACGGATGCGGTCCGTCCTCGACAACGTGCCGGATGAACTGCTCCCACTGGGCCTTGAAGCCGTTCTCCGCCGGGTCGTTGTCGGGCACCGGCAGCCAGTCCCCGAGGTAGTCGTGCGGATCCGGGACGTCCGGGTTCCACACCGGCCTCGGCGTCGCGTTGCGCGGTTGGATGCGGCAGTCGAACAGCCCGACCACCGCGCTGCCGTGCGTGCCGTCGACCTGGAACTCGACCAGCTCGCGGCGGTGCACCCGCACGGCCCAGCTCGAGTTGATCTGCGCCACCACCCCACCGGCCAGCTCGAAGACGCCGTACGCCGCGTCGTCGGCGGTGGCCGCGTACGGCCGGCCACGCTCGTCGATCCGGCTGGAGACGTGCGTGACGGCCCGGGCGTACACCGACTCCACCCGGCCGAACAGGTTCTCCAGCACGTAGTTCCAGTGCGGGAACATGTCCACCACGATGCCGCCGCCGTCCTCGGCCCGGTAGTTCCAGCTGGGCCGCTGGGCGGCCTGCCAGTCGCCCTCGAACACCCAGTAGCCGAACTCGCCGCGCACCGAGAGGATCTGTCCGAAGAAGCCGGACTCCACCAGCCGGCCGAGCTTGCGCAGGCCGGGCAGGAAGAGCTTGTCGTGCACCACCCCGTTGCGGATCCCGGCCGCCTCGGCCAGCTCCGCCAGCTCGAGGGCCTCGGCGTACGTCTCGGCGGTGGGCTTCTCGGTGTAGATGTCCTTACCGGCCGCGATCGCCCGCCGGATAGCCGCCGGGCGCGCCCTGGTGACCTGGAAGTCGGCGTAGATCCGCCACCGGTCCTCCTCGAGCGCGGCGGCCAGGTCGGTGGTCCAGTCCTCGATCCCGTGCCGCTCGGCCAGCTCCCGTAGCGCGTCGGCGCGGCGCCCCACGAGCAGCGGCCGGACCTGGACCCGCTCCCCCGAGGCGAGCGGGACGCCCCCCTGCTCCCGGATGGCCAGGATCGATCGCAACAGGTGCTGGCGGTACCCCATCCGGCCGGTGACGCCGTTCATGATGATGCCGAGAGGCTTCGGTGCCATGCCGGGCACCCTCCTTTACGTATGGGAAAGCGCTTACCAAGATAGGGGGCGGCGTGGCCGAAGACAAGGCGTCGCCCACCGTTTGGTCGCGCACTACGCTCGCGGCCATGAACCAGAGCAGGTCCGACCGGTCCCGCCGGGCGAGCGGCCCGGCGACGTTGCGCGAGGTGGCCGAGCGGGCCGGCGTGTCGCTGGCAACCGCATCCCGGGTGCTCAACGGCAGCACCCGGGTGGTCAACCCCGAGTTGGCCGCCCGGGTCGACCGCGCGGCCGCCGAGCTGCGGTACGTCTCCAACGCCCCGGCGCAGGCGCTCGCCCGGGCCACCACCTCGGTGGTGGGCCTGATCGTGCACGAGGTGGACGACCCGTACTTCGCCGCCATCGCGGCCGGGGCCATGCGGGTGGCGACCGGCTCCGGCCTGCTCACCATGCTCGCCAGCACCTTCCGGGACGCCGACCGCGAGGTCGACTACGTCCGCCGGTTCCAGGCCCAGCGGGTACGCGCGCTGCTGCTGACCGGCAGCGGCCGGGCCGACGACGGCGGGCGGCTGGGCGACGCCCTCGCCGAGTTCGTCGAGCGCGGCGGCCGGGTCGCCGTGATCAGCGACCACGCCCTGCCCTACGACGCGGTGCTGCCGGCCAACGAGCGCGGCGGCGCCCAGGTGGCGCGGCTGCTGCACGATCTCGGGCACCGGGACGTCGGGGTGATCAGCGGACCGGCCGAGCTGACCACCGTGCGGCTCCGGCTCGCCGGATTCTGCGACGAGTGGCGGCGGCTCGGGGGCGAGCTGCCGGACGAGGCCCTGTGCACCGCCGACTTCTCCCGGGCCGGCGGGCGCTCGGCGTGCGTGGAGCTGATGGAGCGCCGGCCGGGGACCACCGCCATCTTCGCGCTGAACGACCTCATGGCCGTCGGCGCGCTCGCCGCGCTGCCGGACCTCGGGCTGCTGGTCCCGCGGGACCTCTCCGTGGTCGGCTTCGACGACCTCTGGTTCAGCGCGGACGTCCAGCCCTCGCTGACCACCGTCCGGCTGCCGCTGGAGGAGATGGGCGCCCGCGCCATGTCGCTGGTGCTCGACGCGCCCTCGAACCGGCCGCACCGGGTGCACTTCCCGGCCGAGCTGGTCGTACGCGGCACCACCGGCCCCCGGCGGAGCACCGGCTGAGCAGGGCCGACTCCGCCGCGCCCGGTCCGCCGGCCGGACCGGAAACCGATTGCCCCCGGACCCGACCCACGGCCGGATCCGCGGCCGGATCCGCGGCCGGATCCGCGGCCCGGGCAAGCCTGTCCGGGACGGGTCCCGGCGGGGCGCCGGCAGCGGTCACGGCCAGCCGGCGCCCGGCACGTCGACCTCGACCGCGAGCAGCCGACCGGTGCCCGCCGGCACCATCTCGGGCACCCCCCGCCAGGTCGCCGCCGTGATGAACAGGGTGGTGCCACCGGGGCCGCCGAGCACGCAGGCGAAGCAACCCCGGTCCACCTCGACCGTACGGATCACCCGACCGCCCTCGGCCACCCGTACGCACCGTTGGTGGGGCACGTCGGCGTACCAGACCGCCCCTTCGGCATCCACGCAGATGCCGTCCGGGGCGGCATCCCCGAGCCCAGCCCAGACCCGGCGGCCGGACAGGGCGCCGTCGTCGGCCATGTCGAAGGCCACCAGCTCGTTCCGGTAGGAATCGGCGACGATCAGGGTGGCATTGTCCGCCGTGACCGCCATCCCGTTGGGAAAGGCGATGTCGTCGGCCACGTCCCGCACCGCGCCGTCCCGGCCGACCAGCGCGACCGAGCCCGGTCGGAACTCGGCGCCGGACATCATGTCGAAACCGACCCGGTTGACGTACGCGTTGCCCCGGCCGTCGATCACGATGTCGTTCCAGCCCGGCCGGCCGAGCTCGGCGTGCCGGGCCAGGGTCCCGTCCGGCTCGCGCCGCAGCAGCCGGCCGGCCGGCGAGTCCACCAGGACCAGCCGGTCGTCCGGATCCCAGGCCGTGCACAGCGGCAGTGACGCCACCCGGGCCACCACCTCCGGGCGACCCGCGAGGTCGACGGCGAGCACCTCCCCGCTGGACCAGTCCGAGACGTACAACCGGTCGCCGTGCCAGCGGGGCGACTCGAGCAGCCCGCGACCCCCGAGCACCGTTCGGACCGTACCCATCCCGCCACCGCCCCTTCGCGCGGTCCACCGGCGACCTGCCGGCGGCCCTGCTGGCTATACGAACCGCCCGGGCCCGGATCGACACGCCGGCCGGGTTCCGGCAGGGACCGCCGGGCGTCCGGGTGCCGGCCGGGCGAGCCGCGGCCCGGCCGGGCGTTACCGGCCGGCTGCGCCCAGCCTGGTCGCGACCAACGCCTGGAGGTTGTCCCGGCAGCGCAACAGGAACGTCGCGATCTCATCGAAGACCGCCGGATCGACCCGGGTGTCCTCCCGCCACAGGGCACGCAGGGCCGACTGGCTGCGCGCCAGCTGGGTGGCCGCGCCCTCGACGTGCCGGATGAACTCCTCGCGGTGCGCGAGCGCGGCGAACTGCACCGACCCGCGGGCCGCGCGCAACGGCTCACCGGGCCGGGCGAAGACGGCGGCCGCGTCCCCGCCGGCCTGGTCCGCGCCGATCCAGGCGAGCACGTGCTCCAGCTCGGTGGCCGCCACGGTCATCCGGCCGATCGCGGTGAGGGTCTGCTCGGGAATCCGGGGCACCCGTTGCTCCTATGTCAAGCCGCTGCCGGAAGCAAGTCCGGCAGGGCTGGTTGTTGATCTTTAAGTAGGTTGAAGACGATGCGGGCGAGTCGGCGTTTGAGCGCTCTGAGGGCTTCCATGGTGGTG